>NZ_LMGC01000039.1:0-196441 GCF_001427045.1 Ensifer sp. Root558 | reverse complement strand
GACAAGACGGTCGAAAAACTTGCGCAGGACGGTGTCAAGCGCATTGCCGTCCTCAACCCGGGCTTCGTCTCCGACTGTCTGGAAACGTTGGAAGAGATCGCCGAGCAGGCGGCCGAAAGCTTCCATCACAATGGCGGCGAGAAGTTCACCCACATCCCCTGCCTGAACGACAGCGCCGAAGGCATGGCCGTGCTCGAACACGTCGTGCGCCGGGAGCTTGCCGGCTGGCTTTAATCGTCCCATCACCCCACTTGAACGGCGCGCTGGCCGCCAACTCAGGATGAAGGAGCCGCGCTCTTGCCCACCGGCGAGCGCGGCAATCTAACATTTTGAATTTACGCGCAATCCGCGGAAAAGCGATTCCGAAGGGAAACGGAATACGCTAGACTGCAGCCACAGGTCGAGATTGCAATTTAAGGGGGTAAGTCTTGGGCGGAATGGATATCGTCGTCATTGGCTTCGTGGTGCTCATCATCCTGGTCCTCTTCATGGGGATCAAGACGGTGCCGCAGGGCTACCGCTATACGATCGAGCGCTTCGGTCGCTACACCAAAACGCTGGAGCCGGGCCTCAATCTGATCGTGCCGTTCATCGACCGCATCGGCGCCAAGATGAACGTGATGGAACAGGTGCTCGACGTTCCGACCCAGGAAGTCATCACCAAGGACAATGCCAGCGTTTCGGCCGATGCCGTCGCCTTCTATCAGATCCTGAATGCGGCGCAGGCCGCCTACCAGGTGGCGCATCTGGAAAACGCCATCCTCAACCTGACGATGACCAACATCCGCTCGGTCATGGGTTCGATGGACCTCGACGAACTGCTCTCCAACCGTGATACGATCAACGACAGGCTGCTGCACGTCGTCGACGAAGCTGCCAGCCCCTGGGGCATCAAGATCACCCGCATCGAGATCAAGGATATCGCCCCGCCGAAGGATCTCGTCGATGCCATGGCGCGCCAGATGAAGGCCGAGCGCGAGAAACGCGCGCAGGTGCTCGAAGCCGAAGGCGCCAGAAACGCCCAGATCCTGCGCGCCGAAGGCGCCAAGCAGTCGGCGATCCTGCAGGCCGAGGGCCAGCGCGAAGCGGCGTTTCGTGACGCCGAAGCGCGCGAGCGCCTGGCCGAGGCAGAGGCGAAGGCAACCAAGATGGTCTCCGAGGCCATTGCGGCCGGCGACGTGCAGGCGATCAACTACTTCGTCGCCCAGAAGTACACCGAGGCACTCGCCTCGATCGGCACCGCCAACAACCAGAAGATCGTGCTGATGCCGATGGAAGCTTCCGCGCTGATCGGTTCACTCGGTGGCATCGGCGCCATCGCCAAGGAAGTCTTTGGCGACAGCCAGACGGCGCCAGCGACCCGCCCGCGCCAGTCGACGCCGCGCACCACGCCGGCTTTCCCGACCGATCCCGCGCAAGGGAAGTAGACGATGATCGAACGCGCCATTCAAGAACTCGGGCCCTGGAGCTGGTGGGTTCTGGGCTTCGTGCTTCTCGCCGCCGAGCTCATCGCCCCCGGCGTGTTCCTGATCTGGATCGGTGTCGCCGCCTTGGCAGTCGGCATCCTCTCCCTCATGCTTTGGGAGGTCGGCTTCTGGACGTGGCAGGTCCAGCTCGTGCTGTTCGCGCTGCTCTCGGTGGCGGCCGTTCTCCTTGGCCGCCGCTTCGTTCTCTCCACATCCGAGACCACCGACGAGCCGCTTTTGAACCAGCGCGCCGAAAGCCTCGTCGGCCGCACCGCGGTCCTGGAAAAACCGATCGCCGAAGGCCGAGGGCGCATCCGGCTCGACGACACGTTCTGGGTCGTTGAGGGACCGGACCTGCCGGCCGGTACAAGAGTGCGCGTCGTTTCCACCCACGGCCGCAACCTGACCGTCGAAAGTGTAACCGCAAGCGGCTGATGCCACGACGTTTTTTCCGTTTGGAAACGATTGATTAACCACGTCGCTTTACGGTTGCGAAAGGATTGCAATCAGGCTCGTGGACAAACGGCATATGGTGCCAGGCTCATCTCGCTCGATCAAAGGAGGCGCGCGGCGTTCGACGTCGCTGGCGTTGCTGCTGGCCGGCACGGCGATGCTTGCCCCCGCATCCTTGAACGCCCAGACCGCCACGACCGCTCCCGCCACCGCTCCGACGACGACCACCTATGGCGCGGGCACAGCGCCTTCAGCCGTTCCGGCCGCGACGCCCGCAATCACCGATCCGCAGACCACCGGCGCCGTCAGCGCTGACGACCTGACCCCGGCCTCTAACGAGGATTACCTTCGCCTGAACCAGCGCGAGCCGACGATCGACGGTCTGCGGTTGCGGACCGACAACCCCGAATACGATCGCGCCCCGGGCATCCGAATCGGCACCTTCACGCTGCGCCCCAGCGTCAGCGAGACCATCAACCACGAATGGCGCAAGGACGGCGACACCAAGACCAACCGCGGCTATCTCGAAACCGGAATCCGCGGCACCTTGACCTCGGACTGGTCGCGGCATCAGCTGACCGTCACCGGCGAAGGCGTGTTGCAGAACAACATCTCCGGCGAGGGCGAGGAAGAGCCCCGCGCCAATGTCGATGCGGAACTGCGGCTCGATCTCTGGGACGAAACGATCGCCCGTCTGCGCGCCGGCTACAGTTTCGAGCGCGAGGACGCCGACGACCCGAACGCGATCTCCAACGCCAAAAACCAGTCCGCGGTCAACACCTACCGCCTCGGCGCGGCCGTTGAGCGTGATTTCGGTCTGATCCGCGGCTCGGTCGGCATCGATTTCGACCGGCGCACCTATGGTGATGTCGAACTCGAAAACGGCACGAACCTTTCGGTCAAGTATCGAAACCGCAACACCGGTGTGCTCACGGCCCGCGTCGGCTACGAACTGTCGCCGGCATTGATCCCGTTCCTCGAAGCCTCCGTCGGCAAGTCGCTCTACGATCTGCGCGAAGATCCGCTCGGTTTCGAACGCTCCTATCAGACCTATGCCGCACGCGGCGGTATCGAGCTCGACCTCGGCGAGAAACTCTATGGCGAGCTCGGCCTCGGCTACGAAACCTACAATTTCGAGGATGAACGGCTTGGCGAACTCCGCGGCCTGTCGGTCGATGGCCGCCTCAACTGGTCGCCGCAACGCGGCACCGACGTGCTCTTCGCCGTGTCGACCGACCTCAACCCGTCAACGACGCCCGGCGACGCTGGTTCGATCGACTACAACCTCACCAACATCATCACCCACCAGATGCGCTCGGATCTCGTCGCGCGCCTGACGAATAGCCTGACGCTGCGCAACTACCCCTCGAACGCCCGCTCGTCGGACGAGACCACCTGGCGCACCGGCGCCGGCCTCACCTACGACATCAACCGCTACCTGGCGCTGACGGGCGACGTCAGCTACGAGCGCACCACCCGCGATCAGGGCGACACCACCGACATCACCCGCGTCGGCGTCGGGTTGACGCTGCGCCGCTGAGGCAATCCCATTATCCAGATAAAAAAAGGCCGCGCCCGATGGACGCGGCCTTTCTTGCCTTCGAGAAGAGAAAGCCGATTACTTCAGGCTGCCGAGCAGGCTCTTCAGCGGGCCTTCGACGGTCGGACGGATATCGCCACGCTCGAGCGCGAAGGCGACGTTGGCCAGGATGAAGCCGTCCTTGGCGCCACAGTCGTAGGTATCGCCACGGAAGTGGTAAGCGGCGAACTGCTGGTTGTCGGAAAGCTTGAGCATGCCGTCGGTCAGCTGGATCTCGTTGCCGGCGCCGCGCTCCTGCTTTTCGAGAATCGGGAAGATCTCCGGCTGCAGGATGTAGCGGCCGTTGATGAAGAAGTTGGAGGGGGCAGTGCCCGGTGCTGGCTTCTCGACCATCTTGGTGATCTTGAAACCTTCGCCGACCTTGTCGCCGACGCCGACGATGCCGTATTTGTGCGCCTGGTCCGGCGCGCATTCCTCAACCGCGATGACGTTGCCGCCGCTCTGCTCATAGAGCTCGACCATGCCCTTCAGGCAGCCCTTCTCACCCTTCATGATCATGTCGGGCAGGAGCAGCGCGAAGGGCTCGTTGCCGACGAGTTCACGGGCGCACCAGACCGCGTGGCCAAGGCCGAGCGGCGCCTGCTGGCGGGTGAAGCTGGTGGTGCCGGCCTTCGGCAGGATGCCGTCGAGCAGCGCGATCTCGGCCTTCTTGTTGCGCTCGCGCAGCGTCTGGTCGAGCTCGACCTGAATGTCGAAATAGTCCTCGATGACAGCCTTGCTGCGTCCGGTCACGAAGATCAGATGCTCGATCCCGGCTTCCAGCGCTTCGTCGACCACATATTGAATGACCGGCTTGTCCACCACCGTCAGCATTTCCTTCGGCACGGCCTTGGTCGCCGGCAGGAAACGGGTGCCCAGTCCTGCGACCGGGAACACGGCTTTGCGGACTTTACGCTTGTCGGTCATCGATACCTCCTTGAAAGGATTTCACTCATAACTCTTGCCGAATGGTCCTGGACGTCAATCCGTCCCGAACCATACAGCGCTCCGTAATGGAGCCGCAATCTCTATGCCGTCAGCTGAACACAGCATGAACCGACGAAACAAATGCATATGCGAACTCCACGACCAAGGCTTGACATTTTCTGTGGCCGAAGACGCCACCACATTTTCATGGTAAAGGGTTTGTTGACCACGTTTCTGTAGATTCGTTGCAATCCGGCAATGCAACAAGCGCGGCCGGATCCGAAACAGGAGCCGCCGACGACTGCCCCCACCGTCCAGGCTGGCCCCAGACTGCCACCTTGCGGAGTGATTCGGGCCATGACGGCCGAAGCTCCGCAGAGAAACGGAACCGACAGCTGATGATCAGAAACCGCAGGACGTTTTTCCGTCATATCGCAGCCGCCCTCGTCCTATCCGCCGCCACGCTCGGCACCGCACCTGCGCGCGCCGATACCGGGTTCCAGAACTGGATCAACGAGTTTTACGCGACCGCCGCCCAGGCCGGCATCACCAAGTCAACCTACCGCCAGGCCTTTGCCGGCGTAAAGTCGCCCGACCAGACGGTGATCGACAAGGCCAACTACCAGCCGGAGTTCAAGCACAAGATCTGGGAATATATCGATTCCCGCGTGAACCCCTACACCAAGCGCGTCGGCCAGGAGATGGCGACCAAGCACGCCCGCACGCTGAACGCGCTGGAGAAACACTTCGGCGTCGACAAGACCATTCTTCTGGCCATCTGGTCGATGGAGTCCAACTACGGCGCAGTGCTGGAGAAGGATGACCGCCTGCACTACGTGCCGCGCGCGCTGGCAACCCTTGCCTATGCGGATCCGAAGCGGTCGAACTATGCCAAGAAGCAGCTGATCGCAGCACTCAAGATCCTGCAGAAGGGCGACATCACGCCGCGCGAGCTGACCGGCTCCTGGGCGGGTGCCATGGGCCACACCCAGTTCATCCCGACGAGCTACCTGCTCTATGCAGTCGATGCGGATGGAAACGGTCACCGCGACATCTGGAACTCCGTGCCGGACGCGCTGGCGACCGCCGCCAACCTCCTGAAGAAGAATGGCTGGCAACCGGGCGAGACCTGGGGCTACGAGGTCGCCCCGCCGGCAAATGCCGCGAAATATTCCGGCCAGACGAAGACGCTCAAGGAATGGGCGTCGCTCGGTTTTGCCCGGCCGAACGGCAAGGGCTTCCGCAACGGCAGCACCCGCGCCGAACTCAAGCTGCCGAGCGGGGGCCAGGGCCCCGGCTTCCTGATGACCAAGAACTTCTTCGTCATCAAGCGCTACAACGCCTCGGACAGCTACGCGCTTGGCGTCGGCCTGCTCGCCGACCAGATCGCCGGCTACCAGGGCATGCAGCAGCGCTGGCCGCGTCCGGACGGTTCGCTTGATATCAGCGAGAAGTTCGAGCTGCAGAACCGGCTGAAGGAGCTCGGCTACTACAGCGGCGAAGTCGACGGCAATTTCGGCTCCGGCTCCAAGGCCGCGATCCAGGCGTTCCAGTCGAAGAACGGACTGGCGCCGGACGGAGAGCCGACCCAGATGCTGCTGCGGGCGCTCCGCAACTAGCAGGTTCGAAACGGTTTCGCGATCTGAGTATCCGTGAGATACAATAGGGCAAGCGCGCTGCACCCCGTGCGGCGCGCTGAAACTTTTGCGCGGCAAGGCCGCCCGAATACGCGATGAACGGGGCAGAAAGCAGATGATCAGCAAACGCCGCAGGCAAGTTGGCCGAACGCCGTTCGGGATTGCGACGATCTGCATCGCCCTTGTGGCGATGCTCACCGTCAGCCTTTTTGCGAGCTTTGCCGAAGCGCAGGAACGGGTGCAGCGGCGCACTCTGTTCCAGATGCTTTTCGGCGGGCTGACCCGCGAACGGCCGACCTATGCAGATCGCGACTATTATCCCGAACAACCGCGCCCGAAGCGCCAGCGCCAGCCGCAGCAGCGACAGAAGGGCCAGGGCCAACAGAAGCAGAAGCCGAAGGTCGCCGACACCCCTGCCCCGGCGCCGGTGGTGGTGGAGAAAGCGCCAGATGCCAAGAAGGTGCTCGTCGTCGGCGACTTCATGGCCGGCAGCCTCGGCGACGGCTTGAAGACCGCCTTCGAGATGACGCCCGGCATCACCATCGAGACGCGGGCGAACGGCTCGTCCGGCCTCGTGCGCGAGGACTATTTCAATTGGCCGGGCACGCTGCCGGGCTATGTCGGCGACGTGAAGCCGTCGGTCATCATCATCAGCCTCGGCGCCAACGATCGCCAGCAGATGCAGATCGGCAGCACCAAGGAGAAGTTCCGCTCCGACCTTTGGACGGAAGAATATCGCAAGCGTGTCAACGCGCTGGCAGCCCTTGCGCGCAAGGAAAAGCTGCCGGTTCTCTGGGTCGGCATGCCGCCGTTCCAGTCGGCCGCGATGACCGCCGACATGGTCACCTTCAACGGCATCTATCGCGAGGAGATCGAGAAGGTCGGCGGACAGTTCGTCGACATCTGGGACGGCTTCGTCGATGAGGGCGGCAAGTTCGTTCTGACCGGCTCCGATATCAACGGCCAGCAGGTGCGCCTGCGCGGCGCCGACGGCGTCAACCTCACCAAGGCCGGCAAGCGCAAGCTTGCCTTCTACGTCGAGAAGGACATCCGTCGGCTGCTCGGCGATGCCGCCGCCACCGACAAGAACGTGCCGGGCGCCGACGAGCTCAAGGACCTGGTGGTGACCGCACCGCTCGGCAACGAGGATATCGTCAAGACCCAGCCGATCGGGCTGACCGATCCGGCGCTGGATGGCGCCGCGTCCCTGCTCGGCAGCGCCGCACCGGACAAGGGCAACGGCAAGAGCCCACGCGACCTGCTGGTTGGCAAGGGTGACGTCGCCGCCGCTCCGGCCGGCCGCGTCGATGACTTCCGCCTCTCGAAGCCAAACACGGTCATCAGCAACCCGGTGATCCGCAACTAGGCCGACGATCCCCATTCAGCCTTCTGGCACACCATGAAAAAAGCCCCGCATCGCTGCGGGGCTTTTTTCATGCTTGGGAGTAATGCCTTAGCGCGGCAGCGTGGTCGAACCCATCAGCGCCTCGTCGATCGCACGTGCCGCCTGGCGGCCTTCGCGGATCGCCCAGACGACGAGCGACTGGCCTCGGCGCACGTCGCCGGCCGTCCAGAGCTTGTCGACCGAGGTCTTGTAGTCGCGCTCGTTGGCGACGACGTTGGTCGAGCCGCGGCGGTCGGTGTTGAGCGTCAGCTTGTCGCCGAGGTCCTTGATCACGCTGTTGGTGAAGGGACCACTGAAACCGATGGCGATGAAGGCAAGATCCGCCTTGATGATGAACTCCGTGCCGGCGACCGGCTTGCGGCGATCATCCACCTGGCAGCACTTCACGCCGGTCAGGTTGCCGTCCTCGTCGCCGATGAACTCAAGGGTCGCCACCTGGAACTCGCGGATGGCGCCTTCGGCCTGGCTCGAAGAGGTGCGCATCTTCGTCGCCCAAAACGGCCAGACGGCGAGCTTGTCTTCCTTTTCCGGCGGCTGCGGACGGATGTCGAGCTGGGTCACCTTGACGGCGCCCTGGCGGAAAGCGGTGCCGACACAGTCGGACGCGGTATCACCACCGCCGACGACGACGATATGCTTGCCGCCGGCAAGGATCGGCTGCGACGGCCAGCCGACGCTGTCGATGTTCTCGCGGCCGACGCGGCGGTTCTGCTGGACGAGATAGGGCATCGCGTCATGCACGCCGGCGAACTGGACGCCGGGGATGCCCGCGTCGCGCGGGGTCTCGGAGCCGCCGCAGTAGAGCACGGCGTCATGCTCGTCGAGCAGGCGCTGCATCGGAACGTCGACGCCGACATTGATGCCGCAGTGGAAAGTGACGCCTTCGCCGCGCATCTGGTCGACGCGGCGATCGATGAAGTTCTTCTCCATCTTGAAGTCCGGGATGCCGTAGCGCAGCAGGCCGCCGGGCTTGGTTTCGCGCTCGTAGACGTGCACCTCGTGGCCGGCGCGGGCAAGCTGCTGGGCCGCGGCCATACCGGCAGGTCCCGAGCCGATGATCGCGACCTTCTTGCCGGTCTTGGTGACGGCCGGCTGCGGCACGATATAGCCCATTTCATAGGCCTTGTCGGCGATCGCCTGTTCGACGGTCTTGATCGCGACCGGGGTGTCTTCGAGGTTCAGCGTGCAGGCTTCCTCGCACGGCGCCGGGCAGACGCGGCCGGTGAATTCCGGGAAGTTGTTGGTCGAATGCAGGTTGCGGATCGCCTCGTCCCAGTTGCCGTTGTAGACGAGATCGTTCCAGTCCGGGATCTGGTTGTGCACCGGGCAGCCGGTCGGGCCGTGGCAATAGGGGATGCCACAGTCCATGCAGCGAGCAGCCTGCTTCTGCACTTCCGGTTCTGACATCGGAATGGTGAATTCGCGAAAATGGCGGATGCGGTCGGACGCCGGCTGGTACTTTGCCACTTGCCGGTCGATCTCGAGAAATCCAGTTACCTTACCCATCGTTTCATCCTGAAAGCTGTGCGTCTGAACAGGCGCTTTTTGCGAGCGCGCGTGAGGGGCCCCCGAACCGATCTGTGATGAACCGGGAGCCTTGGTCACCGGGGCCTCCTATTCGGCCGCCTCTGCCATTTTCATGCGTTCCATATCCTCGAGCGCACGGCGGTACTCGACCGGCATGACCTTGCGGAATTTCGGCCGATAATCCGTCCAGTGATCGAGGATCTCCTTCGCCCGGGGCGAACCCGTGTGGTGAAGGTGGTTGGAGATGAGCTGATAAAGCCGCTCCTCGTCGTGGCGCGTCATGTCGCCCGACACGTCGACCATGCCCTTGTGCATGATGTCGCCGCCGTGGTGGTGCAGCTTCTCCAGCATGTCGTCCTCTTCCGGAACCGGTTGCAGCTCGACCATCGCCATGTTGCAGCGACGGGCGAAATCGCCTTCCTCGTCGAGCACATAGGCGACACCGCCCGACATGCCGGCCGCAAAGTTGCGCCCCGTTCCGCCGAGCACGACGACGACGCCGCCGGTCATGTATTCGCAGCCGTGGTCACCCACGCCCTCGACGACCGCGACCGCGCCGGAGTTGCGCACTGCGAAACGTTCGCCGGCAACGCCGTTGAAGTAGCACTCGCCCGAGATCGCGCCGTAAAGCACGGTGTTGCCGACGATGATCGATTCTTGCGGAACGATCGTCGCATTTTCCGGCGGCCGGACAATGATGCGACCGCCCGAAAGACCCTTGCCGACATAGTCGTTACCGTCACCCACGAGATCGAAGGTGATGCCGCGTGCGAGGAACGCGCCGAAGGACTGGCCAGCCGTGCCCTTGAGGGTCACGTGGATGGTGTCGTCCTTCAGGCCCTTGTGGCCCCAGCGCTTGGCAAGAGCACCGGCAAGCATCGCGCCGGCCGAACGGTCGACGTTCTTGATCTCGGCTTCGATCTTGACCGGAGCCTTGGTTTCGAGCGCGACCGCCGCTTCCTTGATCAGCTTGCGATCGAGAACATCGTCGATCGGGTGCTGCTGGCGCGTGGTCCAGTAGGTCTCTTCCTTTTTGGCTTCCACCTTGTGGAAGATCTTCGAGAAGTCGAGGCCGTTGGCCTTCCAGTGCGCAAGCGCACTGTCCTTTTCGAGCAGTTCCGAAGCGCCGACGATGTCGTTGAGCTTCCTGACGCCGAGCGACGCCAGGATCTCGCGCACTTCCTCGGCCACGAAGAAGAAGTAGTTGATGACGTGCTCGGCCGTGCCCTTGAAGCGCTTGCGCAGCACCGGATCCTGGGTCGCAACGCCGACGGGACAGGTGTTGAGGTGGCACTTGCGCATCATGATGCAGCCGGCGGCGATCAGCGGTGCGGTGGCGAAGCCGAATTCGTCGGCACCGAGCAGCGCGCCGATGATGACGTCGCGACCGGTCTTCAGACCACCATCGACCTGAAGGGCGACGCGCGAACGCAGGCCGTTCAGCACCAGCGTCTGCTGGGTCTCGGCAAGACCGATTTCCCAGGGGCTGCCTGCGTGCTTCAGCGAGGTGAGCGGCGAAGCGCCGGTACCGCCGTCGAAGCCGGCGACAGTGATATGGTCGGCACGCGCCTTGGCAACGCCGGCGGCAACCGTGCCGACGCCGACTTCCGAGACGAGTTTGACCGAAACGTCGGCTTCCGGATTGACGTTCTTCAGATCGTAGATCAGCTGCGCCAGGTCTTCGATCGAGTAGATGTCATGGTGCGGCGGCGGCGAAATCAGGCCGACGCCCGGGGTCGAATGCCTAGTCTTGGCAACCGTCGCATCGACCTTGTGGCCGGGCAGCTGCCCGCCTTCACCGGGCTTGGCCCCTTGCGCCACCTTGATCTGCAGCATATCGGCATTGACCAGGTACTCGGTGGTCACGCCGAAGCGGCCGGACGCGATCTGCTTGATCGCCGAGCGTTCCGGGTTCATCGAACCATCGGGCAGCGGCAGGTAGCGGTCGCTTTCCTCGCCCCCTTCGCCGGTGTTCGACTTGCCGCCGATCCGGTTCATGGCAATCGCCAGCGTCGTATGTGCCTCGCGGCTGATCGAGCCGAAGGACATGGCCCCGGTCGAGAAGCGCTTGACGATATCGACGGCCGGTTCGACCTCGTCGACCGAGATCGGCTTGCGGCCAAGGGCTTCGGCGCTCTTGATCGTGAACAGGCCACGGATGGTGTTCATGCGCAGCGCCGAGTTGTTCACCATCTCGGCGAACTCGCGGTAGCGGTCCTCTGCGTTGCCACGAACGGCGTGCTGCAGCGAGGCGATCGCGTCCGGCGTCCAGGCATGGCTTTCGCCGCGCATGCGGAAGGCATATTCGCCACCGATATCGAGCGAGTTGGCGAGAACCGGGTCGGCGCCGAAGGCCGCCTTGTGGCGGGCGACGGTTTCGGCGGCGATCTCTTCGAGGCCGATGCCTTCGATCGTCGTCGCCGTGCCGAAGAAGAACTGGTCGACAAGCTTCGACGACAGGCCGACGGCGTCGAAGATCTGCGCGCCACAATAGGACTGGTAGGTCGAGATGCCCATCTTGGACATGACCTTGAGGATGCCCTTACCGACGGCCTTGATGTAGCGGTAGACCACTTCGCTGCCGTCGACTTCCTTGGGGAACTCGCCACGCTTGTGCATGTCGGTGAGCGTATCGAAGGCGAGATAGGGGTTGATCGCCTCGGCGCCGTAGCCGGCGAGCAGGCAGAACTGATGCACTTCGCGCGGTTCGCCGGATTCAAGCACGATGCCGACCGACGTGCGCAGACCCTTGCGGATCAGGTGGTGGTGCACGGCCGCGGTCGCGAGCAGCGCCGGGATAGCCACGCGGTCCGGTCCGACCTGGCGGTCCGACAGAACGATGATGTTGTAGCCGCCCTTCACCGCCGCTTCCGCACGTTCGCAGAGCCGGTCGAGCATTTCCGGCATGCCTTCGGCGCCGCGCGAAATGTCATAGGTAAAGTCGAGCGTCTTGGTGTCGAAACGATCCTCGGTGTGACCGATCGAGCGGATCTTTTCGAGATCGCCGTTGGTTAGGATCGGCTGGCGCACCTCGAGCCGCTTGGCATGCGCCATGCCCTCGTGGTCGAGGATGTTCGGACGCGGACCGATGAAGGAGACGAGGCTCATCACCAGCTCCTCGCGGATCGGGTCGATCGGCGGGTTGGTGACCTGCGCAAAGTTCTGCTTGAAATAGGTGTAAAGCAGCTTGCGCTTGTCCGACATCGCCGAGATCGGCGTGTCGGTGCCCATCGAGCCGATCGCTTCCTGGCCGGTCGTCGCCATCGGCGACATCAGGATCTTGGTGTCTTCGAGCGTGTAGCCAAAGGCCTGCTGGCGATCGATCAGGGAAACGTCACGGCGGAGCGCACGCGGCTCCACCGGCTTCAGCTCCTCGAGGATCAGCTGGGTGTCTTCGAGCCACTTGCTGTAGGGGTGCTTTTGCGCGAGCGAGGACTTCACCTCCTCGTCGGAGATGATGCGGCCCTGTTCCATATCGATGAGCAGCATCTTGCCCGGCTGCAGGCGCCACTTCTTGACGATCTTGTCTTCGTCGACCGGCAGCACGCCGGCTTCCGACGCGAGGATGACGCGGTCGTCCGAGGTGACGATGTAGCGGGCCGGACGCAAACCGTTGCGGTCGAGCGTCGCACCGACCTGGCGACCGTCGGTAAAGGCGACAGCTGCCGGACCGTCCCACGGCTCCATCAGCGCTGCGTGGTATTCGTAGAACGCCTTTCGCTCAGGCGACATCAACTGGTTGCCGGCCCACGCCTCGGGGATCAGCATCATGACGGCATGCGACAGCGAATAGCCGCCCTGCACCAGGAACTCGAGTGCGTTGTCGAAGCAGGCGGTGTCCGACTGGCCTTCGTAGGAGATCGGCCAGAGCTTGGAGATGTCGTCGCCGAAGAGCGGCGAGGAAACCGAGGCCTGGCGCGCTGCCATCCAGTTGACGTTGCCGCGCAGCGTGTTGATTTCGCCGTTGTGGGCGACCATGCGGTAGGGATGGGCGAGCTTCCACGACGGAAACGTGTTGGTCGAGAAGCGCTGGTGAACGAGCGCCACCGCACTTTCGAAGCGCGGGTCGGACAGATCCTTGTAATAGGCGCCGACCTGGTAAGCGAGGAACATGCCCTTGTAGACGATCGTCGAGGACGACAGCGACACGGGGTAGAAGTTGCTCTCCTCGCCCTTGTATTCGTCATAGATGCGGTTGGAGATCACCTTGCGCAGCGTGAAGAGACGGCGCTCGAACTCCGGGTTCGTGGCGGCGTCACGGCCGGCACCGATGAAGATCTGGACATGGCGCGGCTCGGTCGCGGCGATTTCCGGCGCCTTCGACAGCGACGCGTTGTCGACGGGCACGTCGCGGTAGCCGATGAGCACCTGGCCCTCTTCGGTGACGACGTCCTTGATCACCTGCTTGAAGTGTTCGACGAGCGCATCGTCCTGCGGCATGAAGATGTGGCCGACGGCATATTCGCCCGCCTTCGGCAGGGTGATGCCCTGCTTGGCCATCTCCTCGCGGAAGAAACGGTCGGGAATCTGCACGAGGATGCCCGCGCCATCTCCCATCAGCGGGTCGGCGCCGACGGCACCACGGTGCGTCAGGTTTTCGAGCATGAAGAGGCCATCGCGCACGATCTGGTGCGACTTCTGACCCTTCATATGGGCGACGAAGCCGACACCGCAGGCGTCATGTTCGTTGCGCGGATCGTAGAGCCCCTGTTTTCGCGGCAGGCCAGTCGGGAATGCGGGCGTTTTTTCAGCCGTCGCAACGCTGTGTGCGAGGTTGAGCCCAGATTGCTGTGATGGCGAATGATCCGTCATCGTTTTCCCTCCTGTTGAACCCGGCACCGCCGGGCATGGCACCGCCCGCGCATGACTCTTCGTTGCGTGCAAAGACACGCCGAAAAGCCGGGGCACTCATCGTCTCATGATCCTGATCAGGTCGCAAATAAGCACGGCATCATCAGGCACTGATGTCTGCGACCATCCTGACGGCAGGCGATAACAACCGGATGAAATCCGGCCAATCCTCCCGCTTCGCACGCCGGATGCCACTTTTTTAGGCACTCACGGCGATTGTTCCGGTCCCTAGACCGAAATAGGACAGCAAACCTGTCCTATTTCATGTGCTCTATGCCAGAAACCACCCCCCTCTGCAAGAGGCATATCAGCAAATAATGGAGAAGATTTTGCCGAACATTGCCGGAAATTTCCGGCTTTTATAATTAAATTACGGCATATCGTCGTTTTCTTCATTTTGGTTTCAAACTGGTCTCCTGTTGGCCTTTCGGCCGCTGACCGTGATTGATCCGGCTATAAACTCGGCTAAGGTCGGCAAAAGCCGTCGAATTGACGGTGAAACAGGGTGAGAAGTGATGATTTTTTCGTCTGATAACTGGGCTGGCGCCCATCCCGCGATTGCCGAAAGCCTGATGGCCCATGCCGGCGGCTACGCGTCGGCCTATGGCACCAGCGAGCTTGACCGGAAGGTGGAGAAGAAGTTCGCGGACATCTTCGAAAGGGACGTCGCCGTCTTCTTCGTCGGCACCGGAACAGCCGCCAATTCGCTGGCACTGGCAACAGCCAACCGCGCCGGCGGCGTCGCCTTCTGCCATCGCGAGGCCCATGTCATCGCCGACGAATGCGGCGCGCCCGAATTCTTTTCGCATGGCGCCCGACTGAAACCCGTCGACGGACCGCGGGGCAAGATGGAGGCCTCCCGCCTTGAAGCCGAGATCCGGCGCTTCCCGCTCGATAACGTCCATGGCGGCCAGCCCAGTGCGGTATCGCTGACGCAGGCGACGGAAAGCGGCACGGTCTATTCGCTCGCCGAAATCGAAGCGATCTCGGCCGTCGCCAAGGGACACAGGCTGCCGCTGCACATGGATGGTGCGCGCTTCGCCAACGCGCTGGTCAGCCTCGACGTAACGCCCGCCGAAATGACCTGGAAGCGCGGCGTCGACCTCGTCTCCTTCGGCGGCACCAAGAACGGCTGCTGGTGCGCCGAGGCGCTGGTGCTGTTCGACCTCTCCAAGGCCCACGAGATGCACTTCCTGCGCAAGCGCTCCGCCCAGCTTTTCTCCAAGTCGCGTTTCGTCTCGGCGCAGTTCGACGCCTATTTCGCCGGCGATCTCTGGCTGAATCTCGCCCGTCACGCCAACGCCATGGCCACACGCCTGGCCGAGGGCATTGCCGCCGCAAAGACGAGCCGGCTTGCCTGGCAGGCCGATGCCAACGAGGTCTTCGCCATCATCAACAAGGATGTGGCGGCGAAGCTCAGGCAGGATGGCGCCGTCTTCTACGACTGGCCAGTGCCGCACGACCTCGAGGGCAAGCTTGCTAAGAACGAGGGCCTCTATCGCCTCGTCACCAGCTTTGCGACCAAGGCCGAGGACGTCGACCGCTTCGTCGCCAGCTGCTGAGCAGTATCGGTATCAGCCCTGCCTTCAAGACTGCCCTTGCAGGGTCCTCAGATTGGCGAGGATTTCGACCGAGAGCGCCGCACTCAGCTTTCGGTCGACGCCCTTGCTCGGCACCAGCACGAATTCCACGTCTTCGAGCGGCGGCAGGAGCCCGGCCGGGATTTCCTTCAGCCCCGAGGGCACCATGCTGCGCGGCTGCACGAGCACGCCCATGCCGGCACGGGCCGCCGCCGTCAGGCCGCTGAGGCTGCCACAAGTGCATACGATCCGCCACGGCAGACGGTGACGGTCGAGCACTTCGAGCGCGACGCTGCGGGTGATGCTCGGCGGCGGAAAGGCGATCAGCGGCAGCACCTTGTCGCGCTTGATCCTCTCGGGATCGCGCGCGAGCCAAACCAGCGGTTCGCGATAGACGAGCTCGCCTCTGAGGTCGCCGAGCCTGCGCTTGGCAAGCACCAGATCGATCTCGCCATTGTCCTGCATCTGGTAGAGCACGCCGCTCAAGGCCACCGTGAGTTCCAGATCGACCGACGGATGCGCGCGGACGAAGTCTTCCAGCACCGCCGGCAGCCGGCTCATGACGAAGTCCTCGGAGACCCCGAGGCGGAGACGGCCGCGCAAACTGCTTTCGGCAAACAGCGCCCGGACCTCGCCGTCGATCGCCAGCATCGAGCGCGCGTGGGCAAGCAGCGCCTGCCCGTCTGCCGTCAGCGAAACGCGGTGCGTATCGCGGTCGACGAGCGTGCGTCCGAGCGAGGCTTCGAGCCGCTGGATATGCTGGCTGACCGTCGATTGCCCGAGCGATAGTTTTTCCGCCGCAAGCGTGAAGCTGCCCATCTGTTCGAGGGCGACGAAACTGCGCAACTGCACGAGATCCAACATAGCTCATCTCATTTCGTGATAACTGTTATTCCTTGCATCCTGCTTCACAATGAGCGATCCCCGCAAGACGTTCGTTAACGAGCAAGTGAGCTGATATGCGCCGCTACCTTCCCGATACCTTCACGATCCTGCTTCTGGCGACGGTGCTGCTTGCATCCGTCCTGCCGATCCATGGCGAGGCAACCGAATGGTTCGGATTGGCGACGAAGGTGGCTGTCGGCATGGTCTTCTTCCTACACGGCGCGCGCCTGTCGCGCGACGTGGTGATCGCCGGCATCCTGCACTGGCGCCTGCACCTGACGATCCTTGCCTCGACCTTCGTGCTCTTCCCGCTGATCGGCCTTGCGATCGGCTTCGTGCCGGATTCGATCCTGCCGCAGTCGCTCTATACCGGCATCCTCTTCCTCTGCGTGCTGCCCTCGACGGTGCAGTCGTCGATCGCATTCACTTCCATGGCCGGTGGCAATGTGCCGGCCGCGATCTGCTCGGCGTCGGCCTCCAACATTTTCGGCATGTTCCTGACGCCGCTGCTCGTCGGGTTGCTGTTTTCCGCCGGCGGCCATGGCACCGTCACGCTCGATGCGGTCAAGCAGATCCTGCTGCAGCTGCTTGCCCCCTTCGTCATCGGCCAGATGCTGCAGCCCGTGATCGGCAACTGGATCCGCGCCCGCAAGGGACTGTTGGCGCCGGTCGATCGCGGCTCGATCCTGATGGTCGTCTACCTCGCCTTCAGCCAGGCGGTCACCTCCGGCCTGTGGCAGACGTTTTCTCTGACCGATCTCGGCGTGCTCGTCGTCATCGAAATCGTCATGCTGGCACTCGTGCTTGCCGTCACCATGTATGGCAGCCGCCTGCTCGGTTTCGACAAGGCCGACGAGATCGCGATCACCTTCTGCGGCTCGAAGAAGAGCCTTGCGAGCGGTGTCCCCATGGCAAGCGCCATCTTCGCCGGCCAGAACATCGGCGCGATCGTGCTGCCCGTCATGCTGTTTCACCAGATCCAGCTGATGGCCTGCGCGGTGATTGCACAGCGCTATGCAGCAAGGAAAGCGGCGGCTTCCGCCATGCCGGTACCGGCCCAGCCCTGATTGATCCGACAACAAAAAACGGCGCCCGTAGAGGACGCCGTTCTTTGTGGGAGGTCTATTTCATGCCCTGTTCGGGCGTGATGTTCAGAGGGTCTGAGCCTCGATCTGCTTCGGCTGCGATGCGACCGACGCGATCTCGATCCGGCGGGGCTTGGCGGCTTCCGGGATCTCGCGGGTAAGATCGATGTGCAGCAAGCCATTCTTCAGCGAAGCGGACTTGATCTCCACGTGATCGGCGAGCTGGAAGCGGCGCTCGAAGGCGCGCTTGGCAATGCCGCGATGGAGAAACTGGCTTTCTTCGCCCTTGTCCTCGGCCTTTTCGCCCTTGACCGTCAGCGTGTGTTCACGCGCCTCGATCGAAAGCTCGCTCTCGTCGAAACCGGCAACGGCCATGGTAATGCGGTAGGCGTTTTCGCCGGTGCGCTCGATGTTGTAGGGCGGATAGGTCTGGGCTTCACCCGGCTGGCCGAGGCTGTCGAGCATGGTGAACAGGCGGTCGAATCCGACGGTGGAGCGGTAAAGGGGAGAGAAATCGAAGTGACGCATGGTGTCCTCCTTGGAGCAACTTTTGCGATGTCTGGTCGGCCACCCCATTCTGGCAGTGGCAAGACCGGTGAACGGACCCGTCTTCGGCGCCCGTGACCCTGATTTGGGGAGGCGATTTGACGACTTCAAGACGCCCCCGCCGACGATTTTTCCGTGAACCCGACATGAACGCCGGCTTCGGCTTCCGTTCAGCCCGGCGGGACTAAAACAAAATCCTGGGCCGCAACGCCCAGGCTGAAGTGACATGTCCCTTCCCCTTCAGCGGCCGGAAACGGTGATCGTCCGGATTTCACCCACCGTTTCCGGCTTTTTTCTTTGACGGCGAAGACCCTGCCGCCTATCCCTTGATGCTACCGATCAACACGCTTTCACCTCCGGCCACGACCCCATGAGCTCGATCCTCCACGCGACACCGGACAATCCGATCCCGGACAATCATGTCGCTGGCTTTTTCGATGGCATCGGCGGCCGCAAGATCCGCTATGCGATCTTCAAGACGAAGCAGCCGGTGGCGCGCGGCACGGTCGTTCTGCTGCAGGGCCGCAACGAATCGATCGAGAAGTACTTCGAGACGATTGCCGATCTGACTGCGGCCGGCCTCTGGGTCGCCACCTTCGACTGGCGCGGCCAGGCCGGCTCCGAGCGGCTGCTGGCGCACCCCGGACGCGGTTATGTCGACCACTTTTCCGACTATGAGCGCGACCTCAGCACCTTCCTCGAACAGATCGTGCTGCCCGATACCCGCCTGCCCTTCTCGATCGTCGCCCATTCCATGGGCGCTCTCGTTGCCCTCTCCCTCGCCCCGATGCTGGCAAGCCGCATCGATCGGCTTGTAGTGCTCGCACCCTTCGTCGGCCTTGGCGGCCAGGCGCTCGGCGAAAAGAGCATCGCGACGGTTGCGACCTTCATGCGGCTGGTCGGTCTCGGCGCCCTGCCGGCACACCCCGACAAGGGCAACCGCCCCTTCGAAAACAACGTGCTGACGGCCGATCGCCGCCGCTACGCCCGCAACATCGCGCTAACCGATGCGCATCCGGAACTTAGGCTCGGGCCCCCGACGGCGCGCTGGCTGAGCGAGGCTTTCCACGCCATGCGCCGGGTCATCCGCCGCGAGCATCTGACCCGCATCACCCTGCCGACGATCATCCTGGCACCGACGGCCGATCGGCTGGTACCCCATATCGCCGTCGAATGGCTGGCGCGCAATTTCCGCGCCGCCCAGATGATCCCGATCGACGGCGCCCGACACGAGCTGCTGCACGAGGCGGACCGCTACCGCGCCCAGGCGATGGCAGCGATCCTCGCCTTCGTCATCCCCGAAGAAGGCGACGCGCGCGAAACCAGCGCCGCCTGAAGCAAGCGATCGCTCGCGACAGCGCCGCACGTCCTATCAGACGCGCAAAGGTCACTGTAACACGTTGATTTTACGGATATCTGCACCTGCCGCGCGAGGCGCAGGGCGGATCAGCCCTCCAGGATTTCCAGCGCCTGCGCGTGCAGTTCGGCATTGCCGGCAGCAATAACTTCGCCGCCCATTTCCGCCGGACCGCCCTGCCAGTTGGTGACGATGCCGCCGGCCTGCTCGATCAGAGGGATGAGCCCGCCGACATCATAGGGCTTCAGCCCGCATTCGATTACCAGATCGACATGGCCGGCGGCCAGAAGCGCGAATGCGTAGCAATCGCAGCCGTAGCGGAACAGCCGCACCTTGCTTTGCACCGTCTCATAGCGGGTCTTGAGATCGCCGGAATAGAGATGCGGCGAGGTGGTGAAAAGCACCGCGTCGTCAAGCGATCTGCAGGCGCGGGTCGAAAGCACCTGCTCGCCACCCGGCCCGCGGTAGACCGATTTCGTGCCGTCGGCGAAATAGCGCTCGCCGGTGAAAGGCTGGTCCATCAGGCCCATGACCGCATCGCCATTGCGATAGAGGCCGACCAGCGTGCCCCAGACCGGCAAGCCGGAAATGAAGGCGCGCGTGCCGTCGATCGGGTCGATGACCCAGACATACTCGCGGTCGAGGCCAATATTGCCGTGCTCTTCGCCAAGAATGCCATGGTCCGGGAAATGCGCCTCGATCAGCGCGCGGATCGCCGCTTCCGCCGATTGGTCCGCTTCCGTTACCGGATCGAAGCCGCTCTCCAGCTTGTTGACCACGCTGGTCCCGATCCGAAAGCGCGGCAGGGTTTCCGCCTTGGCGGCATCTGCAAGACGATCGAAGAAGGCGCGGTCAGGCAACATGGCGATCTCTCAGGAAAACATGGAGGAAGGTACGTCCTGCATAGACGAAATTTGTCGAAAGGCAAACGACCGAGCACGCCCACCTGCGGGCGTCGTCGGCGTCAGGGCAGGAGCATTTCGCACTGCACCACGACCGCTTCGTACTTCAAACGCGGCTTTGGCGAATTCAATCGGTTGATTCGCCATTTCCGGCTGAAAAACTTTTGACGCGACGCAAAAGTTTTCACCGGCAAACTTGACATTTGTGCAGTGCAATATTATGGTTTTCCTACAGTCACCTGTGACTGTAAATACCCTCCTTGGGTGTTTCCTCCCTAGACTTGACCGCGCCGTTGGCGCGGTTTTTTTTGAACCTCCCCGACAGCAAAATACCAAGCGTCGCCAGTACCTTGCTGGACGCCATCCCGCTTTGCCGGTTGTTCCTGGTTTTTGGGAAAGGCTACTCGGCCGCCAGCGGCAGGTAAGCGCCGTAGTCCTCGACGTGGCGGGCAAGCGAGCCGATGAAGGTCGTGAGATCGGCAACCAGCGCACCGAAGCCAGGTTTGCGCACCAGCGTCGCCTCGTCGACATAGAGCGCCCGGTTGATCTCGATCTGCAGCGCATGCAGCCCGCGCGTCGGCCGGCCGTAGTGCTCGGTGATGAAGCCGCCGGCATAGGGCTTGTTGCGCACGACGCTGTAGCCGAGCTGCTGCAGCAGATCGACCGCAGCGCGCGAAAGCTCACCGGCAGCACTGGTACCGTAACGATCGCCGATGATGAAGTCGGGCCGCTGGGCGCTGCCCGGCAAATGCACGTTGCCCGGCATCGAATGGCAGTCGATCAGCACCGAGAGGCCGAACTGCACATGGGTGCGGGCGATCAGCTTGCGCAAGGTGGCGTGATAGGGCTTGTAGATGGTCTCGATCCGCGTCAGCGCGTCCTCGACCGGGAACCGTCCGCGATAGATTTCCATGTTCTCGGCCACCAGCCGCGGGATCGTTCCGAGCCCGCCTGCGACGCGCATCGAGCTGATATTGGCATGCGGCGGTAGCGGCCCGTCGAACATGCGCGGATCGAGTTCGTATGGCTCGCGGTTGACGTCGAGGAAGGCGCGCGGGAAATGCGCAAGCAGCATCGGCGCGCCAAGGAACGTCGCGTTCTGGAACAGCTCATCGACATAGTGGTCTTCCGACCGGCGAATCGAAAGCGCGTCGAGCCTGGACTGGTCGAGAAAACTCTGGGGATAGGAGCGGCCGCTGTGTGGCGAATTGAACACAAAGGGAATGCGCTGGACTGGAGGTTCAAGGACCTCGAACAGTTCCCTCTCCGCAATTTCCCCCATCTGAACCCTTTTTTACCATATGCGGTACTTGCAATTGTCATCATGTTGCCAGTTGGCCCGCTCTGTGTCCATAGTGGCCAATCACAGCATCCCGGGGAATTGACGTCCCGCGTTCACGAGATATTTACCGCGTTGCGGTTTGGATAAAACGCCGCAATCTACGCGCAATGAACTGAATAAAGAGAAGCACGGCCCAATTCATGACTGCGAAAATCCTTCTTGCCGAAGACGACAACGACATGCGCCGGTTCCTGGTGAAGGCGCTGGAAAAGGCCGGCTACAAGGTCATGTCCTATGACAACGGCGCTAGCGCTTACGACCGGCTTCGCGAAGAACCGTTCTCGCTCCTTTTGACCGACATCGTCATGCCTGAGATGGACGGCATCGAACTGGCGCGGCGCGCGACGGAACTCGACCCGGACCTCAAGGTCATGTTCATCACCGGCTTTGCCGCCGTTGCGCTCAACCCCGACAGCAAGGCGCCGAAGGATGCCAAGGTGCTGTCCAAACCCTTCCACCTGCGTGACCTCGTCGACGAGGTCAACAAGATGCTGGCTGCTGCCTGATCAAGGCAGTTTTCCACAGGCGCGACGTCCCGCGACTGTAAAGAATGCGACTTAGAACCGACCGCCGCGATCCACAGGGATCTCCGGCGGTCTTTTCGTTTCAATACCTTAGCGGAAACCCAGCAAATCCGGCGTCTTGCCGGTGTCTCATCGACGCCGCCCCCATGGGGAAAATCACCGCCTCTAAATTTCTGTCAAAAAACCTTCGAAAACCCTATTGACGCGACAACGGCTTTTGTGGTCTATGCGCCACATCGGATGGGCGTGTAGCTCAGCGGGAGAGCACTACGTTGACATCGTAGGGGTCACAAGTTCGATCCTTGTCACGCCCACCATTCGAATTCAAAGGCCTTTCGAGAAATCGAAAGGCCTTTTTCGTTTCCCTCGATTTCTTCCTGGCAGCAACAGACGAACGGCCCGCTCGCCGCGGCCTTGATCAAAACGCTGTGCGCCAAGTTGCCCACAGCCAACGCTCAGACTTTGGTCCGACGGGGGCCGGCAAAGGTCCGGGGCGCATTGTCGAATCGGCTTCGCGGTGACTTGATGCCGATGCGCCCGGAAGCACAGCCCGCCTCCTGGGCGCAACCGGTCCCAGAGCGATGCCCCGTAGCCCCAATACGCCGCTCTGGGACCCCGTCTTCTCCTCATCCTGTCGCCATCGGCCTGCCATCGCGGCCACCGCCTGCGGGGACGCGCAGGGTTGGTCTTCCGTCACGAAAATTTGTGGTTTGCGTCATGGAACGCACGCCTTCCCGCCCTAATTTACGTCCGCAATCTCAACGCCTTGCCACGCGCCAGGCGCAAAGCAAGGGAACCCACCAAAACCGACGACGGGCAGCATGCCTCGCCTCACCACGAGCGAGTGTGATGCCGAACCGAGCACCTCTCCATTCGAGCGAAAGGAACTGATCATGCCGGCAGTCAAGAACATCGTGCTTGTGCACGGCGCCTGGGGTGATGCCTCCCATTGGCGCCACGTCATTCCGCCGCTCCACGCCAAGGGCTACAGAATTGCCGCGGTTCAGAACCCGCTGACCTCGCTTGCCGACGACGTCGAGCGCACCCGCAAGCTGGCCGAATCGCTCGAGGGCCCGACCCTGCTCGTCGGCCACTCCTATGGTGGTGCTGTTATCAGCGGCGCCGGTCATGCGGCCAACGTCGTCGGGCTCGTCTATGTCGCGGCCTTCGCGCCGGATGAAGGCGACAGCCTCGGCAGCATCTTTGCAAGGCGCGAGCCGCCATCCGGCGCCGCCAGCATCCGTCCCGACAAGGACGGCTTCCTCTGGCTGGCGCAGGATACGTTCCGTGAGAGTTTCGGCCAGGACCTGAGCGAGACCGAAGCACTGGTCATGGCGGTCGCACAGAAACCGATCGCCGGGCGTTGCTTCGAGGACAAGGCCGGGGCTCCCGCCTGGAAGACGAAGCCCAGTTGGTACCAGGTCTCGCGCCACGACCACATGATCCCGCCGGAAACCGAACAATGGATGGCCGAGCGCATCAAGGCGAAGAAGATCATCACGCTCGATGCCAGCCACGCCTCCCTTGCCTCGCACGCCAAGGAGATCGTAGCGCTGATCGACGAGGCGATCGCTTCGCTCGGCTGAGCGTCCGCCAGCGCAGCACCCCGACAAGAGAAAACCCCGCCAGCGCCGAGCTGGTGGGGTTTCTTCCTTACGCCTGCATCAGGATGCGGCGTCAGGCATAGGCGCCGCGCCGGCGCTGTCGCATGGCCCTCGGCCTGCGCGAAAACGTATCAAGATCGATGGCCGCCCCTTCCGGCGCGCGACACACCTCCTCCGGATGCCGGTCGCTCGCTTCCACGGCGAAATGGATTGCGGCGCTCTCATTGGTAAAGAGGCCGCCGACGAGACCCTTGCGGTCGGATACGACCCACCAGCCGTGCCGGTCGCGGCCGACGACGAAACGCGCACGCGCCAGGAAACCACGACGGATCTGCTGCATACTGCCCATGATCGAACAATCCTTTTGACGAAAGCGAAGCCTTAGCCGGCAATCCACGGAAGTGCCGCCTGGATGCCATAGGCAAGGCCGAGGACGACGGCGAGCCTGATGCCGATACCGAGAAAGGCATCGCGAACGGCGCTGTCCCTGGGCGGAAGGCGCTCGGCGCGCTCGCTGCTTTCGACGCGCCGGCGCTCAGCGGCGCGCGCGGCAAGATGGGGGAAACGGGACATGGTCTTTCCTTTCGGGTGAGATGGATGCGGACGGCGGGAGCCGCCGCGGCAATCGGGCACGACAGATCCGTGCGATGACGAACCGTCAGCCAGCAAGCGCGATGCGCACCCCGCGGCCGATCTGAGTGGAGGCTGGAAGCTCGGTCAGCGGTTCGAGCGCCGCGCGGATCTCGGCCGCCGTCTCCGGCGCCACCTGCGTCAGCGGCAGACGCACCTCCGGGCTGAGCGCCCGCACCAGGTGCAACGCGTATTTCACCGGCCCCGGATTGGTCTCGCGCTCCAGCGCCGTGAGCAGCGGGCGGAGCCGCTCATGAAGGGCGAGCGCCGCTGCGACATTTCCGGTCGTGACAGCCTGGTGCATGGCGACCACCAGCCGCGGCACGACATTGGACGCCACCGAGATGGTGCCGTGACCGCCGCAGAGATTGAACGGCAGCGCCGTCTGGTCGTGACCCGAGAGCTGCATGAGCCTGGCCTTGAGAGCTGGCGACGAAGACAGGAAGCGACCGACGTCGCCGGTGGCGTCCTTGATGCCGACGACATTTTGAAGCTCCGCCAGCCGCTCGATCGTCCGCGCGGCGAGATCGACCCCGGTGCGCGAGGGCACATTGTAGATGATGACGGGAAGATCCACCGCCCGGGCGACCGCCTCGAAGTGGCGATAAAGCCCCTCCTGCGACGGCTTGCTGTAATAGGGCGCAACGACGAGCGCCGCGTCGGCGCCGAGCGTTCTGGCTTCCGCCGTCAGTTCGATCGTCGTCGCAGTACTGTTGGTGCCGGTTCCGGCGATAACCGGGATCTTGCGTTCCGCCACCTCGACGCAGCGTTCGATCACCATGGCCCGTTCCGCCCGCGACAGCGTCGGCGCCTCGCCGGTGGTGCCGCAGGCGACGACGCCGGAAATGCCGTGTCGGATCTGCCATTCCACGAGCGACATCAGGCCGACGACATCAACCTTGCCGTCCCGGAACGGCGTGACGAGCGCCGTGATCGCGCCTTCGAGGCGCAGCGAATGCATGTTCATGGAAATATCCTTCAGGTGGGAAGTTGGCCACGGCCGGCAGCAGCCGCAAGCTGATGGCCGCGGCAGGAGCGCAGGAAGGCGCCAAGGATCGCCGCGGCAAGGTCGGCATGCCGTGCCTTGAAGGTGATGCGGCCGGCTCCGGTTGGTTGATAGCGCAGCGCGCAGGTCCACAGCCCGAACTCGTGACTGAGCGTTCGAAGGCACAGTTTCGCTTCGGTCGCCGACGTCAGGTGAATGACGGCATCGACCAGCGCATCGGCGGCCATCAGTTCACGGAACCGACGCGACGGCCATTCTCCAGCCGTCAGGTCCGGCAGGTCCGCGATCACCCGCACCGCCTCCCAGACATGGTGCTCGCGCAGGCGGCGAACGCCGGTGAGCCGCAGCATGAGCGCATCGAGCGCCTCCGGAGCCCTTTCGCCACCGGTGAGCTCAGGGCCCGCATCGACCTCGCGTAGAGCCCCGGGCAAATGACGGTTGATGTTGAAATCCTGGAGAGACATGGCACGCATCCCTATTCGATGCGACAAGGCTAGACCCGTCAGGCGTCCAGTTTCGATTGCGACTTCAGGCGCTCGACATAAGATTTCCGTAAAGCGCTTCGGCGGGTGTTGTCCAAGGCGCCGGCCGCGGTCTAGATTTGATTTCCGAAGCGGCGAAAGCCTGGCGCGACAGCGCGCGCAGCGTCGAAATAATCTGACGCAAAAGATGACGCGCGCGCAATTTTGCGCTAGGTAGCCCCTTCGGTGGCGATCAGGGATCGCCATTCCCGAGCAATACCCCTTGTCCGTGAAGGAACATGCCATGCCTGCCTATCGCTCACGTACCACCACCCACGGCCGCAACATGGCCGGTGCCCGCGGCCTCTGGCGCGCGACGGGCATGAAGGACAGCGATTTTGGCAAGCCGATTATTGCGGTGGTGAACTCGTTCACCCAGTTCGTGCCCGGCCACGTGCACCTTAAGGATCTTGGCCAGCTCGTCGCCCGCGAGATCGAGGCTGCTGGCGGCGTCGCCAAGGAATTCAATACCATCGCCGTCGACGACGGCATCGCCATGGGTCACGACGGCATGCTCTATTCGTTGCCGTCGCGCGAAATCATCGCCGATAGCGTCGAGTACATGGTCAACGCCCACTGCGCCGACGCCATGGTCTGCATCTCCAACTGCGACAAGATCACGCCCGGCATGCTGATGGCGGCGCTGCGTCTCAACATCCCCGCCGTCTTCGTTTCCGGCGGCCCGATGGAGGCCGGCAAGGTCGTGCTGCACGGCAAGACGCATGCACTCGACCTGGTCGACGCCATGGTCGCCGCAGCCGACGACAACGTCTCGGACGAGGACGTCAAGGTCATCGAACGCTCGGCCTGCCCGACCTGCGGCTCTTGCTCCGGCATGTTCACCGCCAACTCGATGAACTGTCTGACCGAAGCGCTCGGCCTGTCGCTGCCCGGCAACGGCTCGACGCTCGCCACCCACGCCGACCGCAAGCGCCTCTTCGTCGAGGCCGGCCACCTGGTCGTCGATCTCGCCCGCCGCTATTACGAGCAGGAAGACGAGAACGTGCTGCCGCGCAAGGTCGCCTCGAAGAAGGCGTTTGAAAACGCCATGGCGCTCGATATCGCCATGGGCGGCTCGACCAACACCGTGCTGCACATTCTCGCCGCCGCCCACGAGGGCGAGGTCGATTTCACCATGGCGGACATCGACCGCCTGTCGCGCAAGGTTCCCTGCCTGTCGAAGGTCGCTCCGGCGAAAAGCGACGTGCACATGGAAGACGTGCACCGTGCCGGCGGCATCATGTCGATCCTCGGCGAACTCGAGAAGGGCGGCCTCATCAACCGCGATTGCCCGACGGTCCACAGCGCCACGCTCGGCGACGCCATCGACCGCTGGGACATCACTCGCACGACCAGCGAAACCGTTCGCAACTTCTTCCGCGCGGCACCGGGCGGCATCCCGACCCAGGTGGCCTTCAGTCAGGAAGCGCGCTGGGACGAGCTCGACACCGACCGCGAAAAGGGCGTCATCCGCTCGGTCGAACATCCCTTCTCCAAGGATGGCGGCCTCGCCGTCTTGAAGGGCAACATCGCGATCGACGGCTGCATCGTGAAGACCGCGGGCGTCGACGAGAGCATCCTGAAGTTCTCCGGCCCGGCCCGCGTCTTCGAAAGCCAGGATGCGTCGGTCAAGGCGATCCTCGGCAACGAGATCAAGGCCGGCGACGTCGTCGTCATCCGCTATGAAGGCCCCAAGGGCGGCCCGGGCATGCAGGAAATGCTCTATCCGACGAGCTACCTGAAATCGAAGGGCCTCGGCAAAGCCTGCGCGCTGATCACCGACGGCCGCTTCTCCGGCGGCACTTCGGGCCTGTCGATCGGCCACGTTTCGCCGGAAGCGGCCAATGGCGGCACGATCGGCCTGGTGCGCGAAGGCGACATGATCGACATCGACATCCCGAACCGCACGATCAGCCTGCGCGTCGACGAGGCGGAACTTAGCCGTCGTCGCACTGAGCAGGACGCCCAGGGCTGGAAGCCGACCGAACAGCGCAAGCGCAAGGTGACGACGGCGCTCAAGGCCTATGCCGCCTTTGCCACCTCCGCCGACCGCGGTGCTGTGCGCGACCTCGGCGAACACTGACCAGCTAAGTTCGGGCAGCGCCCGAGCGGCGCAAGAAACAACGAAGGGCTCCCGCGCGTCGGGGGCCCTTTTCTTTGATCTCATCCTAGGGATCGGCCCGACTTTGCCGGACAGGAAGCATCTGCTATTTTAGTTTATCCTAAAATCAAACAGGTGGGTCATGGCGGACGAGTCTGGATTGCTCGGCACCTGGAAGATGCTTTCCTGGACGCGCGAGGTCGTCGCCACTGGCGAAGTCACCGATGCCATGGGCCCCGATCCTATCGGCTATCTCTCGTACTTTCCCGATGGCCGGATGACCGCCGTTGTGGTGAAACGCGATCGACCGCAGCTCAAAGGACTCGTGCCGTCTCACGACGAAAAGGCGGCACTGTTTGACTCCATGCTCGCCTATTCCGGCTCCTATTCGCTCAAGGACGGCCGGATCATCCATCATGTCGAGGCAAGCTGGAACCCGGCCTGGGGCGTCTCCGACCTGATCCGCCCCTTTGTCCTGCAAGGGGATAAGCTGGTGATCTACGGCGCGCCGGGCGTGGACCCGGCAACCGGCGAGGAGGTCATCTACCACCTCGAATTTCGCAAGATGTAACCAGCTTCGCTGTGGGCTTTAGAGGTGACGGGTCTCGGCTGGCGCGTGGAACCAGTTGTTGTTGCGCCCGTCCATGTACTGCACCGGTGCTTCGGCCAGCACCGCCGGATCGAGGTCGTCGAGGCAGGCGAGGTTGACGGAGTAATAGGCGCCGCCAATCTCCTCGATATAGCCGTGGCCGAAGGCGGCAACGCCGCAGGTCCTGCAGAAGCGGTGATGCACGCTGTCGCTGCCGAACTGGTAGTCAGCGATATTGGCTTCGTCGCACTGCAGCCGGAAGGCGTCGGGCTTCACGACCGCCCCCCAGTAGCGCCGCTTCCAGCAAATCGAGCAGTTGCATTTGCCGGTGCCGGCATCGAGGTCGATGTCGGCCTCATAGCGGATGTTTCCGCAATGGCAGCTTCCCTTATAGGTCAGTTTCATACCCGTCGCTCCTGCGTGGCGGGCCAGGCAGGCCCCCTATTGCCGCCCACCCGGCAGGCGATATGCTGCCAGGTGAAACTCATGCAGTCCATATGCCATATTGACAATATATTGTCAAATAGGTGCGAGATCTCGCACGCGTCAGAGATGACGGAATTCGGCAGGCGTTTCATCCCAGCGGTCGTTCCGGCCATCCAGATATTGCACCGACACCTTAGCCAGGACCGTCGGATCGACATCGTCCAGCGTTGCGACATTGATGCTGCAATAAGCGCCGCCGAGTTCCTCGACATAACCATGGCTATAGGAGGCGATGCCGCAGGCAGGGCAGAAGCGGTGGTTGCCAACCTTGGCGCCAAACTGATAGAGCCCAACCTGATCTTCCGGTGACAGGAGGCGAAAATCCTCCGGCTGGACCTGTGCACCCCAGTAGCGGGCCTTGCCACAGAACGAGCAATTGCATCGCGTCGTCCCCGCATCGAGATCGAAAGTCGCTTCGTATCTGACCTTGCCGCAATGGCAACCGCCGCTGTAAGTCCTTCTCGCCATGCTCTCATCTCCCTTGCTAAATTGACTTGCTGAAACGACCGCATCATGACAACATGATGTCATACAAACATTCACACGACGGTGGTGCTGTCAACATGAAAGATCCCGATCGGACACCCGCCGGAGACGCCTTTGCGGAGTTCGCCATATCGGTACTGCGGCTAGCGGGCCCGCTGACGCAGGCCGGCGACGCACTCGCCAAACCTTCCGGACAGACGAGCGCCCGCTGGCAGGTGCTGGCCGCGGCAAACCATGCGCCGATGTCGGTTGCCGATGCGGCACGCGCGCTCGGCCTTGCGCGCCAGGGGGTGCAGCGCATCGCCGATCTCTTGGAGGCCGAAGGGCTGATCGCCTACAGGGACAACCCGACCCACCAGAGGGCAAAGCTCATGGTTCTGACTGCGGCGGGAGAAACGGCACTGCACGACATCAAGGAGCGGCAGGCGGCCTGGGCGGACGGCCTGGGCGGCGCACTCGGCGAACGACGGCTGCGGCAGGCCTCTGCCTTGATCGCCGAGGTGATCGAGGTGCTCAAGGAGCGCCCCGCGCCAGAGCCGTCCGAGGACTGACCGGCCGCGCGTCAAGCCAGCCTTAAGAGATCGGCACGCAGGCGGTCCGAACCGCCGTCATCGAGCACCGGATCGAGCGCCTCATGCAGGTTCCGCCAGATCGGCACGGCGCGCGCCAGCAGCGCCTGCCCTTCGGTCGTCAGCCGCAATCGCCGCGACCGCCGGTCGTCGGCATCCGGGAAGCTTTCGACCAGGCTGCGCCGTTCCAGCGGCTTCAACGCCGCCGTCAAGGTCGTCCGGTCCATGGCAAGAAGCGACGCCACCGAGCCCATATTGGGCGGCGCCGGGCGGTTGAGCGACATCAGGAGAGAGAACTGTCCGTTGGTGATATCGAGCGGGCGCAGCGCCTCGTCGAACCGGCGGGCAATGGCGCGCGCTGCGCGTTGCACATGCAGGCAGAGGCAGGTGTCCTTCACATGCAGGGTAGTGTCGAACGAAACAAGCGGCATTTTTGACATGCCCGATTAATGTTGATATCAACGTAAATAGTCAAGTGCAACGTTGGAAGGAGGAACGGGCATGAGACAGGATCACGCAGTGGTATCGCCTGGAGAGTGGCTGAAAGCGCGCAAAGATCTGCTTGCGCTGGAAAAGGAACACACCCACGCACGCGACAAGGTCAATGCCGCCCGGCTGGCCTTGCCCTGGGTGAAGATGGAAAAGACCTACGTCTTCGATACGCGGGCGGGCCGCAAATCCCTGTCCGAGCTTTTCGACGGCCGCAGCCAGCTCATGGTCTACCATTTCATGTTCGGCCCCACCTGGGAGGCCGGTTGCCCCGGCTGCTCCTTCCTGGTCGATCATTTCGCCGGCATGCTGCCGCACCTCAACCATCACGACGTGACGCTGGTCGCCGCATCGAACGCGCCGCTCGCAAAGATCGAAACCTACAAGAAACGCATGGAGTGGGATTTCCCCTGGGTCTCGGCGGAAGGCAACGGCTTCAACCATGACTTCCACGTGGCCTTTTCGCCAGACGAGCTCGCAAGCGGCAAAGTCGGGTACAACTTCACCGACATAGAAAGCGCCAATGCGCATGAGGAACTGCCCGGTCTCAGCGCCTTCCAGAAGGGCGAGGACGGCACGATCTACCACACCTATTCGTCCTATGCCCGCGGGCTCGAGGAACTCGTGGGCACACTGATGCTGCTCGACCGCGCACCCAAGGGGCGCAACGAGGACGGGACCATGAGCTTCGTTCGCCGCCACGACGAATATGATCGGGAGCCCGGACGCAAGGCGGGCTGAGGTCCGCATCCCGGCGGACGGAACTTTTCGCCCGCAAAATCGTTTTGAGAACGCTCGCGTGCCGGGCCGAACGTCTGCGCCCGGTCAAGAAGGAAATCCCGTGAGAGCAGAACCGGAAGAAGCGCACCGCTGGCTCGAGCAATTGCTGGGCGACTGGCACGTTCGCGCGGCCGGCTCCGATGGCGAGCCCGATGGCAGTGGCCCCTGGACCGAGCATGTCCGGTCACTCGAAGGCCTCTGGATCGTCTGCGAGGGTCAGGGAACGATGCCGGGCGGCAGTTTCGGCCAGACGCTGATGACGCTCGGCTTCAATCCGCAGACAAAACGTTACGTCGGCACCTGGGTCGGTTCGATGATGAGCCACATGTGGATCTATGACGGAGAACTGGACGCGGACGGCACGTCCCTCTCCCTCTACTGCGAGGGGCCAGATTTCGAAAACCCCGGCAGGACCATGCGCTACCGCGACGTCATCACGCTTGCCGGGCCATCCCGTCGGCTGCTGACGGCGCAGGCGCAGACAGCGGACGGAAACTGGAAAGACTTGATGACGGCGGAATACCTACGTCGGGATTGAAAGCCGCGCTGACGACGGCCTTGGCTGTTCGGCCATGCATCATGTCAGGCTGACCCGACAACAGTTCATTCGAACAGGCAAACAAGTGGCGCCAGATACGCCGCGCCAGAGCAAAACCGGAGGAAGGCAATGGCAGATCACGGCAAATTCGTTTGGTACGAACTGATGACCACCGACATGGCGGCCGCCGAGACGTTCTACAAGGACGTGGTCGGCTGGGCCGCCAGCGATGCCGGCATGGCCGGCATCAGCTACACGCTGTTCAACGTCGGCGAGATTCCGGTGGCGGGATTGATGACCATGCCGGAAGGCGCGCTCGAAATGAACGTGCCGCCCGCCTGGCTCGGCTATGTCGGCGTCGACGATGTCGACGTGAGCGCCGCCAGCATCGCCGCCAAGGGCGGCAAGGTGCACCGGGCGCCGGACGATATCCCGGGTATAGGGCGCTTCGCCGTCGTCACCGATCCGCACGGCGCGGTCTTCTCGATCTTCAAGGGTACGGGCGATCCGCCGCCGGTCACCGACCCGATGGCGCCCGGACTGATCGGCTGGCACGAGCTTGCCTCGGGCGACCTCGACACCGCCTTTCCCTTCTATTCCGAACTCTTCGGCTGGACGAAGGACCAGGGCATGGACATGGGCGAAATGGGCATCTACCAGATCTTCGCCCATGGCGGCGCCCCGATCGGCGGGATGATGACCAAGCCGAAGGAAGTGCCCGCGCCTTACTGGCTCTACTACATCAACGTACCGGCCATCGATGCCGCCATCGAACGCATCAAGGCTGGCGGCGGCAAGATCGTGCTGGAGCCGATGGAGGTCCCCGGAGGCGCCTGGATCGTTCAGGCGCTCGACCCGCAGGGCGCCCTCTTCGCACTGGTCGGGCCGAAGCGCTGAGACGACTGCTTGTCTCCTTAAATCGTCCTCGACGTAAGGGAACAGACTTGCAGAAAATCAAAGTGTTACAGCGACCTTAGCCCGTCTGATAAGACGCGCGGCGCTTTAGGCGGCAGCACAGATCACGTTGCCGTGAAGAGTTGCTGAAGTAAAATGACGACCAACCAAGTCCAGGCCCGCTTTCGGCAAGAAGGCGGGCAGGATTTATTGCGATCATGGACCGGAAAGCGAATACGGGGGCCGCAAAGCTGGGGTCTGCCGTGCGCCGGGCGCATCCCTCGGTTGCGGAATAGCCCCTAGTATTTCAGGGTATTTCAAGCATATTTAACATCTTATACGATAGCAGGGGCGGCAAGCACACTGATTTCGGATGGGTTTCTTGTCGGGTGGCAAGAATTTGTCGCGATTGTCGAGCAGACGGGCGGCGACGTGAGTGGAGCAACTTCGCGCAAATGAGCAATAAGGGCAGCACCTATGCGTCCCCTCAGATGGGCGTAGGGGAAGCGCGTACGGCCAAGGCCCTGCGACGCAAGCTCCAATGGCTGGTGGCGATCGTCGTTGCCTGCACGGGCATTCTTGCGACCGAAATCATCGCCGCATCCTATAGCGACTTTGTCGTCGCGCGCCGCAACCTGACGGAAGTCATGGCCTTTTGCCGCGTCCTCGACGCCGCAAACTACCTCTCGGCCGAACGTGGCCCGTCCAACGGTGTGCTCGGCCTTGGCGTAGCGCCCGGCTCGACTGTCCAGGCGCGGCTGGCGGAGTTTCGTGCCCGCAGCGACGCGGCATTGGCTCAGATCACCGCCGACATCGACAATGCCAGCCGCTCCGAACCGGCCGGCGCGCTTTCGCCCATCCTGGTCGAGGTCCATCGTCGGCTGATACTCGCGCGTGCGGAAGTCGATCGCATTGCGGCCCTTCCGCCGGAACGGCGGAACCTTGCCGAAATCGAAGCGACGATCGAGGCCATGTTCGGCGTGATCGATGCGCTTCGCCCCGCGATCGACTGGAACATTCAGCGCCTGACCAACACCGACCCGAACCTTGCGGGCATTGCCCTTGCAGCCCAGATGCTTGCCAATCTGCGTGAGGACGGAGGGCGCCTCGGCTCGCACGTCATGGCGCCCGTTGCCGTCGGCAAGCCGCTCGCGATCAAGAATCTGGCCGACAGCGAGCGCACGCGCGGCAGGCTGCAGGAGGTCTGGGCGATCGTCGGCAAGCCGGGCGCGCTTCCAGGCTTGGATCCGTCGAAGATCGGCGATCTCGCCAAGATCGACCGCGAGTTCTTTGCCGAAGGTTTTGCAATCATCGACAACATCGTCGCCGTCGGTAAACGCTCGGGCGACTACCCGATGACCGCCGAACAGCTCACCGACCTTTTCGTCCCGAAGATGAAACCGCTCGAAGATCTGCGTCGCGCCTTCATGGATTCGACCGTCGAGCGCCTGTCCGCCAACAAGACCCGCGCGTCGATCAAGCTCGCCGTGGCGAGCCTTGCGACCTTCTCGCTCTTCCTGATGTTGCTGATCTTGATGCGGCGCGCCCGATCGCTGGTGTTCGAACCGCTGCTTCTTGCGCGCCACAGCATCATCGAGCTTGCCAATGATCGCCCGATCGCGCGCCTTCAGGGCAAGGGTGGAGAAGGCGAAATGGGGCGCCTGTTCGATGCGATCGACATCCTGCGCCAGCGCCTCGACGAGCGCACGTTGCTGATGCAGCATCTCGAACGCCAGGCGGAAACCGACGAACTGACCGGCCTGCTCAACCGCCGCGCGCTGGAGCTGATCGGCGGCGCGGAAGACACGGACGGCAAGGATCAGGACGCCTGTCTGATCCTGATGGACATCGACCATTTCAAGCAGATCAACGATACCCACGGCCATCTGATCGGCGACATCGTGCTTCAGGAAACCGCCCGCATCATCCGCAATTCCGTGCGCAATTCCGATCTCGTCGCCCGCTTCGGCGGTGAGGAGTTTGCCGTGATCACGCCCGGCGACAGCATCGAGTCCGCCCTTGCCCTTGCCGAAAGGATCAGGGTCAACCTCGCGCACGAACCGATCGTCCTTGCCGACGGACGGAAGCTGAACGTCACCGCCAGCTTTGGCGTGGCCGAGGGCCGCAGCGCGAACGGTGGCTGGAAGCACCTGATCGAACTTGCCGATAACGAGCTCTATCGCGCCAAGTCCGAGGGCCGCAATCGCGTCTGCGGCCAGCCGGCCGAAGCGACGCACCAGCCGTTCAAGGCGATGAAATCCGCGCGCGCTTAGCCAGGAAATCAAGTACCACCCGCACGCGCGCCGGCAGGGCTCCACCCTGCCCGTGGAACACCGCATGGAATGCCTCGATGTCGCCCGGGTTCAAGTGCTCGGCGACCGCCGTCAGCCGGCCGCAACGGATATCCTCCTTGACCGTAAACGTGGGCAGTCGCGCCAGCCCGACACCGGCGAGCGTAAGCTGGCGCAAACCCTCGCCGTCGCTCACGCGGACCTGCTCCGTCGGCGCCAGCGTGAAAGGCTCCCCGTTCGACAGGAGCGGCCAACCATCGATCGAACGCGCATAGCTATGGCTCAGCCTGTTCATCGCTTCGAGGTCGCCGACACTCTCGGGCATGCCGAACCGTTGAAGATAGGACGGCGCGCCCACGATCGTCATCGACGTGCTGCCGAGCTTGCGGGCGATCAGGCTCGAAGACTTCAGAGGACCGGCGCGCACGGCGATGTCGGCCCGCTCCGCCATCAGATCGACCACGGCGTCGGTCTGCAGGATATCGAGCGAGACCGATGGAAAGGCCGAGAGAAACTCCGGCAGCACCGGCATCAGCACATGCACCGCATAGGAAGCGCTGACGTTTAGCCGCACGCGGCCCTCGGGCGTTTCGCCTGAACCCGCCTCGCGCTCCGCCTCGTCGATATCGGCAAGGATGCGCACCGCCCGCTCATAGAAGGCACAGCCTTCCGCCGTCAGCTGCAGCCGCCGCGTCGAGCGGTTGATGAGCCGGACGCCGAGCCTTTCCTCCAGCCTCTGCACGAGCTTGCTGACGGCCGAGGGTGTCATGCAGCAGACCTTTGCGGCGGCCGAAAAGCCGCCGAGCTCCACCGCCTTGGCGAAAACCGCCATCTCCCCCGAACGGTTGATAGACAAGCGCGACATGTGACTTCAACTCACAAATGATGTTCTTTCATCCGGTCTACATCGCAAATGGCTGCGATACCACCTTCTCCTGGTGGGCGAGCGGACTTCCGCTCTCGCAAAGACAAAACCAACGAGGAGTTTGACGACATGGAATACAGACGGCTTGGATCATCGGGACTGAAAGTGCCTGCCTTGAGCTTCGGCGCCGGCACCTTCGGCGGCAAGGGGCCGCTCTTCAGCGCCTGGGGCAACAGCGACGCCGCGGAAGCCCGGCGGCTGATCGACATCTCGCTCGAAGCCGGCGTCAATCTCTTCGATACCGCAGACGTTTACTCCGACGGTGCGTCCGAGAGCGTGCTCGGCGCGGCCATCAAGGGCCGGCGTGATGCCGTGCTTCTCTCCACCAAGATGGCATTGCCGATGGGCGACGGACCGAACGACGCCGGCACGTCGCGCACGCGTCTCGTCAAGGGCGTCGACGATGCCTTGAAGCGGCTCGGCACCGACTACATCGACCTTTTGCAACTGCACGCCTTCGACGCGGGAACGCCGGTCGAGGAGGTGCTTTCGACACTCGACAGTCTGGTTGCCGCCGGCAAGCTGCGCTACGTCGGTGCCTCAAACTTTGCCGGCTGGCAATTGATGAAATCGCTGGCTGTCTCGGAGAAGCACGGCCTCGTGCGCCACGTCGCCCACCAGGTCTACTATTCGCTGGTTGGACGCGACTACGAATGGGAACTGATGCCGCTGGGCGCCGACCAAGGCGTCGGCGCTCTTGTCTGGAGCCCGCTCGGCTGGGGACGTCTCACCGGCAAGATCCGCCGCGGCAAGCCGTGGCCCGAAGGCAGCCGCCTGCACGACACCGCGGCCTTCGGCCCACCGGTCGATGATGAGAAGCTCTACGATGTCGTCGACGTGCTCGACCAGCTCGCGGAGGAAACCGGCAAGACGATCCCTCAGATCGCCATCAACTGGCTGCTGCAGCGCCCGACGGTCTCGAGCGTCATCATCGGCGCCCGCAACGAGGAGCAGCTTCGCCAGAACCTCGGCGCCGTCGGCTGGTCGTTGTCAGCGGACCAGATCGCCCGACTCGACGCGGCGAGCCGAACGACGCCGGCCTACCCCTACTTCCCCTACTACCGCCAGGAGGGTTTTGCCCGCATCAATCCGCCGATCGTCTGACCGAGGATGGCCAATGTTTCGCACGCCCGTCCGGGCGTGCGAATGCGTTGCGCCGCCCTGATTTTCTGCGGGCGCTTTCGCGCTTGCATTCTCGATTTGCATTGCACAAACTTCGTGGCGATGGGGGGCGTCAGACCCGCCACGAAGGGGATCAAATCCGGCATGTCGATCAAGGCCAGTATCTATCACCTGACCCACTATATCTATGACCGTCCCGTAAGCCTCTCGCCGCAGATCATCCGGCTGAAGCCCGCTGCCCATTCCAAGACCAAGGTCATCAGCCACTCGCTGAAGGTTTCGCCCGGCAACCATTTCGTCAACCTGCAGCAGGACCCCTACGGCAACTACCTCGCCCGTTTCGTCTTTCCCGATCCGGTGAGCGAGCTGAAAATCGAAGTCGATCTCGTCGCCGACATGACCGTCTACAACCCCTTTGACTTTTTCGTCGAGGAAGAGGCCGAACATTGGCCCTTCCCCTACCCCGAGGATCTCAGCGACGATCTCCGGATCTATATGACGCCGGAGCCGCTCGGCCCGGCGCTCTCCGCCTTCATGGCAACGGTCGACCGTTCCCGCCAGCGCACCATAGACATGGTCGTCGGGCTCAACGCACGCCTGCAGAAGGAAGTCGGCTATGTGATCCGCATGGAGCCGGGCGTGCAGGACCCGGAGCAGACGCTGACATCGGCAAGAGGATCCTGCCGCGATTCCAGCTGGCTGCTCGTACAGATCCTGCGCAATCTCGGCTTCGCCGCCCGCTTCGTCTCCGGCTATCTCATTCAGCTGACGCCGGATCTGAAAGCCCTCGACGGCCCCTCCGGCACCGACCACGACTTCACCGACCTGCATGCCTGGGCCGAAGTCTACCTGCCCGGCGCCGGCTGGGTCGGGCTCGACCCGACCTCGGGCCTGCTGACCGGCGAGAGCCACATTCCGCTTGCCGCAACGCCCCATTACCGCAACGCCGCGCCGATCTCCGGAGAATTTTTCGGCGATCCCGAGACCCGCACCGACTTCGCTTTCGACATGAAGGTGAGGCGCGTCGCCGAGCACCCGCGCATCACCAAACCCTTCTCCGACGAAAGCTGGGATGCGCTGAATGCACTCGGCGGGAAGGTTGACCGGGAGCTTGAGGAAAACGACATCCGCCTGACGATGGGCGGCGAGCCGACCTTCGTTGCGATCGACGACTTCGAGTCCGAGGAATGGAACACGGAGGCCGTCGGACCAACCAAGCGCGAGAAGGCCGACACACTGATCCGCCGGCTGCGCGAACGCTTCGCCCCCGGTGGCTTCCTGCATTATGGCCAGGGCAAATGGTATCCGGGCGAAACCCTGCCGCGCTGGACCTTCTCCCTCTACTGGCGCAAGGACGGCGTGCCGATCTGGCGCCGGCCGGACCTGATCGCCGAGGAGACCAGCCGCCACGACGTGACGGTAGCGGATGCCGAACGCCTGCTGCATCTGGTCGCAGGCGAATTGAGCCTGCCGACCGAAATGGTCGTGCCGGCCTTCGAAGACCCGGCCGACTGGCTGCTGAAGGAGGCAAACCTCCCCGACAACGTCGATCCTGCCAACTCCAAGCTGAAGGATCCCGAGGAGCGCAGCCGCATGGCCCGCGTGTTCGAGCGCGGCCTGACGGCGCCGACCGGCTATGTTCTGCCGGTGCAAGCCTGGAACGCGCGCGCCACCGGCGTGAAGTGGATGAGCGAGAAATGGCAGACGCGCCGTGGCCGCATCTTCCTCGTTCCCGGCGACAGCGCCGTCGGCTATCGCCTTCCGCTCGGCGCCCTACCCTATGTCGCGCCCTCCGCTTACCCCTATATCCATCCGGTCGATCCGACGGTCCCGCGCGACGATTTGCCGGACTTCAGCGAAAGCAGCGCCCGCACGCAGCATGCACGCTTCCAGGCCTCGGAAGTTCCGGAAACGCCGCTCCCGGCGCCGCGCGACGAGATCGCCGGACTGGTGCGCACCGCCATCAGCGTCGAGCCGCGCGACGGCCGGCTCTGCGTCTTCATGCCGCCGACGACCAGCGTCGAGGAGTATCTCGATCTGATCGCGTCTGCGGAGCGCGCTGCCGCTGCGATCGGCCTGCCCGTGCACATCGAAGGCTATGCACCGCCGCAGGACGAGCGCATCAACGTCATCCGCGTTGCGCCGGACCCGGGCGTCATCGAGGTCAACATTCATCCGGCCGCCCATTGGCAGGACTGCGTCGATATCACCACGGCGATCTACGAGGAGGCGCGCCAGAGCCGGCTCGGTGCCGACAAGTTCATGATCGACGGCCGTCACACCGGCACCGGCGGCGGCAATCACGTGGTCGTCGGCGGCGCCAATCCGAATGACAGCCCGTTCCTGCGCCGCCCGGATCTGCTAAAAAGCATGGTGCTGCACTGGCAGCGGCATCCCTCGCTCTCCTACCTGTTCTCCGGCCTCTTCATCGGCCCGACCTCGCAGGCGCCGCGTATCGACGAAGCCCGGCACGACCAGCTCTATGAACTCGAAATCGCCCTGGCGCAGGTGCCGATGCCGGGCTCTGCAACGCCGCCGCCCCTGCCCTGGCTCGTCGACCGGCTGTTCCGCAACCTGCTCGTCGATGTCACCGGCAACACCCATCGGGCGGAGATCTGCATCGACAAGCTGTTTTCGCCTGACGGGCCCACCGGCCGCCTCGGCCTCGTCGAGTTCCGCGGTTTCGAGATGCCGCCGAACGCCCGCATGTCGCTTGCCCAGCAATTGCTGGTGCGCGCCCTCATCGCCCGTTTCTGGAAACACCCGGTCGACGGTCGCTTCGTGCGCTGGGGCACAGCTTTGCACGATCGTTTCATGCTGCCGCATCACGTCTGGCAGGATTTTCTCGACGTGCTCGCCGATCTCCGGGCGCATGGCTTCGATCTGAAGCCGGAATGGTTCGAGGCCCAGCTCGAGTTCCGCTTCCCCTTCTGCGGCGAGGTCGAATACGAGGGGGCAAAGCTCGAAATCCGTCAGGCGCTCGAACCCTGGCACGTGATGGGCGAACAGGGCGCGATCGGCGGCACCGTGCGCTATGTCGACAGCTCGATCGAACGGCTGCAGGTCAAGCTCGATACCGCCAATCCCGAGCGATATACGGTCGCCTGCAACGGTCGGCCCTTGCCGCTCACACGCACTGGTTCGAATGGCACGGCGGTGGCCGGCGTCCGCTACAAGGCGTGGCAGCCGGCCTCAGGGCTACACCCGGTGCTACCGGTCAACACTCCCCTTACATTCGATATCTATGATACATGGTCGAATCGGGCGATCGGCGGCTGCATCTACCATGTCGCCCACCCGGGTGGGCGCCACTACGACACGTTTCCGGTCAACGGCAACGAGGCGGAGGCGCGACGCCTGGCGCGGTTCGAGCCTTGGGGCCATACGCCGGGAGGCTATCCGCTGCGCCCCGAAAGCCCGTCGACGGAATTCCCGATGACGCTTGATCTCAGGCGTCCACCAGGAGCGTAAATGCCGAAGAAGCAGACAGCGGCCGCAAACCATCCGGGCACCGACGACGATCCGGTCTTCGGCTACCGTGCCCTACCGGGCATTGCCGACGAAATGCTCGACCAGGAGGGCAATGTCCGCCCGGTCTGGCAGCGGCTGCTCGCGACGCTTGGGCGGCTCGACGAGACCGAACTTGCCAACCGCTTCGCGCGCGCCGACCGCTATCTGCGCGACGCCGGCGTGTTCTATCGCGTCTATGGCGCCAAGGAGAGTTCCGAGCGAAGCTGGCCGCTGTCGCACATTCCGGTTCTGATCGACGAAAAGGAATGGGCGCACGTCTCGCAAGGCCTCGTGCAGCGCGCCGAACTTCTGGAAAAGGTGGTCGCCGACATCTATGGCGAGAACCGGCTGGTGCGCGAAGGGCTGTTGCCGCCGGCGCTCGTCGCCTCCAATCCGGAGTTCCTGCGCCCGCTCGTCGGCGTCAAACCGGCCGACGGCCACTTCCTGCATTTCGTCTCCTTCGAGATCGGCCGTGGCCCCGACGGTAACTGGTGGGTCCTGTCCGATCGCACCGAGGCACCTTCGGGCGCCGGCTTCGCCCTGGAGAACCGGGTCGCGACCACGCGTGCCTTCTCCAATCTTTATGCCGAAAGCCACGTCCACCGGCTGGCCGGCTTCTTTGGCGAGTTCCGCGACACGCTGCAGAGCCGCCGGCTGCACCCGGACGACCGCATCGCCGTTCTTTCGCCGGGGATCGCCAACGAGACCTATTTCGAACATGCCTATATCGCCCGCTATCTGGGCTTCATGCTGCTTGAAGGCGAGGATCTGACCGTGCTCGGCGGCCGGGTGATGGTGCGCACCGTCGCCGGCCTCAAGCCCATCGGCGTGCTCTGGCGTCGTCTCGACGCGGCCTTTGCCGATCCGCTCGAGCTCAATCAGTCCTCGCATATCGGCACACCCGGCATTGTCGAGGCGCTCAGGGCCGGCTCGGTCTCAATCGTGAACGCGCTCGGCACCGGCATCGTCGAAACCCGCGCCTTCCTCGCTTTCATGCCGGCGATCTGCCGCCATCTGCTGGGCGAGGAACAGAAGCTGCCCTCGATCGCCACCTGGTGGTGCGGCCAAGGCGCCGAACGCGAACAGGTCGCCGCCAACCTCGACCGCATGGTCATCGGCCCCGCCTACCAGACCCGCCCTTTCTTCGACGACAATGGCCAGTCGGTACTCGGCCGTACGCTTGATGAGAAGGCTCGAGCCTCGATCGCAGATTGGCTTAGCGCCGAGGGCGGCAAGCTCGTGGGCCAGGAGGTGGTCACGCTCTCGACCACCCCTGCCTGGGTGCGCGGGCGGCTGACGCCGCGGCCGATGAGCCTGCGGGTGTTTGCGGCACGCACCCGCGACGGCTGGCAGATTATGCCAGGCGGCTTTGCCCGCATCGGCTCCGGCGACGATGTCGCCGCGATCGCGATGCAGGCGGGCGGCACCGCCGCCGATGTCTGGATCGTCAGCGACCGACCGGTCGAGCGCACGACGCTGCTTCCGGCCGAGGAAAGTTTCACCCGCAACATGCCGGGAAGCCTGCCGAGCCGGGCGGCCGACAATCTCTTCTGGCTCGGCCGCTATATCGAGCGTGCGGAAGGGGCGCTACGCATCCTGCGCGCCTGGCACGGCCGCTTCGCCGAAACCGCCGATCCGGACCTGCCGCTCCTTAAGGATGTCGGCGACTATCTCGCAGCCCTCGACATCGATGCGCGCCAGCCTGTGCCCGACAGCCTGCTCGCCAATATCGCAAGCGCCCTCTTCAGCGCCGGCAACATCCGCGACCGGTTCTCGCCGGACGGCTGGCTGGCACTGAACGACCTGTCGCAGACGGCGCGCAAGTTCCACGCGACGGTGCAGGCCGGCGACGACGCGACCCGCGCGATCACCGTGCTCCTGCGCAAGCTCGCCGGCTTTGCCGGTCTCGTGCATGAAAACATGTACCGCTTCACCGGCTGGCGCTTCCTTTCGATCGGCCGCTATATCGAGCGCGGCCTGCACATGACCCGGCTGCTCGGCCACATGTCGGGGCCGGATGCGCCCGATGGCGCCTATGACATGCTGCTCGAAATCGGCGACAGCGTCATGACCCATCGCCGGCGCTACAATGTCAGCACCGCCGCCTTGACGGTCACCGACCTCCTGGCGCTCGATCCGCTCAATCCGCGCTCGGTGCTTTACCAGTTGAATGAGATCAAGACCGAGGTCGAGCTGTTGCCGAACGCCTTCGTCAACGGCCAGATGTCCTCCTTCTACCGCGAGGCGATGCGGCTGCATTCGGGCCTGGCGGTGATGACACCGGAAGCCATGAACCTCGGCGTCTACAATCGGTTGGAGCGGGATCTCGAAAGCCTGTCCGATCTGCTCGCGCGCACCTATCTCGGCTAGCCATGCTTTACGACATCAGCCTGAAGATCATCTATGACTACGAAGTGCCGGTGTCCGGCGGCCGCCACCTCGTGCGCGTGCTGCCGGCGACGCTGCCCGGTCGCCAACGTCTCGTCGTCGGCTCGCTCAGCTGCCATCCCATGCCGGCCGAACGTACCGAGAGCATCGACTTCTTCGCCAACCCGTTTACGTCGATTCTCTTTCGCAACTCGCATGCAGACCTGACGATCCGCATGCAGGCGCGCGTGCAGGTGGAAGCACAGGCCCTGACCGCGGACTTCTCCCCTGACCTCACCGGCCTGCCGGCCGAGCTTGCGGCCTGCTGGTCCGTCGATGCCGACGCGCCGCATCACTTCGCCGGCCCGAGCCCACTCTTGCCCGAGGTCGCCGACATTGCCGCCTACGCGCGTGACACCATTACCGACACGATGACCGTGCGCCAGATCGCCGTTGCACTGTGTGACCGCATCCATCGCGACTTCGCCTATGACGGCGAGGCGACGACCGTGAACACGACGCCGGCAGAAGCGTTCAAGCTCAAGCGCGGCGTCTGCCAGGATTTCGCCCATGTCATGATCGTGGCGCTCAGAAGCCTCGGCATCCCTGCCGGCTATGTTAGCGGTTTCCTAAGGACGATCCCTCCGCCCGGCAAGGAGCGCCTGGAGGGGGCCGATGCCATGCACGCCTGGGTGCGCGTCTGGTGCGGCACAACCGGTGGGTGGCTCGAACTCGATCCGACCAACAATATTCCGGCTGGAACCGACCATATCGTCGTCGGCCATGGCCGCGACTACGGCGATGTCGCGCCCGTCATCGGGGTCCTGAAAAGCTACGGCAGCCAAACGACGAAACAGGCGGTCGACGTCATTCCGGTACCGTGACCCGATTTGGCACAGGCCGATTCCCGCTTCGGAACAGACAGGGTGCCGCAGAACCCCTTACAACAACCGGTTTTCCGGCAATCCATTAAAATTGCAAGGATTGCCGGAACGATATCGTAAGCCATCGCCGCTATTGATGCCCCCAAGCTTGCAACGTGTTCCTTTGGGGTGTGCAAAGATGGGAAGACGATACACGGTAGGCCGGTCCTTCGTAGCTATGCTCAAGGACCGGGGTGGCAATTTTGGCATCATGGCAGCACTCGCGGCGCCATTGGTGTTGGCAGCCGGCGGCGTCGCCGTCGATCTGGCCACCATGATGACGACGAAAAACCAGATGCAGGATGCAGCCGACGCGGCAGCACTTGCGGCTGCGTCCGCACTCGTTGCAAACAAGGATACCCTGGCGACCGAGAAGGCCAAGGAAATCGCCTTGAACTTCCTGAAGGCGCAGTCGGGCGCAAGCTCGACCGATCTGCCCGGTGGAGCCGGCGGCAGCGACCCGGGCACCAGCAGCGCTTCCGCGGGCGGCGTGACCGACCCGACGGAGACCCAGGTTCAGCCGACGGTCGACATCGTCATGACGACTGTCGGCAAGAGCGACAAGGCCTTCAAGGTCACGATCGTCAACAAGCAGACAATTCAGCTCAACCCCATGACGCGGTTGCTCGGACAGAAGTCCGTCAATCTGGAAACGGTAGCCGTTGCCGAGAGCGCGACGGAAACCAAGAACGCCATGTCGATGTATCTCGTGCTCGACCGCTCGGGCTCGATGGCCTTCGTGACGAATGTGAAGGACGAGAAGCGCACCAAGTGCAAGAACTGGACGGCGGAGAACTGGGGCAAGAGCATCTCTGAGACCAGCCCTTGCATGATCGACAAGATCACGACCTTGAAATCCGCGGTTGAGACGCTGCTGAAGCCACTCACCGAGATGGACCCCGACAACAAGTATGTCCGTGTCGGCGCTGTTTCCTATAGCAGCTCCATCTTCCCGGAAGAGAAACTGGCCTGGGGCACGACGAAGGCCAGTACCTACGTCAAGAACCTGGAGGCGAACGGCGGCACGGATTCGAGCGGCGCTTTCGCCAAGGCCGTCACGGATCTGAAGCTCAAGGGCGAAAACGACGCGCACACGGCTTCCAACGGCCTGACGCCGAAAAAGTACATCGTCTTCATGACCGATGGGGCGAACACACATTTCGAAGGAAAGGCGTTGACCATCCCGGCGGCGCCAAAGCCGGAACCGGAACTCGACAAGTACAAAGCCCAGGATTCCAAATCCGACACGGCAACGCTCAAGGCGTGCCAGGATGCCAAGGACGCCGGCATTCGCGTCTTCACCATCGCCTTCATGGCGCCGATCCAGGGAAAATCGGTGCTCAGCCGATGCGCCAGCAGCACAGCCGACTACAAGTCGCCGGAAGATGCCGCAGCTCTGGTCAAGGTTTTCGGTGAAATCGGCGCCACCACCTCGGGCAAGATGGCACGCCTGACAAGGTAAGACAGACCACATCGCTGACGATGCCGCCCGGCCCCGCCGGGCGGCATTTTGCGTTTCGGCGGGATACGTTCTCCACCGTCTGAGACAAGTCTAATCCATTTAAAAACATCTGTTGCAAGCGCTTCGGATCGATGCATAAATTGGCTTTATCCCCGGTCGGGTCCGGCCTGCGATCTCCCAACGCAAAAGGGTAAAGACAGTTTCATGATGAACAGGCTCTCCACCAACGACGTGCCGCAGCCCGCCCCAAGGTCGTCTGAACCTAGCCAGCTCGCCGTCGAAATCCTCGAACGTCTGAAGTACCGCATCGGCAAGGACCCGAAGGTCGCCAAGCCCCATGACTGGCTGACGGCGGCGATCCTGGTTGCGCGTGACCGCATCACCGACAAGTGGATGGACTCCACCCGCAAGACCTACGCAACCGGCGCCAAGCGCGTTTATTATCTCTCGCTCGAATTCCTCATCGGCCGGCTGATGCGCGATGCGATGACCAATATCGGCCTGATGGACGAGATGCGCGACGCACTCGCCTCCCTCGGCGTCGATATCGATGTCGTCGCCCAGCTCGAGCCGGATGCGGCCCTCGGCAATGGCGGTCTCGGACGGCTGGCTGCCTGTTTCATGGAATCGATGGCGACCGTCGACGTACCCGCCTATGGCTACGGCATCCGCTACATGCATGGCCTCTTCCGCCAGCAGATGGCCGATGGCTGGCAGGTGGAACTACCCGAAACCTGGCTTGCCCACGGCAACCCCTGGGAATTCGAACGCCGCGAAAGCTCTTACGAAATCGGCTTCGGCGGCGTGGTCGAAACCGCCAATGTCGACGAGGAAATCCAGCGTTTCGTGTGGAAACCGGCCGAGCGCGTCATCGCCACCGCCTTCGACACGCCCGCCGTCGGCTGGCGGGCAAAACGCGTCAACACGCTGCGCTTGTGGACCGCGCAGCCGATTGACCCGATCCTGCTGGCCGCCTTCAACGCCGGCGACCACATCGGCGCCCTTCGCGAAAGCAACAAGGCGGAAAGCCTGACGCGTGTTCTCTATCCGGCCGACGCGACGCCAGCGGGCCAGGAGCTGCGCCTACGCCAGGAATACTTCTTTTCCTCGGCCTCGCTGCAGGACATCCTGCGCCGTCACCTGCAGCAATACCCGGACTTCAACTCGCTGCCGGACGCCGTCGCCATCCAGCTCAATGACACCCATCCAGCCATTTCCATTGCCGAACTGGTGCGGCTCTTGACCGACCTGCACGGCCTCGATTTCGAGCAGGCCTGGGACATCACCCGCCGCACGATCTCCTACACCAACCACACGCTTCTGCCCGAAGCGCTCGAAAGCTGGCCGGTACCGCTGATCGAGCGCCTGCTGCCGCGCCACATGCAGATCGTCTATGCGATCAACGCCAAGATCCTGATCGAGGCCCGCCGCCAGAAGGGCGCCACGGACGACGAAATCCGCAACATCTCGCTGATCGACGAAAGCGGCGAACGACGCGTGCGCATGGGCAATCTCGCCTTTGTCGGCTCGCACTCGATCAACGGCGTTTCGGCACTGCACACCGAGCTGATGAAGGAAACGGTGTTTGCCGACCTGCACAAGCTCTACCCGGACCGCATCAACAACAAGACCAACGGCATTACGCCGCGCCGCTGGCTGATGCAGTGCAATCCCGGTCTCTTCGGACTGATCCGCGACGCGATCGGCGACGAGTTCATGGACAATACCGAGGCGCTGCAGGCGCTCGACGTCTTCGCCGACAAGGCGGACTTCCAGGAACATTTCGCCGCGGTCAAACGCGCCAACAAGGTGCGCCTCGCGCAGCTCGTGCAGAGCCGCCTCGGCATCCGGCTCGATCCGTCGGCGATGTTCGACATCCAGATCAAGCGCATCCACGAGTACAAGCGCCAGCTCCTCAACATCATCGAGGCGGTGGCGCTCTACGACCAGATCCGCTCCCATCCGGAGCTCGACTGGGTGCCGCGCGTCAAGCTCTTTGCCGGCAAGGCGGCGCCGAGCTATCACAATGCCAAGCTGATCATCAAACTGGCCAACGACGTCGCCCGTGTCGTCAACAACGATCCGGCGGTGCGCGGCCTCCTGAAGATCGTCTTCGTGCCGAACTACAACGTCTCGCTCGCCGAGATCATGGTTCCGGCTGCCGACCTTTCCGAGCAGATCTCGACGGCCGGCATGGAAGCATCGGGCACCGGCAACATGAAGTTCGCGCTGAACGGCGCCTTGACGATCGGTACGCTCGACGGCGCCAATGTCGAAATGCGCGACTGGATCGGCGAGGAAAACATCAAGATCTTCGGCATGACCGCCGAAGAGGTGACCAGGGCACGAGCCGAAGGTCACAACCCGCGCGCCATCATCGAAGGCTCGCGCGAGCTGTCGCAGGCGCTGCAGGCGATTGCGTCCGGCGTGTTCTCGCCCGATGACCGCAATCGCTTCGCAAGCCTCGTCGAAGGTCTCTACAATCACGACTGGTTCATGGTCGCTGCCGATTTCGAAGCCTACGCCAAGGCGCAGCGCGAGCTCGACCAGCTCTGGACGACGCCGTCCGACTGGCACGCGCAGGCAATCCGCAACACCGCAAGGATGGGCTGGTTCTCGTCCGATCGCACCATCCGGCAATATGCCGGGGAAATCTGGAGAGCTGGATGACGCCCTCGGCCGGCAAGGACCCGGAACCCGCAGCTTCAGGTCTGCTGTCAGCCCCGGATATCGCGGCCATCCTCAAGGGCACGCATGACGACCCCTTTGCGGTTCTTGGCGTGCACCCCGTCGGCAAGACCGTCCTTGCCCGCTGCTTCATCCCCGATGCCGAGACGGTGACGGTCGAAACGCTCTCGGGCAAGGACCTGGGGGCGATCGAACGGCGCGACGATGCCGGCTTCTTCGAAGGCCCGGTGGCGCTGAAGAAGCCACAGCCCGTCCGCTACCGCGCCCGCAATCAGGGCGGCGAATGGGTGGTCGTTGATCCCTACAGCTTCGGTCCGGTTCTCGGGCCGATGGACGATTATTACATTCGCGAAGGCTCGCATCTCAGGCTCTTCGACAAGATGGGGGCGCACCCGATCGAGCATGACGGTGCCAGCGGCTACCATTTCGCCGTCTGGGCACCCAATGCGAAGCGTGTTTCGGTCGTCGGCCAGTTCAACGACTGGGACGGCCGTCGCCACGTCATGCGGTTGCGCACCGACACCGGCATCTGGGAAATCTTCATTCCCGGCGTCGATGCGGGCCTTGTCTACAAGTACGAGATCCTCGACCGCAACGGCACGCGTCTGCCGCTCAAGGCCGATCCCTTTGCCCGGCGCTCCGAACTACGCCCGAACACGGCCTCGATGACCACGCCGGAAATCGCGCAGACCTGGGACGACGAGGCACACCGCAAGCATTGGGCCTCGGCCGACGCAAGACGGCAACCGATCTCGATCTACGAAGTGCACGCCGGTTCCTGGCAGCGCCGCGACAATGGCGAGATGCTCTCCTGGGACGAGCTTGCCGACCGGCTGATCCCCTACTGCGTCGACATGGGCTTTACTCATATCGAGTTTCTGCCGATCTCGGAGTTTCCTTTCGACCCCTCCTGGGGCTACCAGACAACCGGTCTTTATGCGCCGACCGCCCGTTTCGGCGAGCCCGAAGGTTTTGCCCGCTTCGTCAACGGCTGCCACAAGGTCGGCATCGGCGTCATCCTCGACTGGGTGCCGGCGCATTTCCCGACCGACGAGCACGGCCTGCGCTGGTTCGACGGCACCGCACTCTACGAACACGAGGATCCGCGCCAAGGCTTCCACCCCGACTGGAACACGGCGATTTACAATTTCGGCCGCCAGGAAGTGCTGTCGTTCCTCGTCAACAATGCGCTCTACTGGGCGGAAAAATTCCATGTCGACGGCCTGCGCGTCGATGCGGTCGCCTCGATGCTCTACCTCGACTACTCGCGCAAGCACGGCGAGTGGGTGCCGAACGAATATGGCGGCAACGAGAACCTCGAGGCCGTCCGTTTCCTGCAGACGCTGAACACGGAAATATACGGCTCTCACAAGGGTATCCTGACGATCGCCGAGGAATCGACCTCCTGGCCGAAGGTCTCCCATCCGGTCCATGCGGGGGGTCTCGGGTTCGGCTTCAAGTGGAACATGGGCTTCATGCACGACACGCTGCAATATCTGTCGCGCGAGCCGGTGCACCGCAAGTTCCACCACAACGACCTGACATTCGGCCTGCTTTATGCCTTCAACGAGAACTTCGTGCTGCCGCTGTCCCATGACGAGGTCGTGCACGGCAAGGGCTCGCTGATCGCCAAGATGGCCGGCGACGACTGGCAGAAGTTCGCCAATCTCCGGGCCTACTACGCCTTCATGTGGGGCTATCCCGGCAAGAAGCTCTTGTTCATGGGTCAGGAGTTCGCGCAATGGCGCGAATGGTCCGAGGATCGGGCGCTCGACTGGAACCTGCTCGAATACCATCTGCACGAGGGCATGCGACGGCTGGTGCGTGACTTGAACGGCACCTACCGCGCCAAGCCGGCGCTGCATGCGCGCGATTGCGAAGGCGAAGGTTTCGAATGGCTGCTGGCCGACGACCGCGACAACTCGGTCTTTGCCTGGCTGCGCAAGGCGCCCGGCGAAAAACTGGTCGCCGTCATCACCAATTTCACCCCCGTCTACCGGGAAAGCTACGCCATCCCGCTGCCGGTCAAGGGTCGCTGGAAGGAGATCCTCAACAGCGACGCGGAAATCTATGGAGGAAGCGGCAAGGGCAATGGCGGCGCGGTTTTTGCCGAGAAGAACAGCACGGGAGCGATCATGGCCAACATCACCCTGCCGCCGCTCGCGACACTGATGCTGGAACAGGAGTAATTTATCCGACCCGCCAGCCGAAGGCGGCGGAAGACTGCAAATATCGAGGGCCGCAAGGCGTCGCAGAAGGCCGCCGTGACGACCCCTTAAGGTCAATGAATGGGGAGGACAAATGGTGGAAAAGCGTACGCAACCTCTGGCACGTGATGCCATGGCCTATGTTCTCGCCGGCGGTCGCGGCAGTCGCCTGAAGGAACTGACCGACCGACGGGCGAAGCCGGCGGTCTATTTCGGCGGCAAGGCCCGTATCATCGACTTCGCGCTGTCGAACGCGCTCAACTCCGGTATCCGCCGCATCGGCGTCGCCACCCAGTACAAGGCGCATTCGCTGATCCGCCACCTGCAGCGTGGCTGGAACTTCTTCCGCCCGGAGCGAAACGAAAGCTTCGATATTCTCCCGGCCAGCCAGCGCGTTTCCGAAACGCAATGGTACGAAGGCACGGCCGACGCCGTTTACCAGAACATCGACATCATCGAGGATCATGGCGTCGAATACATGGTGATCCTTGCTGGCGACCATATTTACAAGATGGACTACGAATTGATGCTGCAGCAGCACGTCGATTCCGGCGCCGACGTCACCATCGGCTGCCTCGAGGTGCCGCGCATGGAAGCAACCGGCTTCGGCGTGATGCATGTCGACGAAAAGGACCGCATCATCGCCTTCGTCGAGAAGCCGGCCGATCCGCCGGGCATTCCCGGCAATCCGGAGATGGCGCTTGCCTCCATGGGCATCTATGTCTTCCACACGAAGTTCCTGATGGATCTTCTGCGCCGCGACGCCGCCGATCCGAAATCGAGCCGCGACTTCGGCAAGGACATCATCCCCTACATCGTCGATAACGGCAAAGCCGTCGCCCACCGTTTCGCAGAGTCCTGCGTGCGGTCGGACTTCGAGCGCGAGGCCTACTGGCGCGACGTCGGCACGATCGATGCCTATTGGCAGGCCAATATCGACCTGACCCACGTGACGCCGGAGCTCGACATCTACGACAGCACCTGGCCGATCTGGACCTTTGCCGAGATCAAGCCGCCGGCGAAATTCGTGCATGACGATGAAAACCGCCGCGGCTCGGCAACCTCGTCGCTGATCTCCGGCGACTGCATTATCTCAGGCGCCGCGCTCAACCGCAGCCTGTTGTTCACAGGTGTCCGCGTAAATTCATATTCCCGTCTGGAGAATGCCGTAGTTCTTCCCGATGTGAAGATCGGTCGCCACGCGACGCTGCGCAACGTGGTCATCGACAGCCGTGTCGTGATCCCCGAGGGCCTCGTCGTCGGTGACGATCCGGTGCTCGATGCCAAGCGTTTCCGGCGTTCGGAAAACGGCGTCTGCCTGATCACGCAAACGATGATCGACAAACTGGGAATGTAGGCACTTCATGAACGTCCTGTCCGTTGCGTCCGAAGTCTATCCGCTGATCAAGACCGGGGGGCTCGCCGATGTCGTCGGCGCGCTTCCGGCAGCGCTTTTGCCGCACGGCGTCAAGACCCGCACGCTGGTGCCCGGCTATCCGGCCGTGCTGCAGAAGCTGAAGAAGAAAAAGAAGGTCGGCAGTTTCGAAAACCTGTTCGGCAATCCGGCGACAGTTCTCGCCGCCGAAATCGACGGGCTCGATCTGCTGGTCCTCGACCTGCCTGAACTCTACGCTCGAGACGGCGGCCCCTATGTCGATGCCACCGGCCGCGACTACGTCGACAATTTCCGCCGCTTTGCCGCACTCTCGCTTGCGGCGGCCGAAATTGCCGGCGGCGATGTCGTCTCGGGCTGGAAACCCGATATCGTTCACGCCCATGACTGGCAGACGGCGCTGACGCCGGTCTACATGCATTTCGGCCCGGCGGCCGCAACGCCGACGGTGATGACGATCCACAACATCGCCTTCCAGGGCCAGTTCGGCGCCTTAGTCTTCCCCGAGCTTGCCCTTCCCGCCGAAGCCTTCTCGATGCAGTTCGTCGAATATTACGGCGACGTCGGCTTCCTGAAGGGCGGCCTGCAGACCGCCGACGCCATTACCACCGTCAGCCCCTCCTATGCGCAGGAAATCCTGACGCCCGAATTCGGCATGGGCCTCGAAGGCCTGTTGAAGAGCCGCGTCGCCGACCTCTCTGGCATCGTCAACGGCATCGACGCCGACATCTGGGATCCGCAGACCGACCCGCACATCGCCCAGCATTTCAGCGCAACGAGCCTGAAGCAGCGCGCGGCCAACCGGCGTGCGCTCGAGGAACGCTTCGGCCTTGAAAAAGGCAACGGCCCGATCTTCTGCGTTGTCAGCCGGCTCACCTGGCAGAAGGGCATGGATCTGGTCGCCGAGATCGCCGACGAGCTCGTCGCCATGGGCGGCAAGCTCGTGGTGCTCGGCTCCGGCGACGCGGCGCTCGAAGGCGCGCTGCTCGCCGCTGCCTCCCGCCATCGCGGCCATATCGGCATGGTCACCGGCTACAACGAGCCGCTGTCGCATCTGATGCAGGCGGGCTCCGACGCCATCCTCATTCCGTCGCGCTTCGAGCCCTGCGGGCTTACCCAGCTCTATGGCCTGCGCTACGGCTGCGTGCCGGTCGTCGCCCGCACCGGCGGCCTTGCCGATACCATCATCGACGCCAACGAGGCCGGGCTTGCGGCCAAGGTCGCGACCGGCTTCCAGTTCACGCCTGTCAATGCCGATGGGTTGCGGCTTGCGATCCGGCGGGTGCTGCGTGCATACAGCGAGCCCAAAGTCTGGTCGAAAATTCAGACCCAGGGCATGAAATCGGACGTTTCCTGGGCCACAAGTGCCGAGCGTTACGTCTCTCTTTATTCCGGACTTCTCGGGAAAGGTTAAGTCAGCATGATAAGAACGGTTACCACAACCCCCTACGGCGACCAGAAGCCTGGCACGTCAGGGCTGCGCAAGAAGGTCCCGGTCTTCCAGCAGAAGAACTATGCCGAGAACTTCATCCAGTCGATCTTCGATTCGCTCGAAGGCTTTCAGGGCGAAACGCTTGTCATCGGCGGCGACGGTCGCTTCTACAACCGCGAAGTCATCCAGATCGCCATCAAGATGGCGGCGGCCAACGGCTTCGGCCGCGTGCTCGTCGGCCGCGGCGGCATCCTGTCGACGCCGGCTGCCTCCAACGTCATCCGCAAGTACAAAGCCTTTGGCGGCATCGTGTTGTCGGCCAGCCACAATCCTGGCGGCCCGACCGAAGACTTCGGCATCAAGTACAACATCGGCAATGGCGGCCCGGCACCGGAGAAGATCACTGACGCGATCTTCGCGCGCAGCAAGGTGATCGACAGCTACAAGATCTCCGATGTCGCCGACATCAACCTTGATGCCGAAGGCACGCAGGACATCGACGGCATGACGATCACCGTCATCGATCCCGTCGCCGATTATGCCGAGTTGATGGAAAGCCTGTTCGACTTCGGCGCGATCCGCAAAATGATTGAAGGCGGCTTCCGCGTCGTCTTCGATGCGATGAGCGCCGTTACCGGTCCCTATGCCAAGGAGATCATCGAAAAGCGACTCGGCGCGCCTAAGGGCTCGGTGATGAACTTCATCCCGCTGCCCGATTTCGGCGGCCACCACCCGGACCCGAATCTGGTTCATGCCCGCGCACTCTATGAGACGATGATGGCGCCCGACGCACCGGATTTCGGCGCCGCTTCCGACGGCGACGGCGACCGCAACCTCGTCATCGGCCGCGGCATCTTCATCACACCGTCCGACAGTCTGGCCATGCTCGCCGCCAACGCGCATCTGGCACCCGGCTATGCCAAGGGTCTTGCAGGTATCGCCCGTTCGATGCCGACCAGTGGTGCTGCCGACCGTGTCGCCGAAAAGCTCGGCATCGGCATCTACGAGACGCCGACCGGCTGGAAGTTCTTCGGCAACCTGCTCGACGAGGGCATGGCGACGATCTGCGGCGAGGAAAGTGCGGGCACCGGCTCCAACCACGTGCGCGAGAAGGACGGGCTCTGGGCAGTCCTGCTGTGGCTCAACATTCTGGCGGTGCGCAAGGAAAGCGCGCTCGACATCGTCAAGAACCATTGGGCGACCTACGGCCGCAACTACTATTCGCGCCACGACTACGAAGAGGTCGATTCTGATGCGGCCAATGGCCTGATCGCCAACCTGCGCGACCAGCTTGCCACGCTGCCCGGCAAGTCCTTCGGCGCGCTCAAGGTCGCGACCGCGGACGACTTCGCCTACAACGATCCGGTCGACCATTCCGTCAGCAAGAACCAGGGCATCCGCATCCTGTTCGAAGGCGGCTCCCGCGTCGTCTTCCGCCTGTCGGGCACCGGCACATCGGGAGCAACGCTGCGCGTCTATATCGAGCGCTTCGAGCCGGACGCCTCGCGTCACGATATCGAGACGCAGACGGCGCTCGCCGATCTCATCGCCGTTGCCGAAGAGATCGCCAGCATCAAGACCCGCACCGGCCGCACCGAGCCGAGCGTCATTACCTGAAATACCGCACTATCGGGGCCGCTGATGCGGCCCTTTTTCGTTTGCCGCTTACCCCCCTCTGCCCTGCCGGGCATCTCCCTCACAAGGGGGAGATCGATCTGCGGCACGGCCTTGCCCTAAGATGGCGTTGACGTCGCAGGGATCCCCTCGCCCGTAAACCAACGCATCGGTTTATCGGTGGAATGGGAGGATGCCACAAGTCAACCTCCCCCTTGTGGGGCAGATGCCCGGCCGGGCAGAGGGGGGTGGGTCACACACACCGACGACACCACGAAGAGGGCCGCCTTCATGCCGACCAAAGGAAACCCACCCCTCGGTGCCACCATCACCTCCGAAGGCACCGTGTTTTCGGTCTGGTCGCACAATGCCGCCCGTATCGATCTCTGCCTTTTCGACAAATCAGGCGCCAAACAGCTGCGCCAGCTGCCGATGACGCGGAACGGCGACATTCACAGCTTGAAGGTTGCCGACGCGCCGAAAGGAACGCGCTACGGCTTCCGGGCCGATGGCGTCTATTCGCCCGATCACGGTCTCTGGTTCGATCCATCCAAGCTTCTCGTCGATCCCTATGCCATCGAACTCGACCGCCCGTTTGGCCATGATCCGCGCCTGACGATCTTTGGCGAAGACACCGCCGACCTCGTACCGAAAGCGATCGTCACCGAGGTGAAGGCTGCCAAGGTGAAGGCGCCGCTCTTTCGCTCCGGCGGCCTTGTCTACGAAATCGCCGTCAAGCCTTTCACCATCCTCCATCCCGACGTACCCAAAGCCAAGCGCGGCACGGTGGCCGCCCTCGCCGAGCCCGCCATCATCGAACATCTGAAGCGCCTCGGCGTCTCGGCCATCGAGCTGATGCCGATCGTCGCCTGGATCGACGAACGCCATCTGCCACCGCTCGGTCTGAAGAACGGCTGGGGTTATAATCCGATCGCCCCTATGGCACTCGATCCGCGCCTGGTGCCGGGCGGCATCAAGGAGCTGCGAAAGACCGTCGAGGCGCTGCGCAAGGCCGGCATCGGCGTCATCCTCGATCTCGTTTTCAACCACTCCGGTGAAAGCGATTGCTTCGGCACAACGCTGTCGATGCGCGGGCTCGACAACCTGACTTATTATCGTCACGCCACCGACCGCCCGGGCGAACTGATCAACGATACCGGCTGCGGCAACACGATCGCCTGCGACAATCCGGTTGTCGAGGCACTGATCCTCGACAGCCTGCGCCACTTCGTCAGCGCTGCCGGCGTCGACGGCTTCCGCTTCGATCTCGCCTCGATCCTCGGCCGCGACATGGGCGGCTTCCACCGCGATGCCCCACTCTTTCAGGCGATTGCGGCCGATCCGCTGCTTGCCGACCGGGTGCTGATCGCCGAGCCCTGGGATATCGGTCCCGGTGGCTACCAGCTCGGCAATTTCCCCGCGCCCTTCCTCGAGTGGAACGACCGCGCCCGCGACGACCTCCGCATCTACTGGCGCGGCGATCGCCATTCGATCGGCGCGCTGGCGACAGCGCTTGCCGGCTCCTCAGGCAGTTTCGCCCGCTGGGGTGAGAGCGGCACGCGCACGGTCAACTTCATCGCCGCCCATGACGGCTTCACGCTGGCCGATCTCGTCTCCTATGCCGGCAAGCACAACGAGGCGAACGGCGAGGAAAATCGCGACGGCCACAACGAGAACCATTCCTGGAACAATGGCGCCGAAGGGCCGACGGCGGATCCGGAAATCAAGGCGGCTCGCCGCCATGACGTGATGGCGCTCATCGGAACGCTCTTTGCCACCCGCGGCACGATCATGCTGACCGCCGGCGACGAAGCCGGGCGCAGCCAGCGGGGCAACAACAACGCCTACTGCCAGGACAACGCCATCACCTGGCTCGACTGGACGGCGATGGACGACGAGATCGTCGCCCATACTGAGGCCCTGTCAGCCATGCGCTCCCGCTTCGGCGTTTTCGACGAGACCACGTTCCTGACAGGAAACGGCGACGTCGAGTGGTGCCGTCTCGACGGTCACCCGATGACCGTGACCGACTGGGAGCATCCGGCAACGGACAATCTGACAATGGTGCTGACCACCCCCGACCGCACGCAGAAGCGGGCAACGCGGCTTGCCGTCGTCATCAATCGCAGCCATGCGCCGCATCCCCTCCGCCTGCCCGACAGCGTCGATGGAAAATGGCAGGATGCGCTCGCAGCGTCATCCCCCGCCGATCACGTGGCGCCGCGCTCGGTTGCCTTCTTCGTCGAGGTTTTCTAAAGCTTTTCCACCACTTGCAGGTTGCAACGGGCGAGCCTATAGATCGCTTGGGGGGCTTGTTTCGAGGCGTTTACATGCTGCACGACATTTCACTTTCTGAGATCAAGGTGCTGGTCGGCAAGGAGGTCGGCGTTTCCGACTGGATCACGGTCACGCAGGAAACAATCGACAAATTCGCCGAGGCAACCAGCGACTATCAGTATATTCACGTCGACCCGGTGCGGGCCGCTGCCGAAACGCCCTTCGGCGGCACGATCGCGCATGGCTTCCTGTCGCTCTCGTTGCTCTCCGCGATGAACTACAATTGCCTGCCGAAAATCCGCGAACAGACCATGGGCATCAATTACGGCTTCGAGAAAGTGCGCTTCATCGCGCCGGTGAAGAGCGGCGCCAAGGTGCGCGGCCACTTCACCATGGCCGATGCCCGCTTCCGCGGCGCCAGCATGCTGATGATCACCTACGACGTCAGCGTCGAGATCGAAGGCGAGCGCAAGCCGGCGCTGACGGCAACCTGGCAGACGATCATCCAGTTCGATCCCAAGGATCGCCCCGCCGATGCCTGAGGCGGTTTGAGCAGGAAGATCCCATGACAGTAGCAGTCATCGTCGAGCCGGCCGACGGGCGTTTCGTCAGCGACTTTGCCGGCTGCGACTTTTCCTTCGAGGTCACGTCCGAGGCACGGCCGCCCTTCATCGGCCCCGATCTCGGCGACGTCGCTCCGGTCGAGAGCTACATCAAGACCTATGGATCCGACCCGGACGAGCTTGTGGAGACCGCGGCTGGGCCGGATGCCGCCCTCTTCACAGCGCGTCTCGACGGCCGGCTCGCCGGTTACATTGCACTCTCGAAGGCGTGGAACGGCTATGCCGAGGTGGACGATATCGCCGTCGACAAGGACGCGCGCCGCGCCGGCGTCGCGCGAGCTCTCATGGACAGGGCAGTGTCCTGGGCGCGGGAACGGGGCCTGCCGGGGATCAGGCTTGAGACCCAATCGAACAATGTCGCCGCCTGCCGCTTTTACGAGCGCTACGGCTTCGAGCTCGCCGGCCACGACCGACACCTCTATTCGGCATTGACGCCGGGAACGCACGAGATTGCGCTCTTCTGGTACTTGCGCTTCGCGTAAAAAAGCCAGGCGGCTGTCGTGGTCGCCAAATCAGTAAATGGAGAAGTCATTGCGCCAGCGTATCATCGTCTGCCCGCTCATTCAGAACAGGGGCGCCTACCTGCTCTGCAAGATGCCGCCCGATCGCGGCGTGTTTCCCGGGCAATGGGCGCTTTCGGGTGGCGGCCTCGAGCCGGGCGAACGTCTCGATGAGGGCCTGCGCCGTGAAATCCGGGAAGAGCTTGGAGACCGTCTGGAGATCGGAACGATCAAGCCCTGGACCTTCCGGGACGACATCCGGACAAAGTCCTATGCCGACGGCTCAACCGAGCAGCTTCATATGATCTATCTGATCTTTGACTGTGAGGCCGAAAATCGCGAGGTCAGCCTCAACGACGAGTTCGTCGAACATGCCTGGGTCGAACCCGAGCACCTTCAGGATTACGACCTGAACGACGCGACGAAGCGCACGCTCCTCGAAAAAGGTATCTTGCTCGCTCGGCAATGAGAGCGAGCTGTTTCAAACAGTCTTCGAATGCCGGGAGGTGCTTGCTCGCACCTCCCGGCTTTTTCATTTAGTGGCCGGCGTCAGCAGCGCCCTCGGAAAGCAGTCCGAAGACGAAGGGCGAGAACGACCGCCAGCACTCGACCCGGAACTGATCCTCAGCTGTGCGGAAGAGGATGATCTCCGCCTTGCCGAGGATCGTGCGCGAGCAGCCACCTACCGGGAAGATCGCCAGCGACAGATCCTGCGGGCAGCCGCTGTTGATAGCCACGTCGGCGCCCGGACCGCTGACAATGACGGCGACGTTGCGATGCGAAATGTCGACCGCCGAATGCAGCGTGCCGCTTGAGGCCGCTGCCGCCATCAGGTCGGCTTGGCTCTCATCGATGACCAGCCACTCGTCCGGGCCGATCCACAGCGCATGGCGCTGGCCGGAAGAAGCCGAGGTCTTCGGCCGGGTCGGCAGCGTCACGCCAAGTGCGGCCGAAAGGGCCGGCAGTGCGTCGGCGCCGGCGCGCAGCGAAATGCGCGTTGCTGCCGGTGCAGGCGTCAGGATCGCCTCGGCCGAGCCCCCGCGCGCGGTGAGTGCCGCCTTGCGGCTTGCAGTAACCTGGTCAGCCATGGAGGCGGCCCCCTTCCTTGTCAAAGAACACCATGTCGCTCACTTCGACGGCAATGGTGCGATCGGTCATCGGCACGTAGAGCGTCTGGCCGAGGCGCTCGCGGCCACCGGCCACCATGGCCAGCGCAATCGAGCGACCGCAGTTTGCCGACCAGTAGGACGACGTCACGTGACCGAGCATGGTCATCGGCTTCGGCTGGTTCGGGTCGGCGACGATCTGCGCGCCTTCCTCCAGCACCACCTTCGGATCCTTGGTGAGAAGACCGACGAGCTGCTTGCGGCCATCCTTGACGAGATCCGGGCGTTTCAGGCCGCGGATACCGACGAAGTCGGGCTTCTTCTTCGAGACGGCCCAGGAGAGGCCGGCATCGTCCGGCGTCAGCGTACCGTCGGTATCCTGGCCGACGATGATGTAGCCCTTTTCGGCGCGCAGCACGTGCATGGTTTCCGTGCCATAGGCGCAGGCGCCCATCGGCTCGGCCCGCGCCCAGATCGCTTCCCATACCGCCTGGCCGTAGTCCGCCGGCACGTTGACTTCGAAGCCCAGCTCGCCGGTGAACGACATGCGGAAGAGCCGTGTCGGCACGCCGCAGATCCTGCCCTCGGCGACGCTCATGTGCGGGAAGGCCTCGTTGGAGAGGTCGATGCCCTCGACGAGCGGAGCGATGATCTCGCGCGCCTTCGGTCCCTGCACGGCGATGACGGCCCACTGTTCCGTCGTCGAGGTCAGCCACACCTTCAGGTGCGGGAACTCGGTCTGCAGATAATCTTCCATGTGGTTCATGACGCGCGGCGCACCGCCGGTCGTGGTCGTCACGTGGAAGCGATCCTCGGCCAGTCGACCGACCACGCCGTCGTCATAGACGAAGCCGTCGTCGCGCAGCATGATGCCGTAGCGGCAGCGGCCGGGCTTCAGGTTGTCCCAGGCGTTGGTGTACATGAGATTGAGGAACTGCGCCGCATCCGGGCCAACAACCTCGATCTTGCCGAGCGTCGAGGCGTCGAAGACACCAGCCACGTCGCGCACCGTCTTGCACTCGCGCGCGACCGCCTCATGCATGTCTTCGCCGGAGCGCGGGTAGAACCAGGCGCGCTTCCAGTTGCCGACATCCTCGAACTCGGCGCCATGCGCCTCCTCCCAGGCGTGGATCGGCGTCTTGCGCGCGGGGTCGAACAGGGCACCACGCGAGTGGTTGACGATCGCTCCGAAGGTCACCGGCGTGTAGGGCTGGCGGAAGGTCGTCAGACCCACCTGCGGAATGTCCTTGCCAAGCGCTTCGGCGGCGATCGCCAGACCATGCATGTTGGAAAGCTTGCCCTGGTCGGACGCCATGCCGTTGGTGGTGAAGCGCTTGATGTGCTCGATCGAGTGCATGCCTTCGCGCACCGCCAGACGAATGTCCTTGGCGCAGACGTCGTGCTGGAAGTCGATGAAGGCCTTGACCGTGGTATCGGGACCAGCGCCTTCGGCAGCGCCGATCATGCCGCCGGTCCAGCCGTAGCGGTTTTCGCCCGAAAGCGTCACCTGCGCACCGCCCTCTGTACCGGCCGCACGCGCGGTCAGTTCGCCGGCCGCAAGCGCCTCGTCGATGGTTGCCTGCAGGTCGTCGGTGCCGTTGCAGGCGCCGATCGACAGGCAATCCTGCAGGTACGTGCCTGGCAGGAAGCGCTGCGTCGCCGCATCGAACTTCACCTTGCCGCGCGACTGCGAGAACAGGTGCACCGACGGTGTCCAGCCGGCCGAGACCAAAAGCGCGTCGACGGCGAACTTGCGGGCCGAGCCGCCGCCATTGCGGGCGACACTGATCGAGTTGACGCGGAGCTTGCCACCGGCCTTGATCACCGAATGCCCGGTCAGCACCTCGATGCCGAGCTTGCGCGCTTCCGCCAGCACCGCCTCGCCCGGATTTTCGCGGCAGTCGACGATAACAGGAACCGAAACACTGGCCCGCTTCAGGTCGAAGGCCGCCTCATAGGCCGAGTCATGCGCCGTGTAGACGCCAACCTTGGAGCCGACTGCGACGCCGAAGTGATTGAGATAGGTGCGGCCGGCCGAAGCGAGCATGATGCCCGGGCGGTCGTTGTTGGCGAACACCATGTGCCGCTCGATCTGGCCGTTGGCGAGGATCACCTTCTTGGCGCGCACCTGCCACAGCCGTTCACGCGGCAGCGACTTGTCGAGGGCCGCCAGATGATCGGTCACGCGCTCGACGAGGCCGACGAAATTGTGGTTGTAGTAGCCGAAGCCGGTGGTGCGGGTGAGCACCGTGACGTTGTCCATGGAGGCAAGCGTCTTGGCGGTCTCCTGCGCCCAGTCCCAGCCATCCTTGCCGTCGATGGTCGTGCCGCTCTCGTAGCGAAGCGCACCACCGACTTCCGGCTGCTCGTCGCAGATGATCACCTTGGCGCCGGCCTTGGCAGCGGCAAGTGCTGCGGATAGACCGGCAACACCCGCACCGATGACAAGCACATCGCAATGCGCGTAGCGGCTGGCATAGTGATCCGGATCGGCTTCCGTCGGCGTAACGCCGAGGCCGGCAGCACGGCGGATGAAGGGTTCGTAGATCGCGTGCCAGGCAGCCTTCGGCCACATGAAGGTCTTGTAGTAGAACCCGGCGGCAAAGAAAGGCGACAGGAGATCGTTGAAGCCGCCGACGTCGAAGGCAAGCGACGGCCAGCGGTTCTGCGATTCCACCTTCATGCCGTCGAAGACTTCCTGCACCGTGGCGCGCACGTTCGGCTGGCGGCGGGCGGCATCCCGCGAGACGTCGAGCAGCGCGTTCGGCTCCTCGGCTCCGGCCGAAAGAATGCCGCGCGGGCGGTGGTACTTGAACGAACGGCCGACCAGATGAATGCCGTTGGCAAGCAGCGCCGAAGCGACCGTGTCGCCCTCGAGCGCCGTCAGCGTGCGGCCGTCGAAGGTGAAGCGCGCGGTGCGGGCGGGGGTCAGGCGGCCGACGCCTGGAATGCGATTGGCGCCCATCATTTCGCGGCTCCCTTATCCTGGCCGTTCTTGTCCTGCTCGCTCTGGAGAATGGTGGCGATGTCAGGCTTCGGTTCGCCAGCCTTGTAGGTGGTGTAGAAACGGTCGCTGACCGTGTCGCGGGCGGCGTTGAAGAATCGGCCGCAGCCATGGATGTGGCGCCAGCGTTCGAAGATCAGACCCTTGGGGTTCTGACGCAGGAAGAAATATTCCTCGAACTGTTCGTCGGTGATGTCGGCGATGTTTTCCGGACGGGCGATATGGGCGTCGCCGGCACCGCGGAACTCGAGCTCGGAACGCTCTTCCTCGCAATAGGGGCAGTAGATCAGAAGCATCTCGAAATCCTCAGTGCGCAACGGCGGCGGCAGCCGCTTCGTCGATGAGCCGGCCGGTGCGGAAGCGCTCCAGCGTCAACCCTGCGGCGAGACGATGCGGCTCGCCCTTGGCGATCAGATGGGCGAAGAGATGGGCCGAGCCCGGCGTCGCCTTGAAGCCGCCCGTACCCCAGCCGGCGTTCAGGTAGAGGCCCGGAACCGGCGTGACACCCTGGATCGGCGAGCGGTCCTGGGTGACGTCGACGATGCCGCCCCACTGCCGCATCATCTTGACGCGGCGGAACATCGGGAAGAGCTCGCAGATCGCATCGAGCGTATGGGTAATGATCTGCAGGCCGCCGGTCTGCGAATAGGAATTGTACTGGTCGGTGCCGGCGCCGATGACGAACTCGCCCTTGTCGGACTGCGAGATATAGGCATGCACCGAGTTCGACATGACGACGCAGGGGAAGATCGGCTTCAGCGGTTCGGAGACCAGCGCCTGCAGCGGCTGGCTCTGCAGCGGCACGCGCACATCGGCCATCTGCATCAGCACCGAGGTGTGGCCGGCGGCGGAAATGCCGACCTTCTTAGCGCCGATATAGCCGCGATTGGTGTCGACCCCGACGACCCGGCCGGTCTCGTCGCGGCGGATCCCGGTCACTTCGCAGTTCTGGATGATGTGCACGCCGCGGTCGGAGGCCGCACGCGCATAGCCCCAGGCAACCGCATCGTGGCGGGCCGTGCCGCCACGGCGCTGCAGGGCCGCCCCGTTGATCGGGTAGCGCGCAGTCTTGGCGATATCGAGCGGCGGGCAATAGGCCTTGGCCTGCTCCGGCGTCAGCCACTCGTTGTCGATGCCGTAGAGACGGTTGGCATTGATGTGGCGCTTGAACGACTGCTGGTCATGGATGTTGTGCGACAGCATCATCACGCCGCGGGGCGAATACATGACGTTGTAGTTCAGATCCTGCGAGAGGTTTTCCCAGAGCTTCAGCGAATGCTCGTAGATGTCCATGCTCTCTTCATAGAGATAGTTGGACCGGATGATCGTCGTGTTGCGGCCGGTATTGCCGCCGCCGATCCATCCCTTTTCGAGCACCGCGACATTTGTGATGCCGTGCTCCTTGGCAAGGTAATAGGCTGCTCCCAAGCCATGGCCGCCGCCGCCGATGATGATGGCGTCATACTCCTTTCGCGGCTCCGGCGATGCCCAGTGCGGGCCCCATCCCTTGTGGCCGCGCAGCGCCTCGCGCGCCACGGCGAAAACTGAATATTTGCGCATCGGCCCGTTACTCCCGGTGATCATTCTCGTTGGAGTTAGAAATCGCAAATCCGAGACCTGCGCAACGTTTCTTTTGCGACGCATTTGCGTGGACTTGCGCGCAGTTGCGACATGACTATGGATCGGTTAAGCGGCGGGGGAGAAGTCGCGCGACACTCGTATCTCAGGTTTTTTTCAGCGCCGCCTCATGTCGTCGCTGGACTTTCGCCTGATGATCTGGTATCCGCTCATCTAATCGTAAAGCTTCCAGCTTAGCGAATGTCACTCTTTTGCCTCCGCACCTGACGGAGCAGCAAACAACACGAACCAAGGAACGGGATTCACGTGCAGGTACTAGTCCGCGATAACAATGTCGATCAGGCGCTCCGCGCTCTCAAGAAGAAGATGCAGCGCGAAGGCATTTTCCGCGAAATGAAGATGCGTGACTACTACGAGAAGCCGTCCCAGAAGCGCGCTCGCGAAAAGGCTGAAGCCGTTCGCCGCGTCCGCAAGCTGGCACGCAAGCGTGCACAGCGCGAAGGCCTCCTGGCTCGCTGATTTGTCGTTTTTTCGACGCTATTCGATGTAAGTCGTGGCGGGGGCGAAATATCGCCACCGCCTTTTTTTGGTATGGACATCTTTTCCGCCGACAGGCTAGCGTGCTCGACGCTGCCACCGACGGACGACCGACCGGAGTGTTTGGACCGGTGGTCTGCCAAGGCCGACTTTGGCCCGGCTTGAGGAGCCCGCGGGGAGTTCAGCGGCTCCAGAAACGGAAAGCCGATGGCTTTCGAGACCTTGTCGATTTGAGGGATCAACCTTTGACACTTGCTGCCATGACTGCGGACGTCTCCGGTTTTAATGTCCATGAGGCGTCTCGCCGCCACCAGCGCAAGCCGAGGCTTGCCGCCATGCTGCTTCTCGGCTCGGCCCTCCTCATCGCCGGCTGCACGACCGACGGTCCGGACTCCGTCACCAACAAGGTCGAGCGCGAACAGGGCTCGCAGGAAAACATCGCCTCGCTTTCGAGCGTCATCGCCTCCAACCCGAGCGATCCGGAAGGCTACAATGTCCGCGGCTCGGCTTACGGCCGCGCCGGCGAATACCGCCGCGCGATTGCCGATTTCGACCAGGCGATCAAGCTGAACCCGCGCTTCTACCAGGCCTATGCCAACCGGGCGCTCGTTCATCGCAACATGGGCAATACCCAGGCAGCGCTTGCCGACTACAACACGGCCCTGCAGCTCAACGCCAACTACGACGTCGCTTATATCGGCCGCGGCAATCTCTATCGCCAGGCCGGCCAGCTCGATTCCGCCTTCAACGATTTCAACAAGGCCATCCAGCTCGATACCACCGATCCGCGCGCCTATCACAATCGCGGCCTGATCTACCAGGCACGCAACCAGCACGGTCAGGCGATCGAAGACTTCTCGACCGCGATCTCGCTGTCGCCGAGCTCGCCGGAACCCTATAACGGCCGCGGCATCTCCTATGTCGCGCAAGGCGACGACGACAACGCCTTCTCCGACTTCAACACCGCGATCAACCTGAACGGCAAGGTCGCCGAATCCTGGGCCAACCAGGCGCTGATCTACGAGCGCAAGGGCGACAAGGCCAAAGCGTCGAAATCCTATTCGCACGCGCTGCAGCTCGACCCGAAATACGAGCCGGCCCGCGCAGGCCTTGCCCGCGTCAAGGCATCCTGAGCCAACCCGTTCACGCATTTCGAAACGCCCGCGACCGCATCGCGGGCGTTTTCGTTTGCAGGCATTGCCCCTGCACAGCGGAACCTTCCTGCCCGCCATCCGTTTGCTTGAAGCATCAAGAACGGAGACTAGCCATGATCAAACGAACCCTCGTCACTGCGCTGGCGCTCGCCGCGCTTGCCACGGGCCCGGCCGCCGCGCAAAACTATGTCGCCCTTGGCCGCCTCGTTTGTGGTTCGGAAGGCGGCACTGGCATGATCCTGACCTCAACCAAGAACCTGATGTGCACCTTCACGCCCACCAATGGCGCACCGAAGGCCGTCTATGCCGGCACGATCCGCAAGATCGGCATCGACATCGGCAAGACGGGAAAGAGCACGATGATCTGGGACGTGCTTGCCAAGACAGGCACACCGATCAGCGAATTCGCGCTTGCCGGTGAGTATTACGGCGTCGGCGCCGATGCGAGTCTCGCCGTCGGCGGTGGCGCCAAGGTGATCGGCGGCGGCACCAACAAGGCGTTTATGCTACAGCCGGTCAATGTCCAGGTGCAGGAAGGCCTGAACCTCGCCGTCGGCATTGACGAGCTGACACTGGCACCGGCTGGCTAAGTCGACCTGGACTAAAGCTCGACACATCGCCGCATACGGCGCGCGCATCTCCTTCAACGCGAAACGCCCGCCGAAAGGCGGGCGTTTCTTTATCGGTCGATGCGAGCAGCCCTCAGGCGTGCAGCGCCTTGACGATGTCTTCCGTCACCTTCTTGGCATCACCAAGCAGCATCATCGTGCCGTCCTTGTAGAACAGCGTGTTGTCGATGCCGGCATAGCCGGAGCCGAGCGAACGCTTGACGAACAGGCAGGTCTTGGCCTTGTCCACGTCGAGGATCGGCATGCCGTAGATCGGCGAGGACTTGTCGTCGCGCGCCGCCGGGTTGGTGACGTCATTGGCGCCGATGACATAGGCGACATCGGCCTGCGCGAACTCGGAATTGATATCCTCGAGCTCGAACACTTCGTCATAGGGAACGTTTGCTTCCGCCAGCAGAACGTTCATATGGCCGGGCATGCGGCCCGCGACCGGATGGATCGCATATTTGACCTCGACGCCGGCCGCCTTCAGCTGATCGGCCATTTCGCGCAGCGCATGCTGCGCCTGAGCAACCGCCATGCCGTAGCCGGGCACGATGATCACCTTGGAGGCGTTCGCCATCAGGAAGGCCGCGTCATCGGCCGAGCCCTGCTTGACCGTGCGCTGGACGCCGTCGTCACTGCCGGCCGCTGCTGTCTCACCGCCGAAGCCGCCGAGGATGACCGAGATGAACGAGCGGTTCATGCCCTTGCACATGATGTAGGAGAGGATCGCACCGGACGAACCGACGAGCGCCCCGGTGATGATCAGCGCCAGGTTGCCGAGTGTGAAGCCGATGCCGGCCGCCGCCCAGCCCGAATAGGAGTTGAGCATCGAGACCACCACCGGCATGTCGGCGCCGCCGATCGGAATGATGATCAGCACGCCGAGCGCCAGCGACAGTGCGACGATCAGCCAGAACACCGTCGTGCTCTGGGTCAGGACCAGCATGATCACCAGCACGACGAGCGCCGCGGCCAGACCGGCATTGATCGCATGGCGACCCGAAAGCATGATCGGCTTGCCGGACATGCGACCGTCGAGCTTGAGGAAGGCGATGACCGAGCCGGTAAAGGTGATCGCGCCGATGGCGACGCCGAGCGACATTTCGACCAGCGCCTGCGCGTGGATGTCACCGATCGTACCGATGCCGAAGCTTTCCGGCGCATACATGGCGGCAGCCGCGACCATGACGGCCGCAAGACCGACCAGCGAGTGAAAGGCAGCAACAAGTTGCGGCATCGACGTCATGGCGATGCGGCGGGCGATGAACGCACCAATACCGCCGCCGATGGCAAGGCCAAGCACGATCAGCATCAGGCCACCGAAGCTCGGCTTGGCGAGCAGCAACGTCGTGACGATGGCGATGCCCATGCCGACCATGCCGTAGGTATTGCCCTTGCGGCTGGTGGTCGGATGCGAGAGGCCGCGCAGCGCCATGATGAACAGGACGCCGGAGACGAGATAGAGGAAGGCTGCGAAGTTGGCGTTCATCGGGCCGGCCTCACTTGTCTTTTTTCTTGTACATGGCCAGCATGCGCTGGGTGACGAGGAAGCCGCCGAAGATGTTGACCGAGGCCAGCACCAGCGCAATGAAGCCAAAGCCGGTCGCCAGCCCCGAGGCGGAAATGCCGACCGCCAGCAGGGCGCCGACGACGATGACCGAGGAGATCGCGTTGGTGACCGCCATCAGCGGCGTGTGCAGCGCCGGCGTCACCGACCAGACCACGTAGTAGCCGACGAAGATCGCCAGCACGAAGATCGCCAGGCGAAAGACGAAGGGGTCGATCGCCCCGCCGGTGGCGCCATGGGCGACGGCACCGGCCGCATCCGGCACATACTCGGCCGCGGTGCGGACCGCTTCCACCGCCCGGTCGAGATCGGCGAGCGCCTTGTCGAGAAGTTCATTCGCCATCACTTGTCCCCCTTGCTGGCGCCGAAGTTCGGATGCACGACCTGACCGCCATGGGTGAGCGCCGTCGCCTTGACGAGCTCGTCTTCCATGTTGAGCGCGAGCGCCTTGGTCTCCTTGGAGACCATCGTCTCCAGGAAGGTGACGAGGTTCTTGGCATAAAGCCCGGAGGCGGAAGCGGCGATGCGGCCAGGCACATTCAGATGGCCGATAACCTTGACGCCTTCGACCTCGGCGACCTTGCCGGCCTCTGCCCCCTCGACGTTGCCGCCGCGCTCGACCGCAAGGTCGACCGCGATCGAACCGGGCTTCATGCTCTTCAGCATCTCGCGGGTAACGAGCCGCGGCGCCGGGCGGCCGGGGATAAGCGCCGTGGTAATAACGATGTCCTGCTTGGCGATATGCTCGGCGACAAGTGCTGCCTGCTTGGCCTGATAGTCCTTGGACATTTCCTTGGCGTAGCCGCCGGCGGTCTCAGCCGCCTTGAACTCGTCGTCCTCGACGGCGATGAACTTGGCCCCGAGCGAGGCGACCTGCTCCTTGGCGGCGGGACGCACGTCGGTTGCCGAGACCACGGCCCCGAGACGGCGGGCCGTCGCGATCGCCTGCAGACCGGCAACGCCGGCGCCCATGACGAAGACCTTGGCGGCAGGAACCGTGCCGGCCGCCGTCATCATCATCGGCAGCGCCCGGTCATATTCGTAGGCCGCGTCGATGACCGCCTGATAGCCGGCGAGGTTGGCCTGGCTGGACAGCACGTCCATCGACTGCGCGCGCGTGATGCGCGGCATCAGCTCCATCGCAAAAGCGGTCAATCCGGCATTCGCCATGTCGGCGATCGCCGCCTCGTTGCCGTAGGGATCCATGATGGCGATGACGATGGCGCCGGACCTGTAGCCGGCAATCTCGACACTCGTCGGCCGACGGACCTTGAGCACGACATCCGCCGCCCTGTAGTCTGCCGTCGTGCCGATCCGGGCTCCGGACTTTTCGAACTCGGCATCCGGAATGCGCGACAGAAACCCGGCGCCCGCCTCGACGACGACGTCGAAGCCGAGACCTTTCAGTTTCTTCACAGTATCCGGTGATGCGGCAACGCGACCCTCATTCGGATCCGTTTCCTTGGCGACGAAGACGATCTCGCTCACAAGTCCCCCCTCCTGGCCGCAATCGAGCCAGGGCCGGAATGCGGGCATTCTCTCCGACTGCAAAGCGGGTGGCCTACCGGGCCGACACGCCCTCATGTGCGCGGCACACCTGTGCCCGGCGCAATCGTCTGGAGCAAGCCATCGCCTGGATGCGGGACCTTTGGCGATCCACCGGCATCGAGCCGCAATCGGGCTCTGCGGGCCTGCTGTCCACTCCTCCCTCACTCGGGTGAGGACTATCCACCTCTGCCCTACGACGGGCATCCGGGCCTCAAGCCATATGCGTCGGCACCTCCAGCCGGCGACATGCAGCTTCTTCCGGGCAAACGCCCGGTCGCCGAGGCAGCACGGTGTGCGCTCCCTCAACAGTCGGTTTGGTCGCGCCGATTAGCGAAGGAAGAAGAAACCGGCGACGTTGATCAGAATGAAAAGCACGATCGAGGAGATCAGGCCCATCGTCGTGAAGAAGCCGGCAGCCATCGCGATCAGCAGGGCGACGCAGAAAAGCGTGCCGTACTTCGAGGCACTCAGGAACATGAGGTAGGTCTTCTCGTGTTCCGGATAGTCCATCGGAGCGCCCACATCGACCGGTCCAGAATGATGCTCAGCCATCGTTCAAAATTCTCCCTGAATGCCGCGGCGCCACCTTGGGGTCATCGCCGCCCCTATCGAAGCATGGTCTCGCGAAAAGCCGCGAAACCCTTATAGCTGCCCTTACACAATGCGCACGGCTGGCGCAACGAAAACCCGTTCTTTAGCCGTGCCTGATGGGGCGAAATGTCACGCCACACAGCAAGGTGCGGCGCGCCTCGACGCGCCCCGAATTCGCATTCGCAATCGAGGCCGCTTACCGGAAGACGGACGTCCGGTAGGAGCGGCCGTAGCCGGTCTGCGCCATGCGCGCGGTCGGCAGGATCGTCAGCGGCGCAAACGGCACCTCGCTGCGGTCGGCAAACATCATGCGGCGTTCGAACGGTTCGGAATCGAAGACCGGGTAGCGGTCGAGGATCGACGGCCGCTGCCCCCGCACCTGTGCCACCAGAAGCGCGCCGTCGGCATTGTAGACACCGAGGTTCTCGCGCTTGGCGACAACCGTCTCCGACGCAAAGATGCGCTTGTAGAAAGCCGCGTGGCGCGGACGGCAGGCCGTCAGGCAGCGGTCGGCAGCGAAGTACTCGCACGCCATCGCGACCGGTCGCAGCGTCAGATAGGGAAGCGCCCGCATCTCGTCGCCGATCACGTCAGGATCGACCGCCAACCGGCCGGGATCGACCAGCACCATGCCGGCATCGAGGAACGCGTCGATCTCGGGAGCGAAGATCATGCCCGACGTGCTGGCGCGATGATCCGGCGTCACATGATGAACGCGCACGGTGCTGACAAGCACTTCGTCGAGATAGAGACCGAAGACATAGGCGTGACTGTCGAAATCGAGATCGTCGATCAGCGTCGAGCCGGTCAACTCCATCAGATTGACGGACTTGTAGGACTTGTAGCGCAGCCGCGCGATGTCCTCCATGTCCTCGCCGGTTTCGACCCGCCGGTATTCGACGCGATCGAGCAATTGCATCAGTTTTTCAGAAAAGCGCCCAGGCTCAGCCTGGTGAATCGTCTCACCCATACTCAACACCTCATGGTTAACAAATCGTTAACCTATTGACGGGTGATGGGGCGGCAACCGCAAATCGAAACAGTTCACCGTTAACTTTTCGTTAACCATAAAAATTCGTGAACTTATTTGCTCGATTTGAAATCAAGCGCACCAAAGCGGAATCAATTTGGCGCACCTAATCAATGACTTGCTACCGGAAAACCAGTAGTAAAACAGGACAGTTTCCAGAAGATTTCAGGGGTTAGGCGATGCGCTTGCTGGTGGTTTTTGCGCCTCGTTTTGGCACACCATTCTTGCAAAGCGTAGCAATGGCCGAAGCCGGCATGGGCGCGGCAAAGACGAAGCCCTGTATCAAATCGGCACAATTGTGCTCGTTGATAAGTTGTAGCTGGTCCGCCGTCTCGACACCTTCGACGACGATGCGCAGGCCGAGCGCGCGGGCAAGGTTGGCGGTCCCACGCAGAAGCTTGAAGCGCCGAGAATCCTCGCGGATGTTGCGCACGAAGGAACGGTCGATCTTGATGATGTCGACCGGCAGCGCATCGAGATAGCTGAGGCTCGAGTAGCCGGTGCCGAAATCGTCGATGGCGATCGTGATGCCCAGTCCGCGCAGTTCGCGCAGGATCGCCTGCACCTTCAGCGGCTCGTCCATCAGGCAGCTTTCCGTCACTTCCAGATGCAGCCGCGCGGCATCGAGACCGGTTACGCGAAGTGCGTCCGTGACCATGACCACGATTTCGCTGCTGCGAAGGTCGAGCACCGACAGGTTGACCGACACCGATACGTCGCCCGGCCAGTTCATGCAGTCCCGGCACGCCTGATCGAGAACAAAGCGGGTGATTTCCGTGACCAGCCCGAGCTCTTCGGCAAGCTGGATGAATACGTTCGGCGGCACCGGCCCGCGTTCCGGATGGGTCCACCGCGCCAACGCCTCGCAGCACTCCACGCGCCCGCCGTTCGGGGCGAACATCGGCTGGTAGGAGAGCGTCAGGCTGCGGGCGTTGATCGCCTCGCGCAGGTCGGCCTTCAGCTTCTGGCGATCGACGTAGCGTGCATCCATCTCGGCCTCGAAGGCCGTGCAGCCGCCGCGGTTGCGCAGCTTTGTTTCCGAAAGCGCAAGATCCGCCTTGATCTGCAAGTCCTCGAGCTTGAGGTCGAGGCTCGAAGCGATGACGATGCCAGCGCTCATCGTCATGCTGAAGGTGAAGCCGCCGGCTTCGTAAGTGTCGCGCAGATCGGCATGAAGTCCGCGCATCCGCTCTTCGAGTGCAATAGCGTCACTGCCACCGGGAATGAACACGACGAACTCGTCGCCCATCAGCCGCGCGACGATCGCATCGTCACCGGCAAGCACCCTTAGCCGGCCGGCAATCGCATGAAGCAGTCTGTCGCCGACGATATGGCCGCGCATGTCATTGACGTGCTTGAATTCCGTTACGTCGAGAACCATCAACCCGACCAACCGTTCGGCCGTGTCGTCCGCGCTCACCGTCGCCTGCACCAGCTCCCCGAAATAGTCGCGGCTCGGCAGCTGCGTCAGCTTGTCGAACCGCACCATATGCAGGATCTGCTTTTCCGCCTGGACGCGCGCGGTCACGTCTTCAAAAATCAGCACCGTGTCGCCGTTATCGCGGCGGCTCGCCGAAAATTCCAGATGCAGCTCTTCGCTGACGGGGATCAGCACCTGCGGCCGCTTGCCCTTGAGCAGAAGGTCGAGCTGGCGCGAAATGGCCTTGGTCTTGTCCGGATCGAGCCGCATGCGCCGGGCGCCGCGCCGGATCACATCATCGAGCAACCAGCCCTTGAGTTCGGTGCGGTCGCCGAGGGCCAGCAATTCGCAGGCCCGCTCGTTGGCGACGACCACCCGGCCATCAGCATCAAGCATGAACAGCCCATGCGTCATGTTGTTGAGCGCCGTGTCGAACTGGCCGGCGATCGTGGCGATCTCGCGCGCTGCCATCACGTTTTCATAGAGGAAGGCGCGCACATTGTTGGCCATCATCCAGGTGGACAGGATGAAGGGCAGGATCAGCACGGCAAGCGCCAGCATGAACACGTCCTGCAGCGTGATCAGGCCGATGACGATCGGCAGGCAGGCCGAGGAAGACAAGAGGAGCACGGCCCGCTCGGAGCCGTAATTGCGACCGACGAGCGAAATCATCGACGCAAGCGTCACCGAAATGGTGGCGAGCTCGGAAAAGGGGTCCTGGCTGATGGCGATGGCGTAGCCACAGGCAATACCGCAGGTGAGCGTGACGCTGACGCCGCCGACGATGTAGCGGTTCTCCCACTTGCGGACCATCGCCCGATCGGCATTGGAGAAATCCTGCCGGTCGAACCGCGCCATGTCGAGATTGCGCAGCGCCCAGAGGACGAAGATCACACCGGAGCAGGCGAGATAGAGCGGATCACTGGTTTTCAGATAGACGAGCAGGAACGTCACGACATGCGACAGCATGCCGATCACCAGCGTTTTGCGATGTTCGTAGAGCGAGCTCACGGATGACAGATACACGTCAGTCGGAAGAGCGCTCTGTCCAAGTCGCATCATGAACCAAGCTCCGGTTTACCGGATTGTTAGGGGTGATGACTTAACGAAAGATTTCGTCTAACGCCCCGAAAAATGTACCGAATCCCAGCAAAACCACGGGTCTTCGCCGAAATCTCCCAAGAGTTCAACTCAGTAGTGCGAACCGCACGGGACAATACTCGGTTTCTACAACCAAACATAGGCATTCGCACAATAAAACGGCTTGATCGCAACTTCGACAATTCTGCGACGCCCGTAGATGATCCCAAACTTGCGCCTGTGATGGTTACTCGTTCTTGAAGAAATACCTGCGATTTCCTGCCGTTTCGGATCGCTCCTCCTGTCTCGCTGCCCGGGATCGGCGCGACGATCGCGCTCACCACCTTCTCAGTTGACTTTCATCTGCAACTGAAGGCAAGGCTTTTCTCAAGCATCCAACGGAGCCTGATGATGTCGAAACCTGTCGTTGCCATCCCGTGCGATTTCCGCGAATTCGACGGCAATGTCTGGCATGTCGTTGCCCATCAATATGTCCGCGCCGCCGTCGAAGGCGCCGGCGTCATGCCCTTCCTCATCCCGGCACTCGAGACCGGCAACGACATCGACGAGATCCTCGACCGCGTCGACGGCGTGCTGGCAAGTGGCGCCCGCTCGAACGTCCATCCCTCGCTTTATGGAGCCGAGGCCAAGGAGAGCGACGGCCCCTTCGATCCCGGCCGCGACGCGACCAGCCTGCCGCTCATCACCCGCGCGCTGGAGCGCGGCGTGCCGCTTCTCGCCATCTGTCGCGGCATTCAGGAACTGAACGTCGCGCTCGGCGGCACGCTCGCCTCCGAAATTCAGGACCAGCCGGGCATCTGGGATCACCGCAAGCCCGACGTGAAGGAACTCGACGTCGCCTACGGCATCCGCCAGGACGTGATCGTCAAGGAAGGAAGCTGCCTCGCGCCGGTGCTCGGCGCCGGCCGCATCCGCGTCAACTCGCTCCATCGCCAGGCGATCGGCGCTGCCGCGCCCCGTCTTGCGGTCGAAGCGGTTGCCGACGACGGCACGATCGAGGCCGTCTCGGTGATCGGCTCCAAGGCCTTTGCCGTCGGCGTGCAATGGCATCCGGAATATTGGGTGCGCACGGACACGCCGTCGGCGAGCCTGTTCAAGGCGTTCGGCGATGCGGTCAGAACCTACGCCGCCGGTCGTCTGGCCGCCTGAGCTATCTGTTTGACCTTGCGCCTGGCGCGTCGACGTCGGGCCTTAGTCCGCGCGTCGCGTGAACGGTGTTTCCGGCACGGGCGTCAGCGCTTTGCCGGTCGAGAACCACGCCACGACGTTGTCGGCGACGAGGTCGGCCATGGCGTTGCGCGTCACCACCGAGGCAGAGGCCACGTGCGGCAGGAGCGAAACATTCGGCAGCGCCACAAGCGCCTCCGGCACCTGCGGCTCGTTCTCGAAGACATCGAGACCGGCACCGGCGATCACGCCCGCCTGAAGCGCCGCGATCAAGGCCTGTTCGTCGACCGTCGAGCCGCGTCCGACATTGATCAGCACCCCATTGCCGCCAAGCGCGGCAAGCACCTCGGCATTGACCGTCCGCCGCGTCGCCTCGGTGCCGGGTACGATGACAACAAGCGTGTCGACCGCAGCTGCGAGCCCCGTCAGCGTCGAATGGTAGGCATAGGCAAGGCCTTCGCGCGGGCTGCGCGTATGGTAGGCGATCGATACGCCGAAGGCTTCGAGCCGCTTGGCAATCGCAAGACCGATGCGTCCAAGACCGTAAAGACCGACGCTTCGACCCCGCAGCGACAGCGGAGATAGCGGGAACGCGCCCTCGCGGCTCCAGCGACCTTGGCGCAGCCATTGCTCCGCCTGCGGCAATTGACGGAGCGTGTTGAGCAGCAGCCCGACCGCGGTATCGGCCACTTCTTCCGTCAGGACGTCGGGCGTGTTGCTGACGGCAATTCCCTTGGCCGCGGCATGCCCGACCTCCACCCCGTCGTAGCCGACGCCGAAATTGGCGATGATCTCAAGCTGCGGCAGGGCGTCCATCAGTGCAGCCGGCACGCGCCCGGAAACGGCGATCGCCTTGACGTCCTGCATCTGCGGCGTCACCAGCGTCGCATCGGCACCTTCGATCCGCACCACGTCGAACCGTTCCGCCAGACGATCGATCACCCGCGGATTGATTTTTCCGGGCACGAGAACGCGAATGCGGGCAGACATGGCAATTTTCCTTGCGGGTGATGGACCTCAGGCGATGACCCGCAAGGGGCCGGTCGACTGCCGGATGCGCATCTCCGGCTTGATCAGGTGAATTCCATCCGGCTCATGGCTGCCGGAGAGCTTGTCGAGTAGTGCGCGGGCAGCACTGCGGCCGACATCGGCCTGCCCATTCCAGACGGTGGTGAGCGCCGGCGTCGCGATCGACGCCTCTTCCAGGTCGTCGTAGCCGGTCACGGAGATGTCGACGCCCGGCACGAGGCCGGCGCGCGCGATGCCGTTCATCATGCCGATCGCCACGAGGTCGTTCCAACAAACGACCGCGGTCGGCTTCTGCGGCAGCGAAAGCAGGTGCACTGCGGCCTCGAAGCCGCCCTGCTTCGTGCGGGGCCCGGGAATGCGCAGTTCCGGATCGACCTCGATGTTGGCCTTGCGCAGCGCGTTGACGTAGCCCTGGTAGCGGTCGCGTCCGGTGGAGGTCTCGTCCGTGCCGCCGACCATGGCGATGCAGCGGTGGCCAAGGCCGATCAGGTGGTTGGCGGCAAGCGAGATGCCGTAGGCGTCGTCGCCGCGGAAGATCGGCACGTCCACGCCCTCGATCGAGCGGGCGATCAGGATCGCCGGCATGCCGTTGTCCTCGGCGAGCTGGATGTCCTCCAGCGGCGTGCCGATCGCCGGCGACATGATGACGCCGTCGCCGCCGAGCTGCAGCAGCGTCTCGATGAAATCGCGCTGCTTGTCGACGGAATCGTAGTGATTGGAAAGAATGAAGGTCTGCTTGTCGCGGTCGAGTTCGGCCTCGATCGCCTTGAGGATTTCACCGTAGAACGGGTTCATGATGTCGTGCACGACGACGCCGATGATGCCCGATCGCGATGTCCTGAGACTGGCGGCGCGGCGGTTGTAGATATAGCCGAGCGCGCGCGCCTGTTCCTTGATCTTGTCGCGGGTGACCGTCGCCACCAGCGGGCTGTCACGCAGGGCCAGGGATACCGTCGCCGTCGAAAGACCGAGTGTTTCCGCGATCGTCGAAAGCTTGACCTTTTGCGCCACGATGCCCCCTGTAAGCCCTGTTTCGCCCCATCCGCACGAACCCCAGCCAGGAGCGGTGCGTCAAACGTTCGGCATCCTTCGCGCGCCTGTGAGACGGCGCGCGTGCCATAAATTTAAATCCCTATTTAAACTGTTTAAATCGCCGCGGCAATATGCGGCAAATCCGGTTCAGTCGGCCGCGCGCGCAGCCTGGAGATTGCTGTCAACGGCGCGCAGCAGCTTCATCAGCGTGCGAACCTGCTTGTCGGTCAGACCACGGGTCGCGAGCTTTTCAGAATGCTGACCGGCCTCGGCGATCGTCTGCAGCCGGTTGCGGCCGGGCTCAGTGAGATAGACCTTGGTGAGCCGTGCATCATCGTCGTCCGGCCGCCGCTCGAGAAAGCCCTGCGCTTCCATGCGGCCGATGGTGCGGGTCATGGTCGGCGCCTTGACGCCGAGCTTGACCGCGAGCCCGCCGGCCGTCAGACCGTCGGTCTCGGCCAGCGCCAGCATGACGCCATCCTGTCCGGCATAGAGGCCGCTTTCGAGCAGATTGCGGGAGAGCACGGTGCGCATCGACCGCGCAGCCTGGACAAGGACGGCGGCAAGATCGTGAGGCTCGATCAGGAGCTCGTCCTTCTTCTTGCCGTTCTTGCCCTTCTTTTCGGCCTTGTTCTTCTTGCCCATTGGACCTCCTGCCGAATCCCGTCTCGAACACTTATAACAATACAGCTTGCGATTACGAACTGTATGACTCAAATAACAATTTTACGACAATTGACGTGGAGGATCGAAGAGAAATGTCGATGCCCGAGCCGCGATGGCAGGACAATCCGGCCGACCTTCCGCCTGACGCCCGCCGCGACTGGATCGCGGTGCTGCCACTCGGCGCGCATGAGCAGCACGGACCTCACCTGCCCTTCGAAACCGACACGCTGATTGCCCAGGGGATCGTCTCCCGCACCATCGCCGTCCTTCCCGCCGATCTGCCTGTAACCTTCCTGCCGGCCGAGCCGGTCGGCTACTCGATCGAGCACATGGATGTCGCCGGCACCCGCACGCTCGCCTATGACGAGGCCGTGGAGCGCTGGCTCGGCATCGCCGGGGATCTCCATGGCCTTGGTATTCGCAAGCTCGTGATGCTGAACGCCCACGGCGGCAATTCGCCGTTGATGACGATCGTCGCGACCGAAGCGCGCGTGCGCTTGAACATGCTGGCGGTCGCAACCAGCTGGACCCGCTTCGGCCAGCCGGACGGCTGGATCGCGCCAGAAGACAAGGCCTTCGACATTCACGGCGGCGATATCGAGACTTCGGTGATGCTGGCGCTGCATCCCGACAAGGTGGACACGACAAAAACGTCCGATTTCCCCTCGCGTCAGCGCGACTTTGCCGGTCGCTTCAAGCATCTGCGTGCCTACGGCCCGCATGCCTTCGGCTGGAAGATGCGCGACCTCAACGCCGATGGCGTTGCCGGCAACGCGTCAGCCGCAACGGCTGCGCGCGGCGAGGCGCTGCTTGCCCATGCCGTCAAAGGCCTTGTCGAACTGCTCGAAGACGTCAGGGATTTCGACCCGTCTGAACTCGCCTGACGCGTGAAGCGACGCCCGGCAAACACTTTCTTTGCGGTTTTGCGCTATCAAGGACGTCCGTTGGAAGAGCAGAGAACCCATGGCGAAGATCATAGCGCTCGGCGCCTATTTTTATCAGGCCGTCATCGCCTTCGGCCTGCTGATCATCGTCGCCCATTGGCTGGCGCCTGCGGACTACGCCAGCTATTCGCTGTTCGTCTCGATCTGCCAATTCGCAGCGATCGCCGCTTTCGAATGGGTGCGCTTCGCGTGCACCCGCTTCTATCCGGGGCCGGACGCTGACAGCGAGGCGGCTGAGCGGCGCACGATCCTCGTTGAAGCGACGGTCTGCGCAGCACTCTGCCTGGCCGCAGCCTCGATAGCCGTGTTCTTCGGCGTGCCGCCGGTCGTCGCCCTTGTCGGCGGCCTGGTGTCGATCGCGCAAGGGGGCAGCGACCTGCATCTGACGATGCTGCGGTTTCGTCAGGACTTTCGCGCCTTTTCCGTGTTGCAGGGATCACGCGCCACAATTCTGGCAGTCGGCACGCTCGCCGGGGCATTGGCCTCGCCCACCTTCCTCTCGACGGTCACGGGGCTTCTGGCCGGCTACGCTGCCTACGGCCTGCTCGCCTCGGTTCTTTCCCGCAACCCGGCAGCGCGACCGACCGTTGCACTGGAGACTGCGCGCTTCCGCAAGCACCTCGTCTATGGCAGCGTTTCGGCCGGCGCTGCAACGGCCGCCATGTTCGCGCCGCTCGCCCTCAAGACGCTGCTGACATCCGTTCTCGGAGCGAGGGGTGCCGCCGGCGCGCTGTTGGCGCTCGACCTTTTGCAGCGGCCCTTCGTGCTCATCGTTTCGGCGCTTCAGGCGATCCAGTACCCCGAAATCGTCGCCGCCCACGACCGGACCGACAACCGCGCGGACCTCGCCCGGACGCTCGGGCAATACTATGCCCTGCTTGCCAGCTTCGCGCTGATGATGGCGGCCGGCATCTTTGCGGTGCTCCTGCCGGTCACGTGGGTCGTCATCAGCCCGGACCTGCAGCAGGGGTTCCTCGCCACGGCGCCTGCGATCATCCTCATTTCGCTTGCCCGCACGCTGACGCAGATCATGTTGCCGACGCCGCTGCACCTGAAGCAGCGTCTTGCGCTGATCCTTCTGCTCGCCGTCATCGACTGCCTGCTGCTGAACCTCGGGGCGCTCGCGGCACTGGTTGTCGCAGGCCCGATCGATACGGCGCTTGCGACCGGTGGTGCGATCGGCGCGGTCCTTGCGACCGCCTTCGGTCTGCGCCTGATGGCGGTGCTTCCCTTCGACCTCCCCTGGCCGCCGGTGCTTCTTGCCGCCGCAGGGCTCGCCACGGCCGGCTTCGCCTTCGCGCTCGCCGGCGAAACCAGCTATCTCGCGATCGGCGCCGGCATCCTCGGGGGCGGCGTCCTGTGCCTGCTCGCACTCAACCAATTGCGGCTGATGATGCGGGCTCCGAAGCTTGCCGCCCCATAGGGCTGGAAGCAATTGCGCTAAGAAAAACTGCACGAATTTCCGGTTAGATCGCCGCCGAAACGTTCGGAGAGTCCGCCATGAACATCGTCGTCGGCATAGCGACCGCGGGCCGCCGCGAAGTCCTTTCGGACACCCTGATGCATCTGACGCGGCAGACCCGCTTGCCGGACTCCATCCTGGTCTGCCCGAGCGCGCCCGAGGACATCGACGAAAACCGCCTCAGTGCCCTCGCAGCCGACGTCCGCGTCGTTAGGGGCAGCAAAGGCTCGAGCGCGCAGCGCAATGCGATCCTCGACCACGCGACGACCGCCGACCTGATCGTCTTCTTCGACGACGACTTCCTGCCACACCATGACTTTCTCGCAGAGACCGAGCGATTGTTTGCGCGCGAGGCGGATATCGTCGTTGCAACCGGCCTGGTTCTGGCAGACGGCATTCACGGACCCGGCATTTCGGTGGCCGATGCGAAGGCGATCCTCCATGGCGACGCCGGTCCCGCGCCCGAGGATCAAATCACGCCCGCCTTCAATGCCTACGGCTGCAACATGGCCTTCCGTGTTGCGGCGATCGCCGTCGAGCACACCCGCTTCGACGAGCGCCTGCCGCTCTACGGCTGGCAGGAGGACGTCGATTTCTGCCGGCGGCTTGCGTCACGCGGGCGCATCGTCAAGTCACAGAGATTGCGCGGCGTCCATCTCGGCAACAAGCGCGGCCGCACCTCGGGTTTGCGTTTCGGCTACTCGCAGGTCGCCAATCCGCTCTATCTGCGCAACAAGGGCACGGTCGGCCTCAAATGGGCGCTGCGTCTGATGGGGGGCAACGTCGCTGCCAACATCCTCGGCAGCGTCAGGTCGCAAGGCCTCGTCGACCGCCGCGGTCGGCTGAAGGGCAACGTCATCGCCGTCTTGGATATGCTGCGCGGGCGGTTGGACCCGATGCGCGTGCTCGACCTCTAACGCCCTCCGCAGCCATCAAGCCCGGCTGGCAGCCAGCATGTTGAGCAGCACCACCGCGCTTCCATCCCAGGAAAAGCGCTTGGCATTGTCGTAACCGGCATGCGTCAACTCACGACGCAAAGTCGCGTCGGCCGAAATCATCCGCATTGCCTCGACCAGCGTTTCCGTCTTCAACGGATCGAAGTAGCGAACCGCATCGCCGCAGGCCTCGCGCACCGGTGGAATGTCGGCGGCAAGCACGGGGCAGCCTTGCGTCATCGCCTCCAGCGGCGGGATGCCGAAACCTTCGTAAAGGCTCGGAAAGACGAAGGCGACAGCGCGGCGTTGCAGCCCGGCGATCTCCGCGTCGGTCAGACGTCCGGGAAAGATCAGATTGCCCTTCGACGTCGGCGCGATATCGCGAAAAACCGACGGATCGGTGCCGCCCACCACGACCAGCTTGTGGTCGCGGGCGCCAAGGGTCTCGAAGGCGCGGACAGCGAACTCGACATTCTTGTTGGGTTTCAGGGTGCCGACAAGCAGGAAGAAGGGCGTATCGGCAAGGCCAAGGCGGCCGATGATGCCGTCGTCCGGCTGAAGATCCGCGAAGTGATCTGTCGCGTTGTAGATAACGTCGATACCGGGCGCCGGCACGCGGAACACGTCTGCGAGTTCCTTGCGCGAAAAATTCGACACGGTCCCGATCTTTGCCCGTCGTGCCAGAAGGAAACCGAGCGCCCCGTGGAACAGCCGGTAGCCGCGGCCAAAGGAGGCCGGATGGCGAAAGAGTGTAACGTCGTGGATCACCACCACCTGGTCGCCATGCAGCACCGGCCCACTACCGCCGAAGCCGATGAGCGTGTCGCGGCGTGACCGCCAGAAGAGTGGCCCCTGCTCCCACAGATGGCCCGGGCCGGAGCCGAAGCGCTCCACCGAAATCGCCTTGAGGCCGAGATCGTAGACAGCCTTGCCGGGAGAAAGGAGCCGCCAGCGCACGCCCTTCAGCGCATGCGGCACGGCACCCGAAGCGATGCGCTGATCGAGCGCCCGGGTCATCTCGCGGGCGAAGCGCTGCACGCCCGTAAGCGGCTGGGTCAGGAACCGGCCGTTGATGGAAATCGTCTTCACGTGCGCACCCCCTCGATGTGCTGCGCACTCTCGCCGATCTTGATGAAAGGAGGGTTATCGGGATCGCAGCGATCAACGCCGCCCGACCGGCAAAATCGCCTGCGCCATTTGCGCATCGCCGCCGCATCTCCTATATGAGACGCGACTAGGATGCCTGCTCCCGCATCCGGAAATCCCAGAGGTTCCCATGACCGAAACATCCCCGCAGAAGCCGATCCCCGTCACCGTGCTCACCGGCTATCTCGGCGCCGGCAAGACGACGCTTTTGAACCGCATCCTCAGCGAGAACCATGGCCGCAAATACGCGGTCATCGTCAACGAGTTCGGCGAGATCGGCATCGACAACGACCTGATCGTGGAATCCGACGAGGAAATCTACGAGATGAACAACGGCTGCGTCTGCTGCACCGTGCGCGGCGACCTGATCCGCGTGGTGGAAGGCCTGATGCGCCGCCCCGGCCGCTTCGATGCGATCATCGTCGAGACCACGGGCCTTGCCGACCCGGTCCCGGTCGCCCAGACCTTCTTCATGGACGACGACGTGCGCGCCAAGACCGAGCTTGACGCCGTCGTCGCGCTGGTCGACGCCAAGCACCTGCCGCTGCGCCTCAAGGACAGCCGCGAGGCCGAAGACCAGATCGCCTTCGCCGATGTCGTGCTGCTCAACAAGACCGACCTCGTCACGCCCGAGGAACTGGAGCGCATCGAGGCGACCGTGCGCGTCATCAATCCGTCGGCCCGCATCTATCGCACCCAGCGCTCCGAGATCGATCTCGCCAAGGTCCTCGACCAGGGCGCCTTCAATCTCGAAAAGGCGCTGGAAAACGATCCGCACTTCCTCGACCAGGACGATCACGAACACGATCACACCTGCGGTCCGGATTGCGGCCACGATCATCACCATCACCACCATGATCATGACCACGATCACGACCATCATCACCACCACGATGCCCCCTCGCCGATCCACGACGTGACGGTGCAGTCGATCTCGCTGCGCGGCGGCGAGATGAACCCGGATCGCTTCTTCCCCTGGATCCAGAAGATCACCCAGACGGACGGCCCGAACATCCTGCGCCTGAAGGGCATCATCGCCTTTGCTGGCGACGCCGAGCGTTACGTCGTTCAGGGCGTTCACATGATCATCGAGGGCGATCACCAGCGTGCGTGGAAGGAAGGCGAAAAGCGCGAAAGCCGCCTCGTCTTCATCGGCCGTGACCTCGACCGCGAAAAGCTCGAGCGCACCTTCAAGGCCTGCGAGGCGCAGCCGAACTGATGCCGACTGTCGCTCCCCTCGATCTCGAAGGTCACGTCGTCGGCGTGGCCTTTCTCAAAGGCGTCCCCTTCTTCGCCGAAGCCATCGGCGCCATCCACCGCCTCGACCTCGGCCACAAGACGACGGAGGTCCACGAGGGCCTGCTCTCGCTCGTGGTCGACGAAGCCAACGATACGCTGCTGACGGGCGGCGAAGATGGCAAGGTCATGCGCACCGCCGCCGACGGTACCACGGCGCTGGTCGCCGAAGCGCCGCGCAAGTGGATCGCCCAGGTTGCCGCCGGCCCGCAAGGTGCCGTTGGCTATGCCTATGGCAAGACCACGCACGTGAAGCTTGCCGACGGCACGACGAAGGAATTCGCCGAGCAACGCACGGTCGAAGGCCTCGCCTTCGCGCCGAAAGGCCTTCGCGTCGCCGCAGCGCGCTACAACGGCGTGTCGTTGCACTGGGTCGGCACATCGGGCCAGCCGATCGACCTCGAATGGAAGGGCGCCCACACCGGCGTCACCTTCTCACCCGACGGCCGCTTCCTCGTCACCACGATGCAGGAAAACGCGCTGCACGGCTGGAAGCTCGACGCCAAGCCCGGCGCCGAAGCGCGCCACATGCGCATGACCGGCTATCCGGCCAAGGTGAAGTCCTTTTCCTGGTCGGCCAAGGGCAAGTGGCTCGCATCCTCGGGCGCGCCGGCTGCCATCGTATGGCCCTTCCAGGGCAAGGACGGCCCGATGGGCAAGGCGCCGCTCGAACTCGGCACCCGCGCCGACATCATGGTGACCTCCGTCTGCTGCCATCCGGCTGAAGATATCGTCGCCATCGGCTATCAGGACGGCATGATCCTCGGCGCACGCTTTGCCGACAGCAAGGAAGTGCTGCTGCGCCGTCCCGGCAAGGGCGCAATCACCGCCATGGCGTGGAACAAGGATGGCCGGCAGCTGGCCTTCGGCTCGGCCGAGGGCGACTGCGGCGTCGTCGATATCGCGGGATAAACGGTGGCGCATGACCGCATTGATTGAGACGCTACGGTACGAAGGCTCGCTTGCGGCACCGCTCGCCGATGGCGCGGTCTGGAGCCTGATCCGGGCGGAAGCGCGCGCGCTTGCCGCACGTGAACCGGTCATGGCGCCCGCCCTGATGCCGATCATCGATGCCGGATCGGATGCCGAATTGCTGGCCGGCGTGCTCGCAGCCGGCTTGGCCGTCGCGCGCGTCGACGAAAGCTCGCTTGCGCAGCTGCTCGCCGACGTCTTCAAGACAAACCCTCAGATCCTGCTGGCGACCGAAGCCGATCTTCAGGCGGTGAAGGAGCGTGACCCGGCCTGCCCGGGCCTCAAGCATGTGCTGGTGAACCTCAAGGGCTTTCAGGCACTGCAGACCTACCGCGCTGCTCACCAGCTCTGGGTCGACGGCCGCCGTGAGGTCGCGAACTGGCTTTCGAACCTCGCCTCGCTCGTCTTCGGACCTGACATTCATCCGGCCGCCTGCATCGGCAAGGCTGTCATGCTCGACCATGGCTCCGGCATCGTCATCGGAGAAACCTCGGTCATCGAAGATCAGGTCTCGATCCTGCAGAACGTCACGCTCGGCGGTACCGGCAAGGAAACCGGAGACCGCCACCCGAAGATCGGCCGCGGCGTGATGCTCGGCGCCGGCGCCAAGATCCTCGGCAATATCGAGGTCGGCGCCCATAGCAAGGTCGCCGCCGGCAGTGTCGTCCTCAAGACCGTTCCGCCGCGCACCACCGTCGCGGGCGTGCCGGCAACCGTCGTGCGCATCCATCGCGTCGATGAAATTCCGGCAGCGGAGATGGACCAGACGATCGTCTGACCCATCCTGTTGCCTGTCAGATCTTCACCAGCGCCGCGGTGGCATACATGAATGCCGCACCGGCTGCGAGGCCGGCCAAAACCGGCGGCGTCAGGAACACGTCGCTCCTGCGCTCGCTCTGACGCATCAGATAGGCGCCCACTTCGACGATCACCTGCAGGATCGCGCCTGCCCCGATCGCCAGCGCCAAGGCGGACCATTGCGCCGAGGCGGCAAGGCTCCCGAGCCACATGCCGATGACGGCCGGGCTGCCCGCCAGCAGCGTCAAACCGACGAAGACCGAGAACGGCGGCCTCTTCTTCAGGATCGGCGCGGCGATGCCGATGCCTTCTGTGACATTGTGGAGCGCAAAGCCGAGCACGAGGAAGGTGCCGAGCCCGGCCGAGCCGGCCGCAAAGGCGGCCCCGATCGCCAGCCCCTCGCCAAGATTGTGCAGGCCGATGCCGAGCGCGATGTAGGTGGAGAGCGCCAGCCCGGTCGGCGCACCGCTTCGCCGGCCGATTGCCATCAGCAGGAGGAAACTGCTTAAAGCCGCCAGCACCACCATGACTGGCCCCTGGAAGATCGCCGCGGCTTCGCCGGCAAGCTCGAGCGCCTCGCCACTCGCATCGACCAGCAGGAAGCCGAGCAGGCCGATCGTCAGCGACAGCAGAAAGGCCATGCCCTCGCGCCCAACACCACGCAGCACCGGATAGAACATCAGCCCGACGGCCACGGGCACGATGCCGACGATAATCCCGACCACGGCCTGCAGCCGCAACTGGCCCGGCGTCGCCTGCGGTGTCGGCACGGCGACGGCGATGTCGTGCGCAAACGTGGCGCCGGTGTTGGTCACCACCTTCACGGCATGCGCCTCGCCAAGCATCCATGGAAATGGCAGTTTCAGCCATGCGGCCCCACCGCGTGCGATCGGCCCCGGCGGGTCCTGAGCGAATTGCCAATAGGCGTCGTCCACCTGGACCTGCGCCACCGTCATCGGTTCCGATCCGCCGGCGCGAACAAGCAGACTGAGACCACTATCGTCGAGAACGGTTCTTTCGAAGGTGAGGTTTTCGACCGGCGGCGCGCCGTTGCGGAAGCCCGACAACGGATCGGTCGATACGAGCCAGGCAACGGCGATGCCAAAGACGATAAGAGGCAACGCCAGCCACACCAGGTTGGTCTTTGCCGCGCGAATGGCAGCTCTTGGCATCTCGTTCATGCGAGCGCCTCCACCACGTCGAACATGCCGACCCAACCGAGCTCAGTGAACTCGGTCTGGTGCGGGTGGAACATGTAGAGGCCGGGTTCGTGCTCAGTGAAGGTGAATTCGAGGATGCCGCGCTGCGCCTGGCACTGGGTGATGAGATCGACGGTTTTCAAAGTCGGCGTCAACGTCGTGCCCTGATCGTAATAGTCGAAGAAATTGGCGTGCAGGTGGAAGGAGTTGATCGGGTCGAACTCGATGACGTTGATGAGATAGATGCGCACCGGCCTGCCCTTCACGATCCGGATCGGCCGTTTCATGAAGGCGTGCGCGATGGTGTTGACCGCATAGAATTCGTTCTCGGCATCGAAATTGGTGTCGAAGGCATTCATCACCATCACCAGTTCCTGCCAGCCGGCATTCTCTGGTGTGCCGAGCAGCCTGGAGCGGGCGACCTCCACATGCTCCGGCCGGCGCTCCGGGTCGGGATCGATCACGAAGGCGCCGTACATGCCCTTGTGGATGTGCCGGCGCAACGGCATCGCATGGCAGTGGTAGAGATGGCAGCCGAAGGGCTTGGCATCGAACTCATAGATAAATTCGTCACCCGGATCGACCATGCCGGCCCCAGGAACGCCGTCCATGCGCGCCGCGTGAATACCGTGGAAATGGATCGAGTGCGGATGCGAAGCATAGTTGCGAAAGACGATCCGCAGCCGCTCGCCTTCCTTCGCCCGGAGCGCCGGCCCGGGGACCCGACCGTTATAGGTCCAGGCGGGAAATTTGATGCCGGGCGCGATTTCGATCTCACGGTCCTCCGCCGTCATCTCGAAGGTGCGCAGCGTCCGTCCGTCCGGCAGCGTCGAAACCGTGCCCGTGTCCCAATCTGTGAGCATCTCCGTCGGGTCGAAGCCGTTGACGGCGCTATCGACCTCGCCGACCGTCATCATCGCGCCATGCCCCATGGCCGGCATCGGCTCCTGTCCCGCCGCTCCCGATGGCGCGGCATGACCGACATGGCTCGCCTGTTGTTGACCCAAGGCGGCGCTGGTGCAGATCGCCGTTCCACCCGCTGCCGCCAGCCCGCCCATCAGCAGACTGCGCCTTCGCAGCAGGTCCGGTCTTGTCGGCTTGTCCATATTCGCCCCTCTCCCTCATTGGGTAACACGCACCGCACCGCGCCTGACTGGGGCAAGCAACGATCCACCTGCTTCTGCAAATCATTTGCAACAACATCAATAGTGCAAATGCATCCCATTCGCAACTGACTTGGGAAGCGTGATGTCCGAAGGGGCCGGCAGGACCGCGCGCTCAGCACGGCGCGCCCGTCATCATCCCGTAAACGAAAACGTCCCCGGAAGGCGCTGGCCTCGGGGACGTTGGGTTGAACTTCGGCGCCGGAACGGAAACGAACATGTCCGCAGGGCCTCGGCAGGCGGTGGCCGCGCCTCACCATTCAAGTTCGAGTTGCGGGATCCCGTTGGAGGTTTTTTCGACCGTACGGCCACTCTCGTCCACCGTCGCGGTGACCCGCTGGCGGAAGGCCGAGAAGCTCTCGAAGGTGACGACGTCGACGGGCTGGTCGAATTTCATCGTCAGACGATAGCGTCCCGGCTGCGCCGCGATCGCCTGGACGCCCAGGATCTCGCCTTCGAAGGTCTGGCCGAGATAGCGCCCCTTCACGCGGGACCCGAGCATCCAGGGATTGAAGGGCGGCCGGTTGCCGACGGCGGCATGCAGCGTGTTCCAGTCGCGATAGCCATATTGTGCGGCGATCAGCTCGAGCGAGCGGGAATGGCCGATGGTTTCGCCTTCGGATGCGAGGCGGATGCGCAGACGCTTGGCCTGGTCTTTCAGGGCGTCGAGCGAGGGAAGCGGGATTGATCCGCGCGTCATGAGAAGGTCTCCTGCAGCGGCATGCATTCCTTGAAGATGGGAGCCCGCATTGCCACCGGTTCGCATGCCGTTTCGGCTGACCGTGTCTCAAAAGAAGGACTTCACCAAAGCATGACGCTCGCGGACGGCAGGGACCTTCACCCTGCCGCTTCCATAGGGGATGCCGCCTCGACTGTCAAACCAGGCCCGGAAATGCGGCTGCGACCCCGCGAAAGACGATTGCGCACGCGCAAAAGCTGTGGGACGACTGAAGGAGACGACGAGGGAGGAACTCATGACCGAAATGACGATACTCGCATTCGCGCTGGTTGCCTTCATCGGCATCGCGACACCGGGCCCGACGGTCCTCCTCGCACTCACCAACGGATCGCGCTACGGGGTGCGGCGCGCAATCGCCGGCATGGTCGGCGCCGTCCTCTCCGATTTCGTGCTGATCGGCGCGGTCGCGCTTGGCCTCGGCGCGCTGCTGGCGGCCTCCGAATTCTGGTTTACCGTCGTCAAATGGCTGGGCGCGGGCTATCTGGCCTTTCTCGGCATCATGCTGCTGCGGTCGAAAGGGACGATCCAGGTGGCAAACGAAGCCGGCAGCGCGGCTCCCGTTTCCTCTGCCGCGATTTTCCTCAAAAGCTTCCTGGTCGCTGTCACCAATCCCAAGGGTTATCTGTTCTTCACCGCCTTCCTGCCGCAGTTCATCGATCCGACGGCACCACAGGCGTCGCAATACGCCATGCTTGCGCTCGTCTTCGCAGTCGTCGATTTTACCGTGATGTTCGGCTATGCGCTGCTCGGCGCGAAGGCTGCAGCTTTCCTCAAGCGTTCCGGCGCCGTCTGGCTCGACCGCCTCTGCGGCGGCGCCTTGCTGGCGCTCGCCGGCTCGCTCGCCCTCTATCGCCGCGCCACCGCCTGAAATGCTGTTTCGCCAAAACGTGCTCGCTGGCATCGCCAGCGGCGACGTAACCTTGGCCTTCCGGCGTTGGACCAAGCCGACTGTCAAGGACGGCGGTAGCTTACGCACCGCAGTCGGTGTTCTCGCTATCGATGCCGTCGACGAGATCGACGAAGGCGCGATTACCGACAGCGATGCCCGCAAAGCCGGCTTTGCCGATCGCGCCGCCCTCGCGAAGGAGCTTACCGCGCGCACCGAAGGGCGCTGCTATCGCATCGCCTTCCACCGGGCCGGCGACGATCCACGCATCGCCCTGCGGGAAGCGGCTGACCTCGACGGTGAAGGACGGGCAGAAATCGACCGCAAGCTCGCGCGCTTCGACGACAGCGCCGGCATGGGCTGGACGCGTCCGGTACTGCAGCTGATCGCCGTCCGTGACGGGACGACCGCAGCGGAGCTGAGCGCCGCCATCGGCATGGAGAAACTGAAGCTCAAGGCGCGCATCCGCAAATTGAAGGAGCTCGGCCTCACCGAAAGCCTCGATGTCGGCTATCGCCTGTCCGGCCGCGGGCGCGCCTATCTCGACGGCGAATAGCCCGCGTGAAAAAGCGGGCGGTGACGCGGACACGATCGGTCATTCCTTCCAATCCCGATCGCCGCTGTTGCGTGCCTAAAGCAGGTGTGAGACGACTTGCCACCGAAACGGACCACCCCCATCAGGCAAGGCGAGGAGACAGGCATGATCGGCTACACCATGGTCGGAACGGCGGACCTGAGGCGCGCAGAGCGCTTCTACGATCCGGTGATGGCGCTGATCGGCCAGGAGCGCTGCTACTGCGACGAGCAGGTTTCCTCCTGGGGTCGAAAGGATGATGACAAGGCGCCCCGTTTCTTTGCCTGCCACCCCTTCGACGGGAAAGCCGCCTCGGTCGGCAACGGTGCGATGACCGCCTTCCTGGTGGAAAGCGCCGAGGTCATCGACCGGCTGTTCGAGACCGCCATGGCGCGCGGCGGCAGCGAAGAGGGAAAACCAGGCTTCCGTCCGCAATATGGCGATGGCTTCTACGCGGCCTATGTGCGTGATCCCGACGGCAACAAGCTGGCCTTCGTCTGCTACGACGCCCGCGAGGTCGAGAGCCCGTCCTGACCCGCCTTAACGGCGCGTCGACCAGCCGAACCAGATCGCCACGGCCGCAAGCATCAGCGCGAGCACACGCCGCACCAACCGTTCGCGTGCCGGCGAGTTGAGGACCGGCTCCAACGCCCCGGCCAGAAGCACGATCGCGGCATGAACCGCGGTCGCGACCCCCACATAGAGCGCGGCAAGCGTCAGGTTCTGGGGCAAGAGCGGGCGTGTATCGTCGACGAAGGTCGGAAGCACGGTGACGAAGAACAGCGCCGCCTTCGGATTGAGCAGATTTGTGATCAGGCCACGCCGGAAATAGAAGGATGCGGGCTTGCCGCTCGGCCCCGCCTCCTCACCGTCACCGTTCCAGGCCTCGAAGGCGAGATAGAGCAGGAAGCCGACGCCTGCCCAGCGAAGCGCCCCATAGAGCATGTCCGACTGGCCGACGAACTCGGCGACCCCGAAGGATGCGGCAAGGCCGACGATCGCCAGGCCGAGCGCCACGCCGGCGACGGTCGCCATGCCGGGCCTGCGCCCCTCCGAGGCCGCGACCATGGCGAGGTAGGCCATGTTCGGTCCCGGCGTCAGTTCGATGATGAAGGATGTCAGTAGAAAGGGCAGCAGGGTCGCTGCCCCGAAAATGAACGGATCCATGCGCGAGACTTCCATCCGCCTGCAACGAGGCCTTGGCGCAAGGACAGGTCAGCGGCGCTGCCTTGTCAAGGAAGATCACAAACCGATCAGCAGGGAGCGCCCGGCATGTCATGCGTCTGCCCCCTCGCCGATCAGATCGGACCAGCGAGGGAGCAGCGAAAAATCCGCCACCGCAGGGTTGGCGGCGGAAAGAGATCTCAGGCGGCGCGGCGAACCGGCGGCATGGCGAGCTTGCGGCCGCTGGCGACGATCAGGCCGGCGGTGCCCTCGAGCCAGTTGTCCCGAAGCTCGAGCGCCAGGAACCGGTCGCGTTCGAACGGCCCTGGCATCACCAGATGCTGGGTGCGGCTGGCAAAGAAGCCGAAGCGCTCGTAATAGGCAGCATCACCGACGAGCAGGATCGCGCCATGGCCGCGGTTCTTGGCCTCTTCGATCGCGGCCCGCATCAGCATGCCGCCGATGCCCTTGCCCTCATGGGCGGGGTCGACTGCGAGCGGACCGAGCAGCAGCGCCGGCACGGCATGGCCCTCACGGCTGACGCCGGCCTCGACGTTCCAGAGCCGGACCGTGCCGATCACGTGACCGTCGACATCGCGGGCGACGAAGGCAAGGCCTTCGGCCGGCAGCCGGCCGCTGCGCAGCTTCTCCGACGACTTGCGGCGGCGCTCCGGCCCCATGGCACGGTCGAGCAGGTTCTCGCGCGCGACGACGTCGCCCGGATTCTCCGCATCGATTACAAATGTAGTGGGCGCGAAAAACGCGCGCAGGGCGTCAACAACAGCGGCCATCGGGGCCTCCCGTCATCAAAACCGCTTCAGGCGGACCGAACGAAAATTGTGAAGTGGCGCTCCCGCCCGAGGACGGGAGCAGGCCGGATCAGATCACATAGGCCTTCAGCGGCTCGAAGCCGTTGAAGGCGACGGCCGAGTAGGTCGTCGTATAGGCGCCGGTACCTTCGATCAGAACCTCGTCGCCGATCGAAAGGGTGATCGGCAGCGGATACATGTTCTTCTCATAGAGCACGTCGGCCGAATCGCAGGTCGGGCCGGCGAGCACGCAAGGCTCCATTTCGTCGCCATCGCGCGCCGTACGGATCGGGTAGCGGATCGCTTCGTCCATGGTTTCGGCGAGTCCGCCGAACTTGCCGATGTCGAGGAACACCCAGCGATGGGCGTCGTTGTCCGACTTCTTCGAGACGAGAACGACTTCCGCCTTGATCACGCCGGCGTTGCCGACCATGCCGCGACCGGGCTCGATGATCGTTTCCGGGATGTGGTTGCCGAAGTGCTTCTTCAGCGCGCCGAAGATCGCCTGGCCATAGGCTTCCGCCGTCGGCACGTCCTTCAGGTACTTCGTCGGGAAGCCACCGCCCATGTTGACCATCTTGAGCTCGATGCCCTGCTTGGCCAGTTGCACGAAGACGCGCTTGGCATCGGCAAGGGCCTGATCCCAGGCATCCAGCTTCGTCATCTGCGAACCGACATGGAACGAGACGCCGTAGGAAACGAGGCCATGCTGGTGGGCGTAGACGAGCACGTCGACGGCCATCTGCGGGACGCAGCCGAACTTGCGCGACAGCGGCCATTCGGCGCCTTCACCATCGGTCAGGACGCGGCAGAACACGCGAGCGCCGGGGGCTGCGCGGGCAACCTTCTCCACTTCCTCGTGGCTGTCGACCGCGAACAGGTTGACCCCAAGCGCGTGGGCGCGGGCAATGTCGCGCTCCTTCTTGATGGTGTTGCCATAGGAGACGCGGCTCGCGGTCGCACCGGCGTCGAGTGCCATTTCGATTTCGGCGACGGACGCGCAATCGAAGGAGGAGCCCATGCCGGCGAGCAGGCGCAGGATTTCCGGCGCCGGGTTTGCCTTGACCGCATAATAGATCGAGCTGTCCGGCATCGCATGGCGGAAAGCCTTGAAATTGTTGCGCACGACGTCGAGGTCGACAACAAGGCACGGGCCTTCCGGTCGTCGGGTGTTGATGAAGTCGATGATGCGAGCCGTGGTCATGGCCATATTCCCCTGATCCAAGATGCCCCGCTTTCGCGGAGGACAAAGGGCATACGCGCACATGCTCTGGAACCAGCCGGTGGAGACCCCGGAACCATGCATGCGCTCGATGCGCGAACGGTGAATCAAAGCCCGCCTAGGCTTCAATTCGGCTTTGTCTGCCATGGATTGGAGGGAATAACCCAACCGCACTTCCGGCAATGAAGGTGTGCCTCTTCAGTAACCCCGGCTGTTGGAAAGCCGGCAGACACCAGAAAGGCCCGCACCGTCGTTGCTTCAAGATGTCCTCGCATTTCCCGGTTGGCCGGAATAGCGACTGGAGGGGTTAGTTCCAGGTACCTTACCGATACCCTCACCTAATCGAGGGTCGGCGGACACCCACAGGCACGTGCGACTTTGGGCAAGGGCGTAGGTAAGAAAAAAGCCCGTCGTAATCAAGAGTTTTTTCACAACCGCGGTTGAATTTTTTTCCAGCCGGGCAAAACTGTCGATGTTCACAAATTTTGAACGCTTGGCGCCAGATCGTCCACAACGCTAAAGCATTGAAAGAAGACTATTATTTATAAGAACAGGCACTGAAGGCAGAACCCGGCGCAATGACGCAAGCGACGGACAATCTGCCGTCTGCATTATCGACGCGGAAAGAGGCCTTCGCCGGCGAATCGGCGAAGCACGATTGAGAGCACGAAAGAAAGATCGCCATGGACACACTCACCCGCATCCGCGCCTTTATCGATGTCGTGGACGCCGAGGGGTTCTCGGCCGCCGCAAGGCGTGTCGGCAAGTCGAAGGCGCTGCTTTCGAAATATGTGCGCGAGCTCGAGGATGAACTCGGTGCGCTGCTCCTCAACCGCACGACACGGCAGTTCTCGCTGACCGAGGCTGGCCACACCTACTATCGCACCGCGTCGGAAATCCTGAAGGAGATCGACAATCTCGCCGATCTCGTGCGCGCCAACAATTCCGACCTGAAGGGACGGCTACGCATCACCGCGCCGCGCACCTTCGTCGATGCCGACATCGGCCAGTCGCTGGTCGATTTCGGCAAGCAGCATCCCGAACTCTCGCTCGAAATCATCTCCGACGACCGTTTCGTCGATCTGGTCGAGGAAGGCTTCGACGTCGCCATCCGCATCACCCGGCTCGAAGATTCGACGCTGATCGCCCGCAAGCTCGACGATTTCCAGGTGCTGATCTGCGCTGCCCCGGAATTCCTGGAAAAATCTGGCCCCATCGCTCACCCGACGGACCTTTCCAAGCTGCCCTGCATTCTCGATACCAATGGCCGCTCCTATTCCAACTGGCGCTTCGTCGAGCCCGATGGTTCGGCCTTCACCGTGCCCGTCCGCGGCCCGATCGAGGTCAACAGCCCGCTTGCAGCCCTCAGAGCCACCGTCTCCGGCCTCGGCGTATCGATCATCCCGGATTTCATCGCCCGCCCGAAAATCGCTACCGGCGAACTCGTCACGCTGTTCGACGATTTCCTCCCCCGCGACCGCGGCATCTATGCGATCTATCCGCATCGCCGCTACCTCCCGGCCAAGGTCAGAACCCTCGTCGACTTCCTGCACGCCTGGTTTCGCAAGCCACGGTGATCGGGCGCCGGCACCTCAAAGTCCCAATTCCGTCCCATTTCCGGTACATTCCCGGAAACGAATCGCGGAGCGATCGCTCCAGCCGAAAGGATTGCCGCCACATGAGAACCAAACGCCTCGTCATGGCCGGCCTTGCCACCCTGGCTGCCCCGTCGCTGGCCTTTGCCCACCCGCACATCTTTGCGGAAGCGCGCCTCGAGGTCGTCTCCGACGACAAGGACGAGATCAGCGAACTCAGGAACGTCTGGCGCTTCGACGAACTGTTCTCCTCCAGCGTGGTGCTCGATTTCGACAAGAACTCGAACGCGACGCTCGATCCGGATGAATTGGCCGAAGTCGGGCAGACGGTGATGGAGTCCCTGTCCGAGTACAATTATTACACGACGATCCTCGACAACGGCAAAACCATCAAGGTCAACAAGCCGGATCACATCACCGTCGACTACAAGGACGGGCAATTGCTGATGATGTTCGCGGTCAAGCCGGCCGAGCCGATGCCGCTCAAGGGCAAGCTCTCCTTCGGCGTCTACGATCCAACGATGTATACGGCCATGGACTTCGCCACCGACGATGACCTGACCGTCGTCGGCGACAAGATCAATGCCTGTGAGCACAAGGTCGTCCGCCCTGATCCCGACGAAGTTCTCGCCGAGAACAAGGACACCTTGACCGACGCCTTCTGGAGCGACCCGACGGGCACCGACATGTCGAAGCTGTTTGCAACCAGGATCGAGATCACATGCTGAACACCCGCGGGATCGCACGTCTGGTCACGGCCGCGCTCGTCGTCACGGCGCTTTCTGCAACGATCGCCGCGGCGCAGTCGCCCCTCGGCATCGGCACGGCCGAGCCCGCGTTCAAGACGACCGGTTTTCTCGGCGGCTTCTTCGCCTGGATCAACATGGAGCAGCAGGGCTTCTACCGGCTGATGACCAATGCGCTGAAGGGGATGCGTGAGAACCCCTGGCAGCTCTGGTCGCTGGTCGGCCTGTCCTTCACCTATGGCGTGTTGCATGCCGCCGGCCCCGGCCACGGCAAGGCGGTGATCTCGTCCTACATGATCGCCAACGAGACGGAACTGAAGCGCGGCGTGCTGCTCTCCTTCCTGTCCTCGCTGCTGCAGGGCGTGGTCGCGATCCTCCTGATCGGCGCCGTTTACCTCATCCTGCGCGGTACCTCGATCAGCATGACCAGCGCCACGCGCTGGCTGGAGATCGCAAGTTACGCGCTGATCGCCGCCTTCGGCGGCTGGCTTCTCCTGCGCAAGCTACGGCAGATGCTGCGTCCGGTTGCCTTGGCTTCCGTTGCCGGCGGCGGGCACGTCCAGCTCGCGGACGATCACCATCATGATCATCATGATCATCATCATAGCCACCATCATGATCACCACGGGCACAGCCATGGCCCGGGCGAGGTCTGCTCGAGCTGTGGCCATGCGCATGCGCCCGACCCGTCGATGCTGAAAGGGGATCGTTTTGCGCTCCGCGAAGCTTGGTCGGCAGTCATCGCCGTCGGCCTGCGCCCGTGCTCCGGCGCACTCATCGTGCTGTCCTTCGCACTCCTGAACGGGCTTTACCTCGGCGGCGTGCTTTCGGTCTTCGCCATGTCGATCGGTACGGCGATCACCGTCTCAATCCTTGCGACCATGGCCGTCACCGCAAAGGGCGTTGCGCTGCGCTATGCGGCAAACGGCGCGGCGGCTGCCCGGATCTCGAACGGCATCGAGATCGCCGGCGCTGCCCTGGTTCTGTTGCTGGGATTGGCGCTGCTCGGCGCGGCTCTGCAGAGCTGACGCACGCGGCCTGATCGGGCCGTCAGAGCCCGCGCTTGCGCTGGTAGCGGGCGCGCAGCCAGAAGAGCAGGAAGAAGCCGAGCACGAAGATCACGCCGAAGGCGGCAGCAAGCCAGGGCGAGATATCGCCGAGCTTGAGCATGATCGACGGCAGGACGAAGAAGCCGAGACCGGCGACGACGAGAATGATCGCAGCGGCGATCGCCGGTGACTTTTCCTTGTTCTGCATGACTTCCCTGTTGTTGTCTGCTGCGGCTTAAGCAGCCAGCGCCTATTTCGACGCCTGCAGCTCCAGATCCGAGCGTATATCTTCAAGCCGCCGCTTCTGGCGACCGTCTTCATCGAAATTATCAGCTGCAAGCCAGGTTTCGAATGCGGCATTGAGCAGCGGCCATTCGCTGTCGATCATCGAAAACCAGGCCGTATCACGGTTGCCGCCCTTGGATATCATGTGCTGGCGGAAGATGCCCTCGAAGGTAAACCCGAGCCGGGCGGCGGTCTTGCGGCTCGCCATGTTCTCGCTATGGCATTTCCACTCGTAGCGGCGATAGCCGAGATCCTCGAAGGCGTGCTTCGCCATCAGGTAATGCACTTCGGTCGAGAGCGGCGAGCGGGCCATGGCGGCGCCGTGTGCCACGGAGCCGACTTCGACGACGCCGTTGGCGGGATCGGCACGCATGTAATTGGCCATGCCGACGACGATGCCGGTCGCCTTGTCGCGGAAGACCTCTGTAACCCAGCCGGATTTCTCCTGCGCCGCCGTCAGCCAGGCATCGAAAGCGTCGATATCCCTAAAATCCGGCTGCGTGAAGTATTTGAGCAGCGGGTTGATCGCCATACCGCCGAGGCCTTCCCAGAGGTCCTGCAGATGCCGGTCGCGCTCATAGGCCTCGAGCTTGACGAAACGCCCTTCGAGCGCGACGCCCTTCGGCGCCGGGCACCCTTTCCAGTTCTTCAGATCCTGCATCGGCCGCTCCTCCTTCATCCCTGCCCTTCGGCATAGGCCAGAGTGGCGGCCGACACAAATTCAAACTGGTGATGAACCCTGTTCGAACCGGTGATGAAACCATGCCCCCCGAACGGTATCCTACGCGGTGGCCGGCACCTTGGCGGCCGAGACCGTCGCCTCGATGTGATCGACGAGCGCGTCGGGAAGTCCGAGGCGTCCGGCGAGCAGGTCGAGATAGCCGCGCTCCGCACGGGTTTCCGGCTCGATCGTCAGGCGCGACGCGGTGTAGATCTCCACGCGCTCCTCTTCGGTCTTTGCCGCGCCGACGATCGCGTCGATATCGACCGGGTTGGCAAGCTCGCCTTCGAGGAAGGCCGCGGCATCGGCCGAAAGGCCCGAGACCGACAACTTGTCCATAATGTGCTGGCGCTCGGCCTCGTCGATATGGCCGTCGGCACGCGAAGCGGCGATCATTGCGCGCACGAGAGTCAGCGCAAAATCATGGCTGACGGCTTCCGGAGCAGAGGCGAAGCCGGAATCGGCCGGCGGCGGCAGAAGTTCCGGCTCGCCCTTGGCAACCGTTGCACCGCCCGGCGTATTGCCGGCCTGATAATTCTTGTAGGCTTGGTAGCCGAGACCGGCGATCGCCGCGAGACCGCCAAGCACGGCGGCGTTGCCGGCCAGCTGACGACCCGACTTGGTGCCGAGCAGAACAGCGGCAATGGCGCCGCTCGCCAGTGGATTGTCCTTGGCAAGCTGCGTCGCCTGGGTCGCGCGATCGCGCACCGTGCCGCCGGCACCGGGCACCTGCGATCCCAGAAACTGATCCAGCAATTTCTTCGCGTCGAACATCGGGTTTCGCTCCTTGTCGGTTCCGGGCGGTTGAAGGCGAGCTCAAGGGTGCGCCGCCCGCGCGCCCGTCGCTGAATGGATTGAGACATAGGAACGTTGCAGGGAAAATACAAATTCGCGCCAGAGGCGAGCGACGCCGTACAGCCAAAGAAAAAGGCCGGGCTCTCCACCCGGCCTTTCAAAAAAACGGAAGGCGTTGCTTGCCGCTCAGCCCTTGAGCACGAAGGCTTCTGCCGCAAGCTTGGTGATGCCGGCCCAGTCGCCCTTGGCAACCAGTTCCTTCGGCGCAACCCAGGAGCCGCCGACACAAACGACGTTGGGCAGCGTCAGATAGTCGCGCGCATTGGCAAGGGAAATGCCGCCCGTCGGGCAGAAGAGCGTGCCGGCAAGCGGCGAGGACAGCGACTTGAGGTAGGCGGCGCCGCCGGCCTGCTCGGCCGGGAAGAACTTCATGACGTCGTAGCCTTCTTCACGCAGACCCATGACTTCGCTCGCCGTCGCCGCACCCGGCAAAAGCGGCACCTCGTGGTCGTTGGCCACATCGATCAGTTCCTGCGTCGTGCCGGGGCTGACGATGAACTTCGAGCCGGCTTCGACCGCGGCTTCGAACTGGGCGGCGTTGAGGATCGTACCGGCGCCGGCAACAGCGCCTTCGACTTCGTTGGCAACGGCGCGGATCGCTTCGAGTGCGGCCGGCGTGCGCAACGTGATCTCGATCGCCTTCAACCCGCCGGCAACGAGCGCGCGCGCCAGGGGAACGGCGGTCGCCACGTCGTCGATCACCAGCACCGGAACAACCGGCGCCAGTTTGAGGGTTGAAAGAAGCCTGTCGGATTTCGCGCTCATGCCGATCGTCCTTTTTAAAACGATTGAATATGCCCTCCGCATACTCCCCCGGCCACCGGTTGTCGAGACCCAAGGCGGCGGGAGCGCGGCTTTCGCATGTAAGGCAACGGTAATATGCAACTTGCGACAAAGAGATGACTTGAGCCTTTGCGTGAAAGCGATAGGTTGAAACTGCGGGCCCCCGAAATGGCGGATTTTCCATGGCGAAGGAAATAGAGCGCAAGTTTCTCGTCGCTTCCGATGGATGGCGAGAGCGTGCGGACAAGGGCATTGACCTCAGGCAGGCCTATGTCGTGACCATGGACGACCGCTCGCTGCGCGTGCGCATCCACGGCGACAAATGGGCGCGGCTGACCATCAAGATCGGCAAGTCGGCACTGGTCAGAAACGAATACGAGTACGACCTGCCGATGGACGATGCCCGCGAGATGCTGACCCAGGCGGTCGGGATCGTCATCGAGAAGAGGCGCTACCGGGTGCCGCACAAGGGGTTCACCTGGGAAGTCGACGTCTATGGAGGCGCGCTCAAAGGCCTCGTCGTTGCGGAAGTCGAGATGAAGCGCGAGACCGACATGCCGGCGCTGCCCGATTGGGTCGGGCAGGAAATCACGGGCGATCGCCGCTACTCCAACCAGTCCCTCGCCACAGAAGGACTGACGGAACCGCAACCATGACTTACGCCTTCGAACCTGGACGGCCTTTTTCCGAAGACTTCCGCACGATCGCCGCCGAACAGCTCACACAGGCGGTGATGAAGCTCGAGGATCGGCCTGACGGGGTGCACGAGGCGATCCACGACGCCCGCAAGAACTTCAAGCGCCTGCGCTCGCTGTACCGTCTCGTCGCAGCGGACGTGCCGCTTTTTCAGAAGCACGAAAATGCGCGCATCCGCGACATGGCCCGCAACCTCTCAACCGTTCGGGACGCGGCCGCACTGGTCGAGAACGCCCATTACCTCAAGGCAGCCGCTTGCAACGAGGAGGAAGAACGGGCGCTCGCCCATGTCTGCGAGCGGCTGACGACACGCCGGGACCGCATCACGGCAAGCGCGACCGATATCGAGGACCGCGTGGCAGCCACCATCGTGCGCTGCGAGCAGGCACTGCAGGCCCTCAGCCAAGTGACATTCGACGATCGACGCCGCAAGACCGCAGACCGGCTGACGAAGGGATGGCGGCGCACTCTGAGGCGGGCCAAGCGCGCCCGGCAGGCATGCAGCGAGACTTCGGAAGCCCCGGCGTTCCACGAGCTGCGAAAGCGGGCGCAGGACTACCGCATGCATCTCGGCTTGATGCACGCGGTCTGGCCTTCCGCCCTGCAGGCCAAGCGCGCCGAGGCTAAAGCGCTGGTCGACACGCTCGGGCACCTCAACGATCTCGCGGTCATGACCCAGTTGATCAACGAGGATCCGGGGCTTGCCGGTAACAGTCAGGATCAGGCCCACCTCATCGCGGCCGTCATCGACCGACAGGGAAGCTTGCGCAAGCACGCTCTTGATCTCGCCGCCGAGGTCTTCCAGGAGGAACCGGACGACGAAAGCCGAACGATCCGGTTGCTCTGGCTCGACGCCGCGCGCTGATGTTTCGGCGAAATTTCGGCGGGCGGACCGACTGTCCGCGCCGCGACAGAGTGCCCCTGGGCCCCGCCGCGATTGCGCTTGCGGCGCGAAAGCTGTATTTGCACGGGCCATGACCGACATTTTCACGACCCCGCGCTCTGAGCCCCATGGTGAGACGCATGGCAAGTTTCTGGTGGCCGCGCTCTATCATTTCGCACGCTTCCCGCGTTTCTCCGATTTTCGCGAACCGCTGCAGGCCGTCTGCGACGAAAACGGCGTCAAGGGAACGCTGCTTCTGGCGCATGAAGGCATCAACGGCACGATCGCCGGCACGGATGCCGGCATCGCCGCGGTGCTCTCGTTCCTGCGCGCGCAGCCCGAATTCGGCGCACTGGAGCACAAGGAAAGCCGTGCATCGTCCATGCCGTTCCTGCGCATGAAGGTGCGGTTGAAGAAGGAAATCGTCACCATGGGCGTCGAGGATATCGACCCCAACAAGATCGTCGGCACCTATGTCGATCCGAAGGATTGGAATGCACTGATCTCCGATCCCGAGACGATCGTCATCGATACGCGCAACGACTACGAAACCGCCATCGGCATCTTCAAGGGTGCGGTCGATCCGAACACCAAAACTTTCCGCGAATTTCCCGATTGGGTGCACAACAACACCGGCCTGCACAACAAGCCGAAGATCGCCATGTACTGCACCGGTGGCATCCGCTGCGAGAAGGCGACCGCCTTCATGAAGGAGCAGGGCTTTGATGAGGTGTACCACCTCAAGGGCGGCATCCTGAAATATCTCGAGGAAGTGCCCCAGGAAGAAAGCCTCTGGGAAGGCGCCTGCTTCGTCTTCGACGATCGCGTCTCCGTCACCCATGGCCTCGAGGAAGGCGAGCACACGCTCTGCCACGCCTGCCGCCAGCCGCTGACCAAGGCGGACCTGGCTTCACCGCACCACGAGGACGGCGTCTCCTGCATCCATTGCCACGAGGTCCGCACCGACGAGGACCGCGAACGCTACCGCCAGCGCCAGCGGCAGATCGAACTTGCCAAGAAGCGCGGCGAGCGCCACCTCGGTAGCTGACATACGCTTGGGCATCCGCCCTTCGCTTGTGCGAGCGGGAAGCGCCCCTCATCCGCCTGCCGGCACCTTCTCCCCGCAGCGGGGCGAAGGGACTTGCGGCACCGCCCCGGCCGACAACGCTAACTCCAGCTTACGGCTGCGACTTGCACGCAGTTCCCCGGGTACCGAGAGCTCCGTTCCGCGGCGCCCCAGCGTGGCACGTCCCCTCGCCCCGCTTGCGGGGAGAGGGTTAGGGTGAGCGGCGGTTTCACTCGCGAACGCAGTCAGCCCGGCAACGCCTCGCATTCCTCAAGTGCCAACGCACTGCGGTCCCATTCATGGCGGCTGCGGGTGAAAATGGCGTCTGTCGGTCGAAATACCGACGGGTCGTCGAGCGTGCCGGCATAGATCGACACACGCGGATCGTCCGGCGGGCCGGAGCCATAAACCTGGCTGCCGCAGGTTTCGCAAAAATAGCGGATCGAAGGATTGCCGTTTTCAGCGCGCGTCTCGTAACCGCGGCCGGTTCCCGACATCGTCACATCGGCCCGCTCGAAGATCATGTAACAGCAATGACCGGTGCCTGTCGTGCGCTGGCAATCGCGGCAATGGCAGAAACCGGAAAAGAGCGGCTCACGGTTCAGCTCATACCGGATTGCACCGCAGAGACATCCGCCTTTCAAGACGCTCATGGTTCGTCCTCCTCGAAGTGCCAGGAGGATAGCCAAGCAAGCCATGCGGTCAAAGAAAAACCGCGCGCCGCAAGTTGCAGCGCGCGGTCCATGTTTCTCTTTACCAGAGACGCTTACCAGCTCGGGATCAGCGCGCCCTTGAAGGTGTCGTTGATGAAGGCCTTCACCTTTTCGTCGTGGTAGGATTCGACCAGGGTCTTCACCCACGGAGCATCCTTGTCGGCCTTGCGCACGGCAATCACGTTGGCGTAGGGCGACTTCTCGCCTTCGATCGCGATCGCGTCCTTCTTCGGGTGCAGGCCGGCCTCCATCGCGTAGTTGGTGTTGATGACGGCGGCATCGACGTCCTGCAGCGAGCGCGGCAGCTGGGCAGCGTCGAGCTCGGCAAACGTGATGTTCTTCGGGTTCTCGGTGATGTCGGCCGGCGTGACCTTGAGGCCGACCTCTTCCTTGACCTTGATCAGGCCCTTCGACGCCAGAACCAGCAGCGCGCGGCCGCCATTGGTCGGGTCGTTCGGGATGGCGATCGTGGCGCCGTCCTTGAGCTCGTCGAGGCTCTTCACCTTCTGCGAATAGACGCCCATCGGGGTGGTGATGGTGGTGCCGACGCTGACGATGTCGAAACCACGATCGGCGATCTGGTTGTCGAGATAGGGCTGGTGCTGGAACGAGTTGGCGTTGAGGTCGCCGTCAGCCAGAGCCTGGTTCGGGACGACATAGTCGGAGAATTCGAGGATCTCGATATCGAGGCCCTTGGGAGCTGCGATTTCCTTCACCTTCTCCATGATCTGGGCGTGTTCGCCCGGCGTGACGCCGACCTTGATGGTTTCGGCGAGTGCCGTGCCGGCGGAAAGAGCGGCAATCGCTGCCGCGATGATAAGCTTCTTCATGGTCGTCTCCTTGTTCACGTTCAGTCTTGGGAGGAATCAGGTCTTGCGGTTTTTCTTGTCGAAACGCCGCGCCAGCCCGTCGCCGGCGCTCTGGACGAGCTGCACCAGCACGATCAGCACGATGACGACGACGAGCATCACGTCGGGCATGAAGCGCTGGTAGCCGTAGCGGATGCCGAGGTCGCCGAGCCCGCCGCCGCCGACGGCACCGACCATCGCCGAATAGCCGATGAGGCTGACGGCGGTCATGGTGAGCGCCAGGGTCAGCGCGGGCCGCGCTTCGGCGAGCAGCACCTTGAAGACGATCTGCATCGGGGTCGCGCCCATGGCGCGCGCCGCCTCGATCAGGCCCTTGTCGATCTCGCGGATCGCCGCTTCCACCAGGCGTGCGACAAAGGGAATGGTGGCAATCGTCAAGGGCACAATCGCAGCCTTCGTACCGATGGAGGTGCCGGTGAGCAGTCGGGTAAACGGAATGATGGCGACGACGAGGATGATGAACGGCGTCGAGCGCGTGGCGTTGACGATCAGCCCGATGATGCGGTTGAGCGTCGGCGCCGGGAAGAGTTCACCTTTGCCGCTGGTGGCGAGGAAGATGCCGATTGGCCCGCCGATCAGCGAGCCGATCAGGCCGGCGATGGCGACCATGTAAATCGTGTCGACCGTGGCCCCGCCGATGCGCAGGAGAATATCAGGCGACATAACCGAGCACCTCCGTGACCAGACCGTTTTCGACAAAGAAGCGTTCGGCGCGGCCGGACGTCTCGGCATCCGCGCCATAGGCGACGACCAGCGAGCCATAGGGCGCGCCGCCGATCTCGTCGATCGTGCCGGCGATGATGTTGACCTCGGCGCCGACAGACTTGATCAGCTGCGAGATCAGCGGCTTCTCGGCCGCAGCCCCGAAGAAGGTGAGCCGCACGACGGCGCGATCGCCGGCCGCGGGTGCAGGCTTCAGGGCGCGGGCGACCGCGTCTGGAAGCTTCGAACCCGGCAGCCCCGAGAGCAGCGCCCGCGTCGTCTCGTGCTTCGGATGGGTGAAGACGTCGAAGGTGTGGCCACGCTCGACGATGCGGCCATGATCGATGACGGCGACGTCTGAGGTCACCGCCTTCACCACTTCCATCTCGTGAGTGATGAGCAGCACCGTCAGGCCGAGATCGGCATTGATGCGCTTCAAAAGCTCCAGGATCGACTGGGTCGTTTCCGGATCGAGCGCCGAGGTCGCCTCGTCGGAGAGCAGGAGCTTCGGCTCGGTCGCAAGCGCCCGGGCGATGCCGATGCGCTGTTTCTGGCCGCCTGAAAGTTCGGCCGGATAGCGCCCGTGCTTATCGGCGAGACCGACGAGATCGAGCAGCGGCCGAACGCGCTGTTCGATCGCGCGCTTGTCCATGCCGGATATTTCGAGCGGCAGCGCGACGTTTCCGAACACGGTGCGCGAGGACAGCAGGTTGAAGTGCTGGAAGATCATGCCGACGGAGCGGCGAAGGCTGCGCAGCGCCGCCTCGTCGAGCCCGCCGACATCGACGCCGTCAACCAGCACCTTGCCGCCCGTCGGCTTTTCGAGCCCGTTGACCAGTCGGATCAGCGTCGACTTGCCAGCGCCGGAGCGGCCGATGATGCCGGTGATCGAACCACGGTCGACGGTCAGCGAGACCTTGTCGAGCGCAGTGAAGGCGCCGCTGGTGCCGGACGCGGGGAAATGCTTGGAAACGCCGTCGAAGACGACGGCCGCGTCAGCCGATGGCGCGGCGTTTTGGGCGGAAACGCTCATCGTTCGGAATTCCCCGAATGAGGCGCAGTCGGAATGTGCGGGTACATAAGTGCTCTCGGATGTTCAAAACTCATGATCCCGGGCCTGGCCGGGATGGAACGCGCGTCTGGTCAGGCCGACATTCGACAACGCATTCGGAACAGGGAGCACTTCTCTAACATCAAGCAACCAGTCAGTTCAACTTTGCTGCCGCATGGCCCGCATGCGACATAATCTACGGGTCTTATGGAGAATTGCCACGCCCTTTCACAGGCATGATTTTTCCGAATTTGCCAAGCAACGGCAAAACCATGCTCTTTTGCTTCGCAACGCGCCGTCATCCCGCAAATCGCCATCTTGGAAATCCTTGCTCGGGCGGACTGTGTCCGACCGCATTTCATGCTAACGGGCAGGAACAGGATTATGAGGTGAGAAATGCGCATCGTCTTGACCGGAAGTTCCGGCCGCATCGGCAGAGCGATCTACAACGCGCTCGCCGCCGCCGACCATGACGTCATCGGCATCGATCGCGCGCCCTTCGGCACGACGGCCGTCGTCGGCGATCTCGTCGATGGCGAACTGCTGGAGCGCGCGATGGAAGGGACGGACGCCGTCATCCATACGGCGGCCCTGCACGCGCCACATGTAGACGCCGTCGCCGACCAGGAGTTCGAGCGCGTCAATGTGATGGGCACCCATCTGGTGATTGCCGCAGCCCAGGCCGCCGGCGTCGGCCGCATCGTCTTTACCAGCACGACGGCACTTTATGGTCACGCGGTCACGGAAGGCGGCTGCGCCTGGATCACCGAGGAGACGCCGCCGAAGCCGCACACCATCTACCACCACACCAAGCTTGCGGCCGAAGCTCTGCTCGAAAACGCGGCGGATCGTGCTTTGCATGTGCGGGTGCTGCGCATGTCGCGCTGTTTCCCGGAGGTCGCCGATCGTATCGCAAGCTACCGCCTGCACCGCGGCATCGATGCGCGCGACGTGGCTGCCGCGCATGTGGCAGCACTCGACAATGGCGGCCCGGCTTTTCAGCGCTACATCATCTCGGGCGAAACGCCGTTCCTTCCAACGGATTGCCGCCGGCTGGCGGAGGATGCCGCAGGGCTCCTGCGTGAGCGTGCGCCAAAACTGTCGCAGGCCTTTGCCGATCGCGACTGGCCGCTGCCCGCGACCATCGACCGGGTGTATGACCCGAGTGCTGCGATCGAAAAGCTCGACTGGAAGCCGCGCTACGGTTTCAAGGAAGTGCTGGCCCAGCTCGACCGGCAGAGCCTGGAAGTCCTGCCGGTCCGGCGGTGAATTGACCGAGCCGCACGGAAGCGTTGCGGGCGGGTGAGCCCGCCCGCTTGAGCGTCAGATGTGGTTGCCCTTCGGGAACTGTTCGGCCAGAGCCTGGTACCACTCACCGCTCTTCTTGATGGTGCGGACCTGGGTGTCGTAGTCGACATGGACGATGCCGAAACGCATCTTGTAACCTTCGGCCCATTCGAAATTGTCCATCAGGCTCCAGGCGAAATAGCCGCGCATCGGATAACCCTCGGCGATCAGATCCGCCGTCACCGACAAGTGGTCGGCGATATAGTCGAGCCGCGGCTGGTCGTCGACAATGCCGTTCTCGACGCCCATGTTGTAGCAGGCGCCGTTCTCGGTGATGTAGCAGTCGGGCAGCTGGTAGGTCGCGTTCAGCGTCTTGACCAGGCTGCCTAGCGCCGGAGCGTAAACCTCCCAACCGATATCCGTCTTTGTCTGGCTCACCGGCTTGGCATTGATGGTTGCCGGATATTCTGCGCCCTTGGCCGGATCGGCACTGACCCGCATCGGCGTGTAGTAGTTGAGCCCCCACCAGTCGAGCGGCCGGGAGATCGTCTCCATGTCGCCGTCTTCGATCGCGGGCATGCGATGGCCGAGCGCACTCATGAAGCTTTCGGGGTACTCCCCCTTGAAGATCGGGCCGAAGAAGACGCCATTGTGGAAGTCGAAGGCGCGATCGGCGGCTTTCCTGTCGGCCGCGCTGTCGCTGCCCGGGTAGACCGAATGCGCATTGATGACGATGCCCGTAGGCAAGTTCGGCCGCTCGGAGCGGATGGCGTCGACGCCGAGCCCGTGCGCCAGATTGGTAAAGTGCAGCGCATGCAGGGCTGCGTCCATGTTGCGCTCGCCCGGCGCATGGATGCCATAGAGGTGGCTGAGCCACACCGAGCACCAGGGCTCGTTGAAGGTCGCGACCGCATCGAGCCGGTCGCCGAGGCGAGCGATCACGGTCTTGGCGTAGCGCTGGAAGGCATAGGCCGTCGTGCGCGCCGTCCAGCCGCCATCGCCCATCAGCGCCAGCGGCAGGTCCCAATGGTAAAGCGTGGCGAAGGCCTTTATGTTACGCGCCTTCAGGCCGTCGACGAGGCGGTCGTAGAAATCGAGACCCTTTTCGTTGATCGGGCCGGTGCCTTCAGGAATGATCCGCGGCCAGGCAACGGAAAACCGATAGGCATCGACGCCGAGGCTTTTGATCAGGTCCAGATCCTCGTCGAGCCTATTGTAGTGATCGCAGGCGACATCGCCGTTGTGACGCCCGAAGACACGGCCCGGCATGTTCGAAAAGGCATCCCAGATCGACGGCTTGCGCCCGTCAGCTTTGGTCGCGCCTTCGATCTGGAAGGAGGCGGTCGCCACCCCGAATACGAAATCGCCCGGGAAGCGCTCTGCCAGGATCTTGGGATCGGTCATCTCTTTGTCTCGTCTCGTTCCGGCCCCGCTGCCAGCGGGACCTTGGTTTTCGGTTTGTAGCGGGCCGACCTAAATCCATGCCGGCAAATGTCAACTCGCGAAAAAGGGCGGGAAAGCCCCGCCCTTCCGCCGGTATTGGCCTGCGGTTATACCTTTACCCACGCCCCATTTCGTTTGGATGACTGTACGCAGGCGTCGACGAAGACCATGCCCTTCATGCCATCGTCGATGGTCGGGTAAGTGACGGCCGGATCGATCTTCTCGCCCTTGCGCTTGGCAAAGATGGCGCGCGCCGCCTCCGTGTAGATGTTGGCGAAGCCTTCCAGGTAACCTTCCGGATGGCCCGACGGAATACGGCTGACGCGGTTTGCGGCCGCACCCGCCCCGGCGCCGGCGCGAGTGAGCAGGCGCTTCGGCTCACCGAACGGCGTGTACCAGAGATAGTTCGGGTCCTTCTGCGTCCATTCAAGCCCGCCCTTGGTGCCGTAGACGCGCACCATAAGGCCGTTCTCGTGGCCGGGCGCCACCTGGCTGCACCAGAGCAGCCCCTTGGCGCGCTCGCCGTCCTTCGCCTTGAAGCGCATCATCACATGGGCATTGTCGTCGAGCTGGCGGCCGTCAACGAAGCTGTCGAGATCGGCAGCGAGTTCTTCGAGTTCGAGGCCGGAGACGAAGGCGCCGAGATTATAGGCGTGCGTGCCGATATCACCCGTCGAGCCGCCGGCACCCGAGCGCGCCGGATCGGTGCGCCAGGCCGCCTGCTTCTGGCCCGACTGCTCGATGTTTTCGGTGAGCCAGTCTTGCGGGTACTCCATCTGCACCAGCCGCACCGCACCGATCTCGCCATTGGCGACCATCTCGCGCGCCTGCCGTACCATCGGATAGCCGGTGTAATTGTGCGTCAGCACGAACAGCGCATCGCTCTCGTCCGCCGCTTTCTTCAGCTTCTTCGCGTCGCCAAGCGTCGAAGTCAGCGGCTTGTCGCAGATCACGTGGATGCCGCGCTTCAGGAATTCCTTGGCCGCAGCGTAGTGCACATGGTTTGGCGTGACGATCGCCACCGCCTCGATGCCATCCTTCAGCTTCGCTTCGCGGATCGCCATCTGCTTGAAGTCGGAATAGACACGCGACGGATCGAGCCCGAGCTCTCGGCCTGAGCTTTCCGCCTTTTCCGGCGTCGACGACAGCGCGCCGGCCACCAGCTCATAGTGATCGTCGATACGGGCTGCGATGCGATGCACCGCGCCGATGAATGCGCCGGAGCCGCCGCCCACCATGCCGAGCCGGATGCGACGCTCGCGCTTCTCGCTCGTTCCTTCGATTGCCATGATCTTCTCCCCTGTTCGTTCCGTGTTGTTTGTTCGTTTCCTGGCGCAAGGGATGCCCCTCATTCGCCCGCCGGCACCTTCTCCCCGCACGCGGGGAGAAGGGCTCATGCCGCACCCGCTTGCGAAACCGCAGCAACAGCAGCCACGATAACCCGTGGTCAGCGGCAATCCACGTCCCCTCTCCCCGCCTGCGGGAAGAGGGCCAGTCCTCGGGTTAACCCGAGGAGACCGGGCAGTCGCACCCTCAGGTCCTACCTGCCTCAGATCCCCAGCATGCGCCGGTTGGCCGCCTCGTCCGTGCCAGCCCCGGCAAAGTCGTCGAACGCCTTCTCGGTCACGCGGATGATGTGATGCTTGACGAAATCGGCACCCTCGCGTGCCCCATCCTCTGGATGTTTCAGCGCGCATTCCCACTCGACCACCGCCCAGCCGGCGAAATCGTTGGCGGCCATCTTCGAGAACACCGCACCGAAATCCACCTGGCCGTCGCCGGGCGAGCGGAAGCGGCCGGCGCGGTTGACCCAACCCTGGTAGCCGCCGTAGACGCCCTGGCGCCCGGTCGGGTTGAACTCCGCGTCCTTGACGTGGAACATGCGGATGCGGTCCTTGTAGATGTCGATATTGTCGAGATAGTCGAGGCACTGCAGCACGTAGTGCGAAGGGTCGTAGAGCATGCAGGCGCGGGCATGGTTGCCGGTGCGCTCCAGGAACATCTCGTAGGTGATGCCGTCGTGCAGATCCTCGCCCGGATGGATCTCGTAGCAGACGTCGACGCCACAATCCTCGGCATGGTCGAGGATCGGCTTCCAGCGCTTCGCCAGTTCATCGAAGGCGGTCTCGACGAGACCGGCCGGCCGCTGCGGCCAGGGATAGACGAAAGGCCAGGCGAGCGCGCCGGAGAAGCTTGCCATGGCGTTGAGGCCGAGGTTCTTCGAGGCCGTCAGCGCCAGCTTCACCTGTTCCACCGCCCAGGCCTGGCGTGCTTTGGGATTGCCGCGCACCTCGGGTGCTGCAAACCCCTCGAAGGCTTCATCATAGGCCGGATGCACGGCGACGAGCTGACCCTGCAGATGGGTCGAAAGCTCGGTTACCTCGACGCCATTGTCGCGCGCCGTGCCGGCGAACTCGTCGCAATAGGCTTTCGAGGTCGCCGCCTTTTTCAGATCGATCAGCCGCGCGTCCCAGCTCGGCACCTGCACGCCCTTGTAGCCGCAATCGGCCGCCCATTTGGTGATCGCATCCCAGGAATTGAACGGCGCGGCATCGCCGGCGAATTGCGCAAGAAAGAGCCCTGGCCCCTTGATGGTCTTCATGCTGATTTTCCTCCCGATGGAACGGCCGAAATTGGTGTTGGCCTTGTCCTGACAGCCGGCATGAAAGGCGATTGCACGCCTTTGTTTTCTCCCAGAACTGCCGGATCTGAAACGTTGCAGGCGCCGAAGCTAGCAGATTTTCAGCGAGGGGCAACAGCGCACGACCGGATTCCGAAAAGTTTTGTAATCGATTTCATTGCACACGGCATTAGACCAGCCACGGCACGCCCTCGCTGCAGAAATCCGCGACATCAACGATCGCCTCCCGTGCGCGTCGACGAAGAGAAAGGGCGCTTTCGAGGCGCCCTTTCGATATCCATCTCCGCTCAGACGTAGCGGTTGACGACGTTTTCGAGCAGCTCCTGCTTGCCGGACTTCGGCTGCGGGTTGAGGTCCGACTTCAGCACCCAGGCCTCGATCTCTTCCAGCGAGAAGCCGCCGTCGAGCATCTTCTTGGCTTCCGGCACCTGCCAGCCGGCATAGCGGCCTTCGAGCGGTGCGGAGAGCGCCTTGTCCTCGATCATTTTTGCCGCTGCCTTCAGGCCACGCGCGCAGCAATCCATGCCGCCGATATGGCCGATCAGCAGGTCCTCCGGATCGATCGACTGGCGACGCAGCTTGGCGTCGAAGTTCGTGCCGCCGGTCGCAAAGCCGCCGCCGGCAAGAACCTGGTAATAGGCGAGCGCCATTTCCGGCACGTTGTTCGGGAACTGGTCGGTATCCCAGCCGGACTGGTAGTCGTTGCGGTTCATGTCGATCGAGCCGAAGATGCCGAGCGCGTTGGCAAGCGCCAGCTCGTGCTCGAAGGAGTGGCCGGCGAGGATCGCATGGCCCTGCTCGATGTTGACCTTCACCTCGTTTTCCAGGCCGTAGTTCTTGAGGAAGCCGTAGACCGTCGCGACGTCGTAGTCGTACTGGTGCTTGGTCGGTTCCTGCGGCTTCGGCTCGATCAGGATCGCGCCCTTGAAGCCGATCTTGTGCTTGTACTCGACGACGAGGTTGACGAAACGGCCGAGCTGGTCGAGCTCGCGCTTCATGTCGGTATTGAGCAGCGTCTCGTAGCCTTCACGACCGCCCCAGAGTACGTAGTTCTGGCCGCCGAGGCGCTTGGTGGCGTCAAGGCAGGTTTTCACCGTCGCGGCTGCGAACGCGAAGACGTCCGGATCCGGATTGGTCGCCGCACCCGACATGTAGCGCCGGTTGGAGAAGAGGTTCGCCGTGCCCCACAGCAGGTTGACACCGGTCTCGGCCTGCTTCTTTTCGAAGTAGTCGACAATCTCGTTGAGGTTCTTCGTGTTCTCGACGAAGCTTTTGCCTTCCGGGCGCACGTCGGCATCGTGGAAGCAATAGAACGGGACGCCGAGCAGGTCGAAGAATTCGAAGGCGACGTCGGCCTTCAGCTTGGCCGCAGCCATGTCGTCCTTGAACCAGGGACGTTCGAAGGTCTGTCCGCCGAAGGGGTCGCCGCCCGGCCAGACGAAGGTGTGCCAGTAGGCAACCGCGAAGCGCAGGTGATCTTCCATGCGCTTGCCGAGCACGACCTCGTCCTTGTTGTAATGGCGGAAGGCGAGCGGGTTGGCGCTATCCGGTCCTTCATATTTGATCTTGGCGATATCGCCGAAAAAGCCAGTGCTCACGGGTCTTGCTCCTCTTTCAAGAGTGGTGTCGGCCGGCGTCGCCCATGCGATAGGCGCGGCCATTACGTGGAAGGTAATTGGTTTCATTCCCTCGTCCGGCGATACCGGAAGCATCGAAACGCCAAACGAAAGGAACACTTCGATGCACGACTTCAACGCCATCGCCAGAGCCTACATCGCCGCCTGGAACACGACCGACGCCGCAAGCCGCGCCGGCCAGATCGAGAAGGCCTTCACCGCCGACGTCGCCTATCGCGACCCGATCATGCAGGGCGACGGCCATGCCGGCATGGATGCGCTCATTGCCGGCGTGCACGGACAGTTCCCCGGCTTCCGCTTCACGCTGAAGGGTGCCGCCGACGGTTACGCCGACACGATCCGCTTTTCCTGGGCACTCGGTCCGGACGGCGTTCCCTCTGTCATCGAAGGCACCGATGTCTGCCAGATCGAAAATGGTCGGCTGAAGACGGTCACCGGTTTCCTCGACAAGGTTCCGGTCCGCTGAGCACGAGGCGGCGGATCGAGACAGGGGGCGCCGCATCACGACACGGCGCCCTTGATCGCCGGATAGAGCCGGCGGTAGCGCTGGTAGCTCGCCTCATAGGCCGAAACCAGCGACGCCTCCGGCGCAATGGTCTCGGCCGTCTGTGGGGCGTAGCAGGTGACAACGGGATGGGCACCGGTCGCGGCGATCAGGCCGAGGCGGGCCGCCCCGAAGGCAGCGCCGAAATCGCCGTCGGCGGGCAGGTCGACCGGCAGGTTGAGCGCCGTAGCGATCGATTTGAGCCAGTAGCGCGAGCGCGAACCCCCACCGATCGCCGTCACCCGAGAAAGCGTCGTGCCGGCGGCGCGCAAGGCTTCCAGGCTGTCGCGAATGGCGAAGGACACGCCCTCCATCACCGCCTGGGTCAGCACCACCCGGCCGCTCTCATGGCCAAGCCCGACAAAGGCGCCACGGATCGCCGCGTCATTGTGCGGCGTGCGCTCGCCCGACAGATAGGGAAGGAACGTGACGCCCGAAGGCGCCTTCAGATGATCGCCGAGTTCGGCGCTCAGGTCGGCAGCACTGCGGCCGGCGATGCCGGAGTACCAGTTCAACGCATCGGTCGCAGACAGGATCACGCCCATCTGGTGCCAGGTATTCGGCAGCGCGTGGCAGAAGGCATGCACGGCGCTTTCCGGGTTGGGCAAGTAGCTCGCATTCGCCGCGAAGAGAACACCCGAGGTACCGAGCGAGACGAAGGCATTGCCCTCGCCGACCGTGCCCATGCCACAGGCAGAAGCCGCATTGTCGCCTGCACCGCCGGCAACCACGACGTCACCGGAAATGCCCCAGCGCGCGGCCAGTTCCGAACGCAGCTTCCCGGCCGCATCGGTTCCCTCGACCAGACTCGGCATCTGCTTTTCGTCCATGTCGGTGGCGGCAAGCAGGCTTTCCGACCACTGCCGCTTGCCAGTGTCGAGCCAGGCAGTGCCGGCGCTGTCGGACATTTCCGACATGTGCTCGCCGGTCAGCCACAGGCGCAGATAATCCTTCGGCAGCAGCACCCAGCGCACCTTGGCGAAGATGTCGGGCTCGTTGGCCCGCACCCAGGCAAGCTTCGGTGCGGTGAAGCCGGGGAAGACGATGTTGCCGGTGATGGCGCGGAACTGCGGGTCCGCATCGAGCGCTGCCGCCTCTCGGAAGCTGCGGGTGTCGTTCCAGAGGATGCAGGGCCGAAGCACCCGGTCGTCGGCATCAAGCAGCGTCGCACCGTGCATCTGGCCGGAAAGGCCGATACCGCGCACCGCCGAAAGCTCCGCCGGGTGTGCCGCCTTCAGCCCGGCAATTGCCTCTTCGGTGGCGCGCACCCAATCGGCCGGGTCCTGTTCCGACCAGCCGGGATGCGGCCGCGAGACGTCGAGCGCGCCGGAGGCCGAACCGACGATGCGCTGGCCGCCATCGATCAACATTGCCTTGACGCCCGAAGTGCCGAGATCCAGTCCGAGATACATGCTTGCCTCCATTGAGCAATTCTTCGAAAGAACTGCGTAAATTCAAAGCGCTACGCCGGATCGACCGGCAGGTTGTCCTTCAGGAAAATTTCGATGCGGATGCGCTCCTGCGCCCCGATCACCGAAAGGCCGTCGGCGCGGGCCTTCAGCACCCGGATGGCGCTGCGCACCTCATGGCCGCCGTCCTGATTGAGGAGAGCGTCGAGCGTGCCGGAAAGAAGTGCCGCGCGGCTGTGCGGCGTCAGTTCATGGGCGATGGCGCAGACAGCCTTTTCGCGACCGGCCTTTTCCAGTGCCGCGATCAGGCCACGATTGCCGGCGCCGAGACTGTAGATGCCGGCAAGCTCCGGTTGATCGGCGAGAAGGTTGGAGACGAGGCGATCGACCTCGGCCGGATCGTCATGGCCTTCGACGACGGGCAGCAGCCGGCGGCCAGGCGCACTTTCTGCCATGGCCGCGCCAAAACCTTCGAGACGGTCGCGATGGTCGCGCACCAGCATCGAGCCGGCTACGATCGCCACCGGGCCGTTTCGGCCACCGAGGAAACGTCCCATCAGGGTGCCGGCGGTCCGGCCGGCGGCAACGTTGTCGACACCGGCGAAATGATCGCGCGACGATCCCGGCAGGTCGGAAACCAACGTCACGACGGCGACGCCGTCTTCACGCAGCGCATCTACCGCACTGACGACCTCGGGCGCATCGATCGCAACGACCGCGACGCCGGCCGGGTCAAGCGCCCGCGCTTTATGAAGGGCTGCAGCCAACGCTTCCGGGTCGAAGGCCGGCACGGAAAAGACCGTGATCGCCGTGCGCTCGACTGCCGAGCGCGCCTTCGCCGCCTCCACCTCGGCCGCAAGGCCGCGCATGAAGGTGTTGTCGCCCTCCGGCAGGATGAAGACCAGCGGGTAGATCCGGCTCTTGGCGAGGTTGGCGGCGGCGACGTCGCGCACATAGCCGAGCGCTTCGATGGCGCGCTCGACCTTGTCGCGGGTGACACCACGCACGCCCGGCCGGTTGTTCAGAACCCGGTCGACGGTCGCGAGGCTGACCCCGGCTCTAGCAGCGATATCGTGAACTGTCGGGCGCATGTTTTCCTCCGGGTTCTGCCTTTAGAGGAATTTCTGATGTACGTAAATCAAAAATCCGCAAGACGTGAAAAACGGAGCGCCGCACGGCTGTCCGGAGACAGGGGATTCGACACCTTAAATATTTGATTCAGATAGAGTTTTCGACCTAGGAAAGGCGCTTGCTGAAGGTATCGGTAAAGACAACCTCGCCATGGCTCTGTCCAGCCTCCGCCAGCGCCACGTCCATGAAGCCATCGGTAACGCGCACGACGCCAAAGCCGCCCATGTAAGCGGCCTTCGGCTTGATGAGATCGAGCCCGCCCTGCCGGTAGATCATTGCGGTTTCGTGCTGATGCCCGTGGAACAGGCCTATGACGTTGCTGCCTTTGACGGTGTCGAGCAGCGCCTGGCGCTGAGGGATGCTCCACCAATGCGGAGCGCCGTCGCCTTCGTCGTCGAAAGTCCTGGCCTTCGCATCCCAGACCTCCGTCGAAAAGGCGTCCCAGCCGTAGTGCTGGAAGAGGATCACCGGCCGGCCGTCGGCGGCATAGGACGCCAGATCCTGTTTCAGCCAGGGCAGCGCATTGACCGCACCCTTGGTCTCGTCGCCGCCGAAGCGCTGCAACTGCACCAGATGCAGCCCGCCCCAGTCCCAGGAATAGCAATCCGACAGCGGATCGTAGTTGGTGACCGGCACCGGAGGCTTGTAGAACACCGACTGGCGGTGGTTGAGCTCAACATAGTCGCGCAGTTCGCGGCGATACCAGTCGACATGCGGCGGGGGCCCATCCTGGTCGAGGTCGTGGTTGCCGAGGCCGACATAGACGGGCATGTGGACGTGGTCGGGTCCCGCCCCTTCCTGGTAGCGACTTGAAAATTGCTGCAACTGCCGCCCCTCGCGCGGCTGGCGCACCTGGCCGCCGCCGTCATCGGTGAGATCGCCGCCGAGCACCAGGCCGAGCGGCTTGCCGATCTCTCGCCCGGCGCTTGCAAGCCCGCTCGGCTTGCCGGCAACCGTCTCCGGCCAGCGCATGGCGTGCACGGCATTCAGCGCCGCGACGTGGCGCAGCAGATTTGCGTCCGTCTTGCCTTCGGCCGCGCAGTTGGGAGCAAGCCCTTCGATTGAAACGAGGCAGGCATGGATATCGTTGGAAAACAGGAATGTCGCGTCGATGGCCGGGACTGCGGCGCGGCTTCGGGAGGCAGCAAGCGCTGCCCCGAGACCGGCAAGGCCCGCAACGAATGATCGCCTGGATATGCCGTCAGAACCCGATCGCCGCATGCCGCTCCCCCTCTCACACTTGGGACAGAAGTGTGCCGCAAGGCTCGGCTCGCGTAAACCGAGAGTCGCGTCCTGCTTAAGAGGGGGAGCTAGTGACCGCCGCCGCTAGGGCCGACGCCCTCGGGCTTCTTGATCATCATGACGCCGAGGATCAGCGACAGGAACAGCACCGTCAGCAGCATGAAAATGTCGCCGAAGGACAGGATGATCGCCTGCTTCTGCGCCATGCCCGCAAGCTGCTTGATCGCGATCGTCGTGCCGTCGAGACCATGAGCGTTGAAGTTGGCGGCCATGTTGTTGAAGCGTTCCATGGCTTCCGGGTTACCCCACTGGATATGCTCGGCAAGGCGGGCATAGTGGAAGTCCTGGCGCTGGGTCAGGATCGTGTTGATAACCGCAAGCCCCACCGCGCCGCCGAGGTTACGGGTCAGGTTGAACAGGCCCGAGGCGCCGCGCATGCGCGCCGGCGGCATGGTGCCGAGCGCGATGTTGTTGATCGGCACCATGCACAGCATCAGCCCGACGCCGCGCAGGATCTGCGGGATGAACAGCTCGTAGAAGTCCCAGTCGGCCGTCAGGTGCCCCATGATCCAGGTGCCGCTGGCAAAGCTGGTGAAGCCGATCGTCATCAGCACGCGCGGATCGAGCTTACCCGAGAGAATACCCGCAACCGGCGCCGTGAAGAACATGGCGAGGCCCGAGACGAACATGGTCTCGCCGATCATCAGCGAGTCGTAGCCGCGGATACGGCCGAGATAGAGCGGATAGAGATAAGTGAGACCATAAAGGCCGATGCCCATGACGAAGGAGAACATCGAGCCGAAGGCGAAGTTTCGGTTGGCAAAGGCCCTGAGGTCGACGACCGGGAACTCCACCTTGAAGGCGCGGTAGAAGAACACGATGGCGGCAATCGCCGAAGCGACGGCACCGATGACAATGTGCTCGTCGTTGAACCAGTCGTTGGTGTTGCCCTCTTCCAGCACGTATTCGAGCGCGCCGAGGAAGATCGCCATCGAGGCGAGACCCCACCAGTCGAACTTCTTGAGCAGGCCAAGCTCCGGCTTGTCGAAGTCGATGAAGGTCCAGGTGAGCGTCGCAACGATGATGCCGGGAATGACGTTGACGAGGAACAGCCAGTGCCAGGAGAAGGCGTGGCTAAGATAGCCGCCGACCGTCGGACCGATGGTCGGGGCAAGCGTGGCGATCAGGCCGATGATCGGCGAGACGATGTTGCGCTTCGACGGCGGGAAGATGGTGAAGGCGGCCGCAAAGACCGACGGGATCATGCCGCCGCCGATGAAGCCCTGGATCGCGCGATAGACGATCATCTGGTCGATGTTCGTCGCGGTCGCGGCAAGCGCGCTTGCCGCGGTGAAGCCCGCCGCCGAAACCGAGAACAGCACACGCGTCGAGACGATGCGCGCCAGCGTGCCCGAGAGCGGGATCATGATGACTTCGGCAATGAGATAGGAGGTCTGCACCCAGCCGATCTCGTCGGAACCGGCCGAAAGGCCGGCCTGGATCTCGGCAAGCGAGGCCGAGACGATCTGGATGTCGAGGATGGCCATGAACATGCCGACGACCATGGCGAAGAAGGCGATCAGCCTCTTCGGGTCCATATGTTCCTCGACCTTCGGTGCGGCGGCCGCCACCGAGCCTGCTGTTGCCGTTGCGGCCATCTCAGCCACTCCTTGCATGGGCGCGCTTGGGCGCCAGCGTTCTGGACATGCGCGTTTCGCCGCGCCGGCGTTCCGGACTTCACCGCGCTCCGTAGCGCCGGGGTCTCGACAAAAGGCGCGCCCAAGGGCGCGCCGGCATTTCGTCCGCTTACTTGGTCGCGGCAACCTTGGTCTGATCCGGCGCTGTGCGCGTGTCGACGTCGACGACAACGCTCAAGCCCGCACGCAGGTGACCTTCAGCCAGCACGTCGGCCGGCAGGGTGATGCGCACCGGCACGCGCTGGATCACCTTGGTGAAGTTGCCGGTGGCGTTTTCCGCCGGCAGCAGCGAGAAGACCGAGCCGGAGGCCGGGGAGATCGAGGCGACAGTGCCTTCGATCGCATGATCCTCATAGGCGTCGACATGCACCTTCACCTTGGAGCCCGGCACCAGATGGGCGATCTGGGTCTCCTTGAAGTTGGCGTCGATATAGAGCTGGTCGACCGGAACCAGGGCGGCAAGCCGCTGGCCGGCCGACACGAGGTCGCCGACCTGCACCGCGACGTTGCCGACGATGCCGTCATAGGGCGCCTTCAGCACGGTGAAGCCGAGGTCGCGGTTGGCCTTGTCGCGCGCAAGCTCCAGCGAACGGATCTCGCTTTCGGCTTCCGTGCGCTGCGCTTCGAGAACGGTGATGCTGGCGTTGGCAGCGGCGATGTTGGCATCGGCACCGGCAAGGTTTGCCCGTGCCTGGTCGAGCGCCACATCGGCGTTATCGAGCGAAGCGACGGTGCCAACGGCCTTGGACTGGAGGTCGCTCGCGCGCTTCTGCGCGAGTTCGGCGCCGCGCACCGTCGCTTCGAGAGCCTTCTTCTGCGCTTCGGTCTGGGCAAGGCTCGCCTTGGCGCCGGCGATCTGCGCATCGAAGCGGCTGAGCGCAAGCTTCTGGGTGGCAATCTTCGCCTCGGCCTGCTCGGCGGCGATGCGGTAGTCGCCGTCATCGAGCGTGACCAGCGGGTCGCCGGCCTTCACCTTCTGGTTGGCGACGGCGTCGACCTTGGCGACATAACCGGAAACCTTCGGCGAAATCGTCGCGATGTCGCCTTCGATATAGGCGTCATCGGTCGAGATCATGAAGCGGCCATTGGTCCACCAGTCGTAGCCATACCAGGCACCAGCAGCCAGAAGCGCCAGGCCGAGTACGGGAAGGATGGGCTTGCGCGCCTTCTTCTGCGGCGCGGCGGCTTCCTTTGCCGGAGCCGGCGCGACCGCCTGCTCCGCAGCGGGCGCCTTCGCCTCAAGCGCGGTTTCCTGCTGCACTTCGAAAGTCTCGTCGACGGGACGGACGCGGGCAGCGCTGGACGTGTTGGATGCGGACATTGGGCACCGGCCTGGTTAAGGATTGCTGAACGAACTGAACCGTTCGGTTCGATTGGAACTTGACATAGGCCCTTTCTGGTCGCATATCAAGAGGAAATCGAACCGCGTGGTTCGATGACTTAAATTTAATATGAGCAGGGCGGAAACAAGCGACCATCATGAGCGAGGCAAAGAACGGAACCCAGGACGTCATGCAGCCGGCAGCCGGCATGGATGAGGATCTCTGTTCGGGTGGCGGCCGTCACGCCGCCGGCGAGGATCCAGCCAAGCGTGAACAGATCCTCGAAGGCGCGCGACGCGCGTTCCTGAGCCAAGGTTTCGATGCCGCCAGCATGAACGACATCACCCGCGAGGCGGGCGTCTCCAAGGGCACGCTCTACGTCTATTTCGAGAACAAGGAAGACTTGTTCAAGGCGCTGATCATCAAGGGCAAGACCCGGGTGGTCCAGACCGCCAAGCACGCGCTCAACGATCACGACGACGTCGAAGAATCACTCTACGATTTCGGCGTGACGCTGACGACGAGCATGACGGCGGAAGAGACGATCCGCTCCATGCGCATGGTGATCGGGGTGATCGACCGCATGCCGCATCTGGCCGAGCGCTTCTTCAGCGAAGCACCGGAGAACGGCTACACTGTGCTCAAGGCCTATCTCGACCGGCAGGTCCCGACCGGCGTGCTCGACATCGACAACACAGAAATGGCCGCCCGCCAGTTTATCGAGATGGCCCAAGCCGGCCTCTTCAAGCACCGGCTTTTCGGCGGCATGTGTTCGGCACCGCCGAAAGAACAGATCGAGGCGACGGTGACCGCCGCCGTCCGCGTCTTCATGTCCGCCTACGGTCCGAAGAAGAAGAAATAGGCGGACTGACGCCGAACCTCCTTCAGCCCTCCTGCGTTTCAATCGAGCAATTTCGATCAAGCGCGCCTTCAGCCGAGCCCCTATCAAAAGGGCGTTGCCAGGGGAGTGAAGATGAGTGCCATCGGACGGGCGGTCTGGTTCATCGAGAGCCATTTCGCAAAAGAGATATCGCTGGATGAAATCGCCGGGGCCGCGGGCCTTTCGCGCTTCCATCTTTCGCGCGTTTTCGGGCTGGTCACCGGCCGCTCGATCACCGCCTATATCCGCGGACGGCGTCTCAGCGATGCCGCCAGCGCGCTTGCCGATGGCTCCATCAGCATTCTCTCGGTGGCACTCGATGCGGGTTACAGCTCGCACGAGGCTTTCACCCGTGCCTTTCGCGACCAGTTCGGCGTGACACCCGAAACGGTTCGCAAGCAAAGGCACATTCGAAACATCGAGCTGATGGAGCCTTTAAGAATGGACGATACCCGCCTTCTCAAGATCGACCCGCCCCGCTTCGAAGACAGCCCGCCATTGCTTCTGGCGGGCCTTTCGGAAACCTACACCTACGGCCGCACCGAAGGCATCCCGTCGCTCTGGCAACGGTTCAATCGCCATTTCGGCGCGATACCCGGACAGAGAGGCGACATCGCCTACGGTGTGTGCACCGACAGCAACGGCGAGGCTGGCACCTTCCGCTACATGGCGGCAGCCGAAATCAGTGACGCCGACGACCTGGCGGAAGGCTTTTCGACGCTACGGCTGCCGAAGCAGCGCTACGCCGTCTTTCTGCATCGCGGGCACATCTCCGCGATCGCCAAAACCGCCGACTACGTCTTCGGCACATGGCTGCCCGAATCCGGACTGCAGCATGGAGAAACGCCCGACCTCATCGAACGCTATGATGCGCGCTTTGACCCGCATTCGGGCATGGGCGTGGTCGAAATGTGGATTCCTGTCAAATCGTAAACGGTAAAGCGCCGCTGCAATCGGGCAGCGGCGCTTGTCTCTTCCGCAATGTTTCTTAAATACTTTCGGCGATTCTTGCGCGTCGACGCGCCATCCCCCACAGCGCCGCGCGTCCATCGGACGCGCGGCGCTGTGGAACTTATGAAGTGCTGAAAGAGAAAGATCGCCGATGCAGGATATCCTGTTGCTTGCTCAAGACCCCGCCGCCTGGGTCGCCCTCGTCACCCTGGTCGTCATGGAGGTGGTTCTCGGCATCGACAACCTGATCTTCATCTCGATCCTCACCAACAAGCTGCCTGTCGAGCATCGCGAAAAGGCCCGGCGCATCGGTATCGCCCTTGCCCTCGTCATGCGCCTTGCGCTGCTCGGCACGGTTGCCTGGATCGTCAAGCTGACGACGCCGGTGTTCGAGGCCTTCGGCCACGGCTTCTCCTGGAAGGACATGATCCTCATTGCCGGCGGCCTGTTCCTCGTCTGGAAGGCGACCAAGGAAATCCACCACAATGTCGATCCGGCCGATCACGGCGAGGACTTCATCGCCTCCTCGGCGATCAACAGCTTCGGCGCCGCGATCGCCCAGATCCTTTTGCTCGACCTCGTCTTCTCCGTCGACAGCATCATCACCGCCGTCGGCATGACACCGCACCTGCCGATCATGGTCATCGCCGTCATCGCCGCCGTCACGGTCATGCTCGTTGCAGCCAACCCGCTCGCCAACTTCATCGAGAAGAACCCGACGATCGTCATGCTGGCGCTCGCCTTCCTGCTGATGATCGGCACGACACTGATCGCCGAAGGCATGGGCCTGCATGTGCCGAAGGGTTACATCTACGCCGCCATGGCCTTCTCGGCGCTCGTCGAAATCCTCAACATGGTCGCGCGCAATGCGCGCCTGAGGAAGGCCGGAAAGCTCGACTGACGCGCCGGGCCGAAAACAATCCCGTCATGAGAAGGGCCCGCATCCAAGATGCGGGCCTTCTGCTTGCGGGAGTTCTGGAAGACGCGGAGGCTGGCTGACCGGCCGTCAACCGCGAGCCATCGGCGGCAAGACAAACGGGGTCGTTTCCTCTTTCCGCCAAGCTTGCCGGGGCCAGTCCCCACGCCTTCTGGTTGGACAACGCATCTCCTCAGGAAACGTTCCGATCCGGTTTCAGCCGCTCAAACATCCGGGCGATGGCCGACCTCGACCAGAATGTTGCCGGGTATCACTACGTAGAAAACATAGGCGCCGTGCCGATCGGCAGGCGGGATCACCTGGGCGCCGGATCCAAGCACCCGCTGATAGGCATCGTCGACGTCGGCCCGCACCGGCAGCAAAAAGCCTATGTGGTAGGTCTGGGTCCCGAGGCTGACCTGGTCGCCGCCGCCGAGCGCAGTGATCGGCGGGCTGACGACGAGCACCAGGCCGGAACCGTCCGTCAGGCGGAAAAAGGCATCCTTGCCGCGTTTTTCGACCAGCGTCAGGCCGAAATGATCGATGAGGAAGGACGCCGTTTCGGCAACGACAGGGCTATAGAGGTCGATATGGTTCAGTCGCATGTTTACAGTCTCCGTGTTCGAGAAACGCGGCGGACTGCGTCGATTGCATACACCCCGCCGCGGACCGATGCGATTGCATCGGAACCACGTCGCGGGTTCGAACGGGACGTTCGAGCAGAGCTTCGTTTAGAAAACCGAAGGGACCGGGCTTACCATATCCGGTCCTGCCTTTTTCGACGTCCCCTGCTTAGCGCAGAACGGCCAAGGACGGAAGACGGGCCGGCGATCAGTTCTTGCCGGCACCGGGGTCGACATGCTGGAGTTCCTGCAGATAGGCGTCGAGACGGTCGAACTTCTGCTCCCAGAAGCGACGATAGCCGTCGAGCCAGCTGTTGACGTCCTTCAGCGGGGCGGCTTCAAGCTTGCATGGTCGCCACTGCGCTTCGCGGCCACGGCTGATCAGCCCGGCGCGCTCGAGAACCTTGAGATGCTTGGAGACTGCCGGCAGGCTCATTTCGAAGGGCTCCGCCAGCTCGCCGACCGAGGCCTCTCCAAGTGCGAGGCGGGCGAGAATGGCCCTTCGCGTTGGATCGGCCAGAGCTGAGAGCGTCGTCGACAAGCGATCTTCCGGCATTTTCTAAAAAACCTTTCAGTTAAATAACCTTTCGGTTCATTAACGCCCGCAGGCGGCAGTGTCAACAAAAACCGGCGTGATCGGGTTTCCGTTGACATGATCGGCGTTCTATGGTCTCACGCGAGCCTATTGGAATAGCCTGCCGATACCGTTGTTGCGGCACCCTTGCGGGCCTTTCCTTCCCATAAAATGCGCGCCCCCGGCGGCCGGTTTCTTCTCCGGCAAGGGGCGAAAAGCACGTCAGACGGGCAAAGACCATGGCAAATTCAGCAGTCCGGGTACGCATCGCACCCTCCCCCACCGGCGAGCCGCATGTCGGCACCGCCTACATCGCTCTGTTCAACTACCTCTTCGCAAAGAAGCACGGCGGCGAGTTCATCCTGCGCATCGAAGACACCGATGCCACCCGCTCGACGCCCGAGTTCGAACAGAAGGTGCTGGACGCGCTGAAATGGTGCGGGCTCGAATGGTCGGAAGGTCCTGATGTCGGTGGTCCCTATGGTCCCTACCGCCAGAGCGACCGCAAGGACATGTACCGCCCCTACGTCGAGAAGATCGTCGAGAATGGTCACGGCTTCCGCTGCTTCTGCACGCCCGAGCGGCTCGAGCAGATGCGCGAGAGCCAGCGCGCCGCCGGCAAGCCGTCGAAGTATGACGGCCTGTGTCTCCACCTGTCCGCCGAAGAAGTGACCTCGCGCGTTGCCGCCGGCGAGCCGCATGTCGTGCGCATGAAGATCCCGACCGAGGGCTCGTGCAAGTTTACCGACGGCGTCTATGGCGACGTGGAAATTCCGTGGGATGCCGTCGACATGCAGGTCCTCTTGAAGGCCGACGGCATGCCGACCTACCACATGGCCAACGTCGTCGACGACCACCTGATGAAGATCACCCACGTCGCCCGCGGCGAGGAGTGGCTGGCCTCCGTGCCAAAGCACATCCTGATCTACCGCTATCTCGGCCTCGAGCCGCCGGTCTTCATGCACCTGTCGCTAATGCGCAATGCCGACAAGTCGAAGCTGTCGAAGCGCAAGAACCCGACGTCGATCTCGTACTACACGGCGCTTGGCTATCTGCCGGAAGCGCTGATGAACTTCCTCGGCCTGTTCTTCATCCAGATCGCCGAAGGCGAGGAGTTGCTGACGATCGAGGAACTGGCTGCAAAGTTCGACTCGGAGAACCTCTCCAAGGCCGGCGCGATCTTCGACATCCAGAAGCTCGACTGGCTGAACGCCCGCTGGATCCGCGAGAAGCTTTCGGAAGAAGAATTCGCCGCCCGCGTCCTTGCCTGGGCCATGGAAAACGACCGCCTGAAACAGGGCCTGAAGCTCAGCCAGTCGCGCATTTCGAAGCTCGGCGAACTGCCTGATCTCGCAAGCTTCCTTTTGAAGTCCGACCTCGGCCTCAAGCCCGAAGCCTTCGCCGGCGTCAAGTCGACGCCCGAAGAACTGCTCGAGATCCTCAACACCGTTCAGCCGGACCTTGAAAAGATCCTCGAATGGAACAAGGAATCGATCGAAGCCGAACTGCGCGCGGTCGCCGAGCGCATGGGCAAGAAGCTGAAGGTGATCCTGGCGCCGCTCTTCGTGTCTGTATCCGGCTCGCAGCGCTCGCTGCCGCTGTTCGACAGCATGGAAATCCTCGGCCGCGCCGTGGTCCGCCAGCGTCTCAAGGTCGCGTCCCAGGTGGTCGCCTCCATGGTCGGCAGCGGAAAGTAAGGAGAGCACGATGAACGACAAGACCGAGACCACTGGCCTCTCCTCCGACGCCACGGAAGTGCGTGCACAGAAGCTGAAGCTTTTGCGTGAGCAGATCGGCGACGTCTATCCGGCGCATTTCCACCGGACGATGAGCAATGCCGAGCTGACCGCAAAGTACGAGAGCCTGGAGCCGGACACCGAGACCCAGGATGTCGTGACCGTTGCCGGCCGCGTCTATTCCTCGCGCAACTCCGGCATGTTCATGGACATCCATGACGCCTCCGGCAAGATCCAGATCTTCAGCCATAAGGACCCCACGCCGGAAGACGCCCGCGCGCTGCTGCCGATGATCGACATCGGCGACATCATCGGCGTGACCGGCGTCGTTCGCCGCACCAAGCGTGGTGAGTTGACGATCAACGCCCAGGCAATCACCATGCTGACGAAGTCGCTGCTGCCGATGCCCGAAAAGTGGCACGGCCTGTCGGACATCGAGATCCGCTACCGCAAGCGCCACCTCGACATCATGACCAACGAGGAATCGAAGCTGCGCTTCCAGCAGCGCAGCAAGATCGTCTCGGGCATCCGCCGCTTCATGGAAAACGACGGCTTCATGGAAGTCGAGACGCCGATGCTGCACTCGGTCTACGGCGGCGCCACCGCCGAGCCGTTCAAGACGCATCACAACACGCTGAAGCTCGACATGTTCCTGCGCATCGCGCCGGAACTGTACCTGAAGCGCACGCTGGTTTCGGGCCTCACCGACAAGGTCTTCGAGATCAACCGCAACTTCCGCAACGAAGGCGTCTCCACCCGGCACAATCCGGAATTCACCATGATGGAGTGCTACTGGGCCTATGCCGACTACGAGGACATCATGGACCTCGTCGAGCGGCTGTTCGGTGAGCTTGCCATGGCGATCCACGGCTCGACCGAGTTTGCCTATGGCGACAAGGAAATCTCCTTCAAGGGTCCGTTCCGCCGCGTGCCGATGCCCGACGCTGTCAAGGAAGCGACCGGCATCGACTTCCTGGCGATGAAGACCGACGAAGAAGCCCGCGCTGCCGCCAAGGCTGCCGGCTTTGAGGTCGAGAAGGACTGGACCTGGGGCGAGTGCCTCGCCTTCATCTTCGAAGAGAAGGTCGAAGGCACGCTGATCCAGCCGGCCCACGTCACGCATTTCCCGAAGGACATCTCGCCCTTTGCCAAGGAAGTGCCGGGCGAACCGCGCCTCGTCGAGCGTTTCGAGACCTATTGCAACGCCTGGGAACTGGGCAACGCCTTCTCCGAACTTAACGATCCGGAAGAGCAGCGCGCACGCATGGTCGAGCAGCTGGAACAGGCCCACGCCCGCGGCGAAAAGGCCAAGCAGCTCGACGACGAGTTCCTTGACGCGATCGACCAGGGCATGCCGCCGGCCGGTGGCCTCGGCATCGGCGTCGACCGCCTGATCATGCTGCTCACCAACGCACCGTCGATCCGCGACGTCATCCTCTTCCCGGCCCGCCGGCAGAAGGCTGACTGATCAAGGTCGCAAAACCCACGAACACGAAGGCCCGCCGCTCACGCGCCGGGCCTTTTTCAATTCTCAGAAAGAACGGATTACCGAACGTAACCCGGGCCTAGTGGCCCGCAGGCGCCTCGGCGGTCTCGGCCGGCTTGGCCTCCTGCTCACCGGCGCCGCCCTCGGCGCTCACGCCATCGGCCGGTGCGGCCGATGGGTCGATGCATGGCGAATGGTCGTCCATGGCCGCCATCATCGTGCGGATGTCGTCCATCGAAAGGTCGACGGTCTTGCCATGGAAGACGCCGACAGAATTTGCCGTGCCGTCATTGTAGAACGCCCGAAACGTCTCGCTCATGCCCGGAACGCTCTGCGGACCGGGGGCGAAGAGCACCTCCGCACCGATCGCCGCACCGCGCACGTCAGCCCGGTTTTCGGGACCGGCGGAATCGAGCACGACGACCTGATAGAGATCTGCCCGCTCGGCCTTCGCGAGGGCGCCCACGACGCGCAACGCCGTGCGCATGCGCGCCTGGCCGTCGGCGCGGTCGGTCTTGACGTGCATGCGGATCCAGCGCTGGCCGTTGTGGCCGAGCTTCAACGTGCGAATGGTCGTGCACTCGAGGCCCGAAACCTTCGGCTTGGAAAGTTCCGCCATGAGCGCATCGCGGCTGACATAGACGGCAGCACCGCCCGAAGCGGCGGAAACACCGAAAGCCGCCGTGAGAATGACGAGCAGTCTCTTTGATGGCCTGATCTTGCCGAGGATAGCCTTCACGAGCGTGGACTCCGCCATCATATCCAGAAATTGCAGAAAGCCCGGAACGGGCAGCACAACATTAGGCGCGCGACCTTTCGGAAAGTTTAAATTGCGGTAGCGATCTTCCGGCAACCCGCAAGACACCGGCGGGTGGCAGATCAACAGACAGGAGGCCGGTGATTGTGCGCCGGCCTCCTGTCTGAAGCATGCACGCCGATCAGTCGACGGCGATATCGATCCGGTCGCGGCACTCGCGGTAAGGCGAAAGATGCACCTTGCCCGAGGCATCGATCCACCGGCGGTTTTCGACGCAATAGGCGCCCGACTTCGTCAGGATGACCTTGGGGCGCCGCCGGCTGTAGCTGTCGTTGGCATGGGTGAAGGAACCGATGCCGGCATACCAGTCGCTGCTGTCGGAAGAACCGTGTCCGCCACCACCGCCGCCGCGGCCCTTGCCACCGGCACTTTGGGCAAAGGAGGGGGCGGCAAACGACGTTGCCGCGGTGACGACGATCATGGAAACAAGGACCAGCCGATGCATGACATTACCTCCCGGTTGACTGGATGAGCCGTTCTCATCCACACGCAGAGCTTGCCATGCTCGCCCGGTTGGTGATGTTCCCATGGAAACCATGGCCAGAGGCGCGGCCGCTCCCCGAGTCAACCCGGATGGCGATTGACATTCGCAGCCATCTTGCCTCCATTGCGAGCCGTCAAACACAAGAACAAGAAAAGAAGAACGAGAATGCATAAAGTCATCTTTGATACGGATCCGGGCATCGACGATGCAATGGCGCTGCTTTTCCTGCACCGTCACCCGGCCATCGACCTGATCGGCATCACCACCGTATTCGGCAACGCCTCGGTCGAAACCACTACCCGCAACGCGCTGTTCCTGAAGCAGCGTTGGGGCATCGATGCGCCCGTCGCCAAGGGTCTCGACAAGACTTTCAATCCCGACCGCCCGCATGTCGGCTGGCCGACCTTCATCCACGGTGACGATGGCCTCGGCAACATCGACGTGCCCGAGACGGTCGACCTGCCGGTCGATCCGCGCCCGGCGCACCGCTTCATCATCGACACCGTTCGCGCCCATCCCGGCGAAGTGACGCTGATCGCCGTTGGCCGGATGACCAACCTGGCGCTGGCACTGCGCGAGGATCCCGATTTCGCAGCGCTCGTGCGCGAAGTCGTCATCATGGGTGGCGCCTTCGACGTCAACGGCAACATCACGCCGGCTGCCGAGGCCAACATCCACGGCGACCCGGAAGCTGCCGACGTCGTGATGACGGCGCCCTGGCCGGTCACCGTCGTTGGCCTCGACGTCACCACCCAGACCGTGATGACCAAGGCGATGATCGCCGATATCGCCGAACGCGGCGGCGACGCCGGCAAGCTGCTTGCCGATATCTCAAAATTCTACGTCACCTTCTACGAGCAGCACGTGCCCGACGGCATGGTCGTGCATGACAGCTGCGCCTGCGCCTATGTCGTGGCGCCCGACCTCTTCACCGTCAGGAGCGGATCGATCCGTGTCGTCTGCGGCGGCATTGCCGACGGCCAGACGATCCAGAGCCCCGACAACCGTTTGTTCCCGCCAAGCCCCTGGGACGATCTGCCGAGCCAGAAGGCCTGCATCGACATCGATGCCGCCCGCACGCTGAAGCTCATTATCGACACGCTGGTTCTGCCCGGCTGAACCTGATCGAGGCGCAGCGAATGTTGCGCCTTGAAAAACTTGAACAAGACGGCTGGCGAATGCGCATTCGCCGGCTATCTTTCAGTCCATGAAACCGGACGCCCTGCTCTACCCCGCCCCCAAAGGCCTCTATTGCCCGATCGGTGACTTCTACATCGACCCGGTTCAACCGGTCGAAAGGGCGCTGATCACACACGGCCATTCCGACCATGCCCGCGCGGGGCACGGCCACGTGCTCGCCACCCGCGAGACCCTCGACATCATGCGCATCCGCTACGGCGACGACTTCTGCGGCACGAGCCAGGCGATCAGCCTCGGTGAACCCCTTGTCGTCAATGGCGTCGACGTGGGCTTCCATCCGGCCGGTCATGTACTCGGCTCGGCGCAGATCTCCGTTCGTGCAAACGGCGTGCGCATCGTCGCGTCTGGCGACTACAAGCGACGGCGGGATCCGACCTGCGCTGGCTTCGAGCCGGTCGCCTGCGATGTCTTTATCACCGAAGCCACCTTCGGCCTGCCGGTCTTCCACCACCCGGACGATCGCGCGGAAACCCGCAAATTGCTGACGTCGCTCGCCCAGTTTCCCGAGCGCACGCACGTGGTCGGTGCCTATGCGCTCGGCAAGGCGCAGCGGGTGATCGCACTCCTGCGCGAAGAGGAGTATCACCAGCCGATCTTCATCCATGGCGCCCTGCAACGGCTGTGCGACTACTATCAGAGCCAGGGCATCGACCTCGGCGCCCTACGTCCGGCAACGCTTGCCGCCGACGAAAAGCAGGATTTCAAGGGCACGATCGTGATCGGCCCGCCCGCCGCCTTCGCCGATCGCTGGTCGCGGCGCTTCTCCGACCCGATTGCCAGTTTCGCTTCCGGCTGGATGTTGATCCGGCAACGAGCGAAACAGCGGGGCGTCGAGCTGCCATTGATCATCTCCGACCATTGTGACTGGGCCGAACTGACGGCAACGATCACCGAGATCGCGCCGGCCGAGGTCTGGGTCACGCACGGACGCGAAGAAGCGCTGGTGCGCTGGTGCGAGCTCAAGGGCATCGCCGCCCGCCCGCTTCACCTCGTCGGCTACGACGACGAGGGAGAGTGACGAGATGCGCGCCTTCGCCGAACTGCTCGACCGCCTCGTCCTCAGCCCGCAGCGCAATGCCAAGATCCGCCTGCTTGTCGATTACTTCCGGACCGCGCCGGACCCGGATCGCGGCTATGCGCTCGCGGCGATCGCCGGCACGCTGTCGCTCAACACCGTCAAGCCGGCGATGATCCGCGACCTCTTGCTCGAACGCATGGACGCGGTGCTTTTCCAGTATTCCTACGACTATGTCGGTGACCTCGCCGAAACGGTGTCGCTCGTCTGGGAGCCGCCTGCCGGCACCGTAGAGGCGGACATACCGCTTGGCGAGGCCATCGAGCGTCTGCAAAGGACCGGACGGGCCGATGTGCGCGGCGTCGTTCGCGACATGCTCGACCGATTGGATACGTCGGCGCGCTTCGCCTTCCTCAAACTTGTGACGGGCGGCCTTCGCATCGGCGTATCGGCGAAGCTCGCCAAGCAGGCGCTCGCCGACATGGGCGGCAAGGACGTCGCCGAGATCGAGACCCTCTGGCACGGCCTGTCGCCGCCCTATCTGCCGCTCTTCCGCTGGCTTTCGGGCGAGGCGGAAAAGCCCGAGCTTTCGACGCCGGCCGTCTTCCATTCGGTCATGCTCGCCAATCCTGTCGGCGACGGCGATCTCGACGGGCTCGACCCCAAGGACTTCGCTGCCGAATGGAAGTGGGACGGGATCCGCGTGCAGCTTGCCAATATCGGCGGCGTGCGCCGGCTCTATTCCCGCAGTGGCGACGAGATTTCCGGCGCCTTTCCCGACGTCCTGGAGGCCGTCGACTTCACCGGGGTGATCGATGGCGAACTGCTCGTGGGCGGCACCGCGCGCAGCAACCGCGCAACCCGAACTTTCGCCGACCTGCAGCAACGGCTGAACCGCAAGACGGTCAACCCTAAGCTCATCGAGACCTATCCGGCCTTCGTCCGCGCCTATGACATTCTCTTCTCAGGCGAAGAGGACGTTCGCCCACTGGGTTTCGTCGAACGACGCGCGCGGCTCGCCGACATCGTCGAGCGCGCCTCGCCGCAGCATTTCGACCTGTCGCCGCTGGTGCCCTTCTCGTCCTGGCAAGAACTCGACAGCCTGCGCGCCGACCCGCCCGATCCGGTGATCGAGGGCATCATGCTGAAACGGCTGGATTCGCCCTATACGCCGGGCCGCGTCAAAGGCCCGTGGTTCAAGTGGAAGCGCGCGCCCTTCAACATCGACGCGGTGCTGATGTATGCCCAGCGCGGCCACGGCAAGCGCTCGAGCTACTACTCCGATTACACCTTCGGCGTCTGGACCGACATCGACGGAAAGGAAACGCTGGTACCGGTCGGCAAGGCCTATTTCGGCTTCACCGATGCCGAACTGGAAATTCTCGACCGTTTCGTCCGGGACAATACGACCGAGCGCTTCGGGCCGGTGCGCGCCGTCAGGGCCGAGCCCGAGTTCGGTTTCGTCGTCGAGGTCGCCTTCGAGGGTATCAACCGCTCGAGCCGCCACAAGTCGGGCGTCGCCATGCGCTTCCCGCGCATCGCGCGCCTGAGACAGGACAAGCTGCCGCGTGACGCCGACCGGCTGGAGACGCTGCAGGCGATGATCGAAGCGCGGGAGAATACCTAGCTTCGCGGAACATCCGGCGCTGCCTCGCGTTGGCCAGGGCAACCAACCGAAAGGCGATGTGCCATGCCAGCCAAGTCGAAAGCCCAACAGCGTGCAGCCGGCGCTGCCCTTGCCGCCAAGCGCGGCGACGTCAAGAAATCCAGCCTCAAGGGCGCCTCGCGCGAAATGGAGAAATCCATGAGCGAAGGTGAACTCGAAGACCTTGCAGAAACCAAGCACAAGAAGCTGCCCGAGCACAAAGGTGACTGAGACGCGAAGGAATAAAAGCGGGACCTAAAACAAGGTTTATTAAGACCCTTTTGGGATTATCCGGCTCAAGACATAGCCATTCGCGTGCCGCCGGGGTGTTTCGTGCCTGCCAGACATGCTTTCAACCTCGGGATGAAGAGGCTCTCCAGGGTTTTGACGCCAAGCTATCTTCCGGCGATCATTGCCGCCTTCGTTGTTCTGGTCGCTGGCATCCTTGCGGACAACCAGAACCAGGTGGTCGACGAGGCGCGCCAGCGCGCGCGCGTCGCCGAGGAACTCAATCCCATCCGCTCCAAGCTCGAGGCCAACGTCAACGGCAACATCCAGCTCGTGCGTGGGCTGATCGGCACGCTGGTCACCGAGCCGGCAATGGATCAGCAGCGCTTCGCCGCGCTGTCGCGCAGCGTCTTCACCGAGCGCTCGCAATTGCGCAGCATCGCGGCTGCGCCCAATCTCATCGTCTCGCTCGTCTACCCGCTCGAACAAAATCGCCGCGCACTCGGCCTCGACTACCGCCGGAACGAAGCGCAGCGCGCCGCCGTCATGCGCGTAAAGGACACCGGCCAAATGGTGCTTGCCGGGCCTGTCGATCTCGTCCAGGGCGGCAAAGGGCTGATCGGCCGCTTCCCCGTATCGATAGACGCCGGCGGCGGCAGCAACCGCTTCTGGGGCATCGTCTCGGCCATCATCGACGTGGACCGGCTCTATCGCGACAGCGGCCTTTCTTCCGATGAACTCGGCATAGACGTCGCCATTGCCGGTCAGGACGGCACAGGCGCGCAAGGTCCGGTCTTTTACGGCGACGCCAATATTTTCCGTGGCTCGCCGGTCGAAATGACCGTGCTCCTACCCGGCGGTTCCTGGCATATCGCAGCCGTTCCGAAGGGCGGTTGGCCGACGACGGCGGGCAACGCCTGGCTCATCCGCGGCCTCATCGTCATCGGCGGACTGATGATCATCCTGCCGATGGTGTTGACCGGGCGCCTCTTGAGCGAGCGGCAAGGCAACATTCGTGCGCTCAGATACAGCAAGGTGCAGCTCCAGGAACTGTCCCATCGGCTGAAGATCGCGCTCGACTCCTCCCAGATCGGCATCTGGGAACTCGACATCGCCAGCAAGAAGCTGCTCTGGGACGAGCGGACCAAGGAACTCTATGGGCAAAAGACGTCGTTGCGTCAGGCCTATGACGACTGGAAGGACGCGCTGCACCCCGACGACCTCGACCGCGCCGAGCGGGAATTTGCCGAGGCGCTGGAATCCGGGCTCGCCTACAATTCCGACTTCCGCGTTCGCCTCCCCGACGGCAGCACGCGCCACATCCCGGCCAACGGCTCGTTCTATATCGGCGCCGACGGCCACAGGAAGATCGTCGGGGTCAACTGGGACGTGACCGCCGACTTCGAAACCCGCGAAACGCTTTTCGAAGCCAAGCGCACCGCGGAGGCGCACAGCGTCGAACTCGAAGCGGCGCGCCATCGCATGGAGTTCAACGCGCTGCACGATCCGCTGACCGGCCTGCCAAACCGGCGTTTCCTCGACCAGGTCCTGGCCGATCGCGACCGGCATTTCGCGCGGGAGGCGAAACTCAGCATCTTCCACATGGACCTCGACCGCTTCAAGCAGATCAACGATACGCTCGGCCACGCGGCCGGTGACGAGATCCTGCGGCATGCCGCCGAGCTTCTGCGCGGCAATGCCGACGAAAAGGACTTCGTCGCCCGCATCGGCGGCGACGAATTCGTGCTCGTCCGCCAGGATGGAGGCATCGAGCCGGATGCCCGGCTGGCGTCACGCATCATCGAGGCGATGAGCGTGCCCGTCCGCTACAAGGACCAGGAGTGCCGCATCGGCGTCAGCATCGGCATCGCCGCCCAAAGCCAGACGAGCGAAGAGCTGTCGCACGTGCTCGTCAACGCCGACATCGCGCTCTATGAAGCCAAGCGCCGCGGCCGCAACCGCCACGAGATCTTTACCGGCGAACTGAAGACGGCCGTCTTCAAGACCAAGCAGACGGCCGACGAGATCCTGCGCGGGCTCGAACACAACGAATTCATCGCGCATTTCCAGCCGCAGTTCTGCCCGCGCTCGCTCGACATCATCGGCGTCGAGGCGCTGGCGCGCTGGGACCATCCCACCAAGGGCCTGCTCGGCCCGCACACGTTCCTGAAGACGGCCGAAGACATCAACGTCGTGGCCGCGATCGACCAGGCGATCCTGGAGCAGGCGCTGTTCCAGATCTATCGCTGGGAAGCAAGCGGCATTCGTATCCCCAAAGTCTCTGTCAATCTCTCCTATGCCCGGCTTCACGACGAAAATCTGATCGAGCGCCTGGAACAGTTGCAGATCCCGGCCGGCCGCCTGTCGTTTGAACTGTTGGAGTCGATCTCCTTCGACGAAAGCGACATGACGGTCCTGTCGAACATCCGCCGGATCAAGGAACTCGGCATCGCCATCGAGATCGACGATTTCGGCACCGGCTATGCATCCATCGTCAGCCTGTTGAAGCTGACGCCGCGACGCTTGAAGATCGACCGCCAGCTCGTCCTGCCGATCCTCAAATCCCCAGCCGAAAAGCGTCTGGTCGAGTCCATCATCGACATCGGTACGTCGCTCGGCATCGAAGTGATCGCCGAAGGCGTCGAGACCCTCGAACACGCGGCCATCCTGAAGGAACTCGGCTGCCATGGGCTGCAAGGTTATGCTTTCGCGCGGCCCATGAGCGCCAACGACCTTGCGACCTTCGCCTTCGAGCGTCGGTGGCTGGCAGCCTGAGAGGCTTCGGCCTCAGCTAAAAAGCGCAGGTGCGTGCATTTTTCGCAGGCTTGAGGCTTGGCAGCCCTGCCGCGAATCGCCATAAAAACAATTGCCTGCCTCCACATTCTTGGGAATGGCGGCATCACCTGCGGCAGTCGCTGATGCGACCGCCCTTTCGGGCCTCTAGAGTGTCTCGCTTCAAGTGGAACCACTGAAAGCGGAAAAGATGCTCTAGAATCAAAATCCTGGTGCGTCCCTTGTGCATTCTTTTGGAAAGCACGGCGCTCGGGTGCCCGCTCTCCATGAACCCGAACGAAGGGAACGGTACGATCGAATACGCGGGAAAATTGCTTTCTGTCTTCATTCTCGCCCCATTTGTGGGAAGCCTCCTTGCAATCTTCTTTCCGCCCGATCAGCGCGGTGCGACAGCCTGGTTTGCAGGAGCGATCGCCCTCCTTTGTTTCCTCGTCGCCGCCGGCCTCTATCCCTTCGTCACCTCGGGCGGCGTCCTGCGCTATGACATCGCCTGGCTGCCGGAACTCGGCCTCAACTTCACGCTCCGGATGGACGGCTTCGCCTGGCTCTTCACGGTTCTGGTAACCGCGATCGGCGTGCTCGTGGTGCTTTACGCCCGCTACTATATGGCCGCGGAAGACCCGGTGCCGCGCTTCCTGTCGCTTTTCCTCGCCTTCATGGGCTCGATGCTCGGCGTCGTGCTTTCAGGCAATCTCATCCTGCTCGCCGTCTTCTGGGAACTGACGAGCATCGTCTCCTTCCTTTTGATCGGCTACTGGCACCACAATGCCCACGCCCGTGACGGCGCCCGCATGGCGCTGACCGTGACCGGCACAGGCGGCCTCTGCATGCTCGTCGGCCTTCTGCTGATGGGTCGCATCGTCGGCAGCTACGATCTCGACGTGGTGCTCGCCTCCGGCGACCTCATCCGCAACTCGCCGCTCTACATGCCGGTACTGATCCTGGTGCTGCTCGGCGCGCTGACGAAGAGCGCGCAGTTCCCGTTCCATTTCTGGCTGCCGCACGCCATGTCGGCGCCGACGCCGGTTTCGGCCTATCTGCATTCGGCAACCATGGTGAAGGCCGGCGTCTTCCTGTTGGCGCGCCTCTGGCCGGTCATGGCCGGCACCGAGGCCTGGTTCTGGATCGTTGGCCTTGCCGGTCTTTCGACGCTGCTGCTCGGCGCCTATTTCGCCATCTTCCAGCAGGACCTCAAGGGCCTGCTCGCCTATTCCACTATCAGCCATCTCGGCCTGATCACCGTGCTCCTGAGCCTCGGCAGCCCGCTGGCCGCGGTCGCCGCGGTCTTCCACATCGTCAACCACGCGACCTTCAAGGCGTCGCTGTTCATGGCGGCCGGCATTATCGACCACGAGACCGGAACGCGCGACATGCGCAAGCTCGGAGGGCTGATCAGGTACATGCCTGGAACGGCGGTGCTCGCCATGGTCGCGAGCGCGGCCATGGCTGGCGTACCACTCTTGAACGGCTTCATCTCGAAGGAAATGTTCTTCGCCGAAGCGATCGAAACGCACCAGGCCAACATTCTCGATACGATGACGCCCTATGTCGCGACGCTCGCCGGCATGTTTGCCGTTACCTATTCGCTGCGCTTCATCCACAGCGTCTTCTTCGGCAAAACGCCGGAGGACCTGCCCAAGGTGCCGCACGAGCCGCCGCGCTGGATGCGTGTGCCGATCGAGTTCCTGGTGCTCGCCTGCCTCGTCGTCGGCATCATTCCGGCGATCACCATCGGCCCGTTCCTGCACACGGCTGTCGTCTCCATTCTCGGCGCCAACACGCCCTATTACAGCCTTTCCGTCTGGCACGGCTGGAACCTGCCGCTGATCATGAGCTTCGTCGCTCTTGCCGGCGGCATCGGTCTCTACTTCCTGATGCGCAACTACCTCGCCACCAGCGTCGAGGGGCCACCGATCTTCCGCCTGCTGCACGGCCAGCGCATCTTCGAGCGCGTGCTGGTAACGCTCTCCTGGAAATGGGCGCGTTCGCTGGAGCAGCGCCTCGGCACGCGGCGGCTGCAGCCGCAGATGCGCTTCCTCGTCTTCATCGCGATCGCCGCCGGCGCGCTGCCGCTGCTTCTCAATCATTTCGAGCTGCCGCCGCTTCTCGTGCGCAGCATCGATCCGGCCTTTGCCCTCCTCTGGGCGGTCGGCATCGCCTGTGCCATCGGTGCTGCGATCCTGGCGAAGTTCCACCGGCTGGCGGCACTCGTGCTGCTCGGCGGCGCCGGGCTCACCACCTGCCTCACCTTCGTCTGGCTTTCGGCGCCGGATCTGGCGGTTACACAGCTCCTCGTCGAGATCGTCACGACGGTGCTGATCCTGCTCGGCCTGCGATGGCTGCCGAAGCGCATCGAGGACACCGAGGAAACCGAGCTCTTGTCGCTGAAGGTCCGCTTCCGGCGCCTGCGTGACTTCCTGCTGGCGATCGTCGCCGGCGGCGGCGTGGCGCTGATCGCCTATACGATCATGACCCGGCCCATGCCTGACACGATCGCGAGCTACTTCCTCGAGCGCGCCTACAAGGAGGGCGGCGGCACCAATGTCGTCAACGTCATCCTCGTCGACTTCCGCGGCTTCGACACGCTCGGCGAGATCGCGGTGCTGGCGATCGTCGCGCTTACCGTCTTCGCCCTGCTGCTGCGCTTCCGCCCGCAGGCCGACAGCCTGGAGGCTCCGGAACAGCAGCGCGTCCAGAACGCCTTCGACGACGATCACCCGGATCGCAACAAGGGTGACAGCGTGGCTGAATACCTGTTCGTGCCATCGGTGATCATGCGTTGGATGTTCCCGGTCATCGGCATGCTCGCAGCCTACCTCTTCCTGCGCGGCCATGACCTGCCGGGCGGAGGCTTTGCTGCCGGCATCGCCATGTCGATCGGCTTCATCCTACAATACATGTCCGGCGGAACCCGCTGGGTCGAGGAGCGGCTGCGCATCCATCCGCTGCGCTGGATGAGCATCGGGCTTCTGGTGGCCGCTGCGACCGGCATCGGCTCCTGGTTCTTCGGCTATCCGTTCCTGACGTCGCATTCGCAATACGTGACGCTGCCAATCATCGGCAAGTTTCCGCTGGCGAGCGCCCTGTTCTTCGATCTCGGCGTCTTCTCGCTGGTGCTCGGCGCGACCGTGCTGATCCTCATCGCGCTCGCCCACCAGTCGATCCGCGCGCCGCGTGCCCATGCACGCGCCATGCGAAAGGAGGCACGCTGATGGAGATCATTCTCTCTGCCGCCATCGGCGTGCTTACGGCATCCGGCGTCTACCTGCTGCTGCGTCCCCGTACCTATCAGGTGATCATCGGCCTCTCGCTGCTCTCCTATGCGGTCAATCTCTTCATCTTCGGCATGGGGCGCCTTCGCGTGAACGCGCCGCCGGTGCTGGAGCCAGGCGGTGTCGGCGATCTCAGCCGCTTCACCGATCCGGTGCCACAGGCCCTGGTGCTGACAGCGATCGTCATCGGCTTTGCCATGACCGCGCTCTTCCTCGTCGTGCTGCTCGCCTCGCGCGGCTTCACCGGCACCGACCACGTCGACGGCAGGGAGCAGCGCCATGACTAACTGGATGCACCACCTGCTGATCCTGCCGATCCTGCTGCCGCTGATGGTCGGCGCCGCGATGATCCCGATCGACGAGCGCAACCGCTCGCTCAAGGGTGTGCTGAGCTTCGTCTCGACGCTCGCGCTCTTCATCCTCTCGATCGTGCTGATGCGGATCGCCTCGATGGATGGGGCGCCCGCAGGCAACGGCGTCTATCAGCTCGGCAACTGGCCCGCCCCTTTCGGCATCGTGCTGGTGCTCGACCGCCTTTCGGCACTGATGCTGTGCCTGACGAGCGGACTGGCGCTTGCCGCCCAGGCCTATTCGATCGCGCGCTGGCACACCGCGGGCCATCATTTCCATTCGCTGTTCCAGCTCTTGATCGCCGGCCTCAACGGTTCGTTCCTGACCGGCGACCTCTTCAACCTCTTCGTCTTTTTCGAAATCATGCTGGCGGCGTCCTACGGGCTGCTGCTGCACGGCTCCGGGCCGCTGCGCGTCAAGGCCGGCCTGCACTATGTCGCGATCAACCTCGCCGCCTCTTCGCTCTTCCTGATCGGCGTCAGCCTGATCTATGGCGCGACCGGCACGCTCAATATGGCCGATCTCTCCATGAAGCTGGCGACGCTCTCGCCGGAGGATCGCCAGATGGTCGAGGTCGGTGCCGGCGTGCTCGGCGTCGCCTTCCTGGTGAAGGCCGGCATGTGGCCCTTGAGCTTCTGGCTGCCGACGGCCTATGCAGCCGCGACGCCGCCGGTCGCCGCCGTCTTTGCGATCCTCACCAAGGTCGGCATCTATGTCATCCTCAGGCTGTCGCTGCTGGTCTTCGGCGCGAGTGCCGGCGCGTCTGCCGGTTTCGGCCAGCCGATCCTGCTTGCCGGCGGCCTGCTGACGATCGCCTTCGGCGCCATCGGCGTGCTCGCATCGCAGGCCATGGGCCGCCTCGCCGCCTATTCGGTGCTGGTCTCCTCCGGCACCCTGCTCGCCGCCATCGGCCTCGGCCACCCAAGCATGATCGCCGGTGCGCTCTTTTACCTCGTCAGCTCGACACTGACGATCGCCGCCTTCTTCCTGCTGATCGAACTGGTCGAGCGCGGACGTGACGCCGGCGCCGACGTTCTGGCGGTGACGATGGAAGCCTACGGCGACGCCGACGAGGACGAGGAGGAAGAAGAAGTCGGCTCGGCGATCCCCGGCACGATGGCGATCCTCGGCCTCTGCTTCTGCCTTTGCGCCCTCTTGCTTGCCGGCCTGCCGCCGCTCTCCGGCTTCGTCGCCAAGTTCGCGATCCTCGGCGGTCTCTTCGGCCTGTCGGGAGCGGAAGCCACCCCGGCGGTCTCCGCCGCCGACTGGACCTATGTCACGCTGCTGATCGTTTCCGGTCTCGCCGCGATGATCGCTATGAACCGCGTCGGCATCCGCACCTTCTGGGCGTCGATCGAAAACACCGTGCCGCGCGTCGTGGTCATCGAGATCACCCCCGTCGTCGTGTTGCTCGCTGCCTGCATCTTCTTAAGCGTGCAGGCCGGGCCGGCGATGCGCTACATGCAGGCAACAGCGGATTCGCTCTTCGATCCTGCGGGTTATACGGAGCGGGTGCTCTCAGCGCCGCGGGCGGGAGGGCAATAGGCGATGCGCACCTGGCTCCCCTATCCCCTGCTCTCCGTCGGGCTGCTCATCATCTGGCTCCTGCTCAATCAGTCGGTTGCGCCCGGCACCTTCCTGATGGGGACGGTACTGGCAACCGGTCTTGGCTGGGTGACGCTGAAGCTTGGCCTCGTGCGCTCGCACCCGCGCCGGGTTCTGTTGATCGTGCGCTTCGGCTTTGCCGTCGCCGTCGACGTGATCCGCTCGAACATCGCCGTCATCGCCGTCATCCTGCGTGGCCAGCGCCGACCGCCGAACTCGGGCTTCCTGACCATCGATCTCGATCTGGAAGACGAAAACGCCCTGGCGCTGCTTGCCTGTGTCATGACAGCCACGCCGGGAACGGCCTGGCTCGAATACGATCGCGGCCGCAAGTCCCTGCTCTTCCACGTGCTCGACATGGAGAACGAGGACATTTGGCTCGATACGGTCAAGCGCTATGAGACCGCCCTGAAGGAGATATTCGGATGATGGAACTATCAATCATCTGGTCGATCCTGATTGCCCAGATCATGCTCGGCCTGGCGATGGCTTTTGCCTTCTATCGCATGGTGAGGGGACCGCGCGCCCAGGACCGCATCCTCGGCCTCGACACGCTCTATATCAACGCCATGCTGATGCTCTTGACCTTCGGCATCCGCACGGCCAACTCGCTCTATTTCGAGTCCGCCTTGATCGTGGCTTTGATCGGCTTCGTCTCGTCGATCGCCTTCGGCAAGTTCCTGATGCGCGGGGAGATCATCGAATGAGCCACCTCACCGACCTTCCCGTCTGGGCAGCCGTTCTCGTCTGCGGGCTCACCGTCCTCGGCGCCGCAGTGGCGCTGATCGGCTCCGTCGGCCTGCTCCGGTTCACCAGCTTCTACGAGCGCCTGCACGCACCGACGCTGGCGACCAGCGGCGGCGTACTGATGATCTGCACCGCCTCTATCATCTGCTTTGCCGTGCTGCAGAGCCGCTGGGTATTCCACGAAATCCTGATCATCGTCTTCGTCGTCGCCACCACGCCGGTGACGCTGATGCTGCTTGGACAGGCAGCGCTCTACCGCGACCGCGTCGAGGAAAAGCGCGGCGTCCCGCTCAAGCAGCGGCCGCCGCGCGAAGAACCGGCAGAATAGGTTTCAAAGCCCTCTCAGCGGGAAACTTAGGCCGACCCCCGAGGGAGTGCGGCCTATTCGCCGCGCCCTCTGAAGCGCCGCTGATAGGCGGGATCGTAGAGCGAGCTTTCACGGAAATCAGAGGCTTCGAGCCCCGGACCGACGAAGATCAGCGCCGTGCGCTCGATCGGCTCTTCCGCCACCTTGGCGGCGATGTCGCCGAGCGTGCCGCGCACCACGCGTTCGTCCGGCCAGGAGGCCTTGACGACGATGGCGACCGGGCAGTCGGCACCGTAGAGCGGCGTCAGTTCCTCGACCACCTGCTGAAGCGCATGGATCGCAAGGTGGATTGCCAGCGTCGATCCAGTAGCGCCGAAAGCGGAAAGCGTTTCTGAGTTCGGCATCGGCGAGGCGCGGCCCGAAACGCGGGTCAGCACCAGGCTCTGGGCCACGGCCGGAATGGTCAGTTCGCGACCGAGCGCTGAAGCCGCCGCCGCAAAGGAAGGAACGCCCGGCGTCATCGTATAGGCGATGCCATGCTTCTCGAGCCGGCGGATCTGTTCGGCCACAGCACTCCAGACCGAGAGGTCGCCCGAATGAAGCCGCGCCACGTCGAGCCCTTCGGCTTCGGCCTTCACATACTCCGCCTCGATCTCGTCGAGCGACATCGGCGCCGTATCGACAATGCGGGCGCCCGGCGGGCAATATTGCAGCAGCTCCGGCGAGACGATCGAGCCGGCGTAAACGCAGACCGGGCAGCGCCCGATCAGGTCGCGACCACGCACCGTGATCAGGTCTGCGGCTCCCGGGCCGGCGCCGATGAAATGTACCGTCATAGGTTACTCTTTCTTTTTCTTACGCAGTTCCGGACGCAAAACCGCGTCACACTTTCGCTGGAACTGCTTTAGCCCTTCGTCCACGACCATTGGGTGACCGGCATGGCCGGCTTCCAGCCGGTCATGCCACCGATGGGTCCTGCACGCGCGATATCGATGCGGATCAGCGAACCGCCGAGCCGCGCGTGATGATCGAGCAGCACCGCTTCCATGTCCGTCGTCACCGCGTTGGCAACCAGCCGTCCGCCTGACTTGAGCGCCTCGATCGCTGCTTCCATGACGCCGTCTTCGCTGCCGCCGCCGCCGATGAAGATCGCGTCCGGTTGTGGCAGGCCGGCAAGCGCCGCCGGCGCCTCGCCTTCGACAACCGTCAGCCCGGGCACGCCGAACATCGTCGCGTTGCGGCCGATGCGCGCTGCCCGCTCCGGCTCCACCTCGATGGTGATCGCCTGCATGGTCGGATCGGCGAGCATCCATTCGATGCCGATCGAGCCGGAGCCGCCGCCGATGTCCCATAGCAGTTCGCCCTTGCGCGGTGCGAGTGCCGACAGCGTCAGCGCCCGGACCTCGCGCTTGGTGATCTGCCCGTCATGTTCGAACAGCGCATCGTCGCGGCCGGCGGCAAGCGGCAGGATGCGCGCGCCCTCGTCGGCCGCCACCTCAATGGCGCAGACGTTCAAAGGATGCACGAGGCCGAGCATGAAGCGCGCGGCGATCTGCGTCGTCACCCGTTCGCCGGCGCCGCCAAGCGCCTCGAGAACCGTCAGCCGCGACTGACCGAAGCCGCTCGAAACCAAGAGCTCGGCAAGGTCCCTGGGGCCGGCGCCATCGGAGGTCAGCGTCAGCACCTTGGCGCCCGGATGAAGATGCGGCCGGACGAGATCCAGCGGCCGCCCATGGACGGAGACGAGCGTCGCATCCTGCAGCGCCCAGCCGAGGCGCGAGGCGGCAAGACTGATCGACGACGGCGCCGGAAGCGTGCGTATTTCGGCCGAGGCGATGCGGCGCGCCAGCGTCACGCCGACGCCGAAGAAGAACGGGTCGCCCGAGGCAAGCACCACCACCGGGCTGCCGCGACGCGCGACGATCTCGACGACCGAGCGTTCGAGGGGGCTTAGCCAATTGTGCGCTTCGCCGGTGATGAGGGAGGCGGCGAGCTCCAGATGACGATGGCCGCCGTAGACGACCGGCGCTTCGGCGATCAGCCGCTTGGCCTCGTCGCCGAGACCCGCTACACCATCCTCACCGATACCGATGACGGTCAGCCAGGGGGAGACGATGGCGGGTTCGCTGTTCGACACGTCAGCCATGGAAAAACCTCGTATTCTGATTCTGGGTGGCACCACCGAGGCACGCGAACTCGCGCGCCGCTTGGCCGAAGATGTCCGCTACGACACCGCCATCTCGCTGGCCGGCCGCACCGCGGACCCGCGGCCGCAGCCGGTCAAGACGCGCATCGGCGGCTTTGGCGGCGCCGATGGGCTGGCGCATTTCCTGCATGACGAAAATATCGCGCTGCTGGTCGATGCGACGCACCCTTTTGCCGCACGCATTTCGCACAACGCCGCGGAAGCAGCGCAAAGAACCGGCGTTGCGCTTATCGCCCTCCGCCGACCGGAATGGGTGCCCCTGCCTGGCGACCGCTGGACTGCTGTCGATAGCGTTGTCGAGGCCGTCAGCGCGCTCGGTGATCGGCGACGCCGCGTCTTCCTGGCGATAGGTCGACAGGAAGCTTTCCACTTCGAGGTCGCGCCGCAGCACAGCTACGTCATCCGCAGCGTCGATCCGGTGACGCCGCCGCTTAATCTGCCCGACCAGGAGGCGATCCTGGCGACCGGTCCCTTTGCGGAAGCCGATGAAGCCGCGTTGCTCAGGAGCCGGCAGATCGATGTGATCGTCGCCAAGAACAGCGGCGGCAGCGCCACCTACGGCAAGATTGCCGCAGCGCGCCGGCTCGGCATCGAGGTGATCATGGTCGAGCGGCGCAAGCCCGCGGACGTGCCGACGGTCGGCAGTTGCGACGAGGCACTCAACCGCATCGCTCACTGGCTCGCCCCTGCATAGAAGCGCGGCGTGTAGACGAGATCGGGTTGGCTGTCGCGCTCGACGATTCGCGTCTCCGGCGAGCCGATGATGACGCATGTCGCCATGTCGGCGCGGTTGGCATCGGCCTCGCCGAGCGGCATCACCGCGATCCGTTCGTCCGGCCGCCCGGCCGCACGGCCGAAGATGACCGGAACCGTTGCCGGCAGAACGCTGCGCAGAAGCTCGAAGGCCTCACCGAGCTGCCAGGGCCGCGCCTTGCTGATCGGATTGTAGAGCGCAATGACGAAGCCCGCTTCCGCCGCCAGCCTGAGGCGCCGGGTGATGACTTCCCAGGGCTTCAGATTGTCGGAAAGCGAGATCGCACAGAAATCATGACCGAGCGGCGCGCCGATGCGGGCGGCAACGGCGAGCATCGCGGTCACGCCGGGCGTGATCACCAGTTCAACCGACTTCCATTCCGCCGGTCCCTTGTCGATCGCCTCGCAGACGGCGGCCGCCATGGCAAAGACACCGGGATCGCCACCGGAGACCATGCAGACCTTCACGCCTGCCGCAGCCCGCGTCAACGCGACCTGTGCCCGATCGAGCTCCTCGCGGTTGTCCGAGGCGACACGGATCTGATCCGGTCTGAGGTTCAGCCGGTCGAGATAGGGAAAGTAGCCGTAAAACTCCTGAGCGGCCGCAACGGCTTCCGCCGTTTCCGGCGTCATCTGCTTGGCGCTGCCCGGTCCGGTACCGACGACATAGAGCGTACCGGTCATGGTCGGTCCTTCCAGCCGGGAACGAGCACCAGCGAGAAATAGGGCGCCTCGTCGTCGGCCTTTTCCGCAAGAGCCGTCATCGCCGCGTTCTTCATCGTGCCGCGTTCGACATAGACGGCCTGGTCGAGACGGCCGGAGGCAGCGAGCGCCCGACGGATCTTCGGCAAATTGCGCCCGACCTTCATGATCACGGCGGCTTCGGTATCCGCAAGCCTGCGGCCGAGCTCGGCCTCGGCCATGGTGCCCGGAAGCACCGAGAGCACGTCGTCGCCCTGCACCAGCGGCAGGCCGGCAAGCGACCAACAGCCGGACATGGCGGTAATGCCGGGGATCACCTCGACCGGGAAACGATTGGCGAGCCGCACATGCAGGTGCATGTAGGAACCATAGAACAGCGGGTCGCCTTCACTGAGCACGGCGACCGTGCGTCCGGCGGCAAGATGCGCCGCTACCGCTTCGGCCGACGCATTGTAGAAGTCGGTGATCTGGGTCTTGTAGGCGCCATCGTCCTTGTCGATTTCGGTCGTCACCGGATAGTATAGCGGCAGCTCGACAAGATCGGGCTTCAGCAGACCCTCGACCACCGCGCGGCCGTTACCGCTTCGCCCGGCCTTGGCGAAATAGGCAAGCACATCGGCTTGCCCGAGCGCCTTCACCGCCTTGACCGTCAAAAGTTCCGGATCACCGGGGCCGGTCCCAACACCGATCAGGCGCCCCACGCCGACGCCGCTCACAGGCCCGGCCTCGCGAGCGAGTTGAGCGCTGCCGCCGTCATGGCGCTGCCGCCGAGCCGGCCGCGCACGATGGCGAAGGGAACGCCATAGGAATTCTCGGCCAACGCATCCTTCGATTCCGCCGCGCCGACGAAACCGACGGGCATGCCGAGGATTGCCGCCGGCTTCGGCGCGCCGTCGCGCAGCATTTCCAAGAGGAAGAACAGCGCCGTCGGTGCGTTGCCGATCGCGACCACCGAACCGGCCAGCCGCTCGCTCCAGAGCTTCAGGGCTGCGGCGGAGCGGGTGTTGCCGATCTCGGCCGCAAGGCCGGGCGTGCGAGGATCGCGCAGCGTGCAGATCACCTCGTTGCCGGCCGGCAGACGGGCGCGGGTGACACCGTGCGCAACCATCTCGGCATCGCAGAGGATCGGCGCACCGGCTTTCAGCGCCGCACGGGCCGAGCTTACGAAATCGGGAGAAAACACGAACTGCCTGGTCGCCTCGACGGAACCGCAGGCGTGCACCATGCGCACCGCCAGATCCGCTTCCTCTTCGGAGAAGCGCGACAGATCGGCCTCGGCGCGGATGATGGCGAAGGAACGCTCGTAGATGGCGTTGCCATCGCGAATGTAATCATACTCAGGCATGTCTATCCCTGTTCGAACGCTGCCGAGACGCGCGCAGCTCCGAGCCGTGTAAGACAGGACTGCGCCGATTCGCCAGCGTCTTTGTTTTGCCGCACCAGCCGGCCGAGCCGGGCAAGGGCGGATCCCATTCCATTCTCATCGGTGTAAGCGCTTGGCAAGCCATTGGCAGCCCCATTTACGACAAGCCCGTATCCTGATGGCGCACCGACCAGCGTCAGTTCGGACGGCTTCGGCCGGGCGCAGCCCTTGGCGCAGCCGGAGAGATGCACGGCGAGCGACCCGTCGAGCAATTCCGGCGCCGTCTCGACGAGGCGCTCGGCCATGCCCTTGGTTTCCATCCACGCCGAGGCGCAACCCCTGCTGCCGGCGCAGGTGGCGATCGCGTTGCGCGGATCCTGCTCGGCAATGCGAAAACCGTGTGCCGCTGCCAGGCTCTGCGCCACAGCCGCCGTCTCGGGGCAAAGGCCGAGGACGAAGAAGGCGTGCCCGGGCGCAAGCCGGATCGCATTGGCGCCAAGCGCCTGGACCTGATGCAGGTAGGATGCCAGCGCGGCGGCCTCCACCTGAGCAAAGGCCAGACCGAGGCCAAGAACGGTGTCGGCGTTACCCAGCGCATGAATGCCGGGTATTGCGGCCGAACGCGGAGCGGCCGGGCGTTCGGACGATGTCTCACAGCGACAGAGCGCACGGATTTCCGACGGGTCCAGATCGCGCCCGCGCACCGTCGTGCCCAGGATCGCCAGTTTCTCGAGAATGGTGGCCAGGGCCGGCACGACCGCGTTGCCGGCCAACGTCCCGACGATCGATGCCTTCGTTGCCGTGCCGCCAAGCGACAGCACCCAGGCCACCCCCGCGACAGTCGAAACCGCCTGAAGGCGAATGTCGGCGACGACAGCGCCGAGACCAAACCGGCCACCGCTATCGATGACGACGGATAGTTTGGGTGCAAGCTTCAACGGCACCTGGCGCGCACCCAAGGCTTCACGAAGCTCAGTGGCAATCGGCCGCGGATCGGCGATCTCGTCCGGGTCGATGCCGGCTAGGGGCGGCACCTCGATCGCGAGCCCCTCGGCAATGGCGATCTCCGCATCGCCGATCGCCTGCGCCAGCATTGGCCCCGAAGCCGCGCTCAGGCCGCGAAGCTGCAGGTTTCCGCGCGCGGTAATCTCGATGATGCCATTGCCGAAGCGCTCGGCAGCCGTGGCAAGGGCAATGACCTTCGGCAGCGTCAGGCTGTGATCCGTTGGCCTCACCCTCACGAGCAGGCCGTCGCCGGTCTGCATCGGCTCTGCCAAGGACGGGCAGGCACCGCGGCGCATCGAAGCGACGGTGCCGGCATCTCCGGTCAATGGAAGGGCGCAGCTGGTCATCAAATCCGCCATCACTTGAGGCTCTCCTCCCTGAAGAAGCTCTTAAGACGCTATAACACAGCCGCAAACCTTGAGTGAGATCAAACACGACGCAGATCGGCCCTCCCCGTCACTCGTCGAAGTCGGCGCCCTTGCGCAGGAGATAGATGTCCATGATCCATCCCATCTTCGCGCGCGCCGCCGCCCGCGTTTCAAGGATCCGGTCCTTCACCTCAGCCACGCGGCCGGAAATGACGATCTCATCCGGCGTGCCGAGATAGGCGCCCCAATAGATCTCCGCTTCCGGGTCCTCGACCCGCTGAAACGCCTGTTCGCCATCGAGCATGACGACCGAGGTCTGGCTCTTCTCGGGAAAGCTTTCGTGCAGCCGACGCCCCGTGGTGATCTCCACGGGCTTGCCGACGAGGTTCAGCGGAATGCGGTGGCTGGCGCAAAGCGCCTGCAGACTGGTGATCCCGGGAATGACGTCGTAGGCGAAGGCGACCTCACCGCGTGCCTTGACCCGCTCGACGATGCGAATGGTGCTGTCATAGAGCATCGGGTCGCCCCAGACGAGAAACGCGCCGGTTCCCTCTTCGCCCAACTCCTTCGACAGAAGCGCTTCATAAATCCCAGCGATCTGGGCGTGCCAGTCATCGACGCTGCCGTCATAGCTGACGCCTTCGGTGCGCCGCACGGGCACCGCGAACTCGACGGTGCGGCTGTCCTTGCGCGTGACGTAGCGGGCGCAGATGTCGCGGCGCACTTCGGCAAGCTCGGTCTTCTTCGCTCCCTTGGTCGGGATAAAGAGCACGTCGGCGCGGTTCAGCGCGTTGATCGCCTGCACGGTCATGTGTTCGGGATTGCCCGAACCGATGCCGATGATCAGAATTTTGCGCATGCCCGCCTCCGCCATTTCGTTCGGGCGTCTTAGGCGGATCGCCGCCGCCAAGGCAAGACCTCAGGGCGACGACAAAGCCGTCATTCGCGCCAAGCCTTCAGTTGATGTCCGCAGCCGGATTTTCCGGCAGCCGCCAGTCGATCGGATCGAAGCCTTTGCCTTCAAGGAAGGCATTGGCCTGGGAAAAATGCCGGCAGCCGAGAAAGCCGGAATGGGCCGAGAGCGGCGACGGATGCGGTGCTCTCAGGACAAGATGGCGCGAGCGGTCGACGAAGGCCGCCTTCTTCTGCGCATAGGAGCCCCAGAGCATGAAGACGACGGGATGCTCGGCCTCGTTGACCGCACGGATGATCGCATCCGTGAACTTTTCCCAACCGTGACCCTGGTGTGATGCCGCGTTGCCGCGCTCTACCGTCAGCACGCTGTTGAGGAGCAGCACACCTTGCTTCGCCCAGCTTTCGAGAAAGCCGTGTCGCGCCGGCGGAATGCCGAGATCTGTATTCAGCTCCTTGTAGATATTGACGAGCGAGGGCGGCGTCCGGACACCGGGGCGAACGCTGAAGCAGAGCCCATGCGCCTGGCCGTCACCGTGATAGGGATCCTGGCCGAGAATGACCACGCGCACCTTGTCGAGCGGCGTCAGGTCGAGCGCGCGAAAATACTCAGGCCCGCGAGGGAAAATCTGCCGGCCCTCGTTCTTCTGGGCCACGAGGAACTGCTTGAGGTCAGCCATGTAGGCGCTGGCGAATTCCGGTGCCAACGCTTCCTTCCAGCTTTCTTCAAGCTTCACTGCCGTTTCCATTGCACGTCCGCTCCATGTCAGGGCATCGAGGCCGCAATTTAGGCCGCCCGGACATCATCGCAAGCCCAATCGCGCCCGCCGCAGGAATGCTGCACCGGTTTTGCCGGGCGGCCACAACCACACGGGTATTACGCTAGCCCTTTTGAGGAGCATTGTATTTCAACAGATACAACGGTAATCAGGAGGCGATATCGTTGTATCCTAAGAGATATCACGCATCGTTGGAGGGAAATCGATGATCAAGAGAAGAGACTGGCTGAAGGGACTGGTGCTGGCGCTCGGCCTCGCCTGGGCCGGCGCAAGTGTTCTGCCGGCGTCCGCACAGGCGGAAGAAAAGGTGACGGTCTTTGCGGCTGCGAGCCTGAAGAACGCGCTCGATGCGATCAATGCCGAGTGGCAGAAGGAAAGTGGCAAGGAAACGACCGTTTCCTACGCGGCCAGCTCGGCGCTGGCCAAGCAGGTGGAACAGGGCGCGCCCGCCGACGTCTTCATCTCTGCCGACCTCGCCTGGATGGACTACCTCGCCGAAAAGAAGCTGATCAAGGACGACACCCGCGCAAACCTGCTCGGCAACCGCATCGTGCTCGTCTCCGGCAAGCAGGACGCTGCCCCGGTCGAAATCAAGCAGGGCTTCGATCTCGCAGCCATTCTCGGTGACGGTCGCCTTGCCATGGGTGCCGTCGATTCCGTTCCGGCCGGCAAGTACGGCAAGGCTGCGCTCGAAAAGCTCGACGCCTGGAAGGCCGTGGAGGCCAAGGTCGCCGGCGCTGAAAGCGTTCGTGCCGCCCTCCTGCTCGTTTCGCGCGGCGAAGCGCCGTACGGCATCGTCTACCAGACCGATGCCGCGGCAGACCCGGGCGTCAAGGTCGTCGGCACCTTCCCGGAAGACAGCCATCCGCCGATCATCTACCCGATCGCGATCACGGCCGAGAGCAAGAGCCCTGATGCGGCGGCCTACATCGACTTCGTCAAGTCGGCAAAGGCTGCTGAACTCTTTGAAAAGCAGGGCTTCACAGTCCTGAAGTAGCCGGCTGAAATAGGCGCTAGTGCCGTCTGTCCAGAGGCAGGCGAAGCATCTAACGTCATGTTCGCGTCGCCCGCGCCCAAACGCGGGCGACGCGAACATTTGTCAGAGGCAATAGGGGGCAGACAGCCGCGTCCCACAAGCCTCGTATTGGGGAGCGATATCCATTGGACTGGCTTGCAGTGAGCGATGCGGAATGGACGGCGATCCTGTTGAGCCTGCGTGTCGCAACCGTCGCAATGATCTGCAGCCTGCCCTTCGCACTCGTCGTCGCCATGCTGCTTGCCCGCGGGCGCTTCTGGGGCAAGACACTGCTGAACGGCCTCGTTCATCTGCCGCTGATCCTGCCGCCTGTCGTCACCGGCTTCCTGCTGCTCCTGCTTTTCGGCCGCCGCGGCCCGCTCGGCGCCTTCTTCGCCGATTATTTTGGCCTCGTCTTTTCCTTCCGCTGGACCGGCGCTGCCCTTGCCTGCGCCGTCATGGCCTTCCCGTTGATGGTGCGCAGCATCCGCCTGTCGATCGAGGCGGTTGACCGCAAGCTCGAGGACGCGGCGACCACGCTCGGCGCGAGCCCCCTCTGGGTCTTTGCCACCGTCACGCTGCCGCTGATCATTCCCGGCATCATCGCCGGCATGATCATCGCCTTTGCCAAGGCGATGGGCGAGTTCGGCGCCACGATCACCTTCGTCTCCAACATTCCCGGCGAGACGCAGACGCTTTCGGCCGCCATCTACACCTTCACCCAGGTGCCCGGTGGCGATGCCGGCGCCATGCGGCTGACAATCATTTCCGTCATCATTTCCATGGCCGCGCTGATCCTCTCGGAACTGCTGGCGACATTTGCCGCGCGCCGGGTGGCAGCCCAATGAGCCTTACCGTCGAAGCTCATCATCAACTCGGCAATTTTGCGCTCGACGCCGCCTTCACCTCGGATGGAGGCGTGACCGCGCTGTTCGGCCGCTCCGGCTCCGGCAAGACCTCGCTCATCAACATCATCGCCGGGCTTATGAAGCCCGAAAGCGGACGTGTCCTGCTCGATGGCGACGTTATCGCCGACAGCGAGAGGAGAATCTTCACGCCGGTGCATCGCCGGCGCTTCGGCTATGTCTTCCAGGAGGCCCGGCTGTTTCCGCATTTGAGCGTACGCCGCAACCTCGCCTATGGCCGCTGGTTCGCCGGCAAGAGCGGCACCGGCAATGAGTTTACCCGCATCGTCGACCTGCTCGGCATCGGCCATCTGCTCGAACGCAACCCTTCGGCCCTTTCCGGCGGCGAAAAGCAGCGCGTCGCCATCGGCCGAGCCTTGCTCGCGGCACCGCGCCTGCTTTTGATGGATGAGCCGCTGGCCGCGCTCGACGAGGCGCGCAAGGCCGAAATCCTGCCCTATCTCGAACGGCTGCGCGACGATGCCCGCATACCGATCGTCTATGTCAGCCACTCGGTCGGCGAAGTCGCCCGGTTGGCCCGGCGCGTGGTCGTGCTCGAAAACGGTCGGGTCACCGCATCGGGCGCGGCCGCCGAGGTGTTGAGCGCGCCCGCCGCAACGCTTGCCACCGGCAGGCGCGAAGCCGGTGTCCTGCTGGAGGGCGAAGTCGAGGGAACCGATCCGGTGCACGAACTGACGACCGTCCGGGTCGGACGGGAACGGCTGCGCATCGCCGGTGTCAGCGCGACGGCCGGCGTCAGGCTTCGCCTGCACATAGCCGCCCGCGACGTCATGCTGGCGACCTCAAGGCCAGTGGAAATCAGTGCGCTCAATGTGCTCGAAGGGCGCATTCTGACGCTGACATCGGAGGAGGATGGCAGCGTCGATGTCCGGGTGACTTGCGGCGATGCGACGATTGCCGCCCGCATCACCCGCTTTTCCTGCGACGCGCTGCAGCTTGTTCCCGGCAGAACCGTCTATGCCGTCATCAAGTCGGTCGCGATCGATCACTAAAGCCTGTCGCATGAAAACGCATTCGCGCGCCAGGCTCTAAGCTCTTGTTTTTATGCACCGCTGCACACTTTTGCGCGACATGCACTAGGCCTTTTGGGAAACAGCCTCGGCCGTATCGGACGCTGGTGTATCGCTGCTCCGAACGGATTCGAGCCAGGCCAGATCCTCGCCGATCGCAAAGCGTGCCTTCTCCTCCATCTCGCGGTAGCGCCGGATAAGCTCTTCGCCGAACGGCGTCACCAAGGCTCCGCCACCCTGCTTGCCGCCGCGCTGCGATTCTACCGAAGGCTCGCTGAACATCCGGTTCAGGGCATCGACCAGCAGCCAGGCGCGGCGGTACGACATGTCCATCGCCCGCCCGGCGGCGGAGATGGAGCCGGTCTCGCGGATCAGTTCGAGCAAGAGGATCTTGCCGCGGCCGAGCCGGTCGGCGGGCGGAAAATCGATGCGCAGGACGGGGCGAAGATCAGGGCGGCTCTCACTCATGCGCGCGAGCATAGAAGCACGCGCAAAATTCCGAAAGACCGTCTCGCGGCGAACCGGACGGGTTGGCGATAAAAGATTGCCAGCAACCGAGCGCCGGCCGACGACGGCCAGATTGCAGGTCTTGATCTCGCGGCGGCGGCATGCACCGATGACCGCGACACCTCCTGCCCGAAAGTGCCCTCCCCATGCCCGGCCCCACGCTCGATCCGATCGCCACAGACACCATCCTGCCCGCCAGGGCCGACGTCGTCATCGTCGGCGGCGGCATCATCGGCGTCAGCACCGCCCTCTTCCTTGCCGAACGCGGTATCAACGTCGTGCTCTGCGAGAAGGGCACGCCCGGCGCCGAGCAATCGAGCCGCAACTGGGGCTGGGTTCGGGTGATGGGCCGTGACGAGCGCGAAATCCCGCTGGCGATCGAGGCGCTGAAGATCTGGGACACGCTCGACACGCGCATCAGTGGCGAGACCGGCTTTCGCCGCAGCGGCATCCTCTATATCTCCGAGAATGAGCGCGACATCGCCAATCGCGACGCATGGCTTGCCATGGCCCGACCCTACGGCGTCGACAGCGTGCAACTCAGCTCCGACACGACAGAGGCGATGATGCCGGGCGCCGCCATCCGCTACCAAGGCGGGCTCTTCACGCCGAGCGACGGCCGGGCAGAACCGCAGAAGGCGGTGCCCGCGATTGTCGCCGGTGCACGCCGCGCCGGTGCCCGTATCCTGACGGGCTGCGCCGTGCGCGGGGTCGAAAAGGCAGCGGGCCGGATCTCCGCCGTCGTCACCGAGAGAGGCCGCATCGAGACGTCGACCGTCATCGTCGCCGGCGGCGCCTGGTCCAGGCTCTTTCTCAAAAGCCTCGGCATCCGGCTGCCGCAGCTGAAGGTGCGGAATACGGTGTTGAGAACCGGGCCGGTCTCCGGCGGTCCGGAAGGGGCCGGCGCAACCGCGACCTATGCCTATCGCAAGCGCCTCGATGGCGGTTACACGATTGCCGACGGTGCCGCCAACCTGCACGCGGTCGTGCCCGACAGCTTCGCATTCTTCCGGGATTTCCAGCCGGCGCGAAAGGCGGAGGGCGATGCCGTGCAGGTGGGCATCAACGCCCAGAGCTGGAACGAATTGTTCGAGATCGGCACCGTCCCGCTCGACCGGCCCGGCGCCTTCGAACGCCACCGCGTGCTCGATCCCAATCCGGATTCGCGGCGCGCCCTGCGGGCCCTCGACGCCGCCGGCAGGGCCTTGCCATTCCTGCGCAAAACCAAGGTGCAACAGATATGGGGAGGACTGATCGATGTGATGCCCGATGCCGTCCCCGTCATCTCACCCGCCGAAACCGTTCCGGGCCTCATTGTCGCGACGGGTTTTTCCGGCCACGGTTTTGGCATCGGGCCTGGCGCCGGACACCTCGTCGCTGACCTCGTAACCGGCGAGAAACCGATCGTCGATCCGACGCCATTCCGGCTCTCGCGCTTCCTCGATGGAACGCCGATCACCATCGCCCCGCCGGTCTGAGCGCTACCGCCGACGGATCGCCGCGAAAGAAAATTACCGGCAACGACCGGCAAGAAGGTGAACGACACAACGCGTGGGCGCACTCCCGGCAGGATTCTATCTTTCTTCGCCTGCCCCTGCCCCGCAACACGGAAAGACCTTCATAAGCCCCGGAACTCGTGGCAGTCTGTGAGCATTCCCGTCGGGAGAGCGGGGGCTTTTAGGAGGAGTCTGTGCAGACCTTGGGCGGAGGAGCCTTGCCGGTCACATTGCACGTCCTCGTACACCTCAGGCCCATCGTTATCCCGTCCCAGAGCATTTCCAGCGAGGGTCTTAGCGCCTTTGCGTCCGGAAATGCGTGAGAACAGAAATGAAGAGCGGTTCGACTCGAACCGATCTTGATTTGGTGCACTGCGCACTCCGGAGGAGGCCGGAAACCGCATGAGCGATCTCGATCGACTTAGCCTGCATGTCCCCGAACCCGCCGTTCGGCCCGGCGGCCAGCCGGATTTCTCCAACGTCAAGATCCCGAAGGCCGGCTCCGTGCCGCGCCCGGAGGTGGACGTCGCGCCGGAAGAGATGCGCGACCTCGCCTATTCGATCATCCGCGTCTTGAACCGCGACGGCGAAGCGGTCGGTCCCTGGGCCGGGCTGCTTTCGGATGACGAGTTGCTCTCCGGCCTCAGGCACATGATGCTGCTGCGCGCCTTCGATGCGCGCATGGTCATGGCGCAGCGCCAGGGCAAGACCTCCTTCTACATGCAGCATCTGGGCGAAGAGGCCGTCAGTTGCGCCTTCCGCAAGGCGTTGGTGAAGGGCGACATGAACTTCCCGACCTATCGACAGGCCGGTCTTCTGATCGCCGACGGCTATCCCATGGTCGAGATGATGAACCAGATCTTCTCGAACGAGAGCGACCCTCTGCGCGGCCGGCAGCTGCCGATCATGTATTCCTCCAAGGAGCATGGCTTCTTCACCATCTCCGGCAACCTCGCCACCCAATATGTGCAGGCGGTCGGCTGGGCGATGGCGTCGGCCATCAAGCGCGACACCAAGATCGCAGCCGCCTGGATCGGCGACGGCTCGACGGCGGAATCGGACTTCCACTCGGCGCTCGTCTTTGCCTCCACCTACAAGGCGCCCGTTATCCTCAACATCGTCAACAATCAGTGGGCGATCTCGACCTTCCAGGGCATCGCCCGCGGCGGCTCCGGCACCTTTGCCGCCCGCGGCCTCGGCTTCGGCATCCCGGCCCTGCGCGTCGACGGCAACGACTATCTCGCCGTCTACGCCGTCGCCAAATGGGCGGCCGAGCGCGCCCGTCGCAATCTCGGTCCGACACTGATCGAATACGTCACCTACCGCGTCGGCGCCCATTCGACCTCCGACGATCCGAGCGCCTATCGCCCGAAGACGGAATCCGAAGCCTGGCCACTCGGCGATCCAGTCTTGAGATTGAAGAAGCACCTCATCCTTCGCGGCGCCTGGTCGGAAGAGCGTCATGCGCAGGCGGAAGCCGAGATCACCGACGAAGTGATCCAGGCCCAGAAACAGGCCGAGGGCCACGGCACGCTGCATGCCGGCGGCAAGCCGTCGGTGCGCGATATCTTCGAGGGCGTCTATGCCGAGATGCCGCCGCACATTCGCCGCCAGCGGCAGAAGGCAGGATACTGATATGGCCAGAATGACAATGATCGAAGCCGTGCGCAGCGCCATGGATGTCTCCATGGAACGCGACGACAATGTCGTCGTCTTCGGCGAGGACGTCGGCTATTTCGGCGGCGTCTTCCGTTGCACGCAGGGGCTCCAGGCGAAATACGGCAAGACCCGCTGTTTCGACGCGCCGATCAGCGAAAGCGGCATCGTCGGCACGGCGATCGGCATGGCCGCCTACGGGCTGAAGCCCTGCGTCGAGATCCAGTTCGCCGACTATATGTATCCGGCCTACGACCAGATCACCCAGGAAGCGGCCCGTATTCGTTACCGCTCCAACGGTGATTTCACCTGCCCGATCGTCCTGCGCATGCCGACCGGCGGCGGCATCTTCGGTGGCCAGACGCATAGTCAGAGCCCCGAAGCGCTTTTCACCCATGTCTGCGGCCTGAAAGTCGTCGTGCCCTCCAATCCCTACGACGCCAAGGGCCTGCTGATCGCCTCGATCGAGGATCCGGATCCGGTGATGTTCCTGGAACCGAAGCGGCTCTACAACGGCCCCTTCGACGGCCATCATGACCGGCCAGTCATTCCCTGGTCGAAACACGATCTCGGCGAGGTGCCGGAAGGCCACTACACCGTTCCGATCGGCAAGGCGGAAGTCCGCCGAGAGGGCTCCGCCGTCACCGTCGTCGCCTATGGCACCATGGTGCACGTGGCGCTCGCGGCTGCCGAGGAAACCGGCATCGACGCCGAGGTGATCGACCTGCGCAGTCTGCTACCGCTCGACCTCGATACGATCGTCAAGTCGGTGGAAAAGACCGGGCGCTGCGTCGTCGTGCACGAAGCGACGCTGACGTCGGGCTTCGGCGGCGAAGTGGCCGCCCTCGTGCAGGAGCACTGCTTCTACCATCTCGAAGCGCCCGTCGTGCGCGTCGCCGGCTGGGACACGCCCTACCCGCACGCGCAGGAATGGGACTATTTCCCCGGCCCCGCGCGCGTCGGACGCGCGCTCGTCGAAGTGATGGAGGCCTGACATGGGCGAATTCGTAATCAAGATGCCCGATGTCGGCGAAGGCGTGGCCGAGGCTGAACTCGTCGAATGGCATGTGAAGCCCGGTGACCCCGTGCGCGAGGACATGGTGCTCGCCGCCGTGATGACCGACAAGGCGACCGTCGAAATCCCCTCGCCCGTCACCGGCACCGTGCTCTGGCTCGGCGCCGAGGTAGGCGACACCGTTGCGGTGAAGGCGCCGCTCGTGCGCATCGAAATATCAGGCGAAGGCGAAACGGCTGCTCCCGTGGAAGAGAAGCCTGTCGCGAAGGTGGAAGAAAAACCCGCAGTGAAGACTGAGGCGCCCGCGCCGGTCTCCAAGCCGGCCCAGCCCGCCAAGGTCGAGGTCAAGGCGCCGACCACGAACGGTGTCCACGCCAACGGCGCACATGCCGCTGGCGAACGATTGGAGAAGGCCCTTGCCTCGCCGGCGGTGCGCCTGCGCGCCAAGGAAAGCGGCGTCGATCTGCGCCAGGTGACCGGCACCGGTCCGGCTGGCCGCATCACCCATGATGACCTCGACCAGTTCATCGCCCGCGGCGCTCAGCCGGCGCTTGCGCCGGCCGGCCTGCAGCGCAAGACCGCCGTCGACGAGATCAAGGTAACCGGCCTTCGCCGTCGCATCGCCGAGAAGATGTCGCTTTCGACCTCGCGCATTCCCCACATCACCTATGTGGAAGAGGTCGACATGACGGCGCTCGAGGACCTGCGGACGACGATGAACCGCGACCGCAAACCCGACCAGCCGAAGCTGACCATCCTGCCCTATCTGATGCGCGCGCTCGTGCGCACCATTGCCGATCAACCCGCCGTCAATGCCACTTTCGACGACGGCGCCGGCATCATCAGCCGCCATCACGGCGTGCATATCGGCATCGCCACGCAGACCCCGGCCGGCCTCACCGTTCCGGTCGTGCGCCATGCCGAAGCCCGCGGCATCTGGGATTGTGCCAACGAGCTCAATCGCCTGGCGGATGCTGCCCGCACCGGCACGGCCACCCGCGACGAGCTCACCGGATCGACCATCACCATCTCTTCGCTCGGCGCGCTCGGCGGCATCGTCTCCACGCCGGTCATCAACCATCCGGAAGTGGCGATCATCGGCGTCAACAAGCTCGCCGTCCGGCCGGTCTGGGATGGCACGCAGTTCGTGCCGCGCAAGATCATGAACCTGTCCTCGAGCTTCGATCACCGCGTCATCGACGGCTGGGATGCGGCCGTCTTCGTGCAGCGGCTGAAGACCCTGCTCGAAACGCCGGCGCTTATTTTTGTGGAGGCCTGAGGCGATCATGAAGGAAATTTCCTGCAAGCTGCTCGTCATCGGCGCCGGCCCCGGTGGCTACATCTGCGCAATCCGCGCCGGCCAGCTCGGCATCGACACGGTCATCGTCGAAAAGGCGAAAGCCGGCGGCACCTGCCTCAATGTCGGCTGTATTCCCTCCAAGGCCCTCATCCACGCGGCGGAAGAGTTTCATAAGCTGCGCTCGGCCGCTTCCGGCCGCAGCCCGCTCGGTCTGTCGCTCGCCAATCCGACAATCGACCTCGCCCGCACCATCGCCTGGAAAGACGACATCGTCGGACGGCTGAACGGCGGCGTCATCGGCCTTCTGAAGAAGTCGGGTGTCAAGGCGGTGATCGGCACCGCCCGTTTCGTCGACGGCAAGACCGTCGATGTCGAGACCGAGATCGGACTGCAGCGCATCCGCGCCGAGACGATCGTCATTGCCACCGGCTCGGCGCCGGTCGAGCTGCCCGACCTGCCATTCGGCGGGTCGATCATTTCCTCGACCGAGGCCCTGTCGCTGAAAAGCGTGCCGAAGAGCATCGCCGTCATCGGCGGCGGTTACATCGGTCTCGAACTTGGCACCGCTTTCGCCAAGCTCGGCAGCCACGTGACCGTACTCGAAGCGCAGCCGCGCATTCTGCCGCTCTATGACGCCGATCTGACGAAACCGATCGCCAAGCGTCTCGGCGAACTCGGCATCGAGGTCTTCACCCAGACGGTCGCCAAGAGCTACTCCGCCGAAACCGGCAGCCTGCAAGCCGAACACAACGGTCGCGCAATCGATGTCGCCGCCGAAAAGGTGCTGGTCACCGTCGGCCGCAAACCCGTGACCGAGGGCGTCGGCCTTGAGGAAATCGACCTCGACCGCACTGGCCGCTTCATCCGCATCGACGACCAGTGCCGGACGTCCATGCGCGGCATCTATGCGATCGGCGACGTCACCGGCGAGCCGATGCTGGCGCACCGCGCCATGGCGCAAGGGGAAATGGTGGCGGAGATCGTCGCCGGTCACAAGCGCAACTGGGACAAGCGCTGCATCCCGGCCGTCTGCTTCACCGATCCGGAGATCGTCACCGCAGGGCTCTCGCCCGACGAGGCGCGTGCGAGCGGCATCGAGATCAAGATCGGCCAGTTCCCCTTCCAGGCGAATGGCCGCGCCATGACGACGCTTGCCGAAGACGGTTTCGTTCGCATCGTCGCTCGCGCCGACAACCACCTGGTGCTCGGCATCCAGGCCGTCGGCCACGGCGTCTCGGAACTCTCGGCAAGCTTCAGCCTGGCGATCGAAATGGGCGCGCGCCTCGAAGACATCGCCGGCACGATCCATGCGCATCCGACGCAATCGGAAGCTTTCCAGGAGTCCGCGTTGAAGGCGCTGGGGCACGCGCTGCATATCTGACGTCGAGGGGCGGTTGGGGCAAAAGTGCCCCTCATCCGGCCTGCCGGCCACCTTCTCCCCGCCACGCCGGGAGAAGGACACACGCGGGTGACGCACTCGCGCCAACCATTGCCTTTTGCCGTATGGGAGAAAGACATGAGCAGAACTGACCCGATCGTCATCGTTTCGGCGGCCCGCACGCCAATGGGCGCCTTTCAGGGCAGCCTCAAGGATTTGACCGCGCCGGAAATCGGCGCCATAGCGCTCAAAGCCGCACTCGATCGTGCCGGCCTTGATGCTGTCGACGAGGTGTTGATGGGCAATGTGCTGCCGGCCGGCATTGGCCAGAACCCGGCGCGCCAGGCAGCCCTTGGCGCCGGCCTCGGCAAGGAAACGCCGTCGACGACCATCTCCAAGGTCTGCGGCTCCGGCATGAAGGCGCTGATGCTTGGCCACGATGCTCTGCTGTCCGGTAGCGCGTCGGTGCTTGCGGTCGGCGGCATGGAGTCGATGACCAACGCGCCCTATCTGCTGCCGAAAGCGCGCGGCGGCTTCCGCCTGGGTCATGGCGAAGTCAAGGACCACATGTTCCTCGATGGCCTCGAAGACGCCTATTCCGGCCGGCTGATGGGCACCTATGCCGAGGACACGGCCGAGCACTATCAGTTCTCGCGCGCCGATCAGGACGGCTTTGCGCTGCGATCTCTGGAGCGCGCAACCCGCGCAGCTGAGGATGGTTCCTTTGCCGAGGAAGTCGTGGCAGTCGCTGGCGCCGGCAAGCGCCAGACCGCCAATCTCGACCGCGACGAACAGCCGACCAAATCGGATCCGTCAAAGATCCCGAAGCTGAAACCCGCCTTCCGCGACGGCGGCAGCGTGACGGCCGCCAATTCGTCGTCGATATCAGACGGGGCAGCGGCGCTGATCCTGATGCGCGCCAGCGAAGCGGAAAAGCGTGGGCTGACCCCGCTTGCTATCGTCGCGGGCCATGCGGGCCACGCCCAGGAGCCGGCCTGGTTCACGACGGCCCCGATTGGCGCAATCGACAAGCTGCTGGCAAGGCTCGCCTGGGAGAAGGGCAGCGTCGGCCTCTACGAAATCAACGAGGCCTTCGCCGTGGTGGCGATGGCGGCGATCCGCGACCTCGGCCTGTCGGACGAGATCGTCAACATCAACGGCGGCGCCTGCGCGCTCGGCCACCCGATCGGCGCATCCGGCGCCCGCATCATCGTGACATTGCTTCACGCCATGCGCGCCAAGGGCGTCAAGCGCGGCATCGCCTCGCTCTGCATCGGCGGCGGCGAGGCGACGGCGGTCGGGCTTGAGCTGTTGCAATAGCGTAGCGCGTTCCGGTCGCCTCGCGCTCCAACCTACGAGAAACGCCGCCGATCGAACCGGCGGCGTTTCTCGTTTTCAGCATGCGATTTGCCTGACGCCTCACCCCATACGCTCGGAAGCATAGGAGCCGGGGCTCGGCGGGAAGACGACGACACGGTTGCCGTTGATGAAGCAACGGTTGTGGATATGGGCGTGCACGGCGCGCGCCAGCACCTGGCTTTCCACGTCGCGGCCGATCGAGACATAGTCTTCGGCGCTCTGGGCGTGGGTGATGCGGGCGATGTCCTGCTCGATGATCGGGCCTTCGTCGAGGTCGGCGGTGACGTAGTGCGCCGTCGCGCCGATCAGCTTCACGCCGCGCTCATAGGCCTGCTTGTAGGGGTTGGCGCCCTTGAACGACGGCAGGAAGGAGTGATGGATGTTGATGATGCGGCCCGACATCTTCTTGCAGAGCGCGTCGGACAGGACCTGCATGTAGCGGGCAAGCACGATCAGTTCGGCGCCGGTCTGGTCGACCAGTTCCAGCAGCTGGGCTTCCGCCTTCGGCTTGTTCTCCTTCGTCACCTTGATGCAGTGGAACGGGATATCGTGGTTGACCACCACCTTCTGGTAGTCGAAGTGGTTGGAGACGACACCGACGATATCGATCGGCAGTGCGCCGATCTTCCAGCGATAGAGCAGGTCGTTGAGGCAATGGCCGAAACGCGACACCATGAGCAGCACCTTCATGCGCTCCTCGCTGTCGCGGATCTCGGCGTTCATGTCGAAGCGCTTCACCACCGCTTCGAAACCTGCCTTCAACTCGTCGAGTTTTGCGCCTTCCTGGCTGATGAAGCTGAGACGCATGAAGAACAGGCCGGTTTCGAGGTCGTCGAACTGCGAACTGTCGGAGATATAACAGCCCTTTTCGGCGAGATAGCCGGTGATCGCGGCGACGATGCCACGGGTGGTCTTGCAGCTGACGTTCAGCACATAGCTTTTCATCGGTATGTCTCTCGCTCCAGAGGTTTTTCCGGCCCCCCTTATACGGCCAGTCATACAAAAACTAGCGCGGCCTTTTCGCCGCCGTCGATCCATTCGCGACATTCGCTTGACGGAACCGGCCAGAGAAGGCGGCCCGCAGGATGCGGGCGCGCCCGAAGGTGCAAGGAGAAGGGATCAAGCGAGAAGCCGCTTGGCCGATCAGCGCGGCGTGCGGTCCGGGTGCGCGCGGGCGAAAGCCTCGATCTCCGCGCAGTTCTGGTCGATCGCGACCAGCCGCGGACAGGCCGAAATATCGACGTCCCATCGGCGGGCATTGTAGACCTGCGGCACAAGGCAGAAATCCGCCATGGTCGGCATGTCGCCATGGCAGAAGCGCCCGGTCGCGGAATGGTCGAGCAACCGTTCGAAGGCGGCAAGCCCCTCGCCGATGAACTTGCGCATCCAGTTGCGCCGCGCCGCCTCGCTGTCCTCGGCATTGGCCATGACGTGGGACACGACGCTGAGATTGCAGACGGGGTGGATGTCCATGGCGATCGCATAGGACAGGCTGCGCACCCGCTGACGACCGATGGCGTCATCCGGCAGGAAGCCGGAGGTTGCCCGGGTCTCGGCGAGGTACTCGATGATGGCGAGCGATTGCGTGAAGCGCTCGCCATCGATCTCAAGGACAGGCACGAGCCCTTGCGGGTTGCGGACCAGATGCTCCGGCGCCTTGTGTGCCTTGGCAAGCAGGTCGACCGGCACAGAACGATAGCTTTCACCGAGGTTGTTGAGCGCGATGCGCACCCGATAGCTCGCCGACGAACGCCAGTAGTCGTAAAGGACGGTCTCGCTCATGCCTTGCCCGTTCGTGTCAGTCAGCCGTTTGCGACTGTGTTGTAAGCTTCGACGGTCTGCTCGATAGCTCCGAAGATGGAATGACCGGTTTTGTCCTTCATCTCGATGCGCACGACGTCGCCGACCCTCAGGAACTGGGTTTTCGGCGCACCGCCGGCGATCGTCTCGATCATCCGGAGTTCAGCGATGCAGGAATAGCCGGCGCCGCCTTCCGCAACGGGCTTGCCCGGTCCGCCGTCGAGCTTGTTGGAAACGGTGCCCGAACCGATGATCGTGCCGGCGGAAAGCGGCCGGGTCTTGGCCGCATGCGCGACCAGCTGCGCAAAATCGAAGGTCATGTCGATGCCGGCATTGGCGCGGCCGAAGGGTTTGCCGTTGAGGTCGACTTGGAGCGGCAGGTGCAGCTTGCCGCCGTCCCAGGCGTCGCCCAGTTCATCCGGCGAAACGGCAACCGGCGAAAAGGCCGACGACGGCTTTGACTGGAAGAAACCAAAACCCTTGGCAAGCTCGGCCGGGATCAACCCGCGCAGCGACACGTCGTTGACGAGCATGACGAGCTGGATCGCCGCCCGTGCCTCGTCGATGGTCGCACCCATCGGCACGTCGTCGACGATGACGGCGACCTCGCCCTCCATGTCGACGCCAAAGGTCTCGTCGGCAAGCGGGATCGGATCGCGCGGCGCAATGAAGCTGTCGGAGCCGCCCTGGTACATCAAGGGATCGGTCCAGAAGCTTGAAGGCATCTCGGCATTGCGGGCCTTGCGCACCAGCTCGACGTGATTGACGTAGGCCGAGCCGTCGGCCCATTGGTAAGCGCGCGGCAACGGCGACAGCGCATCATGTTCATGGAAGCGGATCGTCGGCTGCGAACCGGTCTCGATCCCTTCGGCGACGCGCGCAAGCCGAGGGCCCGCATGCGCCCAGTCGTCGAGCGCTGCCTGCAGCGTGCGGGCGATGTGCCCGACCTCCGAGCAGCGGGTAAGATCGCGGGAGACGACCACGAGCTTTCCGTCGCGCGTACTGTCCTTGAGTGTCGCCAGTTTCATGCAGTCCTCCCTCTCAAACTTCTCATTGTTCCAGACCGAAGACCGCTTCGCGGCCGTCGCGGAATTCCTTTACGCGGACGAATCGTCCGCAATCTTCACAACAAGGCCGTCGGTGGCGATCGTCAAGGCGCCCGCCCAGTTTTTGCGAGCCGCCGCAATCCAGTGGGCCTCAGATATCTCGGGGTCGTCGGCGGGGATGAGGTGATGCAGCACCAGCCGGCCGACGCCGGCAGCCGCCGCGATCGCCGCCGCCTGTTCGGCGAAGCTATGGCTCGCCAGCAGATGCTCCTTCAGCCGCGCGCCATTGCCGGTGCGCGCCACCAGCCGGTCGACGCCTTCGGCGAGCATCGCCTCATGCACGAGGATGTCAGCTCCTTTGGCGAAATCAGCAAGCGGAGGGAAATAGGCCGTATCGGACGAGAACACGACCGAGCCTTCCGCATCGTCGAACCGAAGCGCAAAGCAATCGGTCACCGGCGGATGGTCGACGCGCAGCGCCGAGAGCGTCAGGCCGTTCTCGGAGAAGATCTCGCCTTCCGAAAACTCGATGACCTCGACCAGCATCCGCAGGTCGGGCCGGCCCTCATCGACGATACGGATCTCGATGTCGAAGGCCATCGATTGCAGGAAGCCCTGCCAATAGGCGCGAGTGCCTGTGGGCCCGTAGACGCGTACCGGCTGCGACAACCCCGCGGTCCAGGCCGTGTGAATGAGCGGCCCGAGTTCCAGCACATGATCCGAATGCAGATGGGTAATGACGATCAGGTCCAGCGTCTTCAGCGCCACACCGGCATCGGTCAGTCCGCGCGTGACGCCAAGGCCGCAATCGACGACAACCGTCCGGCCGCCGATTTGAAGCAGAGACGACGTCGGCCACGGGCCGCCCGGCCGGATCGCCGGACCGCCCTTGCTGCCGAGCAAAACCAGGCGTGAACTCAAGACCAATCGCCTTCCGGCGTCCCGTTGAACCGCTTCTTGAGATCCGTCCAGCAGTCGATGTAGTTGTCCTGCAACGTCTCCAGTTCGGCGGCGTAGCGGGTCAGTTGCTGCGGGAAGCGGGTCTCGAACATGAAGGCCATCGTATGGTCGAGCTTCACCGGTTTCAACTCGCTATTCGTCGCTTTGTCGTAGCCCGACGCATCGGGCCCATGCGCCAGCATCATGTTGTGCAGGCTCATGCCGCCAGGCACGAAGCCCTCTTCCTTTGCGTCGTAGCGACCGTAGATCAGCCCCATGAATTCGCTCATGATGTTGCGGTGGTACCAGGGCGGACGGAAAGTGTGTTCAGCCACCAACCAGCGCGGCGGGAAGATAACGAAATCGATATTCGCCGTGCCCTCTTCGCCCGAGGGCGCCGTCAGCACCGTGAAGATCGACGGATCCGGATGGTCAAAGAGGATCGCGCCGACGGGCGAATAGGTCTTGAGGTCGTATTTGTAGGGCGCGTAGTTGCCATGCCAGGCGATGACGTCGAGCGGCGAATGGCCGATCTCGGTTACGTGGAAACCGCCGCACCACTTCACATGCACGCGGCAGGGCGTCTCCTTCTCCTCGAAGGCGGCGACCGGCGTCTTGAAATCGCGCGGATTAGCCAGGCAGTTTGCGCCGATCGGACCGCGATCCGGCAGCGTGAACTTGGCGCCGTAGTTTTCGCAGACATAGCCGCGCCAAACCTTCTCGTCGCCAAGTCGCGTCACCTTGAACATGGTGCCGCGTGGCACGATGCAGATCTCGGAGGGTTCGACGTCCATCTTGCCGAGCTCGGTGAACACCTGGATCGCGCCCATTTCCGGAACGATCAGCAGCTCGCCGTCGGCATTGAAGAAATAGTCGTCCACCATGTCGGCGTTGAAGGCATAGGCATGCGCTGCCATGCCCGAATGCGTCGGCGCATCGCCCGCCGTCGTCATCGTGCGGATGCCCTGCAGGAAGTTCAGCTTTTCCGTCGGCTCCGGCAGTGGATTCCAGCGCAACTGGCCAAGCGCCAGGGAATGCTCGGCGACATGCGGCGCCGTCTTCCAGTGCGGATAGTCGATTTTGTTGAAACGTCCGGTGTGGCGAACGCTCGGGCGGATGCGATAAAGCCAGGACCGCTCGTTGGTGCCGCGCGGCGCGGTAAAGGGGGAGCCCGAAAGCTGCTCGGCATAGAGGCCATAGGCAGATTTCTGCGGGCTGTTCTGCCCTTGCGGCAGGGCGCCCGGCAGGCTCTCGGTCTCGAAATCATTGCCGAAGCCGGGCATGTAGCCAAGCGCTTCGTTGGCCTTAGCCAGTGTCCCGGCCTGTTTTCCTGCCTTGTCCAGCATCGTCGATCCTCCTCCTCATGGCACCCTGCTTCGGCTTCGCGAAGCGACCTGTTCACAGGTCCGGCGCAATTCCAAATACCGCGGCGACGGCCTTTTCCCAGGGTGGACGCAGGCGTCGCCTTCGGCATATTAGTTGCAATCGTAACTATCGATTTTGTAACTATCAAGGATGCCCGATGGCCGCCGATGGCTTCGAACTCAATGCCTTCCTACCCTATCGGCTGAACCGCGCCGCGGAGTTCGTCGCGCTGCGCTTTGCCGCCCAGTACAAGGCGCGCTACCAGCTCACGCGCCCGGAATGGCGCACTCTGGCCGCCCTCGGCAGCACAAGCCGCCCGATGACGGCCACCGAAGTCGGCGCGCACTCGGCCATGCACAAGACCAAGGTCAGCCGCGCCGTCGCCTTGCTCGAAGAACGCCGCTGGCTGACGCGGCGCGAAGACGAAAACGACCGCCGCATCGAACATCTGGAACTGACGAAGACCGGCATCCGGGCCTATGGCGAATTGACGGAGCTTGCCGTCCGCTATCAGGCGGAACTCGACACGCTGATCGGGCCGGCCGGGATACAGGCGCTCGCCGTCGGGCTGGAAGCAGTGGAACGCGCTATCGGCAGGTTCGACCCTCCGCCCTCTGCCTGAGGCTTCAGCCCTTCATCCGCTCGGGGATCGGCACGCCCTCGAAGCTCTTCAAGGTTTCAAGCACGATCGACGTCTTCACATGCTGCACGCTGTCGTGCGGCAGAAGCACGTCATTGACGAAGCGCGACAGCCCCGCAAGATCCGGCGTCACCACCCGCATGTGGTAGTCCATCTCGCCGGTGAGCGCATAGGCCTCCAGCACCTCCGGCAGGCCGGAAATGAGCTTGCCGAAGCGCTTGGCATTGTCGCGATTGTGGGTGGCGAGCGTGACCGAGATCACCACCATCAGATCGAGGCCGAGCTTCTGCCGGTCGATCTGTGCCTGGTAGCCGGTGATGTAGCCTTCCGCTTCAAGCCGGGTGCGCCGGCGCGAACATTGCGATGGCGAAAGCGCGATGCGTTCCGACAGTTCGTTGTTGGTCAGATGCCCGTCACGCTGCAATTCGCTGAGGATCTTGAGATCGAACCCGTCAAGCTGCTCCATTCGTGCATCCTAATACGCAATTTTGCATGTTTCGTGCGCCATTCTGTCTAAACCGCGCAAGAATACAAGCATCATGCATGGGAATTGCGTCATACTCCAGCAAAGTTTGGAAGAATAAGAGGAGACTTCCGATGGGCCCCTTCCCGCATGACGCCCCGCCGGCAACGATTACCGCTGACAATCCCGCCGGCACCGACGGCTTCGAGTTCGTCGAATTCGCCCATCCGGAACCGGAAAAGCTGGCCGAGCTCTTTACTCGCATGGGCTACAGCCCGGTCGCCAAACACAGAAGCAAGAACATCACCGTCTGGCGCCAGGGCGACATCAATTACATCCTGAACGCCGAGCCTGGCTCGCACGCCATGCGCTTCGTCGACGAACACGGCCCCTGCGCCCCGTCGATGGCCTGGCGCGTCGTCGATGCCAAGCACGCCTTCGAGCATGCAGTCTCGAAGGGCGCCATCCCTTACGAAGGCAGGGACAAGTGTCTCGATGTCCCGGCGATCGTCGGCATCGGCGGCTCGCTGCTCTATTTCGTCGAGACTTACGGTGCCAAGGGCTCGGCCTACGAGGCCGAATTCGAGTGGACCGGGGAGCGCAATCCGAAGCCCGAGGGCGTCGGCTTCTATTATCTCGACCACCTGACCCACAACGTCTATCGCGGCAATATGGACAAGTGGTGGGCCTTCTACCGCGAACTGTTCAACTTCACGCAGATCCACTTCTTCGACATCGACGGCCGCATCACCGGCCTCGTCAGCCGCGCGATCACCTCGCCCTGCGGCAAGATCCGTATCCCCTTGAACGAGTCCAAGGACGATACGAGCCAGATCGAGGAGTATCTGCGCAAGTACAAGGGCGAAGGCATCCAGCACATCGCCGTCGGCACCGAAGGCATCTACGATGCCACCGACAAGCTGTCGGACAATGGCCTGAAGTTCATGCCGGGGCCGCCGGAGACCTACTACGACATGTCTCACGACCGTGTGCACGGCCATGATGAGCCGATCGACAGGATGAAGAAGCACGGCATCCTCATCGACGGCGAAGGTGTCGTGAACGGTGGCATGACAAAGATCCTCTTGCAGATCTTCTCGAAAACCGTAATCGGCCCTATCTTCTTCGAGTTCATCCAGCGCAAGGGCGACGAGGGTTTCGGCGAGGGCAACTTCCGCGCTCTGTTCGAATCGATCGAAGCCGACCAGATCCGTCGCGGCGAACTGGGTCCGCAGGCGGCCGAGTAAGTCAGGTCCGGCATCGGCCGGACGCCACCGCCCAGTCAAATCAGCCTCTCGCCTCAAGCGAGGGGCTTTTTACTTTGGAGACCTGGGCCACCTGCGAGCCAGCCGCGCCCAGTGTACCCCCCAACGTGCCCCAAGAGGGGCACGCATCGGCGAGATGCCTCAGTTCGTGGCGTCGTTGACCACCCGCCAGTGTGGCCGACCAAGGTCGTGCGGCCAATCGATGACGTCGCGGTCGTTGAAGTAGACGACCTCGGCGAGATTGGGGAACTGCGAATCCGCTTGCGTCGCGGCGTTCATCCAGGGCTGCATATAGGCTTGGCTGCCTTCCCATCCGAGCTCGGCCACCCATATCGGCTTGTTGTATTTGGCGACCAGGTCGTAGCCGGGTTTCAGTGCCTCGGTGAAGGTCTTCGGCGCGCCGTATTCGATCTTGTCAAACGGTTCAAGCCCGAAGACCGAGAGGCCGACGAGATCGACGTAGTCATCGCCCGGATAGTAGTCGACCAGGTTCGGCAGCCCCTTGGGCGACCACATGATCTGCGCTTTTGGCGCTTTCGCCCGCACGATGTCCATCGCGTGCCGGTAGGCCTTGATCCAGTCCTGGGGATCCCAGCCGGCCCAGGAGAAACGCCCGGACGTATCTTCCATTTCCTGGCCCCAGCGCACGATGACTGGGCTCTTCAGCCCGGCAATCGTGTTGGCGATTGCTTCCATGTTGGCGTCATACTCACCTCTGAGCATGCGGTCGCGAAGCTGCGTCGGCGTCAGTTTCCAGTCCAGCGACCAGGACCAGGGCTCGATGGTGATCAGCAGGTTGCGATTGCGCTGGAGCGCGTACTCGTCGGCGACCTGCAGAGAGGCGAGGTCCACGTCTTCCCAAGGCAGGAACAGCGCCTCGGTCGAGACATCGCTCTGGGCGCCGAAATCGCCATGCGGATCATAGGCACCGAACTTCGTTCCGCCCGGGTGAATGACCGGACGTTTATCGCTCATCGTCTGTTCTGCACTGGTCGCAGGATTGGCTTTCTCCTGCGCCAACGCGGATACCAAGCTTGCACTGAGATCCAGCTGGAGAGCCAGAGCCGTGCATAGCGCGAATGCCAATTTGCGTTTCATTTCATCCTCCTGCAGCAGAACGTCTATTTCTTGGCCAGGAACTGTTCCTTCAGCCGGAGTGCCTTGGCCGTGATGTTGTCGTGTGCGACGAAGCGTTTGTACTCGTCACCGGCGCGGGGCTTGGCATGGCTGAAGACGTACCACTTCCCGTTGGGCACCTTGCGTTGATAGACCGTGTCGCCGATCCGGGCGTGACCGAAGCAGCTCCTGGCGTTGCCGGCATTGGCCGAGGTCGTCCAGGTGGCCTGCATGCACATCATGCCGAGGTCGCTGACGTACCAGTTGCCTTCGGCAAAGGAACGATCGCCCTTGCCCTTGTCGACGAACGCCACGAGCTTGCGCCCGTGGGCTTCGAACCGGGCACCGCCTGTCGACCATTCCCAGGTCTTGTTGCGGTAGAGCGAGTAGACCTCATAGGCGCTGAGCGGCTTTGGCTTGACTTCCATCTTCGCCTTGACCGGCTCGGCGCCGAAATAGACCGCGGCCGCTGCCAAAGGCACCAGCAGCGGGAGAGCTATGACTTTCAACGACCCTTTCATTGCATTTCTCCTCGCATTGGAGACCACACACACTCGACTGCTTGCCGTCGTCATGACGGCACATGAAACCGACCGACCTTCCTGGTCGTTATCGTTTCCCTGTTACTTTGTTGGCTGATATTCGATGCACTGATTTCGCCGCGCGCCTGCCCGTCGGATGGCTGTGAAAACCCTCTCCATTTCAGGCGGAAGCGAACGGTTTTGAGATTGGTGCCGCTGCCGGCACCGGCGACCGTGTATCTCGTTTCGGTGAAGCTCACGAACTGCAGGCCGTGCGACAGCGCCTGGGTTGCCTCGGCCCCATGGCGCACGGCCGATTGAGCCGAGAGCACCGAGACCAGCACCAGGCACCCGGCCGTCGCCGCCGTCATCGTCGACCGCGGGATCAGGGCCAACCGGTTTTCGCGTGCGTGGCAAATGAGGATCACCGCCACCAACCCCGCATAGATGAGCGCGTTGATGCCGGCGAAGACATAAAACCCGCGCGCCGTGCCGGCATCGGAGATACCCCAGGCGACCAGAGCCGATGCCAAGGCGAGCACCAGATAGGGCATCAGCACCCGCAGCGGCAAAGGCGCGGCGGCACCGCCACCCTTCGGCGTGATGCGGAAGTCGACGAAGGAGCCCGTCAGATGATCGCGCACCGCCGCAAGGCAACCGAGCAGCGACCAGGGCCAGCGTGCAAACAGGAACAGCGTGCCTTCCCAGCTCAGGACGCGTGCGTCATAGGGCCGGAACGTGCCCGTCGAGCGCCAGAAATAGGCAAGCGCGATCAGCACCAACGAGAGCGGCGCGAAATGCAGCAGAAATTCCGGATAGGTGACGGCGACGAAGGTCCGACCGGAGACGAGCGCCACGATCGGCATCAGGAACATCAGCGCCATGAACGACGAAAACAGCGGATACCAGAGCTGCGAGAACAGGAACTGGAACTTCAGCCGCGGCGACAGCTTCGGCACGTAGACCGGCGAGTATTTCAACAGGATCGTGACGAGGCTTCGCGACCATTGGAACTCCTGAACCACGAGATCGGCGAAATTGGCCGGTCCGTCGCCATGGGCGATCGCGTTCAGCGCATGCACGCCGCGCCAGCCATGGGCATTCATGATCAGCGTTGTCGAATGGTCTTCGGCAAGTTCGGGCCCAAGCCCACCGATCTGCTTCAGGGCCTTGGTCCGAACGGCATAGTGCGAACCGATGCACAGCGGCGCCCAGCCGTTGTTGTAGCCGGCCTGCAGCGAGCCGTGCATGCTGGCCTCCGCGTGGAGCCTCCCGCGCGCTGCCCAGCTGGTGGCGGCGTTGGCATCGCAGATGCTCGGCGCCGAGACATAACCGACCGACGGGTCGTTGAACGGGCGCAGCACCTCGACGAGATAGGTGGTTTCCGGCACATGATCGGCATCGAACTGGGCGACGAAATCGTAGCGCTCGTAGCCATAGTGATCGTAGAAATAGGCGAGGTTTCCCTCCTTGCACCGGGTCCGGCGCGGCCAGGAAGAGCGATGGTAGTCTGCGACGCCCTTTCGCGTGGAGATCATCACCCCGCGCGCCGCGCACCAGGCAATCGTGTCCGGTGACGGATCTTCGTCGGCGAGCCACACGTCGAATTCGCAGCCGGTCTGGTCGAGCATGGCGAGCAGCGTCTTGCGCACCACCGAAAAGGGTTCCGAAGGCGCCTTGGTCACCACCATCGCGACCCGCCCCTGCGGCACCCGGACGGCGCTTGCCGCCATAACCTTCGCGCCGGAAAAGATCACGATGAAATAGACCGGCAGCAGCGTGATCCATCCGACGACCACCGTGATCAGCACATAGGACGGCCAGTCGACGACGTGGGCGGGATCAAGCCACCACTGCCAGAAATACAGGAGGGCGCCAAACCATGCGGCAATGCCGAGGACATGGAGCAGTCGCAGCCGGCCCGAAAACAGGGCGGCGGGCGCCGAAGCGGCCTTCCGGCTCTGCCCGAAGGCGATCGTCTCATCCGGTTTCGCGGTTTCCAGCGACCAGTTCATGAGCGCACCTCCAGGCCGAAGCTCGGCGCGGCCGTCGCGATGATCGTGTCGATGTCCGAAAGCTGCGGACGGAAACCCAGCCTCTGGCGCGCCCAGTTTGTGTCGGCATAGAGAACCGGCGGGTCGCCGGGCCGGCGCGGCAGCATCTGCACCGGAACCGGCCGACCGGTGACCCGGTCGATGGCCGACAGCACCTGCCGGACCGACGTCCCATGGCCAGAACCGAGATTGGCGTGCAACACCTCGCCGCCGTCGCGCAGATAGTTCACCGCCGCCACATGCGCGTCGGCAAGATCGGTCACGTGGATGTAGTCGCGGATGCAGGTGCCATCCGGTGTCGCATAGTCGTCGCCGAAGACATCGAGCCTGTCGATCCGCCCGGCCGCCGCCATCAGCGCACGGGGAATGAGATGCGTTTCCGGATCGTGTTTTTCGGTCAGCTGCCCCTCCGGATCGGCGCCGGCCGCATTGAAGTAGCGCAGCGCCACCGAGCGGATGCCGTAGGCACGGGCATAGTCGCCAAGCATCAGTTCGATCATCAGCTTGGTGCGGCCATAAGGATTGATCGGCAGCTGAACCATGTCCTCGGTAATCGGCAGCTGCGGCGGGATGCCGTAGGTGGCGCACGAGCTGGAAAAGACGATGCGTCCAAGTCCGGTCGCCCGGCAGGCTTCCAGAAGCGCGATGCTGCCGGCGACATTGTTGGTGTAGTATTTTCCGGGATCCTCGACCGATTCCCCGACATAGGCGGATGCGGCAAAGTGGATGAGGCATTCGGGCGAATGGGTCCGGATAGCCGCCGCCAACCGTTCCTTGTCCTCGATCGCCCCCTCCACGAGGGGGCCCCATTTCACGTTGGCTCGATGCCCCGTCGAGAGATTGTCGTAGACGACGGGAACGATGCCCTGCTCAGCCAGACGCTTGCAGGTGTGGCTGCCTATGAAGCCGGCTCCGCCGGTGACCAGTGCGACGCGAGACATGTCATACCGCCTCTCCGGCCACTGCGCGACCGGCCGCACTGAGGCGCTCGTCGAAATGGGCGATCGTGCGCTCAAGGCCTTCGCGCAGCATCACCTTCGGCTCCCATGCGAGCTCGCCACGCGCCTGGGTGATATCGGGTCGCCGCTGGCGGGGATCGTCGGTGGCCGCCGCCAGATGCACGATGCGCGAGCGCGAGCCCGTCATCGAAAGCACCATTCGCGCGAGCTCGAGAACCGTGAACTCTCCGGGATTGCCGAGGTTGATCGGCCCGGTGCACGGGTCGGCCGAGACCGAAAGGCGGAGGAAACCGTCGATCAGGTCGTCGACATAGCAGAAGGACCGGGTCTGGTGCCCGTCACCGTAGATCGTCAGGTCCTTGCCCTGCAGGGCTTGGACGACGAAGTTCGATATCACCCGCCCGTCATCGGGCCGCATGCGCGGACCGTAGGTGTTGAAGATACGCGCGACCTTGATCTTCACGCCGTAAGTCCGGTGGTAGTCGAAGAACAGCGTCTCGGCCGACCGTTTGCCTTCGTCATAGCAGGCTCGCGGCCCGATCGTGTTGACGTTGCCGAAATAGGTTTCCCGCTGCGGACTGGTCAGCGGATCGCCATAGACTTCCGAAGTCGAGGACTGGATGACGGTGGCGCCAGTGGCCTTGGCGTTTTCGAGCGCATGCAGCGCGCCGAGAACGTTCGTCATCAATGTCCCGACCGGGTCCGCCTGATAGTCCGGTGGTGACGCGGGGGAGGCAAAGTTGAAGATGACATCGGCATCGATCAGGTAGGGCTTTCGAACGTCGTGATCGATGATGTGGAGATGGGGGTCCTGCGCCAGATGAGAGAGATTTTCGCGCCGGCCGGTCGAAAAGTTGTCAAGACAGATGACCGTATGACCCAGGGAAATAAGTCTTTCGCAAATATGAGATCCGAGAAAACCACTTCCACCCGTTACTAGTATTCTCTTCGGTATTCCTGCGATCTTCTTAAGAAACTCCCGCTGTCCGACCACGGACAGCGGTCCCGTGACGACCTTTCGCATGCGCACCTCCAATTATTAAACTCACCATTTTCGTTGGTGATTTGGAGACGGGATGCGAGCGCAATAGATAATAAAAATATTCTCTTTATTACAACGACACGCACAACCCGACAAAAAATAAACTATTCAATTTCAATCAATATTTTTTAGATTCTCAATTTCAATATTAGCTAATTATCAAATACGAACCGTCCAGTCAATATGTATGGAATTTATTTCCAGTAAATAATCCAAAATTACAACAAATTACTATTGACATAATCATATGTGATTACATTTCAGCCAATCCAGGCCAAAAGTAACGAAATATTTACCAGTATATTCTAGGGTAATTTTCGGTGTGATCTTTCGAGCTTTCACTGTCGAGGAGACATGCCACAGCGGGACCGCCCGGCCAATCGCCGGGGCAGGCTCAAAGTAGCATTTGATTTCGGGAATCAGCCCCAGGAGAACGCACCTGGGGCCGAATACGTCGCGCCTAGTTCTTCCAACGCGACAGGAGGACGTCGCCGTTGCGCTCCGTCGCCGCATCGTTGGTGAAGTATCGAGACGCCGCTTCCGTACGGTTGCGAACGTTCATCTTCTTATAGATGTTGCGGACGTGAACCTTGACGGTATTTTCCGACAGCCCGAGCCGGTCCGCGATGATCTTGTTCTGCGTGCCCTTGCAGATCAGATCGAGGATCTGGACCTCGCGTGTCGTCAGGCCATCGGGGCCAGCATCGCGCTTGCGCCGTCCTGTTCCCGAAACGGTCGTCTGGCCCGGGGCCTCCCCGCGCCGGCCATAAAGGCTGTTCGCCGCGAAAGGCTCGGGAGAAAGCCGCCGCAGCAGAGCCGCCGGGAAATGTTCGCCGCCCTTCATCAGTAAGTCGATGGCCGCAAGGCAGACATCCAGATTGAGGTTCAACGGCAGGACGCCATGGATGAGGCGCTCTTCGACGAAGCCGGCAATCGACGGATCGAGTTCCTCGGCATTCTCCACCACCAGGCCAATCGATGCCCGCGGGTGGAACTCGTGAATGGTCCGCAAGATAGCCGGAAAGGACTTGGGAGGCATCCGGTACAGCATGATCAGCGTGACATCGACGAGACTACCGTCAAGCAGATTGTCGGGATCGGAGAAGCTGACGATATCGTGCCCTTGAAACCTGGACCCGACGGCCTGCATCAGGCATTCGGCGAACAGGTCGATCTTGGCGAGCATTACGATTTTTTTCTTTTGTGACAAAGCCTTGTTGTTATCTTCAAAATCACCCACGTTGGAGCTTCCAGGATACATTACGCCCTCCTAGGATTTTTCCATTTATTTTTATGGGTGCCCCGGTCTGGCCGTGGGCACGCCCCACTTTCAAAAAATTTATTCGGAACCACTTATGCGTCACGATTATTCCTGTGCGATAAAATTCGCGATAGCTAATGTAACGTAAAGATCTCCGCAACGAAACAGCCCAAAAGGATTAGAGAAGCGCCGGAAGGGCACTTAAATCGTTATAAATCGAACCATCTTTGGGTTATATTGCTAACGTTCTGTTTACCAAGACGCGGAACGCTCTCAAAAACAAGCCTCTAGGATACCCCCAGCAGAGCGAGCGTCCTATGCATTTCTGCCAAGACGGACCCGACGGCGCGCGATAAATGGATTAGTTAAGCGGCCTCGTGCAGCCGCGCTTACCCCCCCTCTTCCGCTCCGATATACGCAGGAATACTTAGTTGGTACTAGGAGGCCCGTCCGCTGCTGTCGACGATAGCCCGAAGCCAAGCGCAAAGCGTGGAAAGCGCGGAGGTATCGGTCGGCAGATGCCCCTGAAAAAGCAGGGGATTTCCTCGCTGCGCCAATGGCTTGCGGTCGATGGCTAGGCGAGAAAGTGTCAGTAATTACAAACCACTAACTAGAATTGGTATCTTCCGCGCCACGCCATTTGGTGTCAAATTGAGCGTTCGTTCCGGAAGATCAAAAGGGAGCGGCTGAGCGCCACCAAGCGCTTCCAGCCGTGAGAAGCCTCGACCTCCGGAGAGTAGCGTCAGCGTTCCACCGAGTAAGCGTAAAGCAAGTCAACATACAAACCGGACCTAAATCCGGGCATAAATTATATAAAAAAGTAAAAACTAAAATAAATTTAGCAAAAAAGCGAAAATCTCTAAATCAAGATATTATCGTTCTTCCAAACGGAGCCAACACCGGAAAAATACCGTAAGAGTTAAGGGTATTTGGTGTTGGCCTCCCCTTTTTCCGAAATCCGCTCCAGCAACGAAAACCGCGCCCGGCGACGTCAGGCAACGCCGAAAGAGGCAGCCATGATCAGCGCGCCTGGAAAGCGGCGCGCTGCCTGTCACTCAATGATGCAATCGGGCACCACGCGGCGACACCGCAAGGCGGCTCGCCGCTGCGATCACTTCTTGCTCAGCGCCTGCGCCAGCTGATCGACAATGTCCTGTTGCGACTTCAGGCCCGATGCCGTGAGGTAAAGCTTGGCGGAGTCGAGATAAACGACGTGTCCGTCCTTCCAGGCCTTGGTCTGCCGCACGAGTTCGTTGTCGAGCAGGGCCGCTGCCGGCTGTGCCTGCTGGCCGATGGCTGCATCGCGATCGACGACGAAGATCCAGTCGGGGTTGGTTTCGAGAATGTATTCGTAGGAAACCGCCTGGCCGTGGGTCGCGACCTGCAGCTCGGGATCGGCCGGCTTGATCCCGAAGACGTCATGCAACGCGCCGAAGCGCGATCCCTTGCCATAGGCGCTGATCTTTCCGCCGGTCGTCAGCAGGATGAGACCCGTTCCACGTTCCGCAGCAAGGCCACGCAGCGCCTCGATCGAGGAATCGAGCTTGGCGATGCTTGCCTTGATCTCGGCTTCTTTGCCGAAGATCTCGCCGAGGATCTCTGCATTCTTCTTGACGCTGCCGATCAGATCCTTGTCGTCCGAGGTCAGGTCGATCGTCGGTGCCAGTTTGGCGACTTCAGCATATTTCGCCTGCGACCGCCCGCCGACGATGACGAGGTTGGGCTCCGCCGCATTGATCGCCTCGAAGTCGGGTTCAAACAGCGTGCCGATCTTCGCATAGGTGTCGGCCTTGTACTTTTCGAGCGACGGCGGGACGGCCGATCCGGGGACGCCGGCGACGGCGACGCCGAGCATATCCAGCGTTTCCAACATGCCGAAATCATAGACCAGCACGGTCTTCGGGTTTTTCTCCACCTCGGTGACGCCGCTGCTGTGTTCGATCTTCAGTGTTTCGGCCATCGCCACCGATGCGCCGCCAACCGTCATCACGGCCGCGACGAGCAGTCCGCGCAAACCATTAGAGAAGGGAGATATATTCATGACTATTTACCTCATGTTTTCTCCTCCTCCCTAGCGCGATTTTGCCGGGAGGGCAATGCGCGCATTCCGCGTCATTCCCGCCTCACAAAACTTGACGAAGCCGATCATATATATGACTAAGGCGAGCCTTCGATCGAGCACCTCCTCACGGCCGCAAGCCTCAGGGGTTTCGTTGCGGCGGTCGATGGAAAAATGCAGCCACGGATACGAGAGCGGTGATCAGAACGAAAAGCAGCTGGAGCGTGACGCAACCATGAGGCCGGTCCTGTTCGCCATCCCGGTCGTCCTGTTGCTTGCCGCCGTCAGCGTCTTTACCGGTGTCGGCAGTCTTGCGGCCAGCGACGACGGCCGCGGCTGGCTTCTGGTCGTCGAAAGCCGCCTGCCACGCACACTGGCGCTGATGCTCGCAGGCGCCGGCCTCGCCGTGTCCGGCACGATCATGCAGATGCTGGCGCGCAACAGCTTCGTCGAGCCGTCGACCGCCGGCACCGCCGAGTCCGCCGCCCTCGGAATGCTTCTGGCCATGCTGATCGCGCCGGGCCTGCCGGTGGCAGGCAAGATGGCCTTCGCCACCCTGACCGCGCTTGCCGGAACCGCCCTGTTCCTGCAGATCCTGCGCCGCGTTCCGCTGCGCTCGGCGCTGATGGTGCCGCTGATCGGCCTCATGCTCGGCGGCGTGGTCAACGCCGTTACCACCTTCATCGCCTATCGCTACGACCTGATGCAGTCGATGGGCGCCTGGATGTCCGGCGATTTCTCGGTCGTCCTTCGCGGACGCTACGAGCTGCTGTGGATCGGTTTCGCGCTGACGCTGGTCGCCTACGCGACCGCCGCGCGCTTCACCGTCATTGGCATGGGCGAGGCGATCGCCCGCAATGTCGGGCTCGACTACGACAAGGTGGTCATCCTCGGACTTGCCATCGTCTCCATGGTCACGGCGACGGTGGTTGCGACCGTCGGTATGATCCCGTTCCTAGGCCTCGTCGTTCCCAATATCGTCAGCCTGACCCTTGGCGACAATCTCAGGCGCACATTGCCGGTGGTCGCCATCTCCGGCGCTGGGCTGGTTCTCGCCTGCGACATCGTTGGGCGAATGGTGATTGCGCCCTACGAGGTGCCGGTGGGCACGGTCATGGGCGTGATCGGCAGCCTCGTCTTCCTTTATCTCCTGCTTTCGAGGCGGTCCCATGCAGGCTGATGCCAAGCGGATCTCTCCGTCGACCGTCCTTCTTGCGTCCGCTGCGCTGGCGCTGCTGTCGATGATCGCCTTCATGACCATCGGCGCGAAGGGAAGCTGGAGCTTCATCCTCTCTTTCCGCGGCACAAAGCTTCTCGGCATGGTGCTGGTCGCCTACGCGATCGCCGTCTCGACGGTGCTGTTCCAGACGATTTCCGGTAATCGCGTCCTGACGCCGTCGATCATCGGTTTCGACGCCATGTACACGCTGCTGCAGACGGTCATGGTGTTCTTCCTCGGCGCCGCCGGCGCGGCAAGCATGAACCCGCAGATGCAGTTCACGCTCGAAACGACCGTGATGGTCGGCCTGTCGCTGCTCCTGTTCCGCGCCCTCTTTTCCGGCGGCAGCCGTAGCCTGCATCTCCTGATGCTGGTCGGCGTCATTCTCGGGGGCCTGTTCCGCAGCCTCTCCTCGTTCCTGCAGCGCATTCTCGACCCCAACGACTTCATCGTCCTGCAGGACAGGTTGTTTGCAAGCTTCAACAGTATCGATGCCAACCTGCTCGGTATTGCCGCCGCAGCCACCCTCGCCGTGACCTTCGTCCTGTGGCGGCTGTCGCCCACCTTCGACGTGCTCTCGCTCGGGCGCGAGGCGGCGATCGGGCTTGGCGTCGACCATCAGCGCGTGGTGACGCTTCTCCTGGTGCTGATCGCCGTGCTGGTCTCGGTCTCCACCGCGCTCGTCGGGCCGGTCACCTTCTTCGGTCTGCTCGTTGCAAGTCTCGCCTGGCAGCTGTCACCCACCGCCACCCACCGCTTCGTCCTGCCGGTCGCAGTCTTTATCGCGGTCGCGACGCTCGTCGGCGGCCAGGTCATCCTCGAGCGGCTGTTTTCCTTCAACACGGCGCTCAGCATCGTCATCGAATTCTTCGGTGGCCTAGTCTTCATCTTCCTGCTCGTCCGAGGCTCCGCGCGATGATCGAGATCCAAGAGGTAACGAAATCCTATGGCGGCACCGCGGTCGTCGACCGGGTGTCGCTGACGCTACCCGCAGGCGGCCTGACCTCGATCATCGGCCCAAATGGCGCCGGCAAGTCGACGCTTTTGTCGATCGTCAGCCGGCTGATGCCGATGGATACGGGCAAGGTGCTGGTCGACGGCCTCGACGTCAGCCGCGCCGCCGGCGACGTGCTTGCCCGGCGGCTGTCGATCATGCGCCAGGACAACCATATCAGCGCGCGCCTGAGCGTGCGCGACCTTGTCGCCTTCGGCCGCTATCCCTATTCCAAGGGACGGGTGACGGCGGCCGATGCGGAGCATATCGACCGATCGATCGCCTATCTTGGGCTCGAACCCTACCAGAACCGCTTTCTCGACGAACTCTCCGGCGGCCAGCGCCAACGCGCCTTCATCGCCATGGTGCTGTGCCAGGACACCGACTACATGCTGTTCGACGAGCCGCTCAACAATCTCGACATCAAGCATGCGGTCGAGACGATGAAGCTCCTGCGCCGGCTGGCCGACGATTTCGCCAAGACGGTGGTCGTCGTGCTGCACGACATCAACTTCGCCTCCGCCTATTCCGACCGCATCGTCGCCATGCAGGGCGGCCGCCTCGCCTTCGAGGGACCGCCGCAAGACATGATCGTGCCGTCGCGGTTGCAGGCGATCTTCGATGTCGACTGCCGCGTCCATGCCGTCGGCGAGACGCGCCTCGTCAACTATTTCGATTAGAACGCAGACATACGCCTTGGCCCGAATGCGCGAAGCGCGCTGCACGGACACCCATGCAGCGCGCTTCGACAATGATCATGCCGGGAACAGGGCGGACGCTATCCGGCCGCGCCGGGTGCGCCCTCCTTGCCGATCCGGGCCGCATCCGCCGCGTGGTCCTCGTCCGTCACGGAGGAGAAGCGCTTCAGCCAGCGGCCCATCTTCGTGTTGATGTCGTCCATCACGGTGAACATCACCGGCACGAAGACAAGGCTCAGCATCGTCGACGTGATCAGGCCGCCGATCACCGCAACCGCCATCGGCGCGCGGAAGGCGGCACCGGCGCCGACGCCGATGACTGCCGGGACCATGCCCGCCACCATGGCGATCGTCGTCATGATGATCGGCCGCGCGCGGGTGACGCCCGCCGTCAGCAGCGCCGTGCGCCGGTCGGCACCTTCGTTGCGGCACTCGATCGCATAGTCGACCAGCAGGATCGAGTTCTTGCAGACGATCCCCATCAGCATCAGGATCCCGATCATCGACGAAAGGTCGAGTGCCGCACCGAACAGGATCAAAGCCAGCGCCGCGCCGCCGATCGACAACGGCAGGGCAACGAGGATGGTCACCGGCTGCAGGAAATCCTTGAACAGCAGGATCAGAACCGCCACGACCATCAGGATGCCGGCAAGCAGCGCCAGGGCGAAGTTGCGGAACATCTCCGACATGTATTCCGCGTCGCCATAGTTGGCCTGCGTCACGCCCGTGGGCAGTTCCTTCATGGCCGGCAATGCCGAAATCGCCTCGAAGGCCGTGCCGAGTGTCATGCCGTTGAGGTTTGCCTCGACGGCGATCAGACGCTTGCGATCGAGACGCTCGACGCTGCTTTCCTCGGCACCGAAGGAGACGTTGGCGACGGACGTCAACGGCACCAGGGCACCCGCATTCGTGCCCACCCGCAGATTGCGCAAGGTGTCGAAATCGCCGCGGGCCGACCGGTCGAGCATCACCCGGATCGGCACCTGGCGGTTACCGAGGTTGAACCGCGCGGAGTTGCTCTCGCTGTCGCCCATCGTCGCGATACGGGCGACGGTGCCGATCGAGGTCACCGACACGCCGAGCCTTGCCGCCTCGTCGAAGCGCGGCTTGACCAGAAGCTCGGGCGAAAGCAGCGGCTCGGTCGACCGAACGCTGATCAGCCCGGGGAGTGCACGCATCTCGTTTTCCAGACGCCGCACCGAAGCCATCAACGTTTCCGGGTCATCGCCCGTCAGGTAGATGGAGAGGTCCTTCGCGCCTTCGGTCGAGGAGAAGGTTGCCTGGATGTCGGGGGTCTCCGCCAGCAGGGGCCGCAACGACAGTTCGAAGGACTTGCGGTCGAGTTCACGCTCCTTGCGCGGCTTGAGCTTGATGCGCAGCGATACCTCGTTGAGACTGTCGGTCGTCGCCAGAACGTTCTCGACTTCCTTGCGTTCCTTGAGCTTGGCCACCAGATCGTCGGAAATGCGCGCGGTTTCCTGGAGCCTCGTGCCGGGCGGCAGCGTGATCTTGAGCTGCGAGACGTTGCTGTCGCTCGTCGGCATGAAACCCGTCGGCAGCATGCTCAAAAGCGCGATCGAGCCGACGAAGATCAGCGCGACCATCGAAAGCGCGGTCTTGCGGTGATCGAGGGTCCAGCCGAGCATGCTGCGATAGGCGTCGCTGATGCGCGACGGCTTGACGGCATGGCCGTGACCAGGTTTCGGCCGCAACAGATAGGCCGCCATCAGCGGCGTCAGCAGGCGTGCCACCAGCAACGAGAACAGAACGGCGATCGCGACGGTCAGGCCGAACTGCTTGAAATATTGCCCGACCGCACCACCGATGAAGCTCACCGGCGCAAAGACGGCGACGATCGTCAGCGTCGTTGCGACGATCGCAAGGCCGATCGCATCGGCCGCATCGATTGCCGCGATAAACGGCCGCTTGCCCATGTCGACATGCCGCTCGATATTCTCGATTTCGACGATCGCATCGTCGACAAGAATGCCGATGACCAGCGTCAGGGCCAGAAGGCTGATGCCGTTGAGCGTGAAGCCGAGCAGGTCCATCACCGCGAAGGTCGGCAGGATGGAGAGCGGCATGGCAAGCGCCGAGATCAGCGTCGCCCGCCAGTTTCGCAGGAAGGCGAAGACGACGACGATGGTTAAAAGTGCGCCTTCGATCAAAGCCGTGACGGCCGCATCGTAGCTCTCCTGCGTATACTCGACGAGAGAGATCAGCTCGGTCATCTCGACGCCGGGGGTGCGCGCCTGGATCTCCTTCAGCCGCTCGATGACGCGCTCGGCAACGACCGTGTCGCTCGCTCCCTTGCTGCGCGAAACCGAGAAGCTCACGATCGGTTCGCCATCGAAATGGGCAAAGCTGCGCGGCTCGGACGATGTGTCCTCGATCGTCGCGATGTCGGAGAGCTGCAGCCAGCGGCCGCCTGCAAGCGGGATCGAAAGCTGTCGGAGCTCGTCCACCGAACCGGCACTGCCGACGGTGCGGATCGACTGTTCGCGTCCGCCGATTTCGCCACGACCGCTCGGGATGTTGATGTTGATTTCCCTGAGCGCCGTGTTCACCTGATCGGCCGTCACGCCAAGTGCCAGCAAGCGTTCGGGATCGAGCGAAACGCGCACTTCGCGGCTGACGCCGCCGAGACGCTGCACCTTCTGCACGCCGGGCAGCGTCAGCAATTCGCTGGTGATCGTGTCATCGACGAACCAGGACAGCTCCACTTCCGACATGTGGGGCGCCCGCACGGCGTAGTAGACGATGGCGCTGCCGTCGACGTCGAGGCGCGAGACGATCGGCTCCTGAATGGATTGCGGCAGGTCGGCGCGGATCTGCGCCACGGCCTCGCGCACGTCGTTTGCCGCCCGGTCCGGATCCGTGCCGATCTTGAATTCGACCGTGGTCGTGGAGACGCCGTCGGTAATGGTCGAGCGGATGTGACTGACCCCGACAAGGCCGGAGGCGACCCCTTCGACGCGGCGCGTCACCTGCGTTTCCATTTCGCCCGGCTGCGCGCTCGGTTGCGTGATCGTCACCGTGACGATCGGGAAGGATACGCTCGGATTGGCGTTGACCGGCAGCCTCAGAAACGAGGCGATCCCCATCAGCGTCAGCACGACGAAGAGAACGATCGTCGGAACCGGCTTGCGGATCGCCCAGGCGGAGATGTTGCTCGTCATTGCTGGTCGCCCGTCTGCATCGGCTGGACGTCTTTCGTTGCGACCGCTTCGCCTTCGCGCAGCGACGCCCCGGATTTAAGGACGACCCGTTCGCCGGTCGAAAGGCCCGAGGTAATCTCCACCTTGCCGCCCTGGCGCATGCCCGGCTTGACCGACTTGCGCACGACCTGGCCCCCATCGACGACGAAGACCGAGACGGCGCCATCCGGCGCACCGAAAAGCAGGGCGGAATCGTCGACCATGATCGCCTTGCGCTCGCCCACCACGATCTCCGCCCGGCCGAACGTGCCCGCGAAAGGCGGACGCCCGGTGGACAGCGTGACTTGCGCGGTGCCAAGGCGGGTCTCGCGGTCGATCTTCGGGTTGATTACCCGCACATGCCCCTGGAGCCAGTCGGCTCGGCCCGAAAGCTTGACCTTCACGGTCTGGCCAACCGCGAGCAACGGCAGTTCGGTTTCCGGCACGTCGGCCGCAAACTCGATTTCGCCACCGCGAATGAGCTTGAGCAGCGGGTCCGAGCCCGCAAGCGCACCGGCGCGCGCCAGCCGTTCCGAAACGATCCCGTCGGCAGGTGCCACGATCACGGCACGATCGAGCCTTCGGCGCGCCTCGGCCTCAAGCGCTTCCGCCTGGTCGTAATCGGCCCGCGCGACCTCGACAGCCTGTTCGGCAAGGGCGAGCGCGGAGACGCGTTCCTCGAGAATGGTCGCGGCCTGAAGGTGGCTCAACTGGCGGGCGCGCGCGAGTTTTCGCTGTTCCTGCGTGACCGTCTCTTCCTCCCGCGCCATCGCTGCACTGGCGCGCGCGACGCGGCCCTTGGCCTCGCGCAGAAGGTTCTCCAGCATGTCGGTTTCCAGCCGGGCGAGCACCTGCCCCGCGGCTACCCGATCGCCGATCTCGACCTCGACACTGGCGATACGCTGGTCAGTCAAGGTTGTGCCGACGGCAATCTCCTCGCGGGCAACGAAGATGCCGGCAAAGGAGCGTGTCCATTGCTGTGGGCGGCTGTCGGCAACGAGCGTCGTTACCGTGCGGGTGGCAGACGGGGCGGGAACGGAGGCGGCGGCCTCCCCCGAGGCGCGCGCCGGACCAGCAGCCGCCGCAATCATAAGCAACGCTGCAAGAGCGACGTTCAACTCAATTGTACGTCTCATTTCATTGGCTTTCCATTGGCGGGGCCGGCGGCGTGATGCGCCTGCGATACCGGATCCCGGGTCGGGCAAAGGGCGTCGATAATTTATTAGATCATTCAATCTAACAATAGAATTCATCAAACGCGACAATTGTAAGGCAGATCACACACGAGCATTGCGGGAAGATGGCGGAGATCATGCAAACGGCCGGCGGCCTTGACACCGATCGTCTGCCCACCGAAATCAGAGTGCTTGATCTAATAATTGAACGGCATGCAAGGAGAACCGGCGATGCGCAAGATCGACCCCGAAAAACATGCGGCCAGGCGTCGGCTGATTCTCGATGCGGCAATCGCCTGCTTTTCGCGCAAGGGTTTTCACGGCACGTCGACGGCCGAGATCTGCGCCGAGGCAGGCATGAGCCCGGGAAATCTTTTCCATTATTTTCCGACCAAGCACACCATCATCGCGGCGATCGTGGAAGAGGAACGTCAAGAAACGGCGGAGATTTTCCGAAAGCTGGGCGAAGAGGAGGATCTGTTCGCCGCCTTGCTGGGCTTTATGGATAGCGTTCTCGAACTCGCGGGCGATCCTGCCTATTCGAGCCTCGCGCTCGAAATCGCCGCCGAAGCGATGCGTGACGAGCGCATCGGGACGCTAGCGGCGACGAACGACGCGGAACTCCAGTCGGCGCTCGTGGCACTCCTGCGCAACGCCGCCAGCCGAAACCAGATCGACAGGACCCTCGACGCGGAGGGCGCTGCCCGCTGGATCGCCGCGATCATCGACGGCATCTTCAGCAGGGTCGCGGTCGATCCCGGCTTCAAGCCGAAGGAGGAAGGTGTGCTGCTACACCGCCTGTTGAGCCGCTTTCTGCGCACGCAAGACTGAGCGTGAGAAATACGAAACCGCAGCGGCCCTTCGGCACCCTGCGGTCTCCTGTTGCCGGCCCGCCTCGGCTTGAAGCCGAGGCAGTTCGTCGAAGCAATCTCAGGAATGCTTCTGGATGACGCCGTAGACGATGTTGCGGTTGGCACCGAAGAAGACGCGCGCGTCGATCGCAGACTTCCCGGCACTCTTGTGGATGATGTTCCACATGTCCACTTCGGAACGCAGCAGCAAGGCCCAGTTCATGAAGGTCTCCATGTAACCGTCGACACCGATGTCCTGGGCGAAGTTGGCAAAAAGGAAGACGCCGTTCGGCTTCAGCATCTGCAGGCAGCGATGCGTCAGCTTGATGGCCACCTTGTCGGCGAGATAGTCGTAGAGACCGGCCGCATAGATGAAGTCGAACGTGCCGAGCTTCTGGTCGCGGCCGAGCAGGCTGCGAACGGAACCGTCGACCGCTTCGATCGCCGTGCCGTAGAAATCGCGGCTGATCGATCCGACACTGAGAGGATCCTGATCGAGCGCCACCCAACGCTTGATGCGGCGTTCCTCGAGCGCTTTGGAGCGGTTGGCTTCCCGCAGATGACCCGCGGCAATCGTCAGGATCTCCGCCTCGGAACCCCGGCTCGCCGCGATCTCGTCGACGTGGCGCGTGAGGATATCGCGGCGTTCGCGCACCGCCACCGAGGACGAAGCGTCCTTCGTGTAGTCGTAAAGGGCGCGCCCGACCGGCGACGCCTGCTCGATTTCGCCGGCAACGCTCGCATGGCCGTAGATGAAGTCGAGCAACTGCGCGTCACCCGAATATCCCCTGGGCTTGTCGAACGACCACCGGGTGAACGGATCCTGCAGGAAGTACTCCGAAACCGGGTGATCCTGGGCAATCGGGATTAGCTCCTGCCACACGCTCGGGTGGTATTTGGCACGGGTCTGGTGGAGGGAGGCCGCGAGCCGGTCGATAATTTTCGACGCATCCGTTCCTTGAATGAATTGTTCCTGAGCGACCCTGAGAATCAATGCGAGCTCGGCCTTGGCGGTCGAGAGCTGTTCGTCATGTCGTTCGCCGCGGGGCGAAACGAACTCATCAGCCATTGCCTTGGGAGTAATGAGGCTCTGACCGTCGAAAACAGTCTGAAATTGGCGCACGCGAGACCATCCGTTAAAGCTTTGTTAACAATAGTCGCGAAGATGCGCGCATTACGGCTCGGAATGCAAGTTTTTGTATATAATAAGGTAAATACTCGGAGCTCACCCCTTTGGGTGATACCGATTCGCAGATGCCCTGACCCATTAATTTAACAAAACTTAATGGACACCTCCTATCATGCCTCGCAGCGTTTCCCGCCCTTGTTGCATATGGGCCGCGGCGAACACGCAGGGAGTGTCCGAAACAACGTCCATTGATGGAAAAGCGACGACAGATTTCCGTTGACCGTGACGCAGCGCGATGGATCAGTGCATGAAGCACACGTTGGCCGACGTAGTTGACATCGACCTACACAAGCAGCCGCACAGGCCGCACCTGGCTGAGCTTCAGACCCTCTATCGTATGGAGGGCGAGGCTGGCCGGCGCGCCTCGACCCGGCAGGGGCTGTGGGTTGCCGTCGTCGTCTACCTGCTCTTCTTCATCCCGGACATCCTGCTCGTCCCCGACGTCGCCTTCTACACGATCGTCTCGCGCCTCTTTGTCGGCATCGGCTCGCTTCTGACCTTCGAGATCCTGTTTCGGCTGAAGGCCCAGACCAAATGGCTCGACGGCACCTGCGCCGCAGCCCTCGTCTTCGGCTACATAGGCTGGCTCGTTCCGGCGATGATGACGGCCGATACGAGCAGCATGTCCTACTACATGATCTTCGGCGCCATCTTCATGATGGGCGCCAATCTCTTTTTCAGCTTACGGTTCCGCCTCTCGGTGGTCGCCTCCAGCATCGTGCTGGTGACGTTTTTCATCGCGCTGTCGTTCTTCTCCGAGCACGATCCGGCCTACCTGATCGCCTTCGGAACGTTCTACGTCTCCTGCTTCGTCTTCACCTCCTATGTGAACTGGAAGCTCAACCGCGAACGCTACAAGGTTTTCCTCAACGCCTTCGAGGCGAAGATCCAGCAGAACGAAGCTTCCGAGCGGGGAATGGCGCTTCTGCGGCTGTCCAACACCGATCCGCTGACCGGTCTCGACAACCGCCGCGCCATCGATCAGCAGCTGCGCGACTACTGGAACGATTGGCAGAAGCTCGGCAAGAACTTCACCGCCATGCTGATCGATGTCGATTTCTTCAAGAAATACAACGACTGCTACGGCCACCAGGAGGGCGACCGCTGCCTCATTCTCGTGGCCAATGCGCTCGGCGAAGCGATCAGGAACTATCACGGCTCGATCGGCCGCTACGGCGGCGAGGAGTTCATCGTCCTTGCTCGCCTGGATACGCGCGAGCAGGCGGCCGAGCTTGCGGAGGTCATCTGCCGCACGGTTGAAAGCATGGGGCTGATCCACGAGCAGCGACGCGACGGCGTGTCCATCGTCACCGTCAGCGTCGGCGCCGCCTTCACCCGCAATCACACCGGCGCCAAGCTCGAGAAAATCATCCACGAGGCCGACCGCGCGCTTTACGCCGCCAAGGCGAGCGGGCGAAACTGCTCGAAGCTGTTCGATCCGAACGATCCGCAGAGCAGCGACGAGAGCGAGAACATCGCGGCCCTCCTGAAGATCGCCGTCGACCAGAACCTGGTATCCCTCGTCTACCAGCCGATCACGAACGTGACGACTGGCGAGGTCGATGCCGTCGAGGCGCTGATGCGCCTGACGATGCTGGACGGCACCTCGGTTCCGCCAAGCCTCTTCATCCCGGTCGCCGAGCGGACCGGCGCCATTCTCGATCTCGGCCGCTGGGCGATAAAGACCGTGTGCCGCGAACTGCTTGTCGACAATCACGTTCCCTTGGTCAGCGTCAATGTCTCGCCGATCCAGCTGAAGACGCCGGGCTTTGCGACCTCGGTCGCGGCGATCCTGGGAGAAACCGGGGTTGCCGGAAGCCGGCTCGCCTTCGAAATCACCGAAGGGCTGGAGATGGAGATGCACTCGGGCATCCTGCGCTGCATCAGCGACCTGGAGACCCTTGGCATCCGCATCTGGCTGGACGATTTTGGAACCGGCTTCGCCGGCCTCTCCTGGCTGCGCCTGATCGATTTCGACACGGTGAAGATCGACCGGTCGTTCCTGCACGATTGCGCCACGCCGAAGGGCCGCGCGATGCTGCAGGACATCATCGGGCTCGTGCGCAACCGCGGCCACAAGATCCTGATCGAGGGCGTGGAAACCGACGAGCAACTGGCCCTGATGCGGCGCTTTCGGATCGACCATGTCCAGGGTTTCCACGTCGGACGCCCGGCGCCAGCGGACATGTTCCGCACGCCCACCGACAAGCCACGTCTCCCGCTTCGAAACGGCGTCCGTAACTAGAAGCCTTGTCGACTTCATTTGCCACGATTTGCGGTCGACAGAAGGCAAACCGGTATCGGCGAACGGGAATGCCGCTGCCGCTTCCCGTTCGGCGCTGATCAATGACATCGGCAAGCGAAACGCCCGGCCGCGCCCCGCGTCTTCGGCATCGTCAGCGCGCGCCCGCGCAACCTCGGCAAGGAACGTGAAGCCCGACGCGAATAAATGTTGCGCTCCGACCGAACCGGTGCGTAGGATACGGGAGACTACACTGCCGCCGGATACAATCTCACATTGTGCCCATGGAGGCGCGTGATGGCCATCGGGGACCAGCAGGACGTCGGCGTCGAACAGACCATATCTCCGCCCAGCAGCGTGGAGGTTCTGGCACAGCTTGAGCGCATTCGCCTGAGCGCCGAATTCGATGCTCCAGACCGCGACCGTAAATTCCTGGCCTATGTCATCGAGGAAACGCTGGCCGGGCGCGGCGACCGCATCAAGGCCTATTCCATTGCCACCGAGGTTTTCGGCCGGGATTCCTCCTTCGACCCGCAAACGGATCCCGCCGTTCGGATCGAGGCGGGCCGCATTCGTCGGGCACTCGAACGCTATTACCTCGTCGCCGGACGCAGCGACCCGATCGTGATCCGGATGCCGAAGGGCGCCTATGTGCCGACCTTCGAAAGACGAGCCGAAAAGCAGCCAGCACCCGTTAGAGAAAGCGGAATGCCACCGTCCGAAGCCGCGCCGGTCGGCTGGCGTCATCTCCGCCGCATCCTGCTTGGCGCTGCGGCGCTTGTCTGTGGCCTCGCCGGTCTGTCGGCCGGCTTGCTGCTTCTTTCCGGTGACAACAGTACGGCGGCCAGTCGGCCAAATATTCCGAAGGTGATCGTCACGCCTTTCGAGGACATCTCGGGGACGCGGCAATCGGCGATGATGGCGCAGGGGCTGACGGACGAAGTCGTGAGCAACCTCGCCAAATTCAAGGAGATCGTACCGGTCACGGTCAGCGATCCGTTACGGACACCGGCCGATCAAACCTATGCGCTTGAGGGACGGGTAAGGCTCGAGGCAGAGCGGCTGCGGCTGGTCGTGAGGCTCATCCAGCGATCCGACGGGGCGGTCGTCTGGGCGAACACCTACGACGAACGACTGCAGTCCGGCGACGTCATCGATCAGCAGGCAAGGACGGCGGCCGCGGTCTCGAGCGCGGTGGCAGAACCCTATGGCGCCATCTTCCAGGCAAGCGCAGCCGAACTCAGGCGTTCGGTTCCCGAGGGCTGGCAGGCCTATGCCTGCTCCCTCACCTACTACGACCATCGCGGCGACATCGATCCGCAATCCCGTCGCTCCGCCGAGGAGTGCCTGCAGCGCGCGACCCGGCAATTCCCGACCTACGCCACCGCTTGGGCGCTTCTGTCGATGAGCTATATAGATGCGCTGAGCAATGGCCTCGATCCCTCGGCCTCAGCAGGGCTGCTGGAACAGGCTGGCGAAGCGGCGGCGCACGCCGTCGATCTTGCCCCCTTCGACGTTCGCGCCCTCGAAGCACAGATGCTCGTCCTCTTCGCTCGCGGCGAAGTCGATGCTGCCCTGGCCGTCGGCGCCCGCGCGCTTGCCATCAATCCCAACGACACCGAACTTGCCGGCGCATACGGCCTCCGGCTCGCGCAGTCGGGCCAATGGGATGCGGGCTGCAAGCTGCTGTCGGACGCCACCGAACGCAACCTCGGCCAGACTGGCGTTTTCGAAAGGGGGTTGGCAAGCTGCGCCTATTTCGCCGGCGACTATGTCGCCGCCGAACGGTGGGCGCGCCTCGCCAATCCGGGCGCCAACCCGGCCGACCGGGTCCTGCTGCTTGCGATTCTCGGAAAGCTCGGCAAGACGGACCAGGCGCGTGAGGAGCGAAAGTGGTTCGAGACCAACGCGCCGGCATTCCTCGGTGACCTCGGACAAGCGATTGCCCTTCAGTTTCACCGTCCCGAGGATCAGCACCGACTGTTCGACGGCCTGCGCGCCGCCGGCGTTGCTGTGCCCGAAGCGGAGTATCAGCAGGCAGGTACCACCAGCGCGATACGCTGATCAGATATTGCCGGGTTCAAGCTCGCCGTCACGGACGGCGGGTGCAGCCGCCTTCTCTGGCGCCGCATCAGAGCGCGCCCAGACCATCAGCAGATCATGCGCGACACTCAGAACGATCGGCCCGAGAAAAAGACCGATCAGGCCATAGGACAGCGTGCCGCCAAGCACCCCGAGCAGGATCACCAGCGTCGGCGTCGACAGCCCGCGTGCCACCAGGATCGGCTTCATCACATTGTCGATGACGAACAGCGGGATCAACAGAATCGTCAGCAACAGCGCCGGACCGAAATCCATGGTGAACCAGGCCCAGATCATGACGGGCAGCAACACCAGCGCGGGGCCGATCTGGATGATGCAGAGGATCAGCACGACGAAGGCAATCGCGCCAGGTGCCGGAACATCGAACAGGCTGAGCACCAGTCCGCACAGAAATGCCTGTAGCAGCGCCACGCCGATGACGCCGCGCGCCACGTTGCGGATCGTCGCCGTCGCCAGCTTGAGGAAACCGATGCCCCGCTGGCCGCCGATCCTGCCGGCAAAGCGCTGTGCCATTTCCGCCAGCCGCTCCGCCGAACCGAAGAGAAAACCTGCGATCAACACCGAGACCACAAAACTTAAGACCTCGGCGCCGACGCTCGCGACCTTGCCGAGAACCTTGGTCCCGGCTTGCATCAGCGCCGGTTCGATCTTGCTCAGCAGTGCTTCGATATTGCCCGACGCCATGCTCCAGACCGCATGTATGCGCTCGCCGACGACAGGCCACGTGCGGATATATTCCGGCGGGACCGGTACGCTCAGAGAACCGTCGGCAAGCCTGGCAAGCAGCGCCTGCAACCCTTCGGCAAAGCTGACCGCGATCGCAGTCAGTGGGGCGACGATGACGGCGAGGCATATCAGCGTGATCAGGAATGAGGCAAGGCGCCGCGAGCCGAGCAGGCGTCCCAGCCGGGCATAGGCTGGAAAGAGCGCCACCGCGAGGATTGCCGCCCATATCAGAATGATCGCGAAGGGTGCGATCAGCGTCAGAGACCAGTAGGCCAGAAGCCCGACGATGCCGATCCGGGCGATATCCGTGATCTTCGCCTCGATGGAAGGCGACCCGTTCGTTCCGTTGCGGACCACATTCGATCGGGAAGGATCCTCGTCCATGCTAGCCCCTTCCCCCTGACGCGAAACAGCCGACACCCGCAGCTCTATGCTCGCCGGCACCTTGCAAGCTCTACCGTCACGTGGATGGCACGCCCACGGCAACCGTGAGGCAGTAACATACAGTAGAATACGCCTGCCGGGCTTCCCGATCCGCCGGCCTCCTCTAGAGATTCCATTGACTGATGACGGCTGTGGTCAGAGACTGCTGCGCGATCAGCTTGAAATTGCAGAACAAGAAGCGTCGACAGGGGGCTGTCCCGCGCGCCAGTCCAAGCGCCCGTGCCATTGCCCAATACACGAGGGAGGCTGGATAGATGATCAAAAAGACGATCATCGCGCTCGGCAGCGCAATCGCGGTTTTGATAACAACACCCGTCACGGCGGTTCTTGCACAGCAGACAGCAGCCGCACCGGCTGCTCAGGAACAACAGACAGCACCCGAGCCGCTCAGCGACGATGAGCTCGAGGTGCTGGTGGCGCGCATCGCGCTTTACCCGGACGAGTTGGTGGCGCTCATTTCCGCCGCCGCGCTCTATCCTTTGCAGATCGTCGAGGCAGAACGGTTTCTTGAGGCTCGCGAGAAGAAACCCGACATGAAGCCGAAAGACGACTGGGACGGCAGCATCATATCGCTGCTGAACTACCCCCAGATCGTCAAGATGATGAGCGAGGATCTCGAGTGGACGCAGTCTTTCGGCGATGCGATCGCCAATCAGCAGAAAGACGTGCTGATGGCCATCCAGCAACTGCGTGACGAGGCGGTCGCGAAGAACATCATCAAGACCGACGACAAGGTAAAGGTGGTCCAGGAAGGCGACAACGTCGTCATCCAGGCGGCCAATCCGGAAACCATCTATGTGCCGCAGTATCCGCCGGAGATGCTCTACGAGCCGAACTATGCACCGGCGCCGATCGGCTACTATGACGAGCCCTATCCCGCCTACTGGTATCCGGGTGCGGCCTTCTTCGCCGGTGCGGTCACGGGTGCGGCCTTCGCCGCGATCGTCGACTGGGACGATTGGGGCGTCTGGGGTGGCCGCTGGAACGGCGGCGACATGGACATCGACTGCAACAACTGCTTCAACAACATCAACGGCAAGGTGAAGTGGAACGACGTCGACTGGAAGAATGTCGATCGCAGCAAGATCAACTTCAATCGTGACCAGCTTCAGCATTTCGACCGAAACAGCATCAAGAACAACATCAAGGCGAACGGCAACAACAACCTGCGCAACCGCGCCGCCGAGATCAATCGCGACCGGCCGAACGCACGGCCCGGCGGAGGTGGCGGCGGCCAGATCAGGGATGTGCGCAAGAGCACGCTCGACGGGCTGAAAGCGCAGCAGAGACCGGCAGCTCGGCCCGGCGGCGGCGGTGGCGGTCAGGCGATCGCCAAGGCCCGCGCTGGGGACGGAAAGCCGAGCATCAATCGCCCGGGCAACAAGCCGTCGCAGGTCAACCGCAGCGGTGGCAAGAAGAAGATGGCGGCAAAGGCGCAGAACCGGCCGAAGAAGCCATCGGGCCTTGGCAATGTCAATTCCGGACGGCGTGAGGTCGCTTCCTCACGCCGCGGCGGGCAAAGCCTTGGCGGTGGTCATCGCGGCGGTGGGCGGCCACAGATGAGCCGTGGTGGCGGCCGGCCGCCGATGCACCGTGGCGGTGGCGGACGCGGCGGCGGCGGCCGCAGACGTTGATCGGATCACAGGAGAACGACCATGACAAAGCTCTTCAATTCCCTTCTCCTGGGATCAGCGATGGCGCTGGTTCTGGTAGCGACGCCGATCGGCTCCGCCTATTCGCAGGACAAACCGCCTGCCGATAAACCTGCTGGCGATCAAGCTGCCGGCGATCAGCCTGCGGGAGACCAACCGTCGGCCGATCAGCCGCCGGCGGACCAGATGGTGGGTGGGCTGGATGCCTATGCCGCCGCAGAAGACCCGCCGGTCTTCGACGATCCGGACAAAGCCATCGGCGAATTCAAGGCCAGGCTGGCCGCGGATGATTTCGACGGCCTGGCAAAACTTTTGGGGCTTAATGCGGAGAAGCTGAAAGACAGCGAAGGGGTGAAGGATACGTTCGCTCTTATCCGCGAAGGGGCAGCGCGCAATGTCGTCGTTCGCGATCTGGAGGGTCGAAAGATCCTGCAGATCGGCGACCGGCTCTGGCCCTTGCCCTTCCCGCTCACCAAGGGCGATGACGGCAAATGGGCCTTCGATACCTATGTCGGGCTCGAAGAGATCGTCAATCGTCGCGTCGGCGAGAACGAGTTGCAGGCGATCGACACGGTCGAGGCCTATGTCGATGCCCAGAAGGAATACGCCTCTGAGGATCGCGACTCCGACGGCGTGCTCGAATATGCCCAGAAGCTGATCAGCACGCCCGGCCAGACCGACGGTCTCTATTGGCCGGCCGACCAGGGGGATGGCGAAAGCCCCGTCGGAGACTCGATCAGCGAAGCGGCCCTGGAAAAGGCAAAGGCTGGCGAAGGATACTTCGGCTACCGCTTCCGTATCCTGACCTCGCAGGGCGACAACATTGCCGGCGGTCGCTACGACTATGTGATCAACGGCAACATGATCGGCGGCTTTGCGCTGATCGCCTGGCCGGTCACCTATGCGGAGACGGGCGTGAAGACCTTCGTCGTCAACCAGCAGGGCATCGTCTACGAGCGCGACCTCGGGCCGAGCACGGAAGCAATCGTACCCTTCATCGACCGCTTCGATCCGGACGACAAGTGGTCCGTCGTCGACGATTGACGGGGATGCTACCATCGGCATGAACGATAACGCCGCCCAGTCGGGCGGCGTCAGACAATAACATCGCCGGCCCGTCCGCCAGCCTCTTCCTTTGCCTCAAACAAGTATCAAGGGCATATCGAGCGAGGCTCGGAATTTGCGCGGCTCGATCGGGCCTGCTGTCAGCGAAGCTCCCTCCGGGAAATGGGTCTGGACACGATGGGCCACATTGGCAAGGCCGATGCCGAGCCCGTGCGTCATCCCCGCCGCAGTCGCTGCGGCAACATCGTTTTCGACGATCAGATTGAGCCTGTCCCTGCGCCTTGCCGCGCGGATCAGGATTTCGACTGTGCTGCTGGAACGACCGACGCCGTGCTTGACCGCGTTCTCGACCAAAGGCTGCAGGATGAGACTTGGAACTTTCGCATCCTCGAGTTCGCCGGGAATGTCGATCCGAACGCGCATCCGGTCCGAAAACCGCTCCTTTTCGATCTCGAGATATTCCTTCTGCAGCGCCATCTCGTCGGCAAGCCTGAGTTCACGCAGGGGGTCGAGCTGCAGCGTCGAGCGCAGGAAGCCCGAAAGCGACATGATCATCCTTTCGGCCCGCTCGGAGGCCCCCTCCTCGACAAGGCCGGTAATGGAATTAAGCGTGTTGAAAAGGAAATGCGGGTTGATCTGGTACTGCAGCGCCCGCATTTGCGCCGCGAGCGCCTCTTCGCGCGACGCGATCAGCTTCAGGTCGCGGTCGCGCACGTCCATGTGATTGAGCAACGCGACGAAGAGAAACGACCAGCCGAAGAAGATCGACATGCGATAGCAGACCGCATAGGCGTAATCCATGATGTTGAACGGCACGACCACGGGCAGCATGATCAGGCTGCAGAGATAGGCGTCCAGCAGCGACATGCCGAGAGAGCTGACCAGCGACAGCAACAGACACGCCGCGATTTGCCGGCCATAGCTCTGCCGCCGCATCCGGCTGAGAAGCCCCGCGAGGAGGATGGCGACGAGGACAAAGACTGCTTCGAGCGCCAGCTTGCCGAGAAGGGGTTTCAGCGGATTGTTCCCGATCGTGAGCCAGATGGGACTGCTGATCAGGAATTCGGCCGCCGCGTAGATCAGTGCCAGCCGCAGGGTGACGACGCGAAACCGGTTGCCGTCCAGGAAACCGTCGGTGGGAATGGTGATGTGCTTCATCAAACTCTGTCGTGCTGAATTCGGGTTCAAGCCCCAGGCGCCAGCATGACGAGGGGCCGCTATTTGAAAAAGCAAATAAAGAAATGTAGCAACTAAAAGGATCACTCGGTTCCGTCTTTCCGCGCGAAGATTGCGGCGGAAGTCAGATGGCTCGGTCCCGTGGAAGGCCACGTGGGCCGACGACGGCAGGCGTCGGGCGAGAGTGCGTTGAGGGACGGGTTGACCACGAAACAGGCGTGGCTGCGATCATGGAGATTGTGATGGCATGTCGCGGGTGTCGCCTATCGTTACGGGCGCTGGGCCGATAGCGTCATGGTCCAGCGCTCTCTGGGTACGGGCTCGACGACGCCGCCACCGCCGCCGCCCCTCTCAACCCGATGAGGGTCGCCCCTGTGTGCGCCGTTCAAACGTCAAAAAGCCCGCTTGGATTTCTCCATGCGGGCTTTTTTTGATTTGGTTGCGGGGGCAGGATTTGAACCTGCGGCCTTCAGGTTATGAGCCTGACGAGCTACCTCCATGCGGGCTTTTTTTGATTTGGTTGCGGGGGCAGGATTTGAACCTGCGGCCTTCAGGTTATGAGCCTGACGAGCTACCGGGCTGCTCCACCCCGCGTCCAGCGCAAATCCCTGTGGGATTTGGCGCGGTAGCGTAAACCGCTTGGCGGTTTATGCTTTTTCCGGTCCGGGTTTTGCGAAGCAAAATCCCGTTGTGTGTTTCGATTTTACCTACGCAAAAAGGCCGCTTGGTGGCGGCCCTTGCGTTTCGGCTTGGCCGAGTTTTGTGTCGAGAAGATTTCCGGATTTTATCTTGCGCTTTGCAGACCTGGCAGCGACCTACTCTCCCGCGTCTTAAGACGAAGTACCATCGGCGCTGGGGCGTTTCACGGCCGTGTTCGGAATGGGAAC
>NZ_LMGC01000038.1:0-213782 GCF_001427045.1 Ensifer sp. Root558 | reverse complement strand
GTGAGCGTCCGGTGAGCGGATTTTGGTCCGGCGGGGAATTGGCGCAAGTTACGTCACAGATGATTCATTTGTGACGTAACAGGGTATGAATGGCCAAGGTTGAGATCCTGACGGGTGCCGAGCGACAACGTCGATGGTCCACGGAACTGAAGCTTTCGATCTTGCAAGAAGCGTTCAGCGCGGATGGCAGCGTTTCGGATGTAGCGCGCCGGCACGACGTTCTTCCGCAACAAATATACGCCTGGCGAAAGAAGTTCTCGCCATCCGAATTGAAACCTCCACAGACCCCATCGTTCATCCCGGTTTCGCTTATCGGAGCGTCGGAGAGCGTGAGTGACGGTTCCAAGAGGATCGGTGCTCGGTCGAGATGCAAGGACGTTGAAATCGTCTTGAGGAATGGCCGTCTACTGAGAATTGCAGCGGATATGGATCTCGAAGTGCTATCGTCGCTTGTCGCTTGTGTGGAGGCAGCATGATCGGGCCTTCGGGAAATGTGCGGGTTTATCTGGCCTGCGGAGTGACCGACATGCGGCGTGGCATTGATGGACTCTCCACGCTCGTTGAGACGGTCCTCAAGGAGGCGCCAGGATCCGGCGCAATCTTCGGCTTCCGTGGAAAGCGCGCCGACCGGATCAAGCTTCTATGGTGGGATGGCCAAGGGTTCTGCCTATTCTACAAGATTCTCGAGCGCGGATACTTTCCCTGGCCCACGGCGAAAGATGGTGTTGCGCATCTTACGCAGGCCCAGTTGTCGATGCTTGTCGAAGGGATTGACTGGCGCCGACCAGCGTGGACTTCCGCCCCTGGCCGCACGGGTTAAAAGCTATATTTTACAGGCACATCCGGGGCAAAACGCTAGTGCTTTCGCTGCAAATCGGCTATGTTTTTGGGCATGAAAGCACCGCCGCTGGACAGTCAGGACGAGCTATTGGCATTGCGCGCGCTCGTCGCTGAACAGGCGGCGAAACTCAGCGCACAAGAAGCCGAAGTCATCAAACGCGACTCGATCATCGGTCTTCTGCGCGCGCAGCTGGAACTGCTCCGACATCGGCAGCACGGCGCATCCTCGGAAAAGATCGATCGGAAGATTGAGCAATTCGAACTGATGCTCGAGGAGATCGAAGCCTCTCGCGCCGAGGCTGATGCTCGTTCCGGAAAAGGCCTGCTGCCAGATCTGGATGATACCCCCGACAAGCCGAAACGCAGGCCTCTGCCGGATGGTCTTCCAACCGAAGAGCGGGTGTACACAGCGCCCTGCAGTTGCCCGACGTGTGGTGGCAAGTCCTTCCTGAAGGCGGCCGACAAGGTGGTGCAGGTGATGGAGCATGTGCCGGCTTCTGTGAAGATCGTCCGGCATATCGAGAAGCGCATGGTCTGTAAGGACTGCGATACAACGGTATCGGGTGAGATGCCGAGCTTGCCGATCGAGCGAGGCAAACCTGGACCAGGACTGCTCGCACACATCATGGTCGCCAAGTTTGACGATCATATCCCACTCTACCGTTTGTCCGAGATGTACGACCGGCTGGGGATCGACATCTCCCGGTCTGTCATGGCGGACTGGGTTGGCCGTGTGTCCGTTCTGCTCTCGCCCCTCATCTTGCTGATCAGAGCCCATATCGCCGCGGTCGACCGAATACACACGGACGATACGCCGGTCGATGTTCTCGACCCAGGACGAGGAAAGACGAAGACCGGCAGGGTCTGGGTCTATGTCTTCGACGGCAGCGGCTACCAGGATCCCACGCCCGGAGCGATCGCCTATTACTATAGCCCCGACCGAAAGGGCGTGCATCCGGCTGAACACCTCGCTCACTTCAGCGGCGTAATGCATGCGGATGGCTATGCTGGCTATAGCAAGCTTTACGGCAACCAGATCATCGAAGCCGCCTGCATGGCGCATGTGCGCCGCAAGTTCCATGATGTGATCAAGCTCAAGCCATCTCCGATCGCCGACGAGGCTCTGTCGCGCATCGGTGCACTCTACGATATCGAGGATCGTATCCGCGGCATGTCTTCCGACGAGAGGCGAACACTGCGCCAGCAACACGCCAGACCCATTCTGGCGGACCTCAAGGCTTGGATTGAAACGACGCTTTCGACGCTGCCGCAGAAACAAAAGCTTGCCGAAGCGATGCGATACGCTCTCTCGCGATGGGCAGCTTTGAGCGTCTACATTGACGATGGCCGTGTCGAAATCGATAACAACATAGCTGAGCGCGCTATGAGGCCACTCGGAATTGGAAGAAAAAATTGGCTCTTTGCTGGGTCAGACAAGGGCGGCGAGCGCATCGCCAATATCCTGACCATCATCGAAACAGCTAAACTCCATGGCCACAATCCAGAGACCTATCTGGCAGACGTCCTGACCAGGATCCAGAGCCATCCGAAGGATCGACTTGAGGAACTGCTCCCGTGGCAGTGGACTCCGGCAAACGACCGGTACGAGGCTGCGTGATGGCGCGCTCAAGGATCATCTATACCCTCAAAGAGGTCGCTGAGATGATCGGCGAGAACCTCGAGTTGATCGAAGAGGTGACCGCCAACTCGGATAATATCAGCGAAGGCGAATTGCTTTATGTCCGCGACGGCAGCGAACACGGCACAAAGGGCCTGACCGAGAACGGCGTGGACGAGCTCCAAAATCTCCTCGCCGACATACGGACATGGGATGGTGGAATCCGCCAGTTTCTCGTCGATGAACAATGCGATCCGGATGTGGTCGAACGCGTTATGGCAGACGAGATGAAACGCGACCTATAATCTCGGCCTCTCAACCAAGCTAAAATGCCTTCGCCGGACGCTCACGNCTCGACCAGATCCTCGGCGAAGAGATTTCCAAGTTTCTCGTCGATGAACAATGCGATCCGGATGTGGTCGAACGCGTTATGGCAGACGAGATGAAACGCGACCTATAATCTCGGCCTCTCAACCAAGCTAAAATGCCTTCGCCGGACGCTCACGGAGTGTCCAATGTTCATTCATCTGCTGGCGCTGCCAGCGGAAGAACGCGCTATTCAGGATGGGGTGGCGCACCAGGCACCTGCGCTGGCTCCGTAGGCGCCAACCCCGCGACCCGGATCTACGTCTGCACTTGTGATCGTCAGGCTGAGCTCGGATCCCACGTCGGTTTGTCAACCGTGGTGCAAGGTACAGCCCGCCAATTGGAATGACGAGCATTGAGCAGCGTTGAATTCCCGTCCACCACGAGCCACAGCCCGTTGCCAAGGGCGTGTACAGTGAGGGGTTTTCGCTTCTCCTGCTTGCCGCGCGCCGACGCAAGCATATAGCGGTTCGCGCTGATGATGCCTCGTTCGCGCATTCGCGCGTTAACAAGCTGCTCGAGCGGAATAAGCAGATGTGCTTCTCCAAGATCGAAGTAGAGCGAAGGATCATCCGGCAACCTTTCGAGCGCGGCCGCGATCTCTTGGTTCAACTCCATCTTTCCAACGGCGCCGTCGGCCTGGAGTGCTAGATACTTTCGCGACATTTCATCGGCTTTCATTCAGCGCTACAGCGACGAGCACTTCGCTGGGCCATCCCGGCCAGGACGACCCTGTTGCTCGTCGGCATTCGGTACCATTATCGCTCATGATTGCTGGGTATCTATGTGAAATCGCACGGTCGGCTGTCCGACCGACAAGTTTTAACTGTTCCCCAATGTGCATGCTTGCTGTTGGGTCAATCGAAGGCTTTTCTTTCGCCTGCCAGGGTCCACAGCGTTTGATGTGAAATCGGCCAATGAACCGATTTTTGCCATCTGAACGCCGCCGATCGCTTGAGCGCCTGCCTAGCTCAAAGGCCTTCGAGGGATCCCCCAGTGTCAGGCACCAATTGCTGCGCCCGTACCATCGAACAGCGAGGACCGGCTCTCGTCGATCCGGATCCCGACGGCTTCGCCAACGCGGAAAGGTGTGTCGGCCGGTGCGCTGACATTGATCAGGCCGAGCCGGCCGGCGCGAACGAAGACGCTCATATTGCCGCCGAGATACTCGCTCGCCTCGATGACGCCGCGGCAATGCCCAGTTTCCGGAGCAACCAGCGCCAAGTGCTCGGGCCTTGCGCCCAGTTTCTCGGGTTCGACCGTCCCTGGCATGGGAAGCGCTAGATCGCCTTCGCCGCTCAGGTCGAGGCGGCCGCCCTGGTCGCGCCGGCATGGCAGGAGGTTCATCTTTGGGCTGCCGATGAACTGCGCGACGAAAAGGTTCGCCGGCTTTTCGTAGAGGTCTCTCGGGCTACCCTGCTGCATGATCCGCCCGTCCTTCATCACGACGATCCGGTCGGCCAGCGTCATCGCCTCCACCTGGTCATGGGTCACATAGATCATGGTGGCGCCAAGCGTGCGATGCAGCTTGGCGATCTCAAGTCGCATATCGACGCGCAGCGCCGCATCGAGGTTTGAAAGCGGCTCGTCAAAGAGAAAGCCGACCGGCTCGCGCACAATTGCCCGCCCGATTGCGACTCGCTGGCGCTGGCCGCCCGAGAGCTCCTTCGGATAGCGGTCCAGAAGGGGCGTGAGCTTCAGCGTTTCCGCCGCTGCCTCGATCTTGGCCCTTGCGGTCGCCGACGGCACCTTGGCGAGCCTCAGGCCGAAGCCCATGTTCTGCCGCACCGTCATGTGCGGATAGAGCGCATAGGACTGGAAGACCATGGCGAGCTGACGATCGACCGGCGAAGCGGACGTCGCATCCCGCCCATTGATCAAAATCTGGCCGTCGGTCGTTGCCTCGAGACCCGCGATCATGCGCAACAGCGTTGACTTGCCGCAGCCGGAGGGCCCGACGATGACGACGAATTCACCGTCGGCGATCTCAAGGTCGAGCTCCCGGATGATCTCAACTGCGCCGTAGCGCTTTCCGGCTTTCCTGAGCGAAATCGTTCCCATGCGTGTCTCCTGGAATATCAACCCTTGACCGCGCCGGCGGTCATCGATCCACTGATCTGGCGGTACATCACGAGGCCGAGCAGCATTGGCGGCAAAGCGCCGACGACCATCACTGCCGATGCTACGCCCCACTGCACACCGCCGCCGCTTGCGGCAAAAAAGAAGGATGCGCCGACCGTGACCGGAACTGCCTTGGAGGTCGTCAGCATCAGGCCGAAGAGGAATTCGTTCCACGCGGTGATGAAGCCGAAGATCAGGCTGGTGACGATCGCCGGCCGGCAGAGCGGCATCACGACCTTGATGAGGATCTGCGTGCGGTTTGCACCATCCATGAGGGCAGCCTCGTCGAGTTCCGCGGGCAGGTCACGGATGGCGTTGACGAGGATGACGAGCGCAAGCGGCAGGTTGACGATCGTCAGGATCAGCCCCAGCCCCAGGCGCGTATCAAGCAGCGCAAGCCACTGGAACATCATGTAGAGCGGGATGGCGAAGATGATCAGCGGCACGGCGCGCAGGTTGACAATAAAGGGCAGGAGTGTGCGTTCGCCAATCTTGCCGCGGGCAATCGCGTAGGCTGCGGGGAGCGCCAGCGCCACGGCAAGTACCGTTCCCATCAGCGCCACAGCAAGGCTGTTGAACAGATAGAGGAAGATGTTCAGCCGATCGGAGACCTCGAACACGGCGCGGTAGTTCTCAAATGTCGGGGCCTGGACCCAGAGACCGGGGTTGCCGGAAAGCTCGCGCGCACTCTTGAACGAGGTGGAAAGCGTCACCAGCACCGGAAAGTTCAAGCCGATGGCGGCAACAGCGAAAACGAACCAACGGAGTGCTGACATCATCGCTTGGCTCCTTTCCGCCGGCTGGCGAGAGCATTGAGGCCATAAAGCACGGCGAAGGAGGCGACGAACAGGACGACTGAGGCGGCAACCGCCTTGCCGATGGCGCCCTGCTTGAAGAAGGCCTCATAGATGTAGATCGACAGCGATGCCGTCGATCCGCCGGGACCGCTCCCGGTCAACACATAGACGTTGTCAAAGACCCGGAAGCCGTCGATGAAGCGGATAAGCAACGCGGCCGCGATCGTAGGGCCCATCATCGGCAGTTCGATGAACCACAGGCGCTGCAGGCTTCGCGCCCCGTCCATTGCGGATGCTTCGGCAATCTCGGAAGGGATCGCCTGATAAGCCATGTAGAAAAGCAGCAGCGTGAATGGTGTCCACTGCAACGTCTCAACGACGACCAGGGTCCAGAAGGCGGAGCCGGGCCCAAGGAACGAGATGCTGGCGCCGAAATAGGTCCAGAGATAATAAGGTACCGGCCCGACGAATTCGTGCAAGACAAGGCGGTACATCAGGCCGACCAGTGCCGGCGCGACCATGAGCGGCAGCATCAGGATCGCCATCAGCCAGCTCCGTTTTTCGATGAGCGGCGACAGGAAGATCGCCAGCGACAGCCCGAGCAGGCATTCGAGAATAGCGGTCAAGAGGCCGAAGCGCAGCGAGAACCAGCTCGCCTGCCAGAAAGCCGCATCGCTCCAGACCGAGAGAAAGTTCTTGAGCCCGGTAAACGTCGGCTGGCGTAGCGTCTCGAAGGAGACCTCGGAGACCGAATAGATCAGATTGACGAGGGCCGGGAAGCCCAGGAAAACGAGCAGGAAGAGGACGAGCGGCGTGGCGAGCAGCCGGAACTCAGGGGCATTGGATTGCGGTCTGGCTATCGTCATGGCACCGATCTGTGTCTGTTGTCGGTCGGGCAAGGGGACGCAAGGTGTTTCCTCGGTCCACTTCCCAGTGCCTGTTACAGGAGATCTAGCCAGCCCAAATCCTTGAGCTGGATGGCTCTTTGGCACCGCGGACGCGGCGCACCTGGATCCCGTGCGGAGCACTGGCAAGTGGGGTGGAGAAAGATTCCCCGGTACCCGCTTGTCGTTGAGGGCTGCGGCCTCCTGGAGGACGCCGCAACCCTTTCACTTACTTCAGCAGGTCTGCCATGCCCTTTTCGGTGTTAGCGAGCGCATCCTCGATCGATTGCTGGCCGGACCAGTAGCCGGTGAACTCCTTGGCCTGCAGTTCGTAGACCGACAGCGCCTTGGCTGACGTAGCACCGTTCATGACGTAACCGTACTTGCCGGCGAATTCGCCGAGCTTGACGAGATCAGGCCGGGAATCGGCGACCTCGACGACCACTTCCGGCGTCAGGGCTGGTGCGCCGTTGTTTTTGGCGTAGATCAGCGCGGCTTCCTTGGAAGACAGCCACTTCACGAACTTGGCCGCACCCTCCTTGTTTTCGGCATTCTTGTTGAGGCCGAAACCGAGGCCGTGGATATGGGTGAAGCGCCCTTGAGGACCTGCAGGTGGTGCGACCGTTTCGGTCACGTCTGCCACAGCAGGGGATTTCTCCTTGCTCGTCAGGTCGCCGGCTGCCGCATTCCATTGCAGCATTGCGGCCACTTGGCCAGACGCAAAGGCGGCATTCGCCTCGGCAAATTCGTAAGACAGTGAGTCCTTCGGTGATGCGCCATTGTCGTAGAGCAGCTTGTAGATCTCGAGGCCCTTTCGATAGGCATCGGAGTTCACGGTGATCTTGCCGCTGTCGTCCATCCAGTTCGCACCATAGGCGCGTGGTACCGACTGCCAGACCATGATGTTGAAGAGAAGGTTCTTGAGCTGCAGCACCGTGCCGTAGCGGGTCGGGCTGTCCGGGTTGACCGCCTGAGTGAAGTAGAGCGCGGTGGCGGCGTAATCGTCCCAGGTCCACTCGTCCGGGATCTTGGGCTCCAGCTTCTTGCCGAGATACTTCTCCGAGATCTCGGCATATTTCGCCTTGCCGGCGTCATCTTTCAGCAGGGCCTCGATCAGGTCCTTGCGGAAATACATGAAGTGAAGCGAGAGATCGGTTGGCACGCCATATTGCTTGCCCTGGTACTGCATGGTCGACAGTACGGAATCGCCATAGACCGCCTTGGCTTCGCCCGAAAGTTCGACCGGCTCCATGAACGGCGCGTAACGGCCGATCGAATAGGTAGCGAGCAGGTTGAGGTCGAAGGCCTTCGAGCCAGCGGCGAGATCGGCCTGCAGCTTGTCCCAGAAGCCGTCTCGGTTGAAGAACAGAAGTTCGACCTTGTCGTTCTCGGCAACGTCTGACTTGGCGTTGTAGGCGTCGGCGGCAGCCCGCAGTGCCGTTTCTTCCGGGCCGCCCGGCCAGCCGAGCACCGTTACTTCCGCAAGGGCCGGCGTGGCCGCCAGCAGGCTCGCAATACCCGCTGCGGCGAGCAGCGCACGTCTTTTCGTTGTCGCAAATGTCATTTTTGGTTCTCCCTCAAGTTTTGTTGACACTCTGCAAGATTAGCAACGCCGATCACCCCTGCATTCTCCCCAAGGGCGGCGGCGTGTAGCGCTGGTCGAAGGCGTGGCGGCACCGGTTCCAGTGCGCGTTCGACGGCGGCGAGATAGCCTTCGGCCAGGCCGATGCTGCCGCCGATGACGATGCGTTTCGGGTCCAACGTGAGCTGGATGTTGCGGCAGAGCAGCGCGGTTCGCCCCGCGGATGTTTCGATGATGCGCCTGGCCCAGTCATCGGCATTTCGGGCCGCGGCAAAGACGTCGCGCGCGGTGGCGCCGGATTGGTGGGGGGATGCCTCCCTGGCGATCCAGTGGCCGGACACGCGATCTTCGAGCACATCATCAGCCCATTCGGCACTACGCGATTGGCCGAAGTGTCCGGCGAGGCCCTCGAGCAGACGCCCGTTCAGGACGATGCCGCCGCCGATGCCGGTGGAGATCGTCAGGAAGACCATGTCTTCGCGGTTGCCTGCGCCAAAGGCGTATTCACCCCAGGCGGCCGCATGGGCGTCGTTTGCAGCCAGTACCGGCACGTCAGCCAGTCGTTCGATCGTCGCTGTCAGCGGAAACCGATCAGGTATGGCGAGTGTGTTGCGGTTGAGCGCTGACCATTGGCCGTTATCGACAATGCCAGTGACCGCGGCGCCGACCGAGCCGTACGCACCGCGCCAGGACGCGATCGCACCGAAGAGTGCGGCGAGCCACTGGGTCGGGTCGCCTTGGCGGGGCGTCGGCATCCGGTGCGTGTCAACGATCTCTGTTCCCCGGATAAGGGCAGCCAGCATCTTCGTGCCGCCGACATCGATCGAAAGAACGGTCCGGGGCTCAGTCATGATCAAGCCTCGCTTCCGGCAAGCGTTTGATCGAGCGCCTGCCGGAACCACGCCGTCACATGTTCGGGACGCGTGATCGCGGAACCGACGACGACAGTGAAGGCCCCCGCCTGCAGCGCCTGAGCGGCCTGTTCGGGCGTGCGCACACAGCCTTCGGCAACCACGTGAGGGGTGAGGCCGCGCATGGCGGCGATGAGCGCGAAGTCCGGCTCGCTCGGCTCGACCGGTCCGGTGTAGCCAGCAAGGGTTGAGCCGACGATCTCGGCACCTTCGGCAAGCGCGCGCTCGGCGTCGGCGAAAACAGAGCAATCCGCCATGGCGATCTTGCCGCCGGCGTGAATGCGCTCGATCAGCGTCCTGGTCGCAACCGGCCGTTCGCGAGCAGTGGCATCATAGGCGATGATATCGGCGCCGGCTGCCGCCAGAGCATCGACGTCCTCGACAAAGGGGGTGATGCGGATCGGCGATGTCTCCAGGTCGCGTTTGACGAGGCCGATAATTGGCCGATCGGTCGCCTGGCGCACGGCGCGAACATAGTCTGCAGATTCGATGCGAAGGGCGGTTGCGCCGCCGTCGAGCGCGGCCAAGGCGAAACCGACAACCATGGCGGCATTGTCCATGACGCCGCCTTTCACCGGTTGGCAAGAAACGATCAGACCGTGCTTGAGGCTATGGATGTCGAAGGTCACGCAGGCTCTCCCAATGGAGGCCTCACGGTAACAGTGTAAGACCAGATTGCAACAGGAATTATACTGGTATTACCTCATCAGCTCGATAACGAAGTCGTAGACGTCACCCCGGTACTTGGTCTGGGTGAATTCGACAATTTGCCCATCGGCCAGGAAACAGCGCCGCTCCATGACGAGCAGGCTCGTGTCTTCGGGCGTTGCGAGCAGGCGTCGCTCTTCATCGCTTGCAGGCTTTGCCTGCATGCGCTGCAGTGCCCGGACAGGCAAAGCGCCGTGGGCTGCGAGATATTCGTACAAGGACGCGCCGATGGCGTCCGGATCCGGCACAAAGCGGGCGGGAAGCGATGCCGTTTCGATCGCGATCGGCGTGTCGTTGGCCGTCCTCAATCGTCTAAGGCGTACGATTTTTTCTCCCGCCGGAATGCCAAGCGCCATCATTTCAGCGGGTGACGGGCGGCTGATTTCACGTGAGATCCAGGTGCAACCGGGTTCCAGCCCGCGCGAGCGCATATCTTCGGAGAAGCTCGTCATCGTGGCCAGGGATTTCTCGACACGTGATGAAACAACGGTCTTTGCCCCCTGGCGGCGGTCAAGCAGGCCATCAGCGACGAGCCCTTCGATCGCCTTGCGCACCGTCACGCGCGAAATCGAAAGGCCCTCGCTCAAGTCCCGCTCGCTGGGGATGACCGAACCGCGGCGGAGCGTCGAGGCGCTGATGGCCTGTTTGATCGCCTCTTCAAGGCGGCGATAGAGCGGCTCGCCGCTGTCGCCCGACATTTGGCTGGCAAGAAACTCGAGCGTTGTCTGATCGTTCATGGGGATCACCTTTCCGGATGACCCCTTATGCAAAATTTTTCATAGGTTTTAAACTGGTATTGTCGTAATCGGCCTCAGCGACACATGCCGGGCCAATGTGTGGCGCCGATACGTGGCGGCAAATGGCGTCCTGCACGAGCCTAAAGCAGTGCCACTATCGCTGCGATGAACAGCATTGCGAGCACCGCGAGTGCAAGATGGAGTAGGTTCGCCCGGTGGCTTTGGCTTCTAAAAGTTCGCGCCATGTTCTTTACCTCACGATCTGACATGTAACGCACAGCTCTCATGATGGTTCATGGCCATCGCAGCTGAACCGTCGGCTGGCGACCGCCTATGCATTTCCCACATGGGAGCGCTGAGTTTTCAGCGCTGCAACTTACGGAAAGCCTGAGCTATAAGGTGTTCATCGAAGCGAAACGAGGCGCCACGGACTGGCAGCCAGGCTTCGAAAGCCCATTGTCGAACCGCGAACTTCGCGACCTCGGCATCGAACGCGCCGACATCGACCGCGTCGCACGTACGGCCTTCGCCCGCTAAGGCGATCTTAAAGACTGAAGAATTGCCAAGCGCCTGCATCTCCTGCGGGCGCTTTTGCTTTTGAGGTCATGGAGTTTGTTGGGGCGTAGGGAACACCATATGTTCCAGGCTGGCGCGCCCCGCAAAATCGTCCAAAAGAAAACCCCGCCGGGGAAGGCGGGGCAAGGCTCACGCCCAGTTGGCTCGGGGAAGAAACTCCATCAGAAGACTGACATGCGCACGTAGCGAAGAATGAAACAGGCTGTTGCGGATTGCTGATGAGCTCCCTGATGACCGTTCGCCGTCTTCAAGGCGAGCCCTGCGGCACTGGCGAAGGCACGCCGAGTCTTATTGCCTTTGAGAAATTTGGCGACAACCCGTCGTCCCGAGCACGTTGGCCGATATGACTGGCATTTCTGAGTTCTGCGAGCGACACTGACGTATCGACCGCCCCCCGATCATAAGCGTAGTCGGGAAGATACCCGTTGACGATGAGACGCCAGTCGAACGGGATCGAGTCTCCTACAACGCGCATCATCTTGACAACCGTCGTCGTGCAGTTGGTCGTAAGCGAGTTGTAGAAGAGCGGCGTTGTGGCAAGAGCGTTGGCGTCTGTAACATACTCGCGCAGAAGCGCACGCGCCTGGTCAGGTGACGCCTTCAGGCGATAGATTTGAACATCCTCGCTGCGGAAATTTGACCGGACGCCCACCACGTCCCGTTCGTCGGCTGCGATGATCACCAAAGGATTGCTCTTGAACAAATCTGCGAGCGGCGAGAACGCGCCGCCAACCCGCCGACGGACTTCGACCGACCACGGGAGCTGCTCGCCGCCTTCAAATCCAAAGCTGAATATTACATGGGCAATCTCTGGCCCCGCCCAATAGGACATGAACAGGTCGACTGTTCGGAGCTTCCTCATATCGTAGGTCCGCGTGGTCCACCGTTCGACGAATTCCGTGCTGCTGTGCCATTCGAAGTTGCGAACATTGGTTAGTGTTAGCAGGTCGCCGTGAAATTCGCCTGTAACCTGTCGTGCAACATCAGGTGCCCACGAACCGTCTTCGACGGGTTTGATCGTCCTCCACCAAATCAAGACAACTGCGAACGCAACTGCAAATACCAGGAGAGCTTTGAGACGCCAGCGGCCAAACAGCGCGGCGACCGTCAAAAGCCCGACAAGTGCAAAGAGCCCGGCGATAAAACCTCTTGTGAATTCGGAAACGGGAAGACGATACCACAATGCAAGCGAGGCCCATGCGGCTGCCACGGCTAGCAGAATCGCCGGCGGAACAGTCAGAACAACCAGAGCCCAGCGACTCCAGCCACTCCTTTGCTTGTTCCAACCTGGATTCCTCAACACTCCAGGTCCCGCGTAGTTTGCCAGCCGCTTTGTTTGGGCTGCCGCTTGCTCATGTTTGACTCCTTTCGTCACATTCTCGATTGGCCCATTTCAAGAGCCGCTTAAACCACACAGTATTTCCCCAGGTTCGCTCTTCGTCAGCATTATGTCGAATATATCGTACTACTGAAGAACGTAACGGTTACATTCCGCACGAGCGCGTTGCAGCCGGGGTGAGGAGGGAACCGTCAATTATTGACGGGAAAACCTCCGGAAATCGTCAACTGCCACCAACCGTATACTGGCTCGGCATCTTCGCGCGACCGTTGTTTGCCGCCAGGCAAAGCACTCATCGGTCAGTTCGCGATGTTCAGGTGGTCAATGACCTCAGGTCAATTGCGCGCGAGGGATGGGAAGAGCTAGCGTCGATGGCGAGGGGCAAAATCGCCGTCACCCGTGATTAGGGTTCTCGAATAGCAGGAACGTCGTCCTCGAGGATCGGGAATGAACCTTCAATCGCTGCGCCAATGAAGGCTTTCCGTGACAGATCCAGCGCTTCGCCGCGCTCTAATGCGCCATGGCAGCGATTCCTTGCGCGTTCATAGAACCATCCGCCCTGGGGCAACTCATTCAGATATTGCAGGGCATCGTGTGGTCCGTGGATACACCGCTCGCCATTCACGCCAATCCTGACAGGATTATCCCAAATGATGGTTTGCATTTGCGTTGACTCCGGTTCGGCACAGAACGTCTAGCGGGAAGCATTGTTCCAACCATCGCTTTGGTAGTTGAGAGACACGGGTTCGCCACGATGGTCACGTGCCGCCGACGCCTTGCCGCATCACCGAAGTGGGGCGTTCGTCTGCGCAGAACGCCACGCCGAAATAGACATCTTTTCAGCAATGCCTCCTTCAATCACCAGCACGCTATCGAAGAAATCAATTCCGCCCTCCGATTGGATCGAGGAGGTATCGTGCATAATGGCAATAACCGTCGCCTCCGGGCAAATCTCTTTGATCGCTTGATAAAACGCTTGCACCGCCTGCCCATCAAGAGCGCTTGTTGCCTCGTCAAGGAAGAGCAAACCCGGCTTCAGCAACAGGACTTTCGCAAGAACAAGCTTCTGCTTTTCACCCCCGGACAACAGCTTGTCCCACTGCTGCCCCTCGCGTCCTTCATCAAAGAGCTCCCCAGAAATTTCATGGAGCCCCGCTTCTTCAAGCGCCGTGGAAACCGCAGCGTCCTTATGCTCACGGGCGTCATCCGGAAGACAGACGAGATCCTTCAGGCAAACGCCCTGTAGTTTGACCTCCTGGGCCGCAAAGAGAGTTCGCAAACCGTCCGGCAACGTGATCTTGCCCCGACCGTGCGGCCAAAGACCGTTTATCGCCTTGAGAAGTGAGGTCTTTCCACTCCCCGATTCACCCATCACCAAAGTCCACTCGCCCGGAGCGAAATTGAGTTCGATGGCGGTCAAAAAGGGCTCGTCCTCACCAGTATGGAGGAGCTCGACCGAATGGATGGTCAAGCCGCCTTCTACGGCTTCCGCTATGGTATATTCAAACGCGGCGGGTCCACTTTGAGCATAGTAGTCTTGTGGTCGCTGCACCGTTTCTATCGCTTCCGCAAGCTCTGTTATGCGCCGCGCGTCCGCCCGCAGTGTCGCGATGTCAGGCATCGCATGAATAAACCATGAGCAATCGTTGATGAGGGCCGTCGCTAGTTCGGCACCGGTGACATAGTCTTGTAGGCTGATGGTCTTGTCGACATAGGGAAGCAGGCCCGGCGCGTAGGCCACGATGCGTGAGCCGATGAAACTATGCACCAGCTCAAAGCCCATATAGCCGGCAGTAATCCGATTGAGCCTCGCCCATGTGTGGTCAATATCTTGATACCGGCGCACATTGAGCGCCTTTTGCGCGGGCTCCCCTCTGATAACCGCAACGTGAAAACTGCGGCGCAAGAACTGGTTGAGTTCGCTGCGATAACTGCCTTCCGCCGATTGAATGCGGATAGACAGCCCCTGAAGGATACCTCCCAGCTTGGCCGCAATGAATGTGTTGAGGGGCACGTAGATCGCAATCGCCAGCAGCGTCAGGAAGGCGCTGCCGTAGCCCCCAAGAACGTCAAGCCCTCGGATCGGGCTCGACGTTTCGATCAGCTTACCGCCAACGAACGCGAGCGATAGCACCACCCCGGCGATGCCGATGCCCAGACCGATTGCACCGCCGGTCATGCCCTTTATTGCTTCCTGCACCCGCTGATCGATGTTGTCCGGCGATGACGTGTTCCCTTCACCCGCTCCACCAAAGCCATTTTGTTGCAAGTGGAAGTGGGTGTGACTGGAATCGAGAAGTGCCTGATTGAAGCGTTCATCCAACCACTGGCGCCATTTTCGGTGTAGGCTGGTCGAAAGGAAGTGACGGACCGCAGTAAACCCCGCGTCCCTTGTGATCGCGATCGCAGCAAGCGTCGCTGCGGTCTTTAGAAGCGACGCAGGCGTTGTCGGTACCGTAGGGTGGTGGAAATTCGCGATCCGATTGACCAATTCGCCTGAGGTCAGCGCGAACCATACGCTTGCCTGAGCCGACAATCCGGTAAGCAGCAGGATGAGAATGGTCAGGCCCCAAGCGTCTCTCCAGCGATTAGAGAGCCAGTAAGCGAGCAACAGCCCCCAGAAGCTACGCATCGAGGATACGGGGCTGCTTGGGCGCCGCCGTTTCTCGCCGAAGAACCGTTTAACCCGTGCTGTTGCCCGATGCGCCTTGCCGCGCACGACTTCACTCAAGCTCATCTTCCTGAATTGGAGTAAGGATGGGACTTGTCAAATGCTGATGATCTGATGGCCGACGAAAAGCAGGGTCCTTGCAAGCGATTTGGTCGCGACTGGTGATCAGGAGGATCTTAAGGCCGGCAGCCTACTCGCCGTAGGGCCAATAGCTAAGCGGCGACGCCGGAACGTGAGTTCAACATCGGAGGCCAGACATCAAGTATCGCTACGTCGTAGTCGGCAACCGCGCGGTGCTGGACACTGGCACTCGTAGTGTCGTTCAGATTATCAACTGAGGATGCTGGACGAGTTACAGAGGCTTCCCTGCGGGAATCGGTCCTTCACTTCAGCGCAGCGGTTTTTTCGAAAGTGTCCGGCAAGCGGGCGCAGTTTCTGTTGAGGCGGGGAGACCGCGCTTCTCGTCGTGAAACCTGATTTGTCCCACGGGAGGCCGTGGCACGGAACCTGTGCGCCGCTTTCTGGTTGGGTGGGAGGAGAGGAGTTGCATATGAGCATTGACAAACCGAAAAACGGTGCGCCGGGCACCACCGACCAGTCTCCTCGTCGGGAAGGCCCTGACGAGAGCAGACCTCGGGGGTATCTCCCAGCGAAAGACGGACCAGATTCCGATCGCGACGCTGTGGGCGAAAACAACCGAGAACCGGAGCGTCCGTCCGATGCGTTGAAGACAAAAAAATGAAGCGAAGGGCAAATGCGCTCCTTCGCAGGCGGACGGAAAAGCAGCGGCGTTGCAAGCGCAAAACAACTGCGTGACGGGTCCAAGGATAGGCCATCGTCAGGCGCCGGGCCATGATACTCCGTGGGCTTTGACGAAAAATAGCCGGATCGCGCCGAGTAACAGCCAAATTCGCAATCTTCAGGTCTCAGGGCAAGGTCTGCGCCGTCCTCGGCGCAGAACCTTCGCGCTAGAAGGCAATGCTTCCTGCCATGAAGGCAAGGACGAGAAACAGCACGAATATCGCCAGAGCGACGTAAAAGAGGATCTTCGCTATACCAGCACTTGCTGCAGAAACACCCGAGAAGCCAAGCAAGCCTGCTACGACCGAGATTACAAAAAATATAATAGCCCACTTTAGCATATGTTTCTCCCCGACGGCCGAAACGAATCATCTGGGCATTGAACCCGCAGCCGTGAGTATTGTTCCAGGCGCCTTTAAGTTGTGATCACGCCGGATCGGTGCAAACTCCTGGTCCAATCCATGCCGCAAAGCCGCGGCATCCCTGCTCTCTCTTCCGCCCGCCGATTTACTGGCTCTCGCGGCGGCAGTACGGTCACTGCCGCGCGCATCGTCAGCCATTTTTCGCAGAGTGTTATGCGCTCCTCTATCGCGCGAAGAGCCATGCGAACTGCCGCGACGACTTCTCCTTCGACTTGGTCCCCGTGATCGCCGACGTATCCTTTGTTTGGCGGATCACCCGGCTTTGAGGTTTGCGTAAACCCCTCAAAGAGCGACTCGTGCATTTTGTTCCACTGCGGAACCTTTGAAGCCGGACGGTGTTAGAACCGCTCCCCACCAAGGCGAAGGAGGTTGCCATGCCGGAGAAGACTTTAGACATGCTGTTTCACGAAACGTTGAAGGACATTTACTACGCCGAACGGCAGATACTAAAGGCACTGCCTAAAATGGCGCGGGCTGCGCAATCCCCTGATAGCAAGGCCGCTTTCGAAAAGCATCGCGATGAAACGGAAGGCCACGTGGAGCGTTTGCAACAGGTCTTCGAGATCATCGGCAAGCGCGCACAGGGTAAAACCTGTGAAGCTATTCAAGGCCTGATTGCCGAAGGCGAAGAAATCATCGAGGAGTTCAAAGGAAGTCCGGCCCTTGACGCCGGGCTGATATCTGCGGCCCAGGCGGTCGAACACTATGAGATTGCGAGATATGGTACCCTGAAGACCTGGGCCAAGCAGCTTGGGTTGGACGCCGCCGTCGCCTTGCTCGATCAGACCCTTCAGGAAGAGGGTGCGACTGACAAGGCTTTGAGCAAGTTGGCTTTGTCCGCTGCAAATATTAAGGCTGCAGCTTAACTTACGATATACTAGGCGGAGGGCCGATGCGCCCTTCGCCCCCACCCGCGTAACAGCTAGTCTTTTGTGATCTGATGGTTTGCCGCGTCGACCTTCTTTGTTTTGGGCGAGCCGCGATGGCGCAAGAATATCCACTGCAACACAAGCATCAGCGTCGAAACTACAATCGCCGGTTCGGAAAATACTCGAACCAGGACTGGGCGTCGCTAAACGCGACGATACTCGGCTCGGCGCCACGAAATCAATCGATCTTTCCCATGAGCGCGGTGCCGAGGCTGCCGAGAGCAAACGACGCCCCGAAGGCATATATCTGAAGGAAAAGAGCAACGGGCTCGATCGCACGATCATGACCGAGCGCGTGCGGGAAGCTAACGGCGATTACCAGTGCGGTGAGGGCTCCCAGTGCAAATCCAGACGACAAATGCCAGATGAGAAAACGTAATAGCATGGGCATTTTTCAACCTCCTTTATCGAAGAGGTGCCGGCGAGCCGAGATCCCATCTACCTTCCGTCGGCGCGGTCCGTGCATTGGGTGAACCTTGCCCGATGAGATTGTAGGCGGACACGCTTCTTGCGTTTTCCGGTTACAAGCGCTGAGCATTCGTTGGCCGACTGTGATGCCGTCGATCTAAAGCCGAGCTCACTCAGTCATCAGCTTTGACCGAGCCAAACGGTTTCTCCGGCCAGACGACGCCGTCTGCATCGGAATCCGGTGTGTTGTGCGGCTGACATCTCGCGCCGACGTGTCCATGCGCATCTCCGTGCACTCCTCGGCCAGCCGAACATACAAACCACAGTTTCGTTCCAGCGATTTGCGCCGCGGCTTCCCCGAATTAGGAACCATCTACCGAAAGGGCGGTTGGCAGCGAAGTTTCGTCGCCTCGTCGTCGTCGACGTTAGCACGCACGCAGTCCGGATATTGTCGTCGTTGAGCGAAATTGATCGAGAGCATCCTCACTGGCCTCGAAGGTCGCGACTGGGGTAGCCTAGCCGACAAACCGGCGTTGGCTGACGGCGGTCCGAAGGTGCAGCAGAAGAGGGGGAGGTACTGCCGCGGCTTGCGATATTGCGAGCCAAGAAGATGCACTCACCGGTATCGCGAACAGAGGGTACCGCAAAATGGGCTTTCTGGTGCAGAAGCTGATCGACCACACTCTGCGGCGAGCTTTGGAAATCTGAGGATGCTGCTATTATCCGCAGACTTAGGCACAATGGACAGCCCTAACCCTGTGCGTGCCGGGCGAGCCAATTAAGAAAGCGCAGGAACTGCATTTCGTCGGCGCGAAGTCCGGGTACGGCTTTTGCGTTTGGCCTTACCCGCGGGATTTTCTGCTCGGCTTGCGCAAGAGCGAGGACTGCCGGATGCACGTAGCTCTTACGGCAAACGGCCGGCGTGTTGTGCAGCGCCTCTGCCGCCGCGTTGCACATTTCTTTGATCGTCGGGCGTCGACCCTGAGCGAATGCTTGGCGAGCGGCAGAATATGCGGCAACGCTCCCAGCCCAAGTTCTGAACGTTTTGGCCGAAATTGGCGCCCCGCTGATCTCTGCGAGATAGCGGTTAAAGCGCCCCGACTCGATTGGCTCGGGTTTTCCATCTTGCCCCACGGATACGAAGAGCTGGCGGCCCGGGAGTTCGGCGATTCCCTCAAGTAAGCGTTGCAGTCGCGGATTTCTCAGCCGTCTTCGGATACGTTTCCCGCCCTTGCCCTTGAAGTTGAGCTCGATGCTATCGTCGGTAATCTTGAGGTGGCGCTTGAGAAGCGTTGCGGCGCCATAGCTCCCGTTCTCCTTCACGTATGTCGAGTTTCCGATGCGAAGGGGCGCGTGGTCGAGCAGCGCCGCAAGAGCAGCAAGTACGGTGAAAGGGTCGTCCACAGGCCCCTCCATATGCTTGCGGATCCGGCGTCGCAGGCGGGGGAGCGTTTTAGCAAAAGCTGGAAGCTGGCTGTATTTGGCGTTGCTTCGCATCTCCTGCCATGCTTGGTGATATCGATATTGCTTTCGACCACGCGCATCATAACCTGTCGCCTGCAGATGACCGTTTGCCTGCATGCAGATCCAGACGTTCTCGTACGCTGGGGGCAAGCCAAGCGCTTGGATACGGGCAAGAACGCGGGAATCTTTTAGCTGTTCACCGTTCGGACGCCGATAGACAAAGCCGCTTGAGGAACGAAACCGGGTGTAACCCGGTTCAGTGTCGGAGACGTAGATGAGGTCGGCGCCATCGCCTACCTGCGGACTTTCCCGCCGGCTCAATCAGATCCGTCCCATCAGAAGGAGGATCACAAGAACGACCACCACCACACCCAGAACGCCAGACGGACCGTAACCCCAGCCGGATGAATGGGGCCAGGCCGGAAAAGCGCCGATGAGCAGCAGGATGAGAATGACTAGAAGTACGGTTCCAAGCATTTTGCGGTCTCCTTACACAGCGATAAAGTCGTTTTCGTCGGTTTGCTCCCGTACCTGCCGAGCGGGGGCTGATTGATCATCACCCCTTGGTCGTTTGAACGACATATCCATTGTCCGGCTGATCAGGAAACGTTTGGATTTCGACGGTATCAGGCAGACGGGTGGCTACAGCGATGTCGCCTTGATACACGTCCGAAGGGCTGCTCTGCTCAAGTAGGTAGGTTTGAGCTTCGCCCGGTACGATGACTGTTGCAGTTTGCGCAACTGCGCCGCCGCCGAAAGACAGGCTCGCCAGCAAGCTCGCCATGACGGTTCTCTTCATGATCAGCTCTCCTAGTTGTTCCCTCAAACCCGTTTTAGAGCATTTGGTTCCAATGCGCTCCCGGAGCGGCTGCATACCGCCTGACGCCAAAGGTCGGTGACGATGTCTCTTCGACGCGAGAGGTCACAGCAGCGGCTTTAAAGTCCTGGCGTCATGAGCACCTGCTTCAGCGTCTTGAAGGTGGGAGCTCTCGGAAGAGCTGCTAGACAAGGAGGATGAACGCGAGGAAGCAATTGGATGCCGCTACGGCGACCGTCGGGACTCGATGTCTTCCGACGTAGCGGTTGCTAGCGGCGAGGTGACGCTTGCGTGGGAAGTAACGAGCAGGCAGGCCAAACACCGGGCTGAAGATTGTGCCGAATTGTTCTCCGGAGTTCCCCACGTTCAGAACAACTTACGGGTCCGCTCAACGACAAAGACGGTGACCGTGCCCCTCGGCAACCCACCTGATAAGGTCGCACAGCCGCATTCGTTCGAGCGCCCCTGACCACAGCGGCGAGCGGCGTTCGGATTCATCGGATGCCCGGTACGCTCGCTGACTTTTCGTGACTCATTTGCCAGGGCAGGATGTCCTGGGGCTTGGAAGCTTGGCTTCTCGCTGTCGACAGCGTATCCTTCTTAAGCGCCGCCATAGGCGGCGAGGACGACCGAAAGAGCGGCATTCGGATAACCAAGGTTTGAGACGATGGCACCGGGAAAAAAAGCCGAGGATGAAAACGAGGAGTTGCTGGTAGGCGGTGTGGCGTCCCGACCGGTCGAGAGCGATGAGGTGCCAGTTGATGACGTACCGGATCGATTGCTGATCCTTGCCATTAGGCTGCAACGAGCCCTGGACAAGCGGCAGGCGACGAAATCGATCAGCACGCCCTCGCGCCGGAAACACTGAGGTGGTCAGAATGCAAAAGGATGGCTTGTGATGCCGGACCTGCAGCAATTGCGGGTGTTAGTTGCTGAGGACGAATTTTTTGTCGCAAATGATATCGCACTTTGGCTCGAAAAGGCCGGTGCGACAATAATTGGCCCGACGCCCACAGTAAAAGAAACGTTGAAGAGCCTTGCTCAGGCTTTCGACGTTCAAGTTGCTGTTCTGGATATCAACCTCAATGGCGAGCTGATCTTTCCCGTGGCGGACGAACTCGCGCTCAGATCGGTACCCGTGGTCTTTTTTAGTGGTTACGACGACATGAGCGTGCCCGAACGGTTCCGGTCGGCCGCACGGTTAAGCAAGTGTGCAGGCGCGTCGGATCTCGTAAATGCTGTCTTTGAGCAACACCTCCAAAATCTGTCAAACTTGGCGCCGCTATATGTCGGACTAACCGATCAATCGATCTGTGAACTTATACCGGGGCTGCGCTACAGGGCGCGGCTCCTGATGGCCGGAGCGCCTCCCGAGGCCGCCGACCTGCTCGTTGAGCGTACGCTTGAGCGCGCTATCGCGCTAGCCGGGACAAGGCGCAGGTCTCAGGGCCTCGATGCCTGGTTGCACGATTTATTGGCGGCCATCCATGACGAGAGCCCGTATGGACTGAATTAAGACATTTGACGCGGTGCGAAAGCCGTGATGGGTGTGAATGGGCGGTTCCCGGACCTCGTCCGGATTTGGCGTTCTCTTCTCATCCGGCATATCTTCGGAGTCGGGCTCCCTGATCGGGCGCGGCCCCTCGTTCGGCGGTGGTACAGGCGGCAATCGCTCGCCCGGACCGCGGCGGTGAGGATTCATGTCCTTGCTCCTCGTTTCATGAGGAGAACAAGGTGCACTGTGCTTGGTTCCGAGAAGTTGCGCGTTCGATCGAGCTTGACGGCGAATACCGCGTCATAGCTTCGAAGGACTTTGACCGCATCCAACGACGCGATGACCTTATCCGGCACAACGTCCGCGTCCTCCGCCGCAACCGCAAGATTCGCCCGGCCCCCTCCCGGGCCGGGGCGCAGACACTTCAAGGCTATCCAACTATGAGCGGAACCGCGCGGCCTCGTCCCATTTACCTGTTGGCATCGTTTGGGGTTAATTCTCCCTTGGCGCGCCCGAGCCTGACTGCCGGGTGGGGGTGCGGTCTGTCGGAACCGTGCCTTGCGGGCTCTCGGTGCTCGGAAGTTGTTCAGTGCTCCGCGGCTTTTCCATCGGAGCCTGGTGTGAGGGCTCTACCGATCCTGTTTGACTGGCGTCGGGCTGGCTCCATTCTACAAATCCCCATGCGAGCAGCGCCAGGAAAAGACTTGCGGCAAGCACCAGGAAAACACGGACACCCATTCCCGCCTGACGGGTTTCCCGCGCCGAGAACCTCGTCCGGTTAGCGCCGTGGGTCGTTCTCTCGGGTTCGCCTCGTTCATCAAGCTGCTCGGCCATCGCGTTTCTCCATTGCCATTTCCGTCAATGCCGTCCTCGGCTCGAAGGTCATCATCCCTTCGACCCGCCAGGCCGGGACAACGAATATCCAATCGCTGCCGTCGCCAAAGGTTCCCAATGGCGGCAGAAACGAGCGGCCGGTCCGCTGTATGCTGGGAGCGATATGGTGCTGCGGAGGTTTGAGCGAGCAGAGCTTCATTCGGGTAATCGTGTCCTGTCCCATCGCCCGCTGCACGAGAGTGCCTGCGACGAAAAACAAGATGAGCAGAAAAATATTGCCTCCAAGAAGTGCATTTCGAGCCACCAGATTCCCTTCTTTAGCGCGGGATATGGATGCTGGTTTTCCAGCCGGCTGTCCTTAACCGCCCTCGGCATAAGCACGAGATCGTCGATGAGGCGGGCACGTTCGTGCTCCGCCATCTCCGACCGCGGATCCTCAGAAGAGACGGGTGTATCGTAACCAGGACCCGGAAATGCGCGAAAAATGCCATAGGGCGGTCAGTTTGCGCGACGGCGCCTCAGCATCGGGCCGGTAGTGACCGCCGGTTTCGCCGGTTGCGATCTTATGGATGGCGTAAGGAAAATCGTCGTTCCAACTGAATGAAAACCTGGTCGGCCTGTGCGGCAGTCGATAAGGGATCACATCACGCCTGCGCTCCTCGTCTCCAACGACGAGAGGTGTCAAGCGAAATGAAGATTTGACCCCGCCTATTGCCTCACCCGGGGATGTTACTGACGTTGGGGGCACTGCGCCGTGGTGGGAGGATACGGGCGCGCGCTTCGTCCAGTCGCCATCGAGTATGATCTCCCCGGCTACGTCCACGCCCCAAGCCTGGACGGCATCGAGCCGCAGCCATCGAAGCCGAACTCGCTCAGCCAGTATACCGCATTCTCGAAAAATTACGGCCTAGGAACTCTGGCTCTGTCAAGGTCATCGAAACCCCCTTCAGCCCCCCGATTACATATTGGATAAGGATGCCCGGGCGCCTCGTCTGAGGCGGTGCCCGATGAATTCCTAGCAACCTTGTGCCTGCGCTGGAACAAACGCGACGGTATTCGGTTCAGTGATCAACGGCTGCAGGGAGGTACTTGAACATGAACGATAAAGACGAACTCATCCGGCGACGCGCTTACGAGATTTGGGAGCGTGAGGGGCGCCCCGAGGGCCAGGAGCGCCGGCATTGGGAGCAAGCAAGTAGGGAGATTGCGGAACATGAGCGTCTGCCTCCCAACAGTCAAACCGGGGATGATCAAACTGGCACCATTGTTGCTCCATCCACCGCGCCGCGCGGGGAAGCCGGGCGGCCGTCGGAGGACGCGGAGTAGTGTTCTTCCTACGACCTGACTGGGAAAGGACCTGAGTATCGAAGCGGTGTCGGCGCATTGGGAAGAGCGATCGAAAGAGCAGGCGCTTGTTTCCTAGGACTCCTAGGCAATGCAGGTTGATCTTCGTGCAGATCATTAGCATCGAAGTTTCCTGTGCGTGAGGTACACACGGGAAAAGAGGCGGTGATTCCATCACCCGACGTGGCCAAATCGAATGGGCCTGGATGACGAAGCCGCTTATCGCCCATGCCAAGGCGCTGCTGTCCAAACCGCCTCTTTCGCTACGGCGCTGAATGAATCCGATGCCCGAAGCAATGGGTGCAGTCGCTCCTGCCGCTGTGGCCGGCAATGAGGGCCCCACGGCCTACGTATTCGAGTATCGAGACGGTTCTGGCACCAGCCGAACGCCGCCTTCGACAATGCCACGCCTTGAAGCAGTCCAAAAGATTAGCGAGTAAACATGCGACACGACCCCAACCAACTGGAAAGGATCACTCCAGCATTTTTTGGGCGCGATGCCGTTTCCGTCGCGGAGGCTTTGATTGGCGTCATTCTGGAAGTAAATGGGATCGGCGGCAAGATCGTGGAAACGGAAGCTTACGGGCGGGAGGATCCCGCCTCTCATAGTTACGTTGGAAAAACTGCCCGGAACAACGCGATGTTCGGCCCCGCCGGCACCGCTTACGTCTACCGGTCTTACGGTTTGCATTGGTGCCTCAACTTCGTCTGCGAGGACGCAAGCGCGGTATTGCTCCGAGCGATCGAGCCGCAAACGGGCCTTGGAACGATGCGGATCAGGCGCGGGACAGCCAGGGAAACCGTCTTGTGCGCGGGGCCGGGACGCCTTTGCCAAGCTCTCGGAGTGACCCGCCATCTTGACGGACGATCGCTCTTTGCGGCCCCTTTTTATCTCACTGTTGGGGAGGGCGAAACGGATGTCTGCCGAGGCCCTCGTATTGGGGTCACGAGGGCTGCCGACGTGCGGTGGCGGTTCGGAGCGCAAGGCTCTGCCTTTTTGAGCCACCCGTTTCCCGATCCCGTTCCAGTTTAGAACTGGCCGGGATTTTGCGGGGGCGTAGAGCTTCTCGTCATAAATGCTGGAAGATTTGTTCGATGTCTCCTTTCCAGATTTAGCCATCCCGATGATCCTCGAGAACGACTGAAGCGATTTGATATGCGCCCCAACCTGCAAATCCTGATTCCGCCCGCTCGCATTCTCGACAAGTGCACCTATTCGCCCGGGATCACGGGGAGGTTGGAAAGAACACTCGGGCTTGGAAGTGTCGGAACGGTTGTTGTTACAGGAGGCGAGCCGGACGTTTTCGTAATGGCGACGATGCTCGGCGCAATCGATCTTGGATACTAGGTGACCGTCTCGAAGGACGGCGTTTAAAGCTCGACCAAACAAACGACGCCTCTCTTCAGCTGCTTGGCAACGCTTCTGGGTCCAACTTGAGCTTGCGACCCTTAGGAGTGGCTCGGTCAATTAGGCGATATGAGAGCCGGCACGTGGGAAATGTCGGAACCATCAGACCCCCGGCCGGTTTGATCTTGATAAACGCCGCGCAGGTCGCCCCGGCAGATCGTTTTAGGCGGGTCGAAAGAGGATTTTACCAGTGATTATCGATCTCCAATCCGCACGTGCCACACGAGATGCTCCTGACCCGGACTGTGCCTCACATGATAGCCTTGGCCGGCCGATGTATCTTTACGGAGTGGAGTACTGGATGGACGACCGACTTTGGGCGTTGACGCTCGAGGCCTATTCGCTCGAGGACGCTGAAAGAAGAATGGGGGCAATCCATCAGGGGCTGATCTATGGGCAGATATACCGCAGTACCTGCTGAGCATTGCGTTCTACATAGCAATGAGCGCCTCCCGGCCGTCCCGACACCTCGCGGACGTGCCGGGTGATGCGCCGATCGTTCTGAACCAAAGTTACGCCGGACACGCTGCCGATCTCAGAGGCGTCGATCTAGGTGGCATCGGTGAGGCGGTCGCTGACAGCGTCCTGGATCTGGATGCCTCGGCGAACGAAGTCTCGCGGCCCGTTTCCTCGACTCCGGCCCCCCGCTTACCTTGGCGATGGCGTTTCCGGGAGCGAATATTTGTAATTGTCGCGTAGATCGACCTGCCGCTGGCGCAGATTGACCTCGCAGCGTCCGGATGCAATTCCAATCTTATGACTAGCAATAGCAACAGTCATCAAAACCTCCGCTCTCTTTCTTAACTGCCCAACGGGTTGCACAGCGAAACGTCGCGGCTCTGATTGTTCCGGTAACGGTCCGATAGTCCCCACCTGGAACAAATACGCGGTTGACCGGTTGGCCGTGGGTCAAAGCCTGAAGAACTCATTCGCCGGCGTGCCTATGAAATCTGGGCGAACGAGGGACGGCCGGAGGGTGATGTACCGACGAGAGAGCGCTCGCACGACCGAGCGGCGGAACAGACGGAACCAGAGGGCCGGACGGCCTATCAATGACCGTCATCGAGCGGAGTAGACCCATGCGAGTAGCTGACATTATGACCAAGGATGTGTGCGTTGCGAGCCCCGAGGATACCACCATCGCACTGGAAGGGGCCGAGAGCGGTATCGGCCTTCTTCCCGTTGGCGACAACGATCGGTTGGTTGGGATGATAACCTATCGGGCTTTCGCAGAGCGTTGTGTGGGTGACGGGCGTGACGATCGTGCGCGCGTGGCCGAGATCATGACGGCCGGCGTCAAATACTGCTTCGATGACCAGGAGGTGTCCCATGTTGCGCCCAACATGGGCGACGCGCAGAACCGGCACCTGCCGTTCGTTGACCGCAACAAGCGGCTTGTCGGCATCGTTTCGCTGGCTGACGCAGCGCGACGGGACCCTTCCCTTGCCGGGATAGGCTTGCGGAGCGTGACGAGCCCCGATGGGCTACATAACCGGACTCAGTAGCGATGGCCGGCGTCCGCGAACAGCGCCCCTCGTGGCGCCCTCCCGTTCTCTCTGCATCCGAGGAGCGTGTGTGGGCGAGAGAAGTCGCCCTTCACGCGCACGCGGGCCAATTAGACAAGGCTGGAGAACCCTATATCCGCCACTGCCAACGGGTGGCCGAGGCCGTTGACGGCGACAAAGCCAAGAGTGTTGCGTTTCTTCATGACGTTGTCGAAAAGGCGCCTGGCTGGACATCGGAGCGACTGCTTGATTCTGGCTTTTCCCCGGAGGTGGTGGCCGCCGTTGAAAGCCTGACGCACCGCACCGGGGAAACTAAGGATGCCTTAACGATCCGCGCTGCGTCAAACGCGCTTGCAGCTGTCGTAAAACGCGCCGACCTTTTGGACAATCTCTCCCAAGTGGAAAGGCAAGGCAAGGATGGGACGCAGTATAGGCGAAGACTGGTTCTGCTCGACGCTGCGGCAGCGTACGACGGTCATCGGGCGGAAAGTGAGTCCGCCGACCGAAAGATCGCCGCGTCATCAGCTCGGGGTGAGGCTGGCGAGATCCGCCGCGAAGCCGCCGATCGCGTTGCAAAACGACTCGCTTTGCTTTTGGGAATGGCAGCGGCCGCTTTGATCTATCTTGTTCTCCGGTTCTGAAAGATGGTCGTCAGCGGGGCGCAAGGCTCGATCACTCGAGGGGAACACCATTCATGCGATAGGCAAGTTCGTCGCGCGCACGGCTGAGCCTGCTCTTGATGGTGCCGATCGCACAATCGCACATATCAGCTGCCTCCTTGTAGCTGAGGCCGTATCCGGCAACGAGTACCAGTACTTCCCTGTGGTCGGGTGCTAGCCCCTCGAGGGCGGTACGCAACTCGCCATTCAACACGCACCAATCCTGCGGGGCCGGAATGGGAATTGGAAGGTCGGCGCAGTTGACGGCACCCGGCGCCTCGCGCTTACGCAGCTTGTACTGCGTGCGAAACGCGTTGTGCATGATTGTGAAAAGCCAGGATTTGAGATTTGTTCCAGGTTGAAAACCATCGATACCGCGCAACGCGCGAAACAGCGTTTCCTGCAGGAGATCGTCAGCCTCGAAGCTTGAACTGACAAAGGTTCGCGCAAATGCGCGCAAGGCCGGGATCAAATCGACCACCTGCGTCTCAAGCGGCCGCGTCTGATCGTCGAGAACTGGAATAGAAGGCATTGTAGCTGCCTTTCGGGGTTGCCGGATTTCAATGTTAGTCAATGCGTGGCCGACAATTAAGTTCCCTTGGGCTTTAAGGCAGCGCCGGCCGGGAACCAACGCCCCCTGCGCTTGTTTTTGTTTCGTGTCGTGGATGTGCCTGCACGAAGATCTTGAAGGCTGCTCGAACGGAAAGCGAGGTTCCCGATGGAAGCGCTTGAAATGCAACTGATGGCCCACCGCAAGATCCTGACCGCGCTTATGACGATCGCGGCAGGCGATCCGGATTACTGGCACAAATTGATGGAACACCTTCGCGATGACCTTGTCATCCAAGGCCACGAGGAAGATCCAGGTGTCGTGCCGGGAATGGCGTTCGCCTCCCAAAATGCTCTTAGCGAGGAGCTGAGGACCATTGTCAGCCGTGCCGAACTACGCGCCGGCGATCGGACTAGATCGGAATAGCCAAGCTTCATTTCTTCAACCTGTTCGCGGTCGTCGGTCCCAGAGCAGTCTGATGCGCCGGTGACCACCAAGGAGGCATTCGGGATGATGGATTTGGAGGTTGACCGGCTTTGGAACAAGCCGGTGATACTGGATCGCGAGGGTGTCCAGGATGCCGGACGCAGCGCGTCGGGCATACGTCGATGCAGCTGCATCACTAACCTTAAACGTCCATTGTAGGTCGATGTGGCTCCAAGCCGTTTAACTGCCAGGTGGACAGCTTGTTCCAGCCGACGTCTGGGCAGTCGCGCAGCCTCTCATCCTTTGAGCGTTTGTTGGAACGCACGGCGCCGTAAAAGCGCGATTGTCGAAGCTGGCCGGCAGGTTACCGCCGATTGTGAATCCGCGCGAGAAAATCACGGATAAGCAGCGCTACCTGATCCAGGTGGGTCTCCAGGAGCCAATGCCCGCCATCGATGAAATGAAGTTCGGCGTCCGGCAAGTCGCGGAGATATGCTCGGGCAGATTTCTCCGGCATGTAGTGGTCGTTGGGTCCCCAGACGATGAGGGCAGGGGGCTTATGGTCCGCCAGATATCTGCGGTGTTGCGGAAACCATGACCGGTTCTCCTTCAAACCTGCGATCAGGTTGACGGCGATTTCCTTCCGCTTTGGTGTCATGAGCGACCAATGCAGTTTCCATAGGTCGGGAGGAATGGCCTCTGCGAGATCAGGCTTCAAGTCGTTCAGGAACTCTTCCCGGAAAATCTCCTCGGTCACCGCCTCGGCCAACGTGCGTTTCATTTCCGGCAACGGAAGCGCCCAGGCCTTTTCAATGTCTGCATATTTGGGGCCCAAGGCATCTTCATAGGGGATGTCGCCGTTCTGAATGATGAGCCCGACGACGGATGCCGGCCGTAGAATGGCCATGCGAATTCCGATCGGCGATCCGAAATCGTGCAGATAAAGAACGAAGCGATCGATCTTAAGCGCGTCGATGAAGCTGCTCAGAAAGGCTGCGTAGCCGTCGAAGCTGTAGTCGAAATCCTCCGGCGTCCCGCTGTAGCCCGCACCGGGGAAATCCGGAGCGATCAGGTGCCAGCGGTCGGAAAGCCGTGGCATTAGATTGCGAAACTCGTAGGATGAACACGGATATCCGTGCGGGAGCAAGATAACCGGAGCATCTTGTCGTCCAGCTTCCCGATAGAAGACCTCAATGCCGGCAACCATGATCCGCCGATGCCGTACCAGCGTGTCCATAGCAAATCCTCCGCAGGATGAGCTGACTGCTTTCGAAGGGCATCGACCGATCACCAACAAGCGCAGCCGCTCGTGACCGGGAGATAACTGGTACCATCGCCGGTTGTTCCCTTTCGGGGAACCGGCGAGCGAATATGCTGGATACCCGAAGGTTGCCGCAAGGGCGAAAGCGCATTTAATTTCAATATCGTGCACATATATCTTGAAGCGACAGATGATCCGCGCCCTAATGTTGCTGACGCCGGCGCGCCTTCCTAGTCTCGATTATCGGCTATGCCGGCCGTCTTCGCGCTACGGTTATGCCGTCGAAGCCGAAGCACGACGCAATGCCAGATACTCCCAAATGGCAACGCCAAAGAGGGTCGCTGTCGCCAGAAACTGGAGATGATAATTGGCGGCAAGCGCAGAAAGCACTCCAGCAAGGGCAAGGATCGCGAACCCGACAATGTGCGAAATCGGGAACTGGTGCGCCGCGGCCAACTTTATCCAGATGTTGCCAGCCAAAAAAAGCGCCGGGCCTCCGAGTATCGCCAGAGCGGTTTGCATCGTGGTTTCATCTTTGGCATGGGACAGGCTGAAGTCCTCTCCTACTGCCGTCAGGATGACGCCAGAAACAATTGGCAGGTGGCCGTATGTGAAGAGATTGAGCGCCAATGTCTCGGGTTTCGACGTAGCCTCCGCTTTGTTGGCGGCTTTTTCCTGGCCGTGATGGAAGTAGATCCACCACATGAAACCGGTGCTTAAAAACGCGCTGCAGAAGACAGCGAAGGTCATGTCGTCCGCCATGTGCTCTGCGGCGTTGCGGCCGGTCGTCAGGATCGTTTCACCGAGGCAGATGATTACGAACAGCGCACAACGTTCTGCCATATGCTTGCCAGAAACGTCCAACGTCTCGGGCGCTGATTTCCCCAGGCCAGGAAGATAGTACCGCAGGGCCGGAGCCAGATATTCGACGAGAAGAGCGGTACTCCAAAATGCAATTCGCGGAGTCGTCTCCATTTGAGAACCCACAAGCCAGAAGGCGCTTGCAAGGACTAGCCAGAGGGTAATCCGCAGGAACGTCAGGAAAGAGGCCGCATCGACGCGATGATAGGCGTAGAGCATGAAAAAGGAACGCCCTATCTGAATGGCGCAGTAGATCACCGCAAATGCAAATCCATGGTCTCCAAACGCGTCCGGCAAGGCGATAGCCAGCAGGATACCCCCAAACATCAGGAGAAAGAGCATCAGCCGTACTGGATCTTGCTCGGTATCGAGAAGGTTTGTAACCCAGGTCGAGTGAATCCAGATCCACCAGATCGCAAGAATGAGCAGCGCCGCCTCGACAAGGGCTGTGGGGCCGAAGTCGCTAGCAAGTGTCTTTGCGAGCTGGACCAAAGCGAACACAAAAACGAGATCGAAGAACAGTTCGGGAAAGCTTGCTCTGGTCTGGTCGGCGTCGGCCTTCCTTATCCATTGCTTTCCAGTTGCCGCCCCCTTGGCCTCTGTCGGTTCTGCCGCTCGATGTCGCGACGCTGGGTGCATTATTGTTCCTCCGCCCGAGATGGAGAAAGAGGTAGAGCGGGACGGAGTTCCAGCAATATCCCACTCGATGAGGAGAAGGCCTCTGAAGGGATTGGAGAGGAGCACGATTGTTTACAACTATTCCCCCTGTTCGAAGGGGCCGCTCGCTTGCAAAGCGGGGCGTTGATGATGCCCACTTCGACAGAAACCGCCCCTCGAGAGCCGTCCACACACTCCATTTCATGCGGGATCCGAACTAGAAGGCGCAAAGCGGTACTCTGGGTTGTCTAAGCGCTGAGCAGGGTCAACGATCTTCACGCGCCCACATTACAGTCACCGCGATACAACGCATATGCACGGAAGGCCTCGGTCTGCAGGTTAGAGCGCGTTGGATACAACCTGAGTTGCTACCGATATCAACACAGCCGCCAACGCGACCACGGTCCCAAGTCGCAAAGCCTTCATCCAACGTACCCGCGTGCCGTTCCAATCATAGCCCATTTTGCTCCCCTGTCGGGATCATGCCGCTTGGGAATGGTCGTCTCTTTTCCTGTCGAGGACGTAAAACGTTTGCGTCCTCGTGGAAACTAGCCAAAGGATCCCCAGGCGAGGCCTGTCGCTATGATTGGAGCGCCAGGCCTCTGGCCGTCTCCTCCCCGTCCGAAGACGACTGGTGCTCGCTATCACACCGCTTGCCGGAACTCTATTTGCCCATCCGGGCTAAACCCTGTGGCTAATGAGGATATCGCGATGAAATCCCTTGAGTGCAGATGAGTAGCTTGACAGGCATTAACCTGTGGGCTGAGAAATCGGCTCATCTGAATTGGTGCTTGATCGGGAAGTGGCCGCTACTGGTATGGGAGGCGGGAAGGGCGCGTTTTGCCACGTTCAGCTGCGCCGGGGAAGTGTTTGGGGCAGGATATTTCGCAGGAACAATAGCCTTTATGCGACTTTCGAAATACGGAGCCACAGCGCTCTGGGTTGTGGTCCGTCTCGCCGCTGGTCAAATAGCGATCACGTCAGGGACGTCCCCGTTCTGGCTTCGGCAAAACGATGCAAAATCCTTGAGGAATTTCTCCCCCGCCGGACGATGAGCGGGGTCCATGAGCTTTTCCATGATTGCGTCTGGCGTCTCCTTCATAACGGGAAGCCGGAAGAAAATCGTCTCGGAGAAATTTGAGCTTAATGTCAAAAGGACGGTGCGCAGCGCTGCGAGCATGTCGTCGCCTCGGTGCGAAGCGTGGATGAGGGCTATCGGTTTTGCGATTACGGCCTCCCCCGAGACAAGCCAGTCGATGGCGTTCTTGAGGCCTCCGGGAATGGTGCGAACATACTCGGGGCTGGAGATGATTAGCCCATCACTTGCCGAAATTTTCTCGACGAAGCGGATGACGCTTTCTGGGGCGTTTGCGCCCTCCAGATCGGGAGAAAAGATCGGCAGCTCACCAATGTTATCAAAGACTTCAATGGTGATATCGGCTGGAGCGAGGGATTGGAAAGCCCTCAACAAGGCCGAATTGGTGGAAAGCCGACGCGTACTTCCTGAAATTCCTAGTATCCTCATTCCTCAAGGATAGTGAAAATTCCGCAGCCAGCAAGCCATCGTGGACCCGGCGCCGCTTTCAAAAGCACATTGTCAACGCTGAGGAAGGTAAAACGAGGGAACAACGGGCGGCCTTTCCTCGTTGAGAAAAACCGGGCGTAGGAGGACCAAACAATGAGTGACGAGCCGCGCGAACGCGATATTTTGTCGTTGAGTGACGACCCGCTGCCAAAGGTTCTCAAGACACCACGCCTGGCGACGCAAAGAGAGCAGCTTGATGTGTTGCGGGCCGACGTGGCCCGGCTTCGCGAGCGCCTCATCGCCATAGCGGACGGGACTTCCAGACTGGCGGCGCTCGAGGCGACCGTTGTTTTAGAAACGGTAGAAAGCGGTATCAGACGTCATCTCACGCCGGTTCTGATCACCGCGGGTGTTGCAGGTTATATCTGGAGCGCGTTCTTGAGGCGACGATAACTGTGCCCACCTGCTCTCTGCGACGGTGCAGCGCACTCGAAAAGACGTGGCTGAAAAAAGACGGTCCTCAAGGAGGGAGCCATCTTACACACGATCCGGAGAGATCCTGGATCGCTTGCGGGGTGCATCAATAGAACCGCTCGATCATAGGAATTTTCCCATGCCTGCGCGGCCGTTTCGCTGAAAGCCGTTTTTCAGCCTTGGATGTTCGAGCGCCGTGCCCTTCACTCTCATCTCCAAAAACAGAACGCGATTGCCTTGTCGCAATCGTGGCCATGCCCTAGTTCTTGAAGCGATTTTAGTCTGGGGCCTGCCTCGGCCACGTGCCACAGAACGGGTCGTATTTTATGATTAGGCGGAAAATGCATGCGCGGAAGTGAACGCGTTGAATTGAGGAATAGGACGCGGGATGCACATCAGCGGGTAGACGCCGCGGTCGGCGAGCTCAGCACTATCGAGGACTATCGCCGGTACGTAGCGCGCGTGTTGCCGTTTCGTGCGATAATGGACGAAGCGCTGAGGAACGTCTCTTGGCCTGAAGGCTGGAATTGGCGACCATCAGGGGTTGCAGAGCTGCTTGCTCAGGACGCGTGCGATCTCGGCTTGGCACCGGCGCGCCGCATTCGGCCTGATTTCGATCTTTCCGACCCAAGCGCGCTGCTCGGTGCCCTCTACGTGGTGGAAGGGTCGTCTCTCGGTGCGCGGGTCTTGCGTCAGAGGGCGTTGAAGCTTGGTTTCGATGAAACCTTCGGCGCGAAGCACCTTGCTTCGATGGCGAACGACACGACCCGATGGCCGTCCTTCCTGTCGCTCCTCGAACGAACCCGCGATTTTGACGTCGTTCGGTCTGCCGTCACGGCGAACGCCGTGTTTGCTCTCGCCCAAACTTGCTTTGAAAGTACATATCTTGTCGCCAGTTGAACCCGTCACCCTCGAGACTTGCGACAGGGAGCCCATTCATATCCCCGGGAGCATCCAACCGCACGGTTGTCTTCTGGCGTGCAATGTCGGGTTCACGACGATCGAACGCATATCGGCAAACGCTGCGAAGATGCTCGCCTGGGAGGGCAGCCTCCTTGGGCGGCCTCTTGTCGACGTGCTCGGCCCAAAGTTGTTGCATGATCTGCGCAATGCGCTTGCGGCCGCGGGAGCGGCCTCACGACCGGCCCTTTTGCTCGATGTCGCTTTTGGCGACCGCGTGTTCGACATTGCCGTCCACCTTCACAAGTCGGCCGTCATCATTGAGTTCGAGCCGGCGCCGTCGATCGGTCAGCCCTTGCATATCGCGCGCGAGATGATTGGCCGTATCAAGGACATCACCGACGTCGACCGTCTCGTGCAGCGCGCGTGCCGGATCGTTGCCGGTACCATCGGCTATGACCGCGTGATGATCTACCGCTTTGAGCAGGACGGATCAGGCAAGGTCGTCAGCGAAGCGAAACGCGCCGATCTTGAGAGTTTTCTGGGCCAGTATTTTCCAGCAAGCGATATCCCCCAGCAGGCCCGCGCACTTTATCTCAAGAACACCATTCGCGTCATTTCGGACGCGAGCGGTGCGCGCGTCCCGGTCGAGCCGGTTCTGGACGGATCCGGCGAACCATTGGACCTCAGTTTCGCGCACTTGCGCAGCGTTTCGCCCATCCATTGCGAATACTTGCGCAACATGGGCGTCGCCGCGTCGATGTCGATTTCGGTTGTTCTGGACGGCCAGCTCTGGGGGTTGATCGCCTGCCACCATTATTCGCCGCGCGCCCTGCCGATGGCTCAACGCGTTGCGCTTGAAGTGTTCGGCGAATTTTTCTCGCTGCACCTGAAATCTCTGAAGGAACGTCGCCGGGTTGCGGCCGTCGCCGGCACACGCGAAGCGCTCGACCGTTTTCTCATTTTGTCCTCCCATCACGAGGATGTGGGTGAGCTGTTGCGCCAAAGCCTGCGTGAATTCTCGCAGTTGCTGGCAAACGACGGCATCGGCGTCATGGTCGATGGCAAATGGGCGGGGATCGGCACCGCTCCGCCGGACGAAGAAAGAGCCGCTCTTCTGGACTTCATCCGCACTGTCAGCGAAGGGCGCGTCTGGGCGACACATGCCCTGTCACAGAAGTTCCCGGAGGCATCGGCCTACAGCGAGCGGCTTTCGGGCGTTCTCGCCATTCCCCTTTCGCAAACCGGCTCGGATTGCCTGGTGTTTTTTCGCAAAGAACTGGTCCAGACCCTCAACTGGGCCGGCAATCCTGAAAAGACCTATGAGGCAGGTCCACTCGGCGACCGCCTGACACCACGCAAGAGCTTTGCGATCTGGAAGGAGACAGTCCAGGCGCAGGCGCAGCCCTGGTCGGAGGCCGAGCGGGAAATCGCCGAGATCGTCCGGGTCGCGATCGTCGAGGTGGTGCTGCGACACAACGAGCTGATGGCGGGCGAGCGGCGCAAGTCCGAGGTTCGGCAGCGGATGCTGAACCAGGAGCTTAGCCACCGCGTCAAGAACATCCTCGCCGTCATCAAATCTCTGGTGACGAGCCCTCAACGGCACAAGAATTCGCTCGAAGAATATGTTTCGACGCTGCAGGGTCGCATCGAGGCGCTCGCAATCGCGCATGACCAGGTCGTGCGCGGCGATGGGGGCGGGATCCTGGCGGATCTCCTGGAGGCCGAACTCCAGCCTTACCGGACAAATCTGTCGACAATAACGCTCGAAGGTCCTGCCGTCTGGCTCGACAGCCGTGCTTTTTCGGTAATGGCGCTGGTGTTTCACGAGCTCGCGACCAACGCCGCCAAATACGGCGCGCTTTCGGTGACGGCTGGCGAAGTAGAGGTGCGCTGGACGATGACCGGCTCCGATTGCGACGTCTCCTGGCGCGAGCGAAACGGTCCACTCGTCACTCTGCCGTTACGCAGGGGATTCGGTAGTGCCCTCATCGAGCGCAGCGTCCCCTACGATCTTCATGGGCGCAGCTCCGTCCGCTTCGAACCATCGGGGCTTGAGGCAGAGTTCAGCATCCCCTCCCCACACGTCAAACTCACCGCGTTAGGTCCGACAATGGAAACATATACGGTCGGTACCGCCGCTCCCGAACAAAGCGGCCTTGGCCGTGCAAACCCCAGGGTTCTGATCGTTGAGGATCAGATGCTCATAGCGCTTGATCTCGAAGCGATGCTGTCGGACGAAGGGTTCTCGGAGGTTTCGACGGCGAGCTCCGTGCAGCAGGCCATGGCACATATCGAGAGGACTGCTCCGGAACTGGCGATTCTCGATATCAATCTCGGGCAGACCAATTCGTTCGGGATCGCCGGCGAACTCATGCGCAGAGGCACTCCATTCGTTTTTGCTACAGGCTATGGCGAGGGAGCAGAACTGCCGCCGGACCTTATCGGCGTGCCGATCGTGCGCAAACCCTACAGCAGAAATGCCATCGTCGGAGCGCTTTCACTGCTGTGGGACGAGACCCTGTCCAGAGACGCGCAAAGGGCAGTGACAGGAACGACGAAGGGAAAGACCGAAATCGATGTCTGACATCAAGTCGCTGTCTCGCGAGCAACTCGAGGACGAGATCCTGAGGCTGAGGGCCCTGTCGCAGGGAGGCGCCGCGCTGAAGGTCCATAACGCCAGCGACGACGACGCGCGAGAGGCACGCTATCGAGCCCTTTTCGAGGCGATCGACGATGGTTTCTGCATTATTGGCTTCATCGACGGACCACATGGTCCGCTCAGCGATTACGTACACCTTGAAGCAAATTCCGGCTATGGCCGGCATACAGGCATCTCGGACATCGTCGGCAAACGGCTTCGGGAGATTGAACCCGGCAACGCGGATGTCTGGTTGGACGTCTATGGCAGCGTGTTGCGCACCGGCAAACCAGTGCGCTTCGAGCAGGAGTTCAAATCAGTCGCCAGGCATATCGAAGTTTCGGCCACCCGCATCGAGCCGGCAGGCCTGCGCCAGGTGGCGGTCCTATTTCGCGACGTAACCGAGAGGAAGAAGGCCGAAGCGGCGCTACGCGAGAGCGAAAGCCACGCGCGCGATAACATACAGCGTGTGCAAATGGCGATGGCCGCAGGGGCGATCATCGGCACGTGGCTGTGGGACGTGCCTACCGATCGCTTTACGGTCGACGAAGCTTTTGCGGCCGCGTTTGGGTTCGATCCGCAGCAAGGGCGCTCAGGCCTCAGCCTTGCCGATATCGTCGGCGCCGTTCATCCCGACGATCAGGAACGAGTGACGGCCTCGGTCAGAGAGGCCCTGGCAAAAGGCGGAGCCTATGCCCACCAATACAGGACGCGTCGCGAGGACGGGAGGTATCGCTGGCTCGAGGCGAACGGTCGCGTGGAATGCAGCAGTGACGGTGTTGCGCTTAAATTTCCGGGTGTCCTGATCGATATCGAGGAGCGGCGCGCGGTCGAAGCCGAACGTGACCATGCCCTTGCGGCCCTCCGCACGCTCAACGAAACGCTAGAGCAACGGGTAGAGGAACGCACCGCAGCCCTTGTCCAGGCGGAAGACGCCCTGCGGCAGGCGCAGAAGATGGAGGCTGTCGGGCAACTAACCGGGGGCCTGGCGCACGACTTCAACAACATCCTCGCCGGCATCAGCGGCAGCCTTGATCTGATGAAAACTCGGCTCGCCCAGGGCCGTGTGGGTGAGATCGACCGTTATATGACGGGAGCACAAGGGGCGGTGAAGCGGGCCGCGGGCCTAACTCAGCGCCTCCTTGCCTTTTCCCGCAGGCAGACGCTCGATCCGAAGCCGTCGGACATCAATCGCATCGTCGCGGGTATGCAAGATCTGATCAGCCGAAGCGTCGGTCCTGGGGTGGCGGTCGAGACTGTCGGAGCAGGAGGGCTGTGGACGGCCTTCGTCGATGTTGGCCAGCTCGAGAACGCTCTGCTCAATCTTTGCATCAACGCTCGCGACGCGATGCCGGATGGTGGACGCTTGACGATCGAGACCGGCAATCGGTGGCTCGACGAACGCGCTGCGGCCCAACGTGGATTGCCGCCGGGGCAATATGTCTCCTTGTGCGTCAGCGACACCGGTACGGGCATGTCGCCGGATGTGGTCGCCCGCGCCTTTGATCCGTTTTTCACGACGAAGCCGATCGGACAGGGGACGGGGCTTGGCCTTTCCATGGTCTACGGTTTTGCCGGCCAATCCGGTGGTGCCGTGCGCATATACTCCGAAGTGGGCAAGGGCACGATGATCTGCATTTATTTGCCCCGCCACGCGGCCGAAGATCATAGCTCCGACATACCAGCCGACGCGGGGCCCGCGCCTGCAGCGACCGGAGTTCACACCATCCTAGTCGTGGACGACGAACCCCTGGTCAGGATGGTCGCGGTCGAAATTCTCGAAGAGCTGGGCTACGAAGTGCTGGAGGCGAGCGACGGCCCTTCCGCCCTTAAAATGCTTGATGCACGCCCCACAATCGATCTTCTGGTTACCGACGTCGGGCTGCCGAACGGCATGAACGGACGGCAGCTTGCGGATGCGGTGCGCGTCCAGCGTCCCGGTCTTAACGTACTCTTCGTCACAGGGTATGCGGAGAACGCAGTACTCAACCACGGGCACCTCGACCATGGCATGGAAGTGGTCACCAAACCCTTCACAGCTGACGTGCTGGCGCGGCGGGTCGAAAGCTTGATCCGCCAATGACAACTGGGTCTGGCGCGCCAGGCTTGCTGCATTTCGCCGATGGACAGCCAACTGCGCTCAGCTGACGGGACCACCGGGCAATCTGCAAGTCCGCGCTCTTTTCAGGAGTTTCGAAGTGCTCGATAACCCTCGTTCTGGTCAAGCTACGCCCTTGGTCTGAATTTCCGCCCGACCAAAGCCCGTAAGGGGAACAAAAAATCAACCTCGGCATTTAACTGTCGGCGACGAGGGTCGTCGCGGCAAGGCGTTTTCGTTGGAAATTCAATCGCTTTCGATTTCGCGCTGATACCAAAAGGCATTCCCAGTGACGGGCAGAGGAGCAAAACCATGAAAGCGATCGGATCGCTGGCATTTGGCATCGCATTGTCCGTTTGCGCCAGCGCCGCGGCTGCGTCCGTCGCCTCACTCGTGCTGGCCAAGCCCACCGAACCTCCTCTGCTGAAGTCGGCTTCGGCTCCAGATCTTTGGACCGCAACACCGGTCCGGATCGACCGGAGCCAGCAGAACTACCAGCGTTTGCCGCCCGTCTATTCCACTTACGTCACGAACCCGGTTTCGGCGAAGCGAACATCGGGGCGTCTGGCACTCACCGCTCCAACCTTGGTGACCTCCCATACCGGCCTCTCGACAGCCCACCGCGATTGGTGCTCAAGCCGCTACCGGTCCTATAACCCCGAAACCAACGCGTACCGTTCATACGGTGGACAAATACGAACGTGCCAGTCGCCTTACGCGGTCATGTACCCGATCCACAAAGACCGGACGGCGCAAATCGATCGGCGGTTCGTGGGCTACGCGACGGCCGAACCGGGTACCGTCTCGTGTACCGTCCGCTATCAGTCGTATCGAGCCGATGACAACACCTACCAGCCCTACAACGGCCCTCGAAGGCACTGCCTTTATCCATCCCAAGATGCGCGCCTCGAAGCGAGCAACAGCGTGCGGCCCGTGTCGGGGCGATGAGCAGCCCGCAAGTCAACTGCGGCACGAACATTCTTCGGCGGCACCGGCCTCTCCCGGGCGTGCGTTGCGACGGCTGAGGCATTCAAGGGATCGCGATCCCGATGGATAGCGAGAGTAAAGCGGAAGAATGAGCGTTCGTCCGGCTATCCAACCTCTACCGGAACATGGAGATGCAAAGAGTTGGAGAAAATCACGCGAAAGCGCAAATTGCGGTCCAATCGGCCACTGTGGTCCAACACGCGTCATATCAAGGTTGTCGCGCAAAGTCGCATCTCCGTTGACAAAGTCGATGTGTTGATCGTCGGCGCCGGCATCGGAGGGGCGCTGATGGCGTTGTCCCTTGCCAAGCGAGACATGAAAATTCTCGTCGTCGACCGACGCTGGCCGGTACAAGGCAGCACTTTGGCGAGCACTGCGATGATCCAGCACGAGATCGATGTGCCGCTCCACCAGCTCACCACGATGATTGGGCAGGACAAGGCGCGGCGCGCATGGCAACGCTCCGCAAGAGCAGTGGAAGCACTGATCACGCTCATCGACAGTCTTGGAATCGACTGTGGCTTTGAACAAAAGAAGTCTCTTTATCTGTCCGGCAATGCCTATGGTGCCCGCGCGCTTCGCTTGGAAATCGACGCGCGGCAGGCCGCTGGCATTTCAGCAAGGTTTCTCAAGTCTGCTTGCTTGCGCGAAGAGTTCGGTCTCAATCGGACTGCGGCAATCGAGTCCGATATTTCTGCAGCCGCAAATCCGGCGCAATTGACAGCCGGCTTGTGGCGCAAAGCCCAGAGGGACGGTGTTTCGCTCATAGGCGACACGGAGATTACCGACGTACGCAGCGTTGAAGGATGGAACGCCGCTGCGACCTCGACAGGCGAAATCATACTGGCCAAGCACGTTGTGTTTTGCACGGGCTACGAGTTTCTCGACGTCGTGGCCCACCAAGGCCATCGGATGGTATCCACCTGGGCTCTTGCGACTAAGCCGCACCATCCACGGCCTGACTGGCTTAAGAACTATGTTCTTTGGGAGGCATCCGATCCATACCTCTATTTTCGCTCGACCAAGGATGGTCGCGTGATTGTTGGAGGGGAGGACGAAGAAAGCGCCACCGCATTTGCGGACCCTATCAAGCTTAGAGCCAAATCCCAGATCTTGCGCGCAAAGCTGTCGGCGCTCCTGGAAATACCAATCGGCGAACCGGATTATCTTTGGGCCGCGCCTTTTGGCATTACCTCTGACGGATTGCCGCTTATCGGAAACGTTCCGGGGCTGGAGAATGTCTATGCTGTGATGGGTTATGGGGGCAATGGCATTACCTACAGCCAGATCGCTGCGGAGATCGTGTCGTCAGAGATTTTGGGCTACCGCGACCCAGATAGCGAATTGTTTGCCTTTCGCTGAGCTTTGAAGCCAGGCAGCAAGCAGAAAGGCCGCCGGAACGGCGGCCTTTGAACATAAAGAGTGGAGGTAGCTTTGGATCAATGGAAACGCTGGTTTGAATACCAGTCGTCGATATCTTTCCTCGCCTGATCCTTGGCATATCCATAACGCTCCTGGATCTTGCCTTCGAGTTGCTCGCGTTTACCGTTGATCTGGTCGAGGTCATCGTCGGTGAGTTTGCCCCACTGCTCCTTGACCTTACCCTTAATCTGCTTCCAGTTGCCTTCAACACGGTTCCAATCCATTTTGGGGACGCTCCATTGCTATTTCAGGTACATTTCTTGAACGAGTGAGCTACGCACTTGTTCCGTTATTTGTTGAGACGAATGATGGTGCTGTTTGTCGGGCGCGGCTCTATGAACCTCGAGACAGTTTAGCCGACTGCAGGCCCTGCCTCGTTGGTTTAGGCAATGCTTATCCGTTGCCAGCGGCATTATGCCGGTATGCCGGCAACGGATGAATTTAGGACCCGAGAAGACGCCTTGGGGACATCAGCGCCTGTAGCGCCGCCGCTCCTGTTCAACCTCATCGGGAGTATAGGGAGCGAGCGTCGGATCAAAGCGCCGCCAGCCCTGCTCTGAATAAGAAGCTCGACGCTGCACCGGGTCGACCCAGCTACCGCGGCGTAGGATCGCTTCGGCATCCGCCTGGAGCGCGTCGTCGACCCGTGCCGTGACGACCGCGCCACCGCGCCGTACGCCTTCCGCATAGACATGGGCATGTTCTTCCGGAACGCCCGAATCCGTCATCGCTCCGATAATCCCGCCGGCGGCACCACCTGCTACCGCGCCGGCGGCAGCACCCGCCGCGGTCGCGGCAAGCCAACCGGCTGCGACCACCGGACCGACACCCGGGATGGCCATGACCCCAAGGCCAGTCAACAGGCCGCCAATGCCACCGACCGCAGCGCCGACACCGGCGCCTGTCCCAGCGCCTTCAGCCGCGTTGCTTTCGTTTGCAGTGCCGTACCGATCCCCAACATTGTTGGAAACGATGCTGATGTCGTCCGACGGCACGCCGCGATCTTCAAGGGCTGACACAGCGGCGCGGGCGTCCGAATAGTCGTCAAAAAGTCCACTAACGGTTTTCATGGGGATTTCCTCGTTCTGGAGTTAGTTGGCAACAATGTTGCCCTGGTAGTCGAGCGCGACCTGCATGGATTTGCCGTCCTTCGAGGCAGTTGCACGCCAGACGCCCTTGTCGTCGAGCTTTAGACCGGTCACATCGGTGTAGCCGGCATCAGTAAGGCGATCCTTGGCCTGTTCTTCAGTGAAACTGTTGGCACCGGCGACGGGCGCTGTTGGATTGGTGGTGTCTGGTGTTGCCACGGCAGGCGTATCACCATCTGCCGTAGCGGGAGGTGTGGCGGTCTGCGCGAGCGCGCCCAAACTCGATACGCCGAGGAAGACCGCGGCTAGCAGGATATTTTTCATGATTTTGTTCCTCGTTTCGATCCTCGAGATGCGGGCATCCGGAGGAAAAATTTGAGATCATAAGAGCCACATCTCCGTTCGTTTCGACCCGGTGAGCAGCATGATGGATTATATGCAGCAGACTGAGGGAACACTGCGCTTCAGCATCAATGCTCCCTTCGGACGGACTCTACATGGCGTCCATGCCCTTGATGGCATTGTCGAGATGCGACGTGCATTTCTCCATGTCGTTCGCCATCATGGCATCTCTCGCCATGGTGAGTTCCTTGGTGGACTCGATCTTTTTTGCGCCGTCGGAGATTTGCGCGACTTGCTGTTCGGCCTTAGCGATTGAAGCTTCATCGCAAACGACCTTTTGCTGTGCCAGAGCGGGGCTGGCAAATGCCGCGATGAGGGCGAAAGTAGCAATCCGTTTCAGCATTTGTATGTTCTCCATTGGGCCGATACGACACCGGCGTTCACCGCGATTGAACGGCAAAACGGGTCGTTCTGTTCCGTTGATAGCGGGCCGAAAAGCGAAGTTTTTTCAAGGAACATCCAAGCGTTTGGTGCGTTAGGAGCGCGTGCAACTGTGGGTCTAGATGTGCGCTTTTTATGGGCTTTTGGCCGCCTTGAGAGTGAACAGCGAGCGCGGGTGCCGGTGCATAGGACGGAGGGCTTTGCGCGCTAGTCTTGTGGGTGGTCGTCAGGGGCGAAGATGCTCCCCGTCTCATCGCCATCCCAGTAGGTGACTTTCGACGCGTGAACCTTGATCATTAAAAGACCGGGTGTGTCCACGCCTTGGGGAAACCATCTTTCAAGCTCGCTCATCCAATGCTCGGCAAACGTCTGCTTGTCACCCACGAGCGAAGCATTCCCTTGGATTGCAATGAAAATACCGGGTTTGCCGAGAAGGCTCGGACGAGCGGTGTAAGTCAGGGCTACCTTCGGATCTGCCTTGATCTCGGTGATTTTTTGTGACTGCTCAAAGCAAAAGAACCAGGTGTCCCCCCTATAGTCCACGTCGCCATTGTTGCTCATTGGTCGACTGGAGATGGTTCCGTCTGCCTTCTTTGTCGAAAGCATGCCGAAGTCGATATTCTTCAGTTCGTTGGAGATGTCGTTGAGCGTCAAAGTCATCGTGCACTCCCGTTGGCGTTCAGGTCCTAACCGCGAGAGCACAAACAGGTTCCTTGACACCGCCCTGGCGCACGTCGTCGGTCACGGTTCGCTGAAACCGGTCGCGGAAACACGGGAGCGACCTGCAGGATCGTTGCGAAAGATCAGTCCACCCCGCGCCTTCGATCGCGCAGGCACGTAGTCAAGCGTGATCTCCGCGGTCTCTATGACATTATCGTTGTCGGTGATTTCGCCACGTACGACGACGGCGGCCGCCGTTCGGTCGGCTGCATTGTTAACATCGAACATGACCAGATATCCGCCAGCACTCCCCGCGCTGCTGACGATCGTCACCGAGAGGTCCGGAGGCCCATCGGCCTGGGTTGCAGCCTGATAGCTGATCCAGCCAATAAGCGCCGTGATCAGGATGGTGGAAACCGCACCGGTCGTCCATTCGATCCAATGCGCTCGACGATTTTCAACGGAGCCTGGTTTCGGGGTCTTTGCCATCACGTTACCTACAGAATGAGGCGCGCTGCGGCTGCGCCGATTGCGCTCGGGAAGGCGAGGACAGCCGTGGCGACAATCGCTTGTGTTGGATCGAGGCCGTCCAGCCGATGAAACGTCCATAGGCAATAGAGGCTGATCGCGAATGCGATGACGTAACCCGGCGTTGTGAAGCGGATAAGGGCATGCCAGCCAGGTGTGTTCTCATCGAGTTCATGGCCGCCTATGAAAGACAGGGCGTAGACGAAGCCATGCATCAGCAGGATCGACGCCAAGATTGCGGCAATGGCGTGCCACAGCGACATCTTAAAGGATATCAGGATCATTTCTTCGGTTGGGGCGACGTTGAGACCGAGAAACAGAGCCCCAACGACCATCATAAAAAGTTCGCCACCGTAACCATCGCCCCGCGTCTCGCCGATCGGATCCTTCTCGTCCTCGCCGCTTTCGGTTCGTGTCCCCAGTTCGCTGCGGCCGAGCAAGGCGCCAATGCTGGCTGGGACCGCCTGAATGGCGATCATTCCAAGCACTTCCGGCAGGGCCTGGCCAATCTTTAGGACGCCAATCATGAAAAGAACAAAGACACTCGCCGCGATACCCAGGCAGTATGCAATGCTTGCGTCTCGCAGCGCTTCGCGCCACGTCGATACATTTTCAAAGCCGATCCGACGCGCAAGGAGGACAAGCAGCGGAATGTTGACCACAAACAAAATAAGCAGCCGGTCGCGGTCGATGTAGAGGCCGAGTTCCCACATTTCCATCGTGAGGAACATAGGCAGCGCAAAAAGCAACGCGCCGGCGAAGCCGCGTGCGAGGCCCTTCGCGAAGCGGCCATGGTCAAAATCGGCCCGCGTCCCGCCCTTGGTCATCTTTCCCTCTCAAGGTTGCTGTCGGCCTCGCAAGGACGCGGCAGCATTTCTCTGACAGAGGTAACGTCGAGAGACAGCGCAAGTTCCTGATGTCCAGCCGGCCGGTCCAGCCCCTCAATGTCGGCGTTTCCTTGCTTGCATCGATCAAGTGCACATCGAACCCGTTCAGCCGTCCGCACTCCGGTGATCGCGACCGGCGCGTAGCGCTCATGCTTTCGTTGCTCAGGGCATTGGAACAATAACAACGTCCACGTCTTTCCACGGGGTTGGTAGCCCTTGGGAAAGGGAATGTTCGTGAAGTTGGAGCAGTAAGCTATGCCCTTGGGTTCTTTCGACAAGGCGGGGAGTGAAGATATCTTGCGAGCGAGGCTTGCGGCCATTGTGGAGTCGTCCTTCGACGCCATCGTCAGCAAGGATCTCGATGGTACCGTGCGAACCTGGAACGGCGCAGCCGAACGCATGTTCGGCTACTCAGCCGAGGAGATGGTCGGGCGATCAATCCTGACGATCATACCCACTCATCTTCACGACGAAGAGCGAGATCTGCTGCAGCGCCTGCGCAAAGGTGAAAGGATTGAACCGTTCGAAACCGTCAGGCAGCGCAAGGACGGCAGCTTTGTAACCGTTTCGCTGACGATCTCCCCGATCCGCAACTCCAAGGGCCGCATCATCGGAGCATCCAAGGTTGCGCGCGACATCACATCCGCAAAGGACCGTGAAAGGCGAATTCGCCTGCTGCTGCGGGAGGTCAACCACCGGGTCAAGAACCACTATGCCATCATTCTTTCGATGATCCGGCAGAGCAGGAGCGAAGAAACGGAACCTGCGGTTTTCCAGAAGGACCTTGAAAACCGCATATGGGCCCTTTCGGCATCCCACGACCTGATTGCGTCGGCAGATTGGCAAGCAACAGATCTAAGAGGCCTGGTCGAAAAGCAGATCGCAGCGTTTCATGCTGAAGCGTTCTGTCAGATTTCTGGCCCGGGCATCGCGCTTGCCCCAGCTGCAATCGAAAATCTTGGGATGGCGATCCACGAGTTAGCCCTTCATTCGTCAAAGGGCGGCGTATTGCGGTCGCGTGCCGGCACGATTTCAATTACCTGGGCGCTGGCCACTTCCCCGGCAGGCCTTGCCTTTTCGATGTCTTGGGATGAGCACCCTGGCCCTGAAGGTCGCGACTATCAGTTGCCGCGCTCGGGTTTTGGCGCGGTCGTTCTAAAGAGGACAGTGCCGCAGGCCCTAAACGCCAAGGTGGAATCCGCCCACGGAGACGGATTTGCCCGGTGGCGGTTGGTCGGGCCCGCGGACCGCTTCCTGGAGTGGCCGCGCTTCTCTCTGTGAAATCACTGCAGTGACCACTGTGCACTGTCACCAAAATGTGACAGGCGGTGCCTGGCGAGAATGAGGTGGCGGCAGGGAGATGGAAAAAGAACGAGGGAGCCATAGTTAGAGCTCGCAAATTCAGCATTCCGCGGTTTAGCGGGAAAGGTTTTGGGGGCAGACGGGTGAACAAACGGCCTGTTATTTCAAAAGTTTGTACGCTTCGGCGGGCAGGTTTGATAATGCAACATAGAATCAGCGCGAATCCGTCAGGGCTGGTCGAATTCCGACTTCGGCAGGAACCGCCGCTGAACCAGAACGTCTTCGCAATCCAGCCACGCACCGTCAGCACACGGTCGCTGTTTCCACTCAATGCTTGCTCTTTCCTCGGAGTCTGAATGTCCGCCACCGCAACCAGAAGATCGAGCTTGAGTTCGCGCTCGTTCCGCGCGCTTTTGGGCCTAGAAGCGGGCGTGGCCCTCGGCCTGGCAGGCACCCTCTTCTTTTTTGTCGCAAGCAGCGTCGTTGCCTATCTCAACCTGGAGGCCCTGCAACGGGGCAACGAGAGGATTGTACAAACCCACGTTGCCATTGTTTCTCTCGACGAACTGCTGTCGCTTGTTCAGGATGCCGAGACCGGTCAGCGTGGGTTTTTGTTGACCAATAGTGGGGGCTACCTTGCCCCCTACAACGCGGCAGTTCGCGCCATTCGGCCAAAACTCGATCAGATCGGTCAACTGACTGCGAGCAATCCGGGCCAAAGTCAGCGGCTGGTGGCTCTCAGGCAACATGTGGACGCCAAGCTCGCGGAACTCGGGGCGACCATCGATCGGAGACGGGCCGACGGTCTTGAGGCGGCGATTGCGATGGTAAACTCCGATCGCGGCAAGATCGAAATGGATGCCGTCCGCGCGCAGATTGCGGCCATGTCGGGCGCTGAGCTGGAAGTGCGCCTTGATCGATTGGCCGAAATGGAGAATGCGCAGAAGACTGCGCGGCTCAGCACTCTCCTTTCTGGTCTTCTCGGAATTGCTTTGACCGCAGCAATCGCCCTCCTCATTCGCAAGGCCACGATCGTCCGCCGAAGGGATGAATGGCTTCAGGCTGGTCAGGTCGGGTTGGCGTCGGCGATGATGGGCGATCAGTCGATCGAGCAGCTGAGCAAAAGTATTCTCGACTTCCTGGCGCCTTACGCAGGCGCCATTGCCGGTGCGATCTTCATTCGCGGTGATGGTTCGTTCCAGCGGGCTTGTAGTCGTGGCGTTCCGCCCGAGGCGAACTTGCCAATGACGGTTCGACCCCGCGAAGGCCTCTTGGGTCAAGCGGTTGCGGAAGGGGGTTCAATCGTCGTCGACGATGTCCCGGATGGTTACCTGGCCTTCGGTTCCGGGCTTGGGATGGACAAACCACGCCATCTCGCGATCCAGACCGGAAAGGTCGATGGTTCAGTGAATTCGGTGATCGAGCTCGGCTTTCTTGGGCCAATCGACGAGACCATCGTCACCGTTCTTGACCGCGCATCGGAGGCTATCGCGATTGCCGTGAAGGCAGCGACCTATCGCGGCCAGCTTCACGACCTGCTGGAGGAAACGCAACGGCAGTCCGAAGAGTTGCAAACGCAAAGCGAGGAGCTGCGCGTTTCAAACGAAGAGCTTGAAGAGCAGGGGCGGGCGCTGAAGGAATCTCAGGCGCACCTCGAGCAGCAGCAAATTGAACTTGAGCAGACCAATGCTCAGCTGGAAACACAAGCCCAGCGGCTTGAGGCTCAGCGCGACGAGCTGGAGCGCGCGAACGTATCGATATCGGCCAAGGCGAAGGAACTAGAGCAGGCAAGCCAATACAAATCCGACTTCCTTGCCAATATGTCCCACGAGTTGCGCACGCCGCTGAACTCTTCCTTGATTTTGGCCAAGCTGCTTGCGGACAATCCCGACGAAAACCTGACTGAGGAGCAGGTGAAGTTTGCCAAGACGATCCAATCCTCGGGCAATGATCTCTTGAACCTGATCAACGATATTCTCGATCTCTCCAAGATCGAGGCCGGGCATGTCGAAATCCGGCCGGAAACCGTTTCGCTCGAGCGACTGGCCGGCAACCTTCGTCAGGTGTTTCTGCCGCTGGCGACCGAGAAGAAACTCGGGTTTTCCGTTGAACTTGCTGAGGAATGTCCGCTCACTATCGAGACCGATCCGTTGCGGCTTGAACAAATTCTCAAGAACTTGCTTTCAAATGCGATCAAGTTCACCGAGACCGGCAAGGTCACCTTGGTGATTGGTTCGGTTGGCGAGGGCAAGGTTAGCTTCTCCGTCAGCGACACCGGAATCGGAATTGCACAGGAACATCAGCGGGCGATCTTCGATGCCTTCCACCAGGCCGATGGCACAATCAGCCGTAAGTATGGCGGCACCGGGCTCGGCCTTTCCATCTCTCGGCAACTGGCGCGGCTTTTGGGCGGAACGATCGTGCTTCAAAGCCAGGCGGGACGGGGTAGTACGTTTACCGTTACCATCGGGGAACGGTTCGATGTGGCCAAGCCGACAGCTCTTGCGCCAAGTCCAGGAACGCTCGCAACGACGGTCACGGCGCAAAAGGCAGGTACGGTTACGCCCAGGCCGATCCGCCGGATCGACGACGACCGAGATGTTCTGACAAATACAAAACGCGTGCTGCTGGTAATCGAAGATGATGACACTTTTGCCGGCATCGTGCGTGATCTGTCGCGGGAAATGGGCTTCCAGGCAATTGTCGCGGCAACCGCCGAAGAGGCGCTTTTGCTTGCGAAGGAATTCATGCCAAGCGCCGTCGTGCTCGATATAGGGTTGCCGGACCAATCGGGCCTCGCCGTCCTCGACCGGCTGAAGCATGATGTCTTGACCCGTCATATCCCGATCCATGTCGTGTCGGGGAGCGATCACGCCGAGAGTGCCTACTCTCTCGGGGCTGCCGGTTATGCCATCAAGCCCGTCAATCGAGAAGAACTGTTGAAGGTTCTGCAAAAGCTCGAGGCGCGGTTTACGAAACAAATGCATCGCGTCCTGGTCGTCGAGGACGATCCGGTGCAGCGCGAAGCGGTGGCAAAACTGATCGGCACCCAGGACGTCGAGACGGTGACCGCCAGCACCGCCGCCGAATGCCTTGACCTCCTGAAGCACCAGACTTTCGACTGCATGGTGCTTGACCTGTCGTTGCCTGACGCGTCGGGATATTCGTTGCTGGAGACGTTGAGCTCACAGAGCGCTTATGCCTTCCCGCCTGTCATCGTCTATACTGGACGCGAACTCTCGGCGGATGACGAGCAGAAGTTGAGGCGCTTCTCGAAGTCGATCATCATCAAGGGGGCAAAATCCCCCGAGCGACTGCTCGATGAAGTGAGCCTGTTCCTGCATCAGGTGATATCGGAACTGCCGGACGAACAGCAAAAGATGATCCGCAAGGCGCGCAACCGCGATGCGCTGTTGGAGGGGCGTCGCATTCTCGTGGTGGAAGATGATATCCGAAACGTCTACGCGCTAACCAACATTCTTGAACCGCGCGGTGCGATCGTCGAGATCGCGCGCAACGGCCGCGAGGCACTGGAGGTTCTCGAAAAAGCTTCATCTGGCCCCGGGCGCCCGATTGAGCTCGTGCTGATGGACGTCATGATGCCTGTGATGGATGGTTTGGTCGCGACCGCTGAAATCCGAAGGAACCCGACTTGGAAGAAGTTGCCGATCATTGCGCTGACCGCCAAGGCAATGCCGGACGATCAGGAGCGCTGCATTGAGGCTGGGGCGAATGATTACATGGCCAAGCCGCTGGACGTCGACAGGCTGCTGTCGCTGGTGCGTGTATGGATGCCCAAATGAGCGAAGCCACCGCCGTTGAAAAGGTAGAAGACATCGAAATCCGGTTGCTGCTGGAAGCACTGTTTCTCAAATACCACTATGACTTTCGCAACTATGCGATGGCCTCGATCAAGCGCCGCCTGAAAAAGGCGCGCGAACAACTGGGGTTCGATACTTTCTCGGCGATGCAGGAGGGACTTCTGCACGATCAGGCAATGCTGCCGCAATTGCTGCGTTTTCTGACCGTCCAAGTGAGCGAGATGTTTCGCGATCCGAGTTACTTCCAGGCGATCCGGGAAAAGGTCGTTCCCCACTTGAGGACCTACCCTTCCTTGAAGGTGTGGATTGCTGGCTGCAGCAGCGGCGAGGAGCTTTATTCGCTGGTTATCCTGTTTCGCGAAGAAGGCCTCGAAGATCGAACGATCTTCTATGCCACTGACATCAGTCATGAAGCGCTGGAGGCGGCCGAGGCCGGCGTCTATGCACTCGACAGGATACAGCTTTTCACCGAGAACCATCGCAAATCGGGTGGAAAATCATCGTTGTCGGACTACTATCAGGCGGCATACGGCAAGGCGCTGTTCGATAAGACCTTGCGCCGCCATGTCGTGTTTTCGGATCACAGCCTGGTGACCGACGCCGTTTTTGCAGAAATGCACCTCATATCGTGCCGAAACGTCATGATTTACTTCGACCGCGCGCTTCAGGACCGCGCGGTGGGTCTTTTCAAGGACTCGCTCGCTCGCAAAGGTTTCCTCGGGCTCGGCGCCAAGGAGAATTTGCGCTTTTCCCTTCATGCCGATGCGTTCACGGATTTCGTGCGTGAGGAGAAGATCTACCAAAGGCGTGTCGAATGACGCCAGCAAAAGCTCAAGCGGTGATCATTGGCGCTTCGGCGGGGGCTGTCGAAGCACTTTCGGCAATCCTGCCGGCGTTGCCGCGAAGCTTCCCGTTGCCCGTGATCGTGGTCGTTCACGTTCCATCCGACAGGCCGAGCCTTATGGTCGACCTGTTTCGTGCAAAGTGCCGGTTGCCTGTCGAGGAGGCCGAGGACAAACAGTCGCTCGAGGCCGGCACGATCTATTTTGCACCGCCGGACTATCATCTGCTCGTTGAAACGGACAGGAACCTGTCCCTTTCCTCTGATGAGCCTGTCCTCTTCTCACGCCCGTCAATCGACATACTTTTCGAAAGTGCTGCCGATGCCTTCGGGCCGGATCTTATCGCGATTGTCCTGACCGGCGCCAACCGAGATGGGGCAGACGGCCTGGCGGCTGTCCACAATGCAGGCGGAACGGTGATCGTGCAAAACCCCGAAGGCGCTCACGCTCGCGCCATGCCGGAAGCTGCAATCCAATCATGCCCGAGCGCCCTCGTCCTGTCGCTCGATGCCATTGCCGAATACTTGAAAGAGGTCTGAGAACAACTATGGAGCCCGTCCCGTTTCTACTGGTCGATGACCTCGAGGAAAATCTCATATCGCTGGAGGCACTGCTCCGCCGAGACGATCGCCTTCTCATGAAGGCGCGGTCCGGCGATCAGGCGCTTGAGATCCTGCTTCGACAAGACGTGGCGCTCGCGCTTGTCGACGTTCAGATGCCGGGTCTGGACGGTTTCGAACTTGCCGAGTTGATGCGCGGCAACGAACGCACGCGACACATTCCCATCATCTTTGTGACGGCGGGTATTGCAGACGGCCGACGCCGTTTTCGCGGCTACGAGGCTGGCGCGGTGGACTTCATCCAAAAGCCGATTGAACCGGACGTTCTGTCAAGCAAAGTCGACGTGTTCTTCGAACTGTACCGGCAAAGGCAGCAACTCGCCGCTCAACGAGATGAACTCGCTGCCCAGGCGCAGGCGCTTAAGCAGGCAGCAGAGCACAAGGATATTCTGCTGCGGGAAATCAATCACCGCATCAAGAACCTGTTCAGCCTCACCGCCGGGTTGATCTCGGTGAGCGCCAGGCAAGCCACAACCGTTTCCGATCTAGAGGCTGATCTACGGTCGCGGCTACACGCACTGTCTCGCGCCCACGAACTTACGCTGCCCGACCTTGTCGGGGAGGACGATCGCGGAGATATTGCGACGACGGTTGTGGCTCTGTTGAAGGCGATCGTTGCGCCACACGACCACGCTCACGGCTCTCGAATCCTGATCTCCGGAACGGACGCTCCCCTCGGCGACAAGGCACTGACGTCAATGGCGCTCCTTCTGCACGAACTGACCACCAACGCTGTCAAGTATGGTGCCCTTTCCGGCCCTGCGGGGCAATTGAGCATCGACCTTTCGACTTTCGACGAAGAACTTCACGTCAAGTGGAGTGAACACGGATCACATCCGTTGTCCCAGAGCTCCGAAAGGACGGGATTTGGAACAACGTTGGAGAAAGCGGCAATCTTGGGATTGAACGGATCGCTGGCGCGAAATTGGCGGACAGATGGGCTTTGTCTGGCGCTCCGCATCCCGCTAGCTAGTTTAAAAAACTGATCGGTCCCCGCAAGGACGCTTGACGCACTTTTGTTTGTGGTGTGCTGGCATAAAGCTGCTAATCGAGCAGTTTACCGGGGTTAGTGCCCATTCCCGGTTGCTCCTAAAATCGGTACTCGCCGACGTCCCATTTAATAGGTTAATCGCTCATTCTATAAGGGCGCGCGACCAGAGATATTCATTCGCCCTGCGGACAGGACTCGACGCTGCTCGGGCTTGAATTCCGGTCTGCCTGCCACACCTAAACTTTACCCGGGCCTGCGGAAATATAAACGCTCATTGTCGCAGTCCCTATCGAAACCGAGCCCGTACGGGCTCGTCCCAGCGGGGCGCATATGAGCCAACGTGAACCTGCCGACGACACGCCCTGGATTAAGAAGGCCGACGAGTTGGAGGCGCTGTTCCAATTGACGGACGGACTATACGGGGCTCCGTGGGAATCTCTGCAATAGCACCCGTTAAGGGAATTGGAAGTTCTTTGGATTGAAGCGGTTGGTTCGAATTGGCCTGAAGCGTTCAAGGGGTCTGTCAATTTCGTTCCAGAGATAGTCGCCGGTGAGCGCGATATGCGCCCATGGAAGCGGTGCGACCTGGGAGAGAAGATCGTCTGGAATGGCGATGCCTTGGCCGCGCACGTAATCGACGGCTCGGCTGAGATAAACCGTGTTCCACAGGATGATCGCGTTGACGACGAGGTTGAGGCCGGAAGCCCGGTAGGCCATGGTTTCAGCGACGCGATTGCGCAGCTCACCAAGCTGGTGGAGAAAGACGGCGCGGGCAAGGGCATGACGGCTTTCCCCTTTGTTGAGGATGGCGTGCGATCTGCGTCGCAGCTTCGTGTCGAGCAACCAGTCGCAGATGAAGATCGAGCGCTCGATGCGGCCCATTTCGCGCAGCGCCTGATTGAGCCGGTTTTGCCGGGGCGACGCGGCAAGTTTCTTGAGGATCACCGACGGCGGCACCAGACCTGCGCCGATCGAAGCCTTCAGGCGCAATACCTCATCCCAGTGCTGCTCGATGACATCCATATTGACAGTTCCCGCGATCAGCGCGTCAAGCGGGGCGTAAGCCGGATCTGGATCGATGACGAACAGCCTGCGATTGCCGAGATTGCGGATCCGCGGAATGAGCCTGTAGCCGTAGGCATGGAACATCGAAAACGTCGTTTCGGTCGCGCCGGCGGTGTCTGTGGCGTGCTCATGGATTTCGATGGAGCTTTCGTTGTGAAGGAGCCCATCGAGCACGTAGGGCGCCTCGCTCTCGGATGCCTGGATCATGCGGGAGAAGAAGGAGGCGAAGCGGTTGGACAGGAAGCCATAGAGCGAGGCGCCGGGCCGCTTGCCATATTTTGCATTGTAATCGAGGCTGGCTTCGCCGCGGCCGCCGGCCGGAAAGAACTGACCGTCCGAGGAGGAGATATGGCCATCGCCCCAGATCGCGGCAAAGGGATGGACTTGCTGCGCATCGACCAGAACGGCGGTCGCCGTGGCATACGTTTCCGAGCGCAGATGCCGGTCCACCATCAGCATCATCTGATGGATGGTGACACCACGCGAGCTTTCGGCCATGCGCTCAGCGCCTGCATTGGTCGCGTCGGCAAGGATCGCGGCCATCAGCGCCGCCTCATCGCTCGCCGTCTCACCGGTGCGATAATGGGTGAAGCTGTCGAGAAATCTGGTCCAGCTGTGAACTTCGGCGAGCAGGCTGGTGATCCTGATCCGTGGAACAAGGATATAAAGAAGCCGGCTGAGCGCCACGACCCTATCGCGCTCCTCCTCGCGAATAGCCGAGATCGACAGACCCTTGTCGGAAATCACCGCATCCGGAATGGCGTTGGACGCAGCCGCTTGAGCCAGGGCTTTCAGTTTGGCGTCAAGCGTGGCAGTGCGTTCGGCCCGCCAGGCCGCGAAGCTGTCCGGGATGGCAAGCCCCAGCCTTTTTTCCGCGCGCATCAGGGCGAAGGTCGCGCGTGGCAACAGATAATCTTCGAAACTTCGCCATGCCCGGCTGCCATCGACCCAGATGTCGCCGGCCCGCAGACGATCCCGCAGGTGGACCAGCACCGCCACTTCCCAGGCGCGGAAGTCGATCTCGCCGCCGCCGGACCGGACACGTCGTCGCCATTTGCGGGTCAGGAAGGCAAGCGGCACGTGGGCGGGCAGCTTTCGTCCGCGGTAGAGCGCGCGCAGATAATCCACTGCGGCCAGAAGCGGTTCGTCGGGACGGAAGGACCGGAAACAAAACGTGTCGAACAGGAGCCGCGCCAGCTTGCGCATCGACTTGTGCCGCTCCACCAGTTCGTCGAATTCGTCACTGCGATCAGGACGAACAACAGATGTGGCTGCCGCCATACTGGCCAACAGTCCTTCCCAGCCGATGCTGGATGCGATTGCGGAGGCAAAATCAGCGTTGCTCCCGCGTGCCGTCACAAGCGCCTCACCGAGCTGAAGATGATTGAGCGCCACACCGGCAAGGATCTCCGCTTCTTTCAGCCGGCGTTCTTTGCGGCTGACCTCGGCTTTGCGGCGGGCGCTGCCAATCAGTTTGCAGAACATGTCGACCGCAAGATCGGTGATCGACGCCTGCTTCTCGATGACGAAGGCGGTCAACGTGGCATAGCGACGCTCGACTGTCAGTCGCCGTATCTCACGCGCATGCAGGATGCGGGCTTCCCGGGCGATGATGCCATAGCGGTTGGCATGGATCGTCTTGCGCCTTTCATCCGGAATGGCGGCGGGACGCAAAACCTCAAGGCGGGCGATCAAACCCTTGAGGTTCTTCAGCTTCGCCCCTTCGGGCGCTTCCGCGATCCAGCCGAGGTGGCTTCGGTCTCCAATCCGGTTAGCGACAAGCTGGTCAAGGACCTCAACGGAGGGCTGGCCCAAACCCCGGATCAACTCTCGATAAGCATGCCTGCGCGCCGCTGCCCGACCGGCCATCGCCAGGCGTATCAGCAGTTCGGGACCAGGAACGAGGAGCTTCCCGTCCTTCAGCGCCTCGATAACCGCCTGTGCGATCGGCATACCCTTCTCGGTAGCGGCCGCCTCGCGTGCGGCCGCGGTGATCAGACTACGGTAATCGCTCGCCCGGACAGCACGCAGCCCAAGAGCGGCAACGATCTCGCGCGCATGTTCCCGGCGTGTTTCCTCACGTTGTGCATAGAGGCCAAAAACGGCAGGCTCGATGCCGAGCTGATCGGCGACAACCGAGATAATTGCCTGAGGCGGAGCGTCGCCCGCCCGCAGAGGCCGCCCCAGATCCCGGACCAACGCAAGCTGGATCGCAAAGCCCAATCGGTTGTGCGAACGGCGATGCCCCTTGGCGAAGGCAATATCCTCAACCGAGAGCGCATAGCGCGCCAACGCTTCTTCATAAGCTTCGGGTGGCTCGAACAGAATGGCACGCGACTGCGCGTCGAGGAAGGACATCGATCGTGCCTGCCCTCAAAGTGAGGTGTCGGGCGCGACTTTCTTCCCGGGCCCGGTCCATCCAATCCGCCTCAGTGTGTCGATCAGCGTGGAGCGCGGCACCTTGAAAGTCCGGCAAACGGACGCCTTGCTGGCGCCGCCTTCCAGAGCCGCAAGAATCTGTTCGACCTTTTCGGCGTCGATTGCCGGTGGCCTGCCGCCCTTGCGACCGCGTCGGCGCGCCGCGGCCAGGCCCGCATTGACCCGCTCCGTGATCAGCGCTCTTTCGTATTCGGCAAGCGAGCCAAACAGGTTGAACAAAAATGAGCCATGCGAGTTCGTCGTATCCATTGCCTCGGTGAGAGACCGGAAGGCGATACCGCGCGCCTTCAGTTCCTCGACAATCCGGATCAGATGCGAAAGCGAGCGCCCCAGCCGGTCGAGTTTCCATACGACCAGAACATCGCCCCTGCGCAGTTCCTCCAGACAGGCCTTCAGGCCGGGTCGATCGTCGCGCGCACCAGACGCGCGATCCTGATGCAGATGGCGTTCATCCACGCCAGCCGCAAGCAGCGCGTCACGCTGCAGAGCGACCGACTGGCGCTCGTCACAACTGGATACCCGCATGTAACCGATAAGCATGTACGACAAACCCCAAATCTGAATTTGCCGTACAATGTCACATACCGACAGGGTTTGTCGCGCAGAAAACCGCCGTCTTTTTGAGATCACCTTGAGCCTTGAGGGCGCTACGCGGAAATCACCTGTTTCCCGTCACCATCAAATCCCCTTAGCGAGTATTGTTGCAGAGTTCCACGGGCTCCAGATAGTCGCGGTTCAAGCGGCCGCTCGCCGTCACTTCGGGAACAAGAACGTTACAGCCGCTCTGAAACCCCATCCTTCTGGACCGTGCTCGGGTGCTTGTGCCCAGTACCGCGCACCCGCTGTGAAGCTCACGGGCTGCTCACCGAATTTCACCAGCTTTGACACCTGAAAATTGACCGGAACCGACCACTCGTCCTGCATCCAGTCGTATGAGCTTTCAGTGTTCAGCGAAAAAGTCCATGCATCGGGTGTCGTATAGGAAACGAATGGCTGCAGAAACGTCGAACTGACATCCTGCCGGTCGCTTTGGCCGGCGAAAGACCAGATATGGTTGGCCAGTATCCCGTATGTCCAGGGTCCGTCCTGTTTCAAGGCGACAGCCGTGGGGCCAGCTCCCCATTTTCCACTCCCAAGCAGTTCATCGGTCGCTGTTGGGATCAGGAAGACCGGCCCAGCGCCCCAGATGATCCCGCCTGGTCCAGGTTGCTTGGGGGAAACGAAAAGGCTCTGGGTGATATCGCCGAGACCGAACTGGTGCCCGGATTGCCCAGCTATGTCATTTTGCGAGATCACGGGCATGATTGTGCGCGAGATGATGTTCCAGTCTTCGTTTAGCGAGATTGGGATGACTGGTTGGATGTTGAGGACTTCGCGGTTGCCGTCCTCCGGGCCGTAACCGCGGTCATAGTTGAACTGAAAGGGCACGCTGATGAGCGAAGCAATCGGATTGCTGAGCTTCTTGGCGAGGTCCGCGCCGGACTCTTGAGCAACGGCTGACCCAACGCTGGCCATGAAAGATACTGCCAAACAAATCATTCTGTGGTGCGGCTTCATTTTGTGACCTCGGCCCCTGGATTCGAAGTTTTTCTGTGCTGCTTTGCCTCAAGACGGCAGTGGTGCAGCTCGCGTAACGGCACAGTCAGCGGACCACGATCGGTCCGCTCGTTGTCTATAAACATCCGCGGAACGTCGCGAACAGCCCATGAGCATCCTAAAACCGTACCACCAGGCCGAGGATGGGCCCCTGCTGAACGGTGTCGAACACGAACCCGTCGTCGCTGTAGTCCACACCGAGGGCGCGGTAACCGGCAACCGCCGAAATCGTGTCGCTGAACCGGTAGCCGATCGTCGCCGCGACATCCCAGTCGAGATCGGCGCCACCTGCCCCAATGAACCCCCACCCCGTCAGATAGATTTCGGGAGTGAGCGAATAGGTGCCGCGAAGGCCGGCCAAACCGTCCACCCAGGTTTCACCATCGCTTCTGGAGCGCCCATCGAGAATGCCACCGCTGAAGGAAAGCTCGCTTTCGACGGACCACACGCGCAGGCCGCCGACGATTTCGAGCCGCGCGGTGCTGGTTTCGAAAACGGAGTACCCTGCACCGAGCATCCCGGCAAAAGTCTCGGATCTGAGCTCGACGTCTGTGGCAAGAATGCCTCTTGGCGTGCCAGCCTGCCCCGAAATCTTGGTGTACATGACATCGCCGAAGATGCTGTAAGGTCCATTACGGGCCTCGCCCATCGCCATGGCGCCGAAATCGAGGTGATCGAAGATGTCGCTGAAACTGGCGTCGACGTCCACCGCAGGCAATCCGAATTGCCCAAGTTCGCCCGACAATCCAGCTGCCCAGAAATAGGGTGCAAAAGAAAAGGTCCAGCCGCCCTCTGTAGTCGTCTGCTGAACCTCCGTCGTCATCGGCGAATAGACGTCCGCAGCCATCGCCCCGCTGCTAGCGAGACAAGCTCCGATCGCCGCCAGAGCACGAACCAAGTATAATTTCATGCTATCCCCCATTGGTGGTCGCTGATGCGACCGAGATCGATCCGCGTCCCGAGCAGACATCGATGAAGATCGCAGTTTGGCCAAATGCTATTTGCGTTAAGGTCTTGCGCGCTACTGGCTACAATTCTCGCTCCTAACCCGATTATTCTTCCCGCAAACGCTGTTGGTCGTGGTCGTTCCACTGGATGGCCCGACAAGCATCTCGACATGCTGAGCGTAGTTTTGCCTTGTGTTCTGATCGACGATCGCGGCCGGAGCGGAAACAACCAGGCCCGCGGCGGTTCCAACCGTTTGCGCGGCTCCCGCGGTCGCTGCCACGATGTGGTCGCCAAGTCCCAGGCGACTGTCGGTTAAGGTCTGTCCGCTCGACAGACGAGTACCGATCAGTTGTACGATCTCCGGCGACTCCGCAAACTTGGTGTGGTGCAGATTGTCGCCCGCTTTGATCTTGGTGAGATCGATGACCGAGATTTCGTTCACTGCCAGTTCCTCCTTGTAGGGAGACTGCTCCGGATCAATGGCGCCCAATCGGGAAACATTGCCCCAGACACGTCGAGAAACTGCGAGGGCGCGATCATCACGGGACACGAAAAGTGTAAAGCGCGGACGTTGTTTGCCCATATCGGCGATCTGCGAGCTGAAAACGTTGACGTCGACGTCCGGCGCCGCCAACATGACATTCTTGAACTTGCCCGGAAGTCCGTCATTGCGGATGGCCATCTGGCGCAGGGATTCGAGTGCAAGCCAGTTACCCATCGAATGCGCGAGGATCGAGACCTCCTTCACCTCCGGATCGCGCGCCAGATACTGGAACAAGTTTTCCACGGCATTGCGCGTATAGTTCGTGCTTTCGCGATCGTAGCCATAGGCCAGAAGGCTGCCGCGAGACGGCCACGTTGCGAGCACCGGCACACTCCGGGCACCTGAATCGTGGACGATCTGCGCGAAGCGGAAGACTGCATCCTCAAAATGATTGTTGAACCCGTGGATGAAGACAAGGACGCTACCATCCGGGCTCTTTCGCACTTTCGTGTTCAACCAATTTTCGGCCGTCGCTCGGTCGATTTCCTCAGCTTTCAGCGTTGCGAAGTCCGTCTTCGGGTTGGGCGGAAGTTTGCGTGGCCAGGCGACTTCGCCCGCCTTACGGGCAGCGTCAGGCGGGATCGACACCGTAATGTCCGCAAAGGTCGGACTAGGCGCGCGCTCGCCGCTAAACATTTCGCCTCGCTTTGTGGCTCGACCCCGCGTCGTCGCGATCAACATCTCAACCTGGCTGGCCGACGAGACGGCTGCGACTGGCTCGAGGACGCCTGTCGGCCTGCTTGCACAAGCAGAGAGCAGAGTGACGCTTAGGCCAACGACCAAGGATAAATACGGTCTTGATTTCGCGCCACCGTTGGCGTCCAGGGGTAGGTAGCGCGTCAACTATTCACTCCTGTTCGACAAGAACTGCACTTCAGCCGTTGGAACAACGACAGGGCTTTCAACTGGAGGGCTAAAAGATCTAATCGTGGTTGTTTATACTTCGCGATCGAACAAGGGGGGGAAGCGTCTATCTACATTTCGTTCGTTATTCGACTACAGCGTTACAATAGGCCTCAGATCGCCGCTTGCCATTTCATGCCAAAACTACTTCAGAAGCCGCCAATTTCCAACTTGGTGGACAGCCGACCGGGTTCGTCAAATCCAGTCGCCGTGTTGCGCCGCCGGTGCAAATGCCGGCCGGCGGCAACCGTCCTCGGTCATGATGACCACAAGAAGCAGAGGCGCCAACCAAGCATCAGCACAGTCGGGGGAGAACTATTCGGCCACAATGATGCCGGGCGGCTGCCACGTCCCTTCGCCGACCGGCAATATAGAAGGCGCTTCCGTCTTCGGCCAGTACAGGCGCATCACGAGATAGATTGTGCCATTCGGCGCAGGCAGCCAATTGGATTCCTTGTCCGCGCCAGGGCTGTCTTTCTGAATATAGAGGGTGAGCGAACCATCCTCGTTCTTCTTCATGCCTGGCAACATCGGTGAGTTGATGAGGTAGCGATTGATCGGATTCTCGATCAGGAGCTGGCTCTTGCCGTCGTACATCGTCACCGACCAGAAAGAGTTCACCGGCGGGAGTTGTCCGGCGGGAAAAGTGATCTTGTAGTTATGCTTGCTGGCGTCGAGTGTTTCACCTTTCGCATCTGTGCGGGTGAAGGGATACATGGCTTCCACGGCGTCGTTCCCATAGAGCCCTGCCTTGGCCGCGGCGGCACGCTTCAGCCAATCTCCCTTGTAAAAGTTGCGATCGCCAAAGAACGAACCGACGCTCCAGCCGTTGATCACCTTGTTTCCGCTGGCCGCGAACTTCGTGACTTTGTCATCACCACGTTTCATACCAAGGCCGATTTCTAGTTTGTGAGCGATCGGAAGCTCCTTGAAATCGAATGATTTACCCGGGCCCACACCGATACGTGCGAGCTTGGCGCGAATGGCCTTGTCCTCTTCCGTGGGCGGCACGAATTCGAGGGCGGCATCGAGATAGTCGAAGAAGTTGTCTTTGATGCCCTGCGTTGTGGCTGGCAAGAAGTCGATCTTCTGGGCGGCGGGCGGTGTGGGTTGCTTTAAGAAGGCCGAGAGCGGCTGCACGTTGTAGCCGGCCTGCACCTTTTCCACGTTCGGCAGATCTTCAACGTTGATCAGCTGGGTTCGAAAGTTGGCGAACACGAACGGCGTGGTTGACGAGAAGACTTGTTTGATGCCGGCAGGCTCCTCGCCTTTCCAGTCAGGTCCAACAACCAGATAGGAACCCGGAACGTTTCCCGTAGCGCGGCTACCGATATAGCCGAAGTTATAGGTGTTACCGTCTATCAACTGCACCGAATAATAGCGCTCCTTCTCCACCGCCGGCACGGTGATCACCATCGGCTCGGCACGCAAATCCAGCCACAGAATGGAGTACGGCGTGTCGCTGTTCGGCGTAATGATTGCCGTGTCCGCCGGGGTGGCGACGTGGTGCATGTTGTCGATCTTATTGAATGGCGCCTTGAACTGGCTGGACTTCGGATCGACGGCGAACTCGTGCATGACCGCGTAATTCATCACGAGCGGCAGGCCGTAGATGAAGCCTTCCTCGGCGATGTCCTTGGCCTCGACAAGGCCGGGGTAGCTCTGTGCCATCAGCAGGCTTGGCCTCGCAAGCGCGGCGCCAGCGGCGATTACCGCGGTGGATCGAAGTAGATCTCGCTTCGTCAACATTTGCCGTATCCTATATTGTTCGATAAGTTATCGAAACGACGCGAACTGCAGGACAGTTCTGGAACCCTGGACGCAATTGTCCGGTTTTGCGGCGACACTCATAACCCGCCTGTACCAAACTGCGGCCAACAAAAAGGGGCGGCTTCGCGTATCCCGGTAGGCGGCGGGCCTTTAGGTTCCCCCCTGCGCCGTTGGCTCGCCGTCCCACCAGTGACGTCAAAGTCTCTTGAAGATTTCGTCCTTACAGACCAGACCGCCCATCACGCAGCCGCTCACCTTGATGTCGCTGCCTGCGATCTCGGCCTTGCCGGTATACTCCTTGCCGCCGTTGGTGAAGTCGATCAGCTTGCCGGAATACTTTCCGTTGCCAGTGGACGCGAAAGCGGCGAACTGCTTGCCGTTGAACGCGCCGCTCGTGTAGGTCATGCAGAAGCCAGCTCCGCAAGCTGCCACCTTTGCCGTTGCGCCCGTCTTCGGGGTTCTAAAATCGCCTTCGATCGGGTCGGCATGGGCCGCTCCGGTCGTCAGCAGCATGACGGCGGTCGCCATCATCATTCTGCGAATAACAATCTTCATGACAAACTCCAATGTCTTCGGCCAGCAGTGGCCATTGGTTCATTCACAGGTAGCCTCATCCTGCACATGTAAACATTGACTGCGTATCGACACTCTTTGGAAGAGCTTATCCGGTGGAAGCCCGTGGGATCGTCGGCGCGTCATGCGAGCTATCGGTCCACAGTGCCTGCGTTTTCTTCGGCGAAAGCGCAGCCCGGTCGTTTGTCACTCGGTAGGGTGGCCAGCCGTCCCTGATTACTCGTTCTAGTCGCCGGACATTAAACTAGTCGTCTCCCGGCCGGAGGGTAGCGTTACGGCGCTGTAAAGACACCCAGATTGACAAGCTGGACGCGTCTGTTGCTGGCCGCATCGCCTTTCGAGCCGTCGATTGGGAAATACTCGCCGACACCAACTGCGTAGAGTCGATCAGGGTCGACCGCGAATGTCGTTGAGAGAATCTCCCCTATGGCTGCGGCCCGTTTCTCGCTGAGGTCCAAATTATGTTTGTCGCTGCCTGTTGAACTCGAGTGGCCGACAATGAGGAACTTGTAGGCCCAGAGATTCGGATGATGAAGCGCATCGGCAATCAAGCCGAGCGTCCTGTAGGACTCTGGCTTGATCATGACCGAGTCGTTCTCGAAGTCGATCTCGACAACCATTTGCGGAAGCTTGGCGATCTTGCCCCAGTTCGGAAGTGATGCCATCGCCACTCCGCCCCCGTCTATAGCTTCCTGGCGGAGAATGGCGATGTCGATGAACGGAGCCGCGCGAACGATCTTGCCAAGCCCTGAGACGATCCGTTGTTCGGAGACCTCCTGAGCGGCCGCGAAATCCGGTGCCATCGATGCAGCGAGTGAAAGTGTGAGGAGTAGGGAACGAATCCTGGTCATATGACTACCTCCAGCCGGCATCGGTGATCGCCTGATTACACGCGTTACCCACGCGCTTTTCGGCCTTGATAAGGCATGCCAGGCGGTAACCGTCGCCCTTCACGCTCGAGCAGAGCTGCGCGATATCGTGTTTGCAGACATTCGCGTATGCGGCCTGGGCCTGCTCCCGTTGGCTGATCGAGGTGAGCACAGTCGATATCGATCCGATGCAGAGCGGTGAGATTTTGGCTGCGTTTTTCTGGAGGCAATCGGCAATCCGCCCGTTGCCGAGATTGAGGCCGTGGCAGAACTTCTTGATGTCGGCACCGCAGTCCTGCGCCAGTTTCGTGACGGCGTCGGCGTAGCTAAGTGTTTCTGCGCGCGTCGCCCCCGCTAACGCGAGACCGATTAACAGTGTGGCTATTATGGCACTTTTTGTCTTCAAGGCTTCGTCTCCTTCAGTTCTGAGGTGGCTCGATTTCTTTGGACAGGAGCCCGCAGAATCTTATTCCCGCGATCTGATACCCGGTCTAAGTGCTCACGAAGCCAGCCGTGCCGGCAATGAGAAAGAGGGGGAGGTTTGGATGATGGGTACAAGATCTGAAACGACGGGTGGCGGCTTCATCTGTGGTCCTTCGGCATTTTGGCTGAGAGTACCTGGATAAGAGCATATTGTCGGCCTTGGGGAAAAGTTATCGACGCTTGCGCGATCCACCGGCCCCTCTTCGGGATAGTGTCCATTGGACCCCATCGAGAAGGTTCCGCCTTCGATGAGGATCATGCCGGCGCGCGCGCGCCCTGCAACGGTGGTTCCGTGAGTCGATTTCAAAGTCACGCTCGCCCCTTGACCCCCATGACGACAACGCGTTCACAACGCTTGGTTACAGCGTTACAGTAAGCGCAAGTGCGTCGCTTGCCATTTAATGCCAAGGGCACTTGACCGCCCACAAAATTCAGAGTTTCCAGCGGGGGCAGCGGCCTCTATTCAAGTTAACCGAGATGTCGGTTATGCTGGTGCCCAGTCGCTTGATCAGTCTTGCACCGTGGTTACCTGCTCGGATCGAATCTGCCGCAGCATGTTTCGTCCCGCGATAACCATTTCAAACAGGAATGCAACGAGGGATCCAATGAGACAGACTATGGCGCCTCCAAAGAACCAGAAGAGATTTTCATGGCGTATGCCTATGGCCAGAGACCCAGCAAGTAGATTTAGGATTGCGCCTCCCGTGCAAATGCCGGCCACTACTCCAAGCACTACCGCAACCTCCAGTGCAAGTGCCCTTCGCCGCAGATAGGCGAGCTGCATGCGAAACAACTTGCCCTGCTTACCCTTATCCGCGACCTCGTTCAGCCGGTCCGATACTCTCCCGAGGCGAATGGTGTAGATACTGACAAAGCCTGCGGTACCAGCCAACAAAAAGACCGGCGCAAGGGATGTTTGTATGACAGAGGCAAGGTCGTTGACGATCGGCGGTGTGTCCATAATTCCTCTCAGGAAGCTAGCCCATCTGGCCCCGGTGGAGCAGTGATGCCTTGAAGTTGCCGCGTGGCGTGAGCCGCAGCAGCTGAACCTTTGTCATCACCGCTCACCTGGACCACAGGCTGAGCGAAATCGATCCCGTTGTCGCCGAAGGCCTGCATTAGCATCGCATATGCCTTGCGGCGGATCATGGTTTGATCGCCTGGCTTGCAGGTGAAGCCAACGCCGAGTTCGATGCCGTACTCGCCAATTTGCTCAACGCCCTTGAGCTTGAGCGGCTCGATGAATGACGAGCCGAGCTCCGGATCGGCGAGCAATTGCCCGCCGATCGTCTTGATCAGCTTGCGAACCTTATCAAGATCAGTTTTGAAGGGGACACGGACGCGGAACTTATCAACCGTCCAGTCACGGCTCAAATTCTTGATGGCGCCAAGCGAACCGAAGGGCACCGTGAATATCGGTCCGCGATGGTGCCGCAACCGCACCGATCGTAAGCTAAAAGACTCGACTGTGCCGGTGTAACTTCCCGCCTCAATATATTCCCCGACGCGGAATGCATCGTCCAAAAGGTAAAAAATACCGCTGACGACGTCCTTGACGAGCGTCTGTGAACCGAACCCGATCGCCACGCCGACCACGCCCGCACCGGCGATGAGCGGGCCGATCTGAACCCCCATCTGCGAGAGAACGGTAAGGGCGGCCACACCAAGAAGCCCCGCGGCCAAGGCGTTGCGAAAGACCGGCAACAGGGTGCGAAGCCGGCCTTGGCGGGCGTTCTCATTCGGTGTGAGTGCTCCTCCATCGCCAACGCGGCCGAGTTGACGGGCAATGTAAGCTTTCCCCAACTGCCAAACGAGGTCGATGACCAGCAAAATGACGACGCTGTTGAATGCGCCGGCTATGATTGTCTTGGCGAGCGCCAGCTGACCGGTAATGGGCTGGAAATGGTGATGCCAAACGAATACGATCCAATCCACTGCGATGATGATGATGATAGCTCGGGCGCCCCGAACAAGCAGCACTGTCTTCGGATCTGTCGCACCATCGTCATTCCAGCGGGAAGCCGCAAACGCGTGGCTCAGCTCGTCAGCGATTGACAGGACACGGGGCACAACGACAAACATAATGCCGAGCCAAAACAGCGCCAGGAAACCACCGCACCAGAGCAGCCAGAGTGTTACGACGCCGGCAATGCCGGTGGTCCGAGGCACGCGTCGTCCCAAAAGCTGTGCATCATCGCTGGAGCGGTTGCGGCCGATAGCTTCGATCGCGATCAGAAGAAGCAGGCCAGAAAATGCAATGGCAATCAAGGAACAGACATCCTGGGCAACGGCGAGCCGCTCGCATATGGCAGAGAATGCCATCGCCGCTGTTAACACCGCGACGAACAGCCGGACACGGGGGTAGGCTTTCGCCATCGGCACGGAAACGGTCATCGCGAGCCGGCAGAGCGCCAGCACGCTTCGGTAGGCGACCGTCGCGACGAGCGAATAAAGCACGACCACACGCATGAGCGGCGGCCAGGCGAAGATAAGAAAGACGAAGGCAATCGTCGCCGTGAATATCAAGAGGGGCGCAAACTCCGTCTGTATCTGCGACAAGAGTTGATTGGGCAAGGTCACGGCTGGCACTGAACGACGAAGGAACCATTCCGTGCCAAAGCCAATGCCCACGATAATGCCGATCAGCAGGATCGCGGGGGCAAAGCCACTATCATGCGCCTCTTGCCGGACCGAGGAGGCTACGTGATAGAGTTCGCTGCCCACACGTGGCACGGCAGACAGTAGGGCGTTGAAACGGGTGCGCGAGCGGACCTCCAAGTCGTCGATGACCCGCGTTGCCTCGGTAGCCTCTGTTTCGGGAACTGCCGCTTGCCTTTGCGCCAACCATGCCTTCACGTCCGCAGCTTCGAGAAGGCGCAGCAGTTCGGTGACGTTTGACGGTTCTGCCGTGCTCGTCGCCGGCGCCTGCGCGTGTAATGGAGAAACGGTCGAAAGACCGAAGAGCAGGCTCAATAACAGAAAGCGAATGATGAACATGTAACTCCGACGCGGCCAACGAGCGCTGGCCGCTCTCAAATACGGCGGCAAATAACCGCAGCTGATGCCGATCCGACAAAACCAGTCGGATCGGCGCTGCAGATGAAAACCCGCATGGGGGCGAGCACCTGTGTCGCGATCAATTCATCGCAGATATTCAGGTGTCACTCGGCCAATTCGATTTCACCCGGCTTCCAGGTCTTATCGAACCACGGCTCTAGCGGCCCATAGAGGCGCAGGAGGACGTTCCACCCCTTGCCGGGAACGGTCTGCACCCAGTTGGCCTCGTGACCTGCCGGTGCTGTCGGGCCGAACCAGACATCCACCGAGGAGTCTGCGTTGACGACAAGGTCCTTCTTGTCGCTGCCTATGCTCGGGAACTGCTTGTCGGTCTGCAGCATGGATCGGGTCTGGTTGTCATAGACGACGAATGACCAGAAGTTCTTGGCAGGGATGTTCGGCGGCAGGTGAACCTTGTAGGTCTTGCTACCGTCGAGAGGTTTTTTCTCGCTGTCAGTTGTTGCCCCAGCGTATTGCGAACCGACGCCGACACGCTTTATCGCCATCGCCGGTGAGATTCCCGTCGCATAGTAGTGAAACAGCACCCGGGCATCCAGATAGCGAACGCCGGGCTGCCGAAGGAATTCGTAGCTACCGCCGACAAAGCCGGTGAACCAGGCGCTGTCCGGATAATAATAGGCCTCCTTCATCCGCGTATCGAAGGTGATTGTGCGCGCCGTTGCGTTGCCGACCGCCACGGCTTCGGTGAGGATCTTCTTCATTCGCTCGTCAGGCGCGAAGGGCTTGCCCTTCTCAATGCCGATGGCGGCAAGTTGCCCCAGCACTTCCGGGTGGTAGGCCTCGTTCGGCTCGTACTGAACGATGTCGTTTACTTCCTCGTAGAAGTGGAAGTTGTTCGCGTGGATGGTGTTGAATTTCTTGCCGGTGCCATTGATGAACTTCATCGGCGGCGGATTGCCGGCCTCCGACAGAGGATAAACCTTGGCGAACTTCTTGGTGTTCTCGACTGCGGTCTTCGTGCTGCCATCTTCGAGAAAGCCCCGCCAGAAAAACAGGTTGCCGTAGGTTGAGCTGCGAAGCACGAAATAGCCGTCTGGGATCTCGCCCTTGTAGCCGGGTGGCAGCAGAAGGTACTTGCCACCCTTGCCCTGGTCCGGACCGGCATTTCCGACGTCTCCGACATATTCGAACCAGTGGGTATCGATCATGCCCAGGATATTGGGTGGTGTTTCGATCACCAGTGGCCCGGCTTTGGTGTCGAGCCACATCAAATTGTAGATGCTCTCGGTATTACCGGTCAGGAACAGCGAGTGCGAGTCCATCAGGTCTTCGAAAATGAGGATGGTCTGGTTGTTGTCCACTCCCTGGCTGGCAAGGCCAACCCTCAGCGCTTCGACCGACGCACCCGGCATGGCATTGAGAAAGGCGTCGACGCCGCGCATGAAGTCGAGGTTGTCGTAGAGTTTCTCGGAGGTGGCTTTGTCTGGGAAACCATCGACGAAATTCAACGTTCCAAGCCGGGTTTCAACTTTGTCCGGGGTGATGATGGAATCCGGTATCGGCGTCGTCATCTCCATTTTCGGCGCCGTCTGCCCGTGGGCGAGCCCGGCAAGAAGTACCAGTACAGAGGCCCCTCCGAGCAGGGCTTTCATCGAGTAACTCATCATGTGGTTCCTTAATCAGGGGCAAATTCTACAGACGGACGATCGTTCGACTACGGTAGCGCCCAACATCGAGGGCGATGCACGAACAGTGGGAAAATGGTCCGAAGAAAAAAATTGAACTGCGATGCAATATGGGTTCAGTCGATGTAGACGACGACGTAACGCCCATCATAGGGCTGGTAGTAGACCCCGCCGCAGCGCCAGATCACAACGCCGTTGACGCTGGTCCTCACACAGCCGGTGGGCAGCGCGGCGACGTAGACCGCGGAGCGGCGGATTACACGGCGGGTGGTGCGGCGCGCAACACCGGCAACGCTGCCCGGGGTCGCGGGCCGCCCAACGACCGCCTGCGCCTCCGACACGAACGAGCCGAACGGCATCGGTACAAGATAGTCGCCGGCGAGCAGGGCGAGGCCGGCGACTGTGGCGCAAAGGATCTTTCCGTACATCTTGCGGATCGTCATTCCCCTACCTCCAGCGAGATGTCGCCGGTGACGTCGGCATGTACGTGTTCGAGTTTCTTGGCGTTTGCTGGCGGTGTGAACTTAAATTGAGCGGCACCGATGCCAGCTGACTTCCAGTTGCTCAACCGCAGCGAGTATTCTGGCGCTCCGGTTACCCATTTGGTCGTGATGACATATTTGAGTGGCAACGGATTGCTGCCCTTGCTGACCCAGATCTGCCAGTCGACAATATCTGTTCTGAAGGCGAGGTGATCGCACTCGACCCCACCAACGAACGCGGATCCGACGACGGTTCCCTTGGTCACACCGTCAGTAAGAACGGCATAGGGGTCGCTTGCCAACAGGTCGGCCCCCGGCGCATCCAGTCCAGTAGCGGCGCGAAGTTCGCCTGCTGCCGCTTCAACACTTGGCCCCGGGCTTTGCAGCTGCGCGTAGACGTTTACGCGTTTGCTGTGGAGCGATATCGTGCTGCCGTCGAACACTACCTCCGCGTCGGCGAATGGGCCTTGGCGCGTCAACAGAAAACCCTTGGCGCGATCGAGCGCAATAGTACCCGATGCGCTGTACTGGATCTTCTGCCCCTCCAGGTCGACGATTTCCTGGTCTGCGTCATAGGTGACGCTAAGAGACGGCATCGATTTGAGATTGTCGCTCATCGCAGCGAGAATCTTGGCAGCCTCGGGCTCTATCGCATCCTGGGCCGAAGCGGACCACGCCGCCGCGCAGACGGTGGCCGCTATCATCAATATGTACGGGCGCCGAGCTACCCCAGGCCATTTCAGTTTGAATTTGCTCATCCGCTCACCTTCATACCTAGCTCCTCCGACGCGGCTCGCAGACGATCGGCCGTTCCGGCCTCGCCGCTTGCACAACTTCTTCGCGAAAGTCTTCCCAATCGACCGCATACTGCTATAGTGCACATGTTCCGTCTTGCCTTTTCATGCCAATTTAGCGTTGTGAGTGTTGAATACCGCACCTTCGATCAGGATCCGGACGTTCTTGGCCATCGCGCCCTATCTGGCGAAGCACGGTGTCTCGGCGATTGAGTTCTGCAAACGCCTCGGCATTTCGCCAAACGTGTTCCAGAATGCCGATGGCTGGCTTCCACGCGCCCAGTGCTTTCGCTTGGGCAACGAGCTGGCGGCTGTCGCGGGGGACCCGTTCGCTGGCGCGCATATCGGCTCCTCCACCGACCTCCGTGAGTTCGGCGGGTGGGGACAATCCGTTCTGGCAGCAAGGGACGTGGCACAGGCCTGCGCGCTCGCGTCCGACAATGTGTCCTCGATCCACCGCGGTTCAGAGGTCCGCTTCCTGGTGGAGGGCAAAACCGCTCGCATCGTCTTCCGCTTCACAGACCGCTGCGAATTCGATCCCAGGCAGTTCATCTTCGGCAGTCTCGCGGTTCTGCGAAAAGTGCCGCTTTTGGCGGGGGAGCCGTCCGGTATAAAGGTTCGACTGACCGCGACGAAAACACGGGGGGCCGAGGCACTCGAAGAGTGCTGGGGGCCCAATATCGAATTGGGGTGCGAGCACGACATGATCGAAATCGATCGCGAGTTGCTTGATCTGCCTCTCAAAACGCAGGAAACCGGACCCTCAAAGGCGACGACCGCCCTGACCTCGACGGTGGAGGTGGCACGGTTGCTCAGCGACAGGCTCTCGGACGAGCACGAGCATAGCTTGAAAGTCACGGCAGGAAGAGTTGGCGTGTCAGTCCGCACCCTGCAAAGGCGCCTGAAATACTGCGGCGTCGAGTTCGAGGAACTGCTTGATGAGACTCGGCGAAGCGAGGCTATCCGGCTGATCCGCGAAGGCGGCTACAGCATGACCGAGATCGCCTATCGGGTGGGTTACAGCGATCCCGCGCATTTCACGCGCGCGTTTAGACGCTGGACAGGAATGGCGCCATCTCACTTCCCAAGCGACGATGGTGGATGACCTTTTTCTTGCGCGTGCGCAGACGCTGGAAAAGGGCTCTCCCGGCAACTTACCGTTCGGAAATCGACGATGCATGCCTCCGCCACCACTTTTCAACGGTGCCCTACCGCCGCCAAGCGGAAGCGATTGCTTCAGCGCCGCGGTTGCATACGGTATTTCCGCGACACTCGCCAGATCTCAATCAAGCAGCGGGATTTCATCAACAAAGGCGAAAGCTGCCATGCCTTGCCCGTGCCGTCTTTGTCCAACAACTCGGCGAGCTGCGCGATAGCATCGCTGAAACCATCCTGCCGGGCTTCCGGGTTTAACCTCGTCGTCAACGCCGTCATCCTGTGGAACACAGTCTAGCCGCGCCGTCGATTATATCCGCAGCCAGGGCATCCTCATCCCCGACGAAGTGCTTGCCCCAAGTCGCACCGCTGCCATGGGCCCACATCGCGCTCACGGGCGACTATCTCTGGAACGAAATTGACCGACCCATCGAACGCTTCAGTCCACTTCGTGCCAACCGCTTCAACCCAAAGAACTTCCAATCCCATTAGCGGGTATTATTGCAGAATTGCCCACGGAGGCCCTATACCGCGCAGAGTCCGAGACCGATGCTTTCGATGCGACATTCGATGCGATCGAGCGGGCGCTGGGGTGTTCGCGGGCTTCGATCCTGCTTTTTGACCGCCACGGAGTGATGCGATTCGTCGCTTCCCGCGGGCTCTCGGAGGACTATCGTCGGGCAGTTGATGGACACTCGCCGTGGAAGCCGGGAGATCGAGATCCTATTCCCATTTTCGTAAGCGACATAGAGCTTTCTGACGAGCCTCAGGCGCTCAAGAACGCCATACGAGGGGAGGGTATCCGCTCCCTCGCATTCATTCCTGTGACCGTCGATGGCATCGTCGTTGGCAAATTCATGACCTACCGCGACGTCGCTCACGTCTATACCGCTGACGAAGCCACCCTGTGCCTCACTATCGCCCGGCAACTCGGGTTCAGCATCGAGCGGAAGCAATCGGAAGAGGCGCATCAACGTGCCGAAGAGGGACTTCGCCGCACCAATGAACGGTTGCGTGTCATCCTCGACAGCGCGAGCGAATATGCCATCATAACGCTCGACGCCGACGGACGGATCGCAAGCTGGAACAGTGGCGCTGAACGCCTTTTGGGCTATCTCGACAGCGAGGTCCTTGGTCTCTCCGGCAGTATTTTCTTCAGTCCTGAGGATCGAGCCTTGGAAATCCCACAACAGGAAATGCGAACCGCGGCCGAAACGGGACGTGCCGCGAACGAGCGTTGGCATTATCGCAAGGATGGGTCACGGTTTTGGGGCTCAGGTGTCATGCTTCGTGTCGAGGAGAGCGGGCCTGATCGCTACCTCAAGATCTTCCGGGATCGAACAGAGGAAAGAAGGGCGGAGAAGAGGCAGAAGCTCTTGGTGGGAGAGCTCAATCATCGGGTGAAGAACACCCTGGCTACCGTGAATTCCCTCGCGGAGCAAACATTGAAAAGCTCCGAAACGCCCGAGGCGTTCGCCCAGGCTTTTAACACTCGTCTGCTCGTTCTTGCCAAGGCGCACGACTTGCTTACGCGGGAGGCTTGGCAGGCCGTAAACCTGAGCGATATCGCTCAAACGGTTCTTACCGCTTGGATTGAGGACGGGCGCGTCTCGATCCAAGGCGCTGCGATCCGCATCGATCCGAAAAAAGCTCTGGCGCTTTCCATGGCGTTCAACGAGTTGCTGACCAATGCGATCAAACACGGTTCACTTTCGAACCAGGTTGGTCGGGTCGCATTATCATGGCAATGCCAGGAGGTATGCAGCATTCTTTGGGAGGAGCGCGGCGGACCTCCGACGTCTGAACCGGACCGCCAAGGGTTCGGTCTACGGGTTCTAAACCGAGGTCTAGCCCACGAACTCGGATATCCGGTCGAACTGCGGTTCGAACCGGATGGCCTCAGATGCACAATGAGCATGGATTTCAGTAGCAAACAGCCCTCGGGAGCGCAGTAAAGTTGACAATTTCAACAACATTAGCGGGACGTCGAGTGCTCGTCGTTGAAGACGAAATGCTGGTGGCAATGTCAATCGAGGACACTCTGCTTGCGGCTCGAATGCAGATTGTGGGCCTTGCTCCGACTGTGGATCGGGCGCTGCAATTACTTAACGACGCGACGAAAATCGACGTCGTCGTGCTCGACATGAACCTCCAGGGACACAGCGGGCTTCCCGTGGCTGACGCGTGTTATCAGCAATCGATTCCGTTTCTTGTCCTAAGCGGATATGGGACGTCGGCCTTGCTTGGGACCAGCCACACAGCTCCAGTTCTCTCCAAGCCGTTTTCGAACTCTGTCCTGGTGGAAGCGCTGGACGCGGTACTTGAGCAGAAGAACGGGGAGGCATCTTCATCCGTGTGATCAGAATGAATGCCCTGCCCCGAGGTAGCCTGCCCGTCCTTTCGGCCTCCTCTGGTGCGATTTGCCTAACGTCATTTGGCGCGATGGTGGCTCTTGGCCTGCACCGGCTTACAGATCGGCAATGTCGCCCTGCTCGCTGACGGGGGGGCGTCTGTTTCCATGACCGTCGCAGGCCACTCCAAAAGAAGGCCAGCGCAGCTCCGAGCTCCGTCGACGTCATCGAGGAAGGATCTACAATCTGTGTGCCATCGACACGAATGATCGTCACTTGGACGCGGGCCGTCGCGGAACTCAGCGTCAACGAAGGAGCGGAAACTAAAACCGTTCCAGCATCTTCTTGAGAGTTACGTTCTGCGCACGGAGTTGTTCCCCCAGCAGTTTTCGGAGGCGGCTGTTTTCCGCATCAAGTGAAACCAACTCTTCCAAGACCATCGTTGGCGCCGATCTCGACTCCAGATCCGACTGTTGCTCTGTAGGTTCCGAAGCGGTCCTCGGGGAGGGGCGGGGAGGATGCTTCCCGCTGGCGCGTTTCGGTAAACCGCGGGTCCTGGCGACAGTGAGCGGGCCGATTGCGGTCTCGCGAGCTTCATCAGCGACATTGGAAATTAAATGCGCCGCAGCGACCTGGTCAGCCACCTCATTCGCCGGCTCGGGCGCCGTGATCACGGCCGGTTCGTCAACAAAACTCGGGACATGAGCATCAGAGGCGGGATCAATGCCGCCGTCGGCATTCAATTCTTGACGGCCGAACAGATGAGCCGCTTCGTTTTCAACCTCGCGCGCAAGGGTCTTGAGATCTGTGTTGCCCCAGATCGAACCCGCTTGCACTTTTGGCTGACGGCGGCCGGACTTGAACTCAACAACGAACCTGCGTTGTGGCGTTTTCATATAGTTTGAACCCAATGTAGATCGACGTGCTGCGGCATGATCGGCTGCACAACGTCGGGTGCAACCTCGCATCTCAGCCGCCCGCCAAAGGAGCGGTGGAGCCACAGCGCTCAGCGCGTGGCTTCTCCGGGCCTCAATCTATGCCAAGCCTCTTGCGCAGGTCGGCATTCTCAGTGCGCAGTTTTTCCGCCAGGAGTTTTCGCAGCTTCTGGTTCTCGTCGTCTAGCTTCACCAGTTCGGCGAACTCGTCGCTGGCCGACGCGGGCTTTTTGCTCGTCTTATCATCCGCCTTTAAGCTACCCTTCCAGTTATAGTAGGTCTGCTCGGATATTCCTGCGCTTTTAATCGCATCTTTGATCGTGCTCGTGCCGTCTGCGACCTGGGCCCCGATCTGCCTCAGCTTCTCGAGTTTATCTTGTTCGCTGAACTTACGGGACTTGGTGGGTTGCGTTGATGCTGTTGCCTTCGAAGTCGCCCGTGTGGTTTCCCCAGCCGCTTTCTGACGCTTCGTCGCGCTTCGCTTTGCTCGCTCGGGTGTGTGCACAGTCGTTGCGTCCTCCGCAACCAGGGTGGTTGGCGTCGTGTTTTCGTCAGGCATGAGTGATCCCTTTTTTATGGTCGCCCTTTTTTCAACCGAGTGAAGACCAGAGTCAACATTACTTGCCGGTCGATTTTTGGTGCCGATCCAATAGGGTATACGGATTGGCTAGATGTTTTCCATGCCGGAACAGCTCGACGTTAGACCCGAGGGTCGAGATCGGCGTTCGCCAATAGGGCTTCCATTGCACTGCTGGCTCAACGGTTGTCGATGGGGCGGCGTAGCACTTCCCCATCGACAACAAGGTTCAAATTGCGTGTATTGGCATCTGCACTCATCTTGCCTTTGCTTTGCCAAGGACAGATGTGACGGCCTCGACCGCCGCTTTCACCACAACATTGGCCTCATCCTTTGTGAGGCAAAGCGGTGGCGCAAAGCCGAGGATATCACCTTGCGGCATGGCCCGCCCGATGACGCCGCGCTCAAGCAGGGCAGCCGCAACTTGCGGGCCGATCTTCTTTGCCGGATCGAAAAATACCCGGTCGTCCTTATCCTCGACGAACTCAATTGCGGCCATCAGGCCATCGCCACGTATTTCGCCCACATGTCTGTGGTCAGCGAGTGCCTTCGTCAATTCGGAGCGGAAATAAGCGCCCGTGCTGTCGGCATTTTCAACCAGGCCCAACTCGTCGATCAGTTCGAGGTTGGCGACCCCCGCGGCCGCACAGATCGGATGGGCGGAATAGGTCCAGCCATGGCCGATCGCGCCCAGTTCGTCAGATCCTTGCACCAGCACCTGCCACATCTTATCCGATACGATCGTGCCGGAAAGCGGCGCGTAGGCCGAGGTCAGACCCTTGGCAATGGTGATGAGGTCGGGCTTCATGCCGTAGTGGTCCGATCCGAACATGGTGCCGAGGCGGCCGAAGCCGGTCACCACCTCGTCTGCGACGAGCAGGATGTCGTATTTTTCGAGCACAGCCTGGACCTTCTGCCAGTAGCCCTTCGGCGGCGGCACGATGCCGCCAGTACCGAGGATCGGCTCGCCGATGAGGGCGGCGATCGTCTCCGGTCCTTCCGCAAGGATCATCTCCTCGAGCTTGTCGGCGCAATATTGCGAGAACTGCTCTTCATCCATCGAGCGATCGGGGCGTCGGAAGAAGTAGGGTGCTTCGGTGTGCAGGATCGGCGCGCGCGGCAGGTCAAAGGCGTTGTGGAATAGATGCAAGCCGGTCAGGGAGCCCGTCATGACGCCGGAGCCGTGATAGCCGCGCCAGCGGGAGATGATCTTCTTCTTTTCCGGCCGGCCAAGGATGTTGTTGTAGTACCAGATCAGCTTGATGTTGGTCTCGTTGGCATCGGAGCCTGAAAGACCGAAATAGACGCGGCTCATGCCCGCCGGCGCACGATCGATGATCATCTTGGAAAGCGTGATCGACGCTTCCGTACCGTGGCCGACATAGGCGTGATAATAAGCAAGGTTCTTCGCCTGCTCGGCGATCGCGTCTGCGATCTTCTGCCGGCCGTAGCCCACATTGACGCAATAAAGGCCAGCAAAGGCATCAAGGCTCGTCCTGCCGCTGGTGTCGGTAATATACACACCTTCGCCGCCGCCGATCACCCGGGTCGGTGTTTCACCACGCGCATGCATGCCCATATGCGTGGAGGGGTGGAAGAAGTGATCACGGTCCCAGGCGCTGAGTTCGTTGCTTTTTTCGAGCATGGTCTTTCCTTTCGCGTATGAAATGTGGCGCCTGCGGTCAGGCGGCCGTATCGATGCAGAGATATTTGAGTTCGGTGAAGGCCTCGATGCCGTGGCGGGAGCCTTCGCGGCCAAGGCCCGACTGTTTCCAGCCGCCGAAGGGGATCGGTCCACCGGTGATTTTCACCCGATTGATCGCGACCATCCCGTACTCCAAAGCCCGTGCAAGACGCATCTGGCGCGCTCCGTTTTCGGTGACGACATAGGCGACGAGGCCGTACTCGGTGTCGTTTGCCCGGGCGACTACTTCGGTCTCGCTGTCGAAGGCGGTGACCGCGGCAACCGGGCCGAAGGTCTCCTCACGCATGATCAGCGCATCGTCCGGTACATCCGTCAAAAGGGTCGGCTCGAAGAACAGAGCGCCTGTCTTGTGGCGCTTGCCGCCCGCCAGCAGCTTTGCGCCGCGCTTCAGCGCATCGGCGACCTGTTCTTCCACCTTGGCGATGGCACGCTCGTGCATCAGGGGGCCGATCTCGGCGTCTGGTTCGAGGCCCGAGGCAACCTTCAGCGCTTCGATGCGAGCCTTGAACGCCCGCGTGAAGTCCGCAAGTGCAGGGCGCTCGACATAAATGCGGTTGGCGGCGAGGCAATCCTGCCCGGATGTGGCGAACTTCGCCGCCATTGCGATGTCGGCAGCCTTCTCGATGTCGGCATCGGCAAAGACGATCAATGGTGCATGGCCACCGAGCTCCATCACCATCCGCTTCATGGTGTCAGCGCACTGGCCCGCAATCAGCTTGCCGATCTGCGTCGAGCCGGTGAAGCTCATGGCGCGAATACGCGGATCGGCATTCATGCGGCCGACGATCGTGGCGGCATCGCCGGTCACCACATTGAAGACACCCGCGGGAAGCCCAGCCCGCTCGCCAAGTTCGGCAAGGGCGAGCGCTGAAAGCGGCGTTTCGCTGGAGGGATGCGCAACGACCGTGCAGCCGGCGGCAAGGGCAGCTGCGGCCTTCCGGGTGATCATGGCTGAGGGGAAGTTCCACGGCGTCACGATCCCGACGACACCCAGCGCCTCGCGCCGCACGATCATTTCGGCTCCGGGCAGATGGCTGGTGACGCTTTCCGCATTCAGCCGCTTTCCTTCCTCCGCGTACCATTCGACGAAGGAGGCCGCGTAGTCGATTTCACCGCGCGATTCGGCGAGTGGTTTGCCCTGTTCCAGCGTCATCAAGAGCGCAAGGTCCTCGCGCGCCTCCAGTATCAGGTCGTGCCACTTGCGAAGAATAGCGGAACGCTGCTGCGGCAGCATGCTGCGCCAGGCGGGCAGTGCGTCACTCGCCGCCGAGATGGCTTCTGCGGCCTCATCGGCACCAAGGGCTGCGACCCAGGCAAGCGTCGCCGACGAGGCAGGGTCCGTCACCTTGAAGCCTGCGCCGTCGCGGCTAGCAATCCAGCGCCCACCGACATAGGAGAGCTCCCTTAAGAGGTGCGGATCGGCAAGGCGGGCAAGCGCGTCGTGAAAGGTCGTGCGGGCAAATACGGCGGTCATGGCAGCCTCCTCTTGGTGTCTGGAGGGAGTCTGCCAGAGGGCGAGGGACAGATTGTCCATTGCCGGGGTGGGCGTCAGAGACTTTGGCTAAAGATTGGCCCGGCCGTAGACAATCTCTCTATTCGGAAGGGGGAAGCAACGTCTCGAGTGGAAGCACGGTCTCCTCCTTCACCGTCTTGGTGACGATGTAGGTGAAGTAGCGGTCGATGCCGAGCTCACGGTCAAGCAGGCTGTCGACAAGGCGCTGGTACGCATCGATATCGCGCGCCACGATCTTCAGGATGTAATCGACGCCACCGCCGACCGACCAGCAGGCCACGATCTCGGGCGTTGTCGCGACAGCCCGTTCGAAGCGTTCGAAATCCACCTGCCGATGATTGGCGAGCGTCACCTCCATCATCACGCTGGCAACAGGCGCAACGCGTCGCACCGCAACACGCGCGTGATATCCCGTGACGATGCCGGCCCTTTCCAGCTTGCGCAGGCGCAGCCAGCAGGGCGTTGGTGATAGACCCGCCCGTTCCGCCAGCGCCAGCTTGGTGATGCGTCCGTTCTGCTGGATCGCCTCCAGGATACGCAGGTCGATGGCGTCGAGTTTCATTCGGGGCGCCCTCCGGGCGGGGATCGTGTCAAAGCGGAGGAAAAGACAATGGGAAACCATTTTGGCATTGTCAATTGAACTGATTTTGAGCACTGTCGAAATCATGACAAATTGGCGACCCGACATATCCCAGTTGCGCCGGCCGGCCTATCTCTCCCTCGCCGAGCAGATCGCCCGCGCCATCCAGGAAGGGCATCTGCCGAACGGGACGCGCCTGCTGCCGCATCGCAAGCTCGCCGACGACCTGAAACTTTCCGTGCAAACCGTCAGCCGCGCCTATGACGAACTGATCCGACGAGGGCTCATTTCCGGAGAGATTGGTCGCGGTTCCTTCGTGCAGACAAGGCCGAAGGAACCTGAGCCACCCTACCTGCCGGAGCGTCTTGGCGAACTGGTGGATCTCTCGATCCTGAAGCCCGTGTGCGAGCAACTCCATCTGGAGCGCATGCGCGCAGCCTTCGGGTGGCTGGCGGAGAACCTGCCGTCAAGTTCGGCGCTTTCCTTCCGGCCGAATATGGTTTTCCCGCGCCATCGCACCGTCGCGGCCGAGTGGCTGTCGCAGTGCGGTCTCGATGTATCACCCCTCAATATCAGTCTGACGAATGGCGCAACCTCAGGCATGACAGTGGCGCTGATGAGCGTCGCTCCGCCGGGCTCGACCGTTGCGACCGAGGCGATCAGCCACCACACGCTCGTGCCGCTTTCCAGCTACCTTGGCCTTCATCTCGAGGGCTTGCCGATCGATCGCGAAGGCATGATCCCCGAGGCGTTGGATGAAGCTTGCCGCACCGGCGTGATCCGCGCCGTCTTTCTCCAGCCCTCGGTGATCAATCCGACCGCGGCGTTGATGGGGCCCGAGCGCCGGCAGGCGCTTGCCGAGGTTGCACGACGCCACGATATCGCGATCATCGAGAACGACATCCTGGGGCCGCTTGTGGAAGGTCGGGCACCGCCGATTGCGGCCTATGCGCCGGAGCGTACCCTCTACGTCACCAGCTTCACAAAGATCACGGTACCGGGCCTGCGCATCGGCTATCTTGCCGCTCCGGATCGCTATGTCGCAGCGGTTGCCAACCGCCATCTCGTCTCCAACTGGATGGCGACGCCTTCAATCGCCGAGATCGCAACACTTTGGGTCAGCGACGGCACGGCGATGGAACTCGTCAATTGGCAGCGCCGGGCACTTGGCGTACGTCACGCGATCGCCGAGGATGCGCTTGCGGGCTTGCCCTATTATAGCCATCCGCAGAGCCTGCATGTGTGGCTACCCTTACCGGAAGGGCATGCGGAGGAAGGGTTCGTATCCCAGGCGCGTCTGCGCGGTGTCGCTATTGCGCCCGGCTCTTCGTTCCGCACGGCCGACCAGGGTTGGCAGCCGGCGGTGCGCATTTCGCTCGGCTCGACCACCGAGCAGGAATTGCGCACCGGACTTGGCATTCTCGCCTCACTCGCCAGCGGAAATCCAGAAGCGCTGTTGCTCGCGATTTGAGTGAACTGCCTTGCAAATGGGCGATGTCAGAATAATTGTACTGATATTATTATTGACATTGACATGATTTTGTTTGCCGCGCATCGTTGCTCCATCACTTGTCTCAATAGGGAGAGACATGCATGGCAGCGCCGATCATCCGCATCGACAACATCACCAAACGCTACGGTCCCTTGACCGTACTCGACGGTTTGTCGATGGACGTGCTGCCGGGTGAAAAGCTGGCGCTTATCGGTCCCTCCGGATCGGGCAAGACAACGATCCTGCGCATTCTCATGACATTGGAGGCGATCAGCGGCGGCCATATCGAGGTCGACGGCGACCAGCTATATCATATGCCGAAGAACGGCAGCCTCGCGCCGGCCGACGACCGCCATCTGCACAAGATGCGCGAGAAGATCGGCATGGTCTTCCAGCACTTCAATCTCTTCCCGCACAAATGCGTGCTCGACAATGTCACGCTCGCGCCGATGCTGACGAAAGGCATGGCGAAGGCCGCGGCGGAGAAGCGGGCGATGGAGCTTCTCGACATGGTGGGCATGGCCGACAAGGCAAAGAGCATGCCCGCGCAATTGTCCGGCGGACAGAAGCAGCGCGTTGCGATCGCCCGGGCGCTGGCTCTTTCGCCAAAGATCATGCTGTTTGACGAGGTGACCTCGGCACTCGACCCGGAACTGGTCGAAGAAGTGCTGAATGTCATGCGCAAGCTTGCGGTCGAAACAGACATGACCATGCTGCTCGTCACGCATGAGATGGGTTTCGCCCATGATTTTGCCGATCGCATTCTCTTTTTCGACCGCGGCAAGATCGTCGAGGCGGGCAAGCCGGACGAGATTTTCCGCACGCCCAAGCAGGAACGCACGCAGACCTTCCTGCGCAAGATCATCGCGGCAGGGCACCGCGTCTGAGCGGCTTTGCCGCCCGGAAACAAGGCTCCAAACAAAAACCCGGGACAGCCAGAGGAGTTCGCAACTATGAGCATGAGAACCTATTTGACCATAACCGCCAGCGCGGGCGCCCTCACGGCAATGGTTGCCGCAGCGCCAGCCTGGGCCGACGGCAAGCTTGAGGAACTGAAGGAACAGGGTTTCGCCCGTGTCGCCATCGCCAACGAACCGCCCTTCACGGCAGTTGCCGCCGACGGCAAAGTTTCTGGCGCAGCTCCGGACGTCGCGCGTGAGGTCTTCAAGCGCCTCGGTGTCGAAGACATCGTCGCCTCGATCTCGGAATATGGCGCGATGATCCCGGGTCTTCAGGCCGGCCGTCATGATGTCATCACTGCCGGCCTCTTCATGAAGCCGGAACGTTGCAACGCGGTTGCCTATTCAGAACCGATCCTTTGTGACGCCGAAGCCTTCGCGCTGAAAAAGGGCAACCCGCTGAAGCTCAAGAGCTACAAGGATATCGCCGACAACCCGGACGCCAAGATCGGCGCGCCAGGTGGCGGTACGGAAGAAAAGCTCGCGCTCGAAGCCGGCGTCCCGCGCGATCGTGTCATTGTCGTTCCGGATGGCCAGAGCGGCCTGAAGATGCTGCAGGACGGCCGTATCGACGTCTATTCGCTGCCGGTGCTTTCCATCAACGCTCTTGTCGCCAAGGCGAACGACCCCAGTGTCGAAGTCGTGGCGCCGGTTGAAGGCGCGCCGGTCTATTGCGACGGCGCGGCCTTCAAGAAGGGCGAGGAAGCCTTGCGCGATGCCTTCGACGTGGAACTCGCAAAGCTCAAGCAGTCGGGCGAGTTTGCCAAGATCATCGAACCCTATGGCTTCTCTGCCGCGGCCGCGATGTCGACGACCCGCGAAAAGCTCTGCGCCGCAAAGTAAGGCCGCAGCAATCGGGCCTCTTCCCAAACCGGGGAGAGGCAGTACGCTCCCTCGTATATGGAAGAACGATGACCGACTGGTCCGGCTACATAGGGCTGATCCTTGAAGGCGCGCTCGTGACGCTTGAGCTTACCGTGCTCGGCTCATTGCTCGCGCTCGTCATGGCATTCGTCGCGGGTCTTGGGCGCGTCAGCCGCATTTTCGTGGTTCGCGCGCTTGCCACCACCTATATCGAGTTTTTCCGCGGCACGTCGATCTTCGTCCAGCTGTTCTGGGTCTACTTCGTGCTGCCATTCGCCGGCGTCACCTTGTCGCCGCTTCAGGCCGGCGTACTGGCGCTGGGACTGAACGTGGGAGCTTATGGGGCGGAGGTCGTGCGCGGCGCGGTCAAAGCGATCGGCCGCGAGCAACGCGAGGCCTGCATAGCGCTCAATCTCTCGCGCTATCAGTCGATGCGTTACGTTGTCCTTCCGCAGGCCCTGCCGCTGATGCTTCCGACCTTCTGCAACAACGCGATCGAGCTCTTGAAGGGTACGGCCGTCGTGTCGCTGATCTCGCTCACCGACATGACCTTTCAGGCCCAGGTGGTCCGCGCCCAGACCGGCAGCACGCTCGTTCCTTTCGCAACGATTCTCGTGCTCTACTTCCTGATGGCACTCGCCATCTCCAACGGCATGCGCTGGCTGGAACGCCGGGTAACACGCGGCCTTGATGGCGTGAGGACCTGACGATGGAATGGGACTGGAATTTCGTTTGGGAAATCATGCCGACCCTGCTTGAGGGTCTGAAGATCACCATATTGGCAACCGTTTTCGGCGCGGCACTCGCTGCCATCATCGGCCTCGTCTTTGCCATCCTGCGCATGACCGCGCCTAAGCCGATTGCGAAGGTCACGGGCTTCATCGTGGAGTTCATTCGCGGCACGCCGCTCCTGGTCCAGCTCTACTTCATCTTCTTCGTGTTGCCGGATATTGGCGTTCGCCTGCCGGCAATGCTCGCCGGCATCATCGGCCTTGGGCTCCACTATGGCACCTATGCGGCGGAGGTCTACCGCGCCGGTATCGAGAACGTGCCGCGCGGCCAATGGGAGGCGGCCAAGGCGACGAACCTCACCGGCCGCCAGACCTGGGTCCACGTCATCCTGCCACAGGCGATCCCGCCGATGATCCCGGCGCTGGCCAACTATCTGATCGCCATGTTCAAGGAGACACCGCTCCTTTCCGCCATCACAGTGCTCGAACTGATGAACCAGGCGAAAAGCGTGGCCAACAGCAGCTATCGCTACATCGAGCCGATGACGCTGGTCGGGGTCTTCTTCCTGATCATGAGCCTGATCTCCGTCGTCTTCCTGCGTTGGCTGGAAGAACGATACGCCCAAGTGGAGGAGCGCTGATGCGAGCGGTCGATCTTACACTTTCCTCGCGCATGCCGAAGCTGGATGAGCGTCCGCTCGACAAGCGCATCGGCCTGATCATCCTTGCGACCGACCACACCACGGAAGTGGACTTCCATCGCATGGTTGCAAGCGAGCAGATTGGCGTCTATGCGACGCGCATTCCCTACGCGAACCCGGTGACGCCGGAGAACTTGCGCGCCATGCAGCCCTCGCTGACATCAGCGGCCGCACTGATCCTGCCGGACGAACCTCTAGACATCGTCATGTATTCCTGCACCTCCGCGTCCGTCGTCATCGGCGACGCGCAAGTCAAGGCGGCGGTCCATGCGGCCAAGCCAAGTGCTTCCGTCGTCACGCCGACTGCGGCGGCGGCGTCTGGCCTCAAGGCGTTCGGTGCCAAGCGGATTTCCGTACTGACGCCCTACACGATCGAGACCAGCGAGCCGATGGCTAACTATTTCGTGTCGCTTGGCTTCGACATCGCCCGTTTCACTTGCCTCGGTCTTGATGACGACCGGGAGATGGCGCGCATTTCTCCGGACGAAATCGTCGCCTTTGCGAAGCAAGCGACGGCGCCAGACAGCGACGCGCTTTTCATATCGTGTACGGCGGTGCGCGCGGCAGGCGTCGCGGCCGAGATCGAGGCCGTCATCGGCAAGCCGGTCGTTACCAGCAATCTCGCCACCGCCTGGGCCTGCCTGCGCCTCTGCGGCAATGAGACGGCACGGCCGGATCTCGGGCAACTCATGACACTTGCCTATTTGGACCGCTAGCGATGTCGAACCTTCCCGTAACAGTGGCGGATATCGAACAGGCGGCGCGGCGCATAAAGGGCCGGGTCTTGAATACGCCATTCGTGCTTTCCGCTTCGCTTTGCGAACGCTTCGGTGTGCCCGTCGGCCTGAAGCTTGAGCACCACCAGGCGACAGGCAGCTTCAAGCTCCGCGGCGCCACGAATGCCGTGCTCTCGCTGACGTCGGAAGAGCGGGCGAGGGGTGTCGTCGCCGCCTCGACCGGCAATCACGGCCGGGCGCTCGCCCATGCCGCCAAGGCCGAAGGATCAGTCGCGACAATCTGCGTGTCCAAACTCGTGCCCAACAACAAGGTGTCGGACATCCGAAGGCTTGGGGCCAATGTCCTGATCGTCGGCAAATCGCAGGACGAAGCCCAGCTTGAGGTGGATCGGCTGGTGGCTGAAGAGGGTCTCGTCATGGTGCCACCCTTCGATAATCGAACGGTCGTTGCCGGGCAGGGCACGCTCGGTCTGGAGATCGTCGAGGCAATGCCGGATGTGGCGACGGTTTTTGTGCCGCTTTCCGGCGGTGGGCTTGCGGCCGGTGTCGCCGCGGCCGTGAAAGGGCGGTCACCGAAGACCCGCGTCATCGGCCTTACGATGGAACGTGGCGCGGCAATGAAGGCGAGCCTTAACGCAGGGCGGCCGGTGCAAGTCGAGGAGGTGGCAAGCCTTGCCGATTCCCTCGGTGGCGGCATCGGCCTTGATAACGCCGTGACCTTCGAAATGTGCCGCGCGCTGCTCGACGACGTGATCTTGCTGTCTGAAGCCGAGATCGCGGCCGGTATCCGGCATGCGTATTCCCAGGAGCGCGAGGTGATCGAGGGGGCAGGGGCCGTCGGCATCGCGGCCTTGCTTTCCCGCCGGTTTGGCCGGCTGGAGGGGCCGGTGGCGGTCATCCTCTCCGGCCGCAATGTCGACATGGACCTGCATCGACGGGTCATCAATGGCGGTGTCGATCCGCTAGCGGAGACCGCGGCATGACGGCGATGAGAATTCTTACCGAGGCGGAACTCAGGCGTATCGTTCCGCTCGATCTCGATGCCATTGCCTGCGTCGAAGGAGCGTTTCACGCGCTTGCCACCAAAGCGGTGGCGATGCCGCCGATCCTGAGGCTCGACATCCCTGAAGAGCGCGGTGAGGTCGATGTTAAGACGGCTTACGTGCCCGGTCTCGACGGTTTCGCCATCAAGATCAGCCCCGGCTTCTTCAATAATCCGAAGATCGGCCTGCAGAGCACCAACGGCCTGATGGTGCTGCTTTCGGCGAAGACCGGCCTGGTAGAGGCCGTCCTCCTCGACAACGGTTACCTGACGGATGTGCGCACAGCGGCGGCCGGCGCGGTCGCGGCTCGACAACTTTCGCGCTCGGATGCCGCGGTTGCCGCCATCTTCGGCGCCGGCATGCAGGCAAGGTTGCAGCTTGAGGCCTTAAGTCTGGTGCGGCCGATCCGCGAAGCGCGCATCTGGGCGAGAGATGCTGCTAAAGCCGAGGCCGTCGCTGCGGACTTGACGGTGAAGCTCGGCTTTCCGGTTCGGGCGGAGGCCGACGGCCGGGCGGCTGTCGATGGTGCGGAGATCATCGTCACCACCACGCCTTCCGAAACACCGGTGCTTCGGGCCGAATGGCTCCAGCCTGGCCAGCATGTCACGGCCATGGGGTCGGACGCCGAGCACAAAAACGAGATCGAACCCGCCATTGTCGCCACCGCCGGCCTCTATGTCGCCGATAGCCTGAAGCAGACGCGCAGGCTCGGCGAATTGCATCATGCCATCGAAGCGGGCCTCGTGACGGAGGATACGATCTTCCCCGAACTCGGCGAGATCGTCGCCGGGCGCAAACCGGGCCGCAGCGGCCCCGAGCAGATCACCGTGGCGGACCTTACCGGCACGGGCATTCAGGACACGGCCATAGCTACGCTTGCTGGCGCCCGCGCGGCAATGGCGGGCGCCGGCACGATCTTCGAGAGTTGAGACCGGCTTTTCGCCGGGTATAGAGGAAAAACCGATGAAACAAGCGAACCTGAAGTTCTCACTTCCGGAGTATGAAACGCGTCTTCAAAAAACGCGAAAAGCGATGGAAGCCAAGGGCATCGACGTGCTGATCGTCAGCGATCCGTCGAACATGAACTGGCTGACCGGCTATGACGGCTGGTCTTTCTACGTGCACCAATGCGTCGTCGTGCCGCCGACGGGCGAGCCCATCTGGTACGGACGCGGCCAGGATGCCAACGGCGCCAAATTCACCGCCTACCTCAAACACGAGAACATTGTCGGCTATCCGGACCACTATGTGCAGTCCACCGAGCGCCACCCGATGGATTACCTCTCGGCCAAGCTCGCCGAACGGGGCCTCGACAAGCTGACGATCGGCGTGGAGATGGACAATTACTGGTTCTCCGCCGCCGCCTTCGCTTCACTAGTGAAGCATCTGCCGAATGCGCGTTTCATCGATGCGACCGCACTCGTCAACTGGCAGCGCGCGGTCAAGAGCGAGGCCGAAATCCGCTACATGCGCAACGCCGCAAGGATCGTCGAAAAGATGCATGAACGCATCTTCGACAAGATCGCGGTCGGCATGCGCAAATGCGATCTGGTCGCGGAGATTTACGATGCCGGTACCCGAGGGGTCGATGGCATCGGCGGCGATTATCCAGCAATCGTGCCGCTGTTGCCTTCGGGCGTGGAGGCTTCCGCGCCGCACCTGACCTGGGACGACCGGCCGATGAAGAGAGGCGAAGGTACGTTCTTCGAGATTGCCGGCTGCTACCACCGTTATCACGTGCCGCTGTCGCGCACCGTCTTTCTCGGCAAGCCGACACAGGCGTTCCTCGATGCCGAGAAGGCGACGCTGGAAGGCATGGAGGCAGGCCTCGAAAAGGCACGGCCCGGCAATACCTGCGAGGATATCGCAAACGCTTTCTTCGCCGTGCTGAAGAAGTACGGCATCGTGAAGGACAATCGCACAGGCTACGGCATCGGCGTTTCCTATCCGCCGGACTGGGGCGAGCGCACGATGAGCCTGCGTCCAGGTGACCGCAGCGAACTCAAACCCGGCATGACTTTCCACTTCATGACGGGCCTCTGGCTCGAGGACATGGGTTTTGAGACCACGGAAAGCATCCTGATCACCGAGAGCGGTGTCGAGTGCCTCGCCAACGTGCCGCGCAAACTGCTCGTGAAGGATTGAGCCATGCGGGAAATCAACCTTCGTCCTTCGCCGATCAGTTCTACGGTCGATTTTTCGGCCGAGGGCGTTCAGCATGGTTTCCTGCGTCTGCCTCACAGCCGCGACGATTCCGCCTGGGGCTCGGTGATGATCCCGGTGACAGTCGTGAAGAACGGGGAGGGCCCGACGGCCCTTCTCACCGGCGGCAACCACGGCGATGAGTATGAGGGCCCGATTGCGCTCTTCGATCTCGCCCGCACGCTGAAGGCCGATGACGTCACGGGCCGCGTCATCATCGTGCCGGCGATGAACTATCCGGCCTTTTTGGCCGGCACCCGCACCTCGCCGATCGACAAGGGCAACATGAACCGAAGCTTTCCAGGCGCGCCGGACGGCACGGTCACCCAGAAGATCGCGGACTATTTCCAGCGCACGCTGTTACCGCTTGCCGAGATCGTGCTCGACTTTCATTCAGGCGGAAAGACGCTCGACTTTCTGCCTTTCTGCGCCGCCCATGTGCTGCCAGACAAGGCACAGGAGGAAAAATCCTTCGAACTCGTCAGGGCCTTCGGCGCCCCATGGTCGATGAAGATGCTGGAGATCGATGCCGTCGGCATGTACGACACGGCGGCGGAGGAGATGGGCAAGGTCTTCATCACCACCGAGCTCGGCGGTGGCGGCACGGCGACGGCCAGGAGCGCGCGTATCGCCAAGGCGGGCGTTTCCAACGTGCTGAAGGCGGCAGGTATCTTGAAAGGGGCAGTCGAAAGCGGCGAAACCACGTGGCTCGACATGCCCGACGGCAACTGCTTTTGCTTTGCCGAGAACGGCGGCCTTGTTGAACCGTTCGTCGATCTCGGCGACCAGGTGAGGAGCGGGGAAATCGTCGCCCGCATCTATCCGATCGGCCGTACAGGCGACGAACCGCTGAACATACGGGCAAAGATGGACGGCATCCTCGTCGCTCGCCATTTCCCCGGCCTCGTCAAATCCGGTGATTGCGTCAGCGTGCTCGCAACTATTGTCGCGGCATAGGGCTTATGGACCACCGGCGACCGTCGCGTGCGAGCCATCCCCTAACCGAAAGGGGACGCCTCGCTGACGTCAATAAAACAGGGCCAGGATTTCTAACGCGCCCTGCGGAATTGGCTAACGTCAAGGTCGGACAGTTCTCTCCAAGCGTGTTCGAATTTCGAACTCGCAGATTGCCAGGGTGGCATTGCTCTCCTGGCAGTCACGCGGGCCAGAACGACGCCGCCGGCTCGTTCGACAGTCACGATGACGCTACGGTGCCTGTCGTCTTCAGCGATCTTGTCGGCGATCGACCTGCCATTGGTCACCGCCTGACTGTCATTGGCGTGAAACGCTCCATGGTCATCGCGACTGATCCTGCCGGACAGGTGAATATGAAAGAGGTATCGGGGCATGTTGCCACTCGAGCAATGATAACTTTTCTACTTCTTAGCAGTCTCGTTGATCTATTGCGCGTGACAGTTGCGTGACATGGCTTGTGGGGCGTGACGCGGCCATCCATCGATGGCAGGTGAGGTGCGGCCACGCGTGAGAGTGGCCGTGTGGTTGACCACATCATTTTACGGCTCCGCGCTCCCGACACACGGGTCTCGTCCGTCGAACGTGGTGCGCGCCAGGCAGAGGCGCTTTCGTTCCTGCTACCTCTTACGCTCTTTTCGCGTGAGGGCTGCTCCTTGGTACGGCGACTGTGGAGCGTTCAACCAAGCGGACGCCGAGATTGACCCGGCGCACATTGATTTCGGGGTCGTTGATCCGTTCCAGCAGGAGTTGGATGCCGGCACGGCCAAGCTCACCCCGGTCGATCCGCATCGTCGTCAGCGGCGGGCGGCTGTGCCGGGCGATCGCGATATCGTCGACCCCGATGATCGAGAAGTCTTCCGGAACCGAGTGACTACTCGCTTCGAGAGCTTGCATGACGTTGATCGCGATTAGATCGGTGCTGCAGAAGAACGCGGTTGTGTCGGTGAAACGCCCCTGCTTTATGGCCTGCCGTATCGCCGGCGTGGTGTCGGGCTCTTGCAGGCCCATGCGACCGAGATCAAAGATGTGTCTGTTTTCGTCGAAGGCAATTCCGGCCTCCTCCAGCGCGATCCGGAAGCCTTCAAGGCGCCGGCGTAGCGACAGGCGGTGGGGAATTGTCACGTGCACGATCTCGCGGTGGCCGGCCGCAAGTAACCTTTGTGCAGCGAGCCAGCCGGCAGACCAGTTGTCGGGCAGCACGCATGAGAGCCGCATCGTCCGGTCCATGCCGTTGATGATGACGGCCGGGATGCCGCTATCGACAATCCTGTCGATCATGACGGGATGGTCCATGCCGAGCACGACAAGGGCGCCCGGCCGGATGTCGCGCAGAATGTCAGAGATTTCGCTGATCGCGATCTCCGCATCCAGCGAGACAAGCCTGACGTCGATCCTGAGCGAGCTTGTGCTGGCCTCTGCAAGCACGCCCTGGATCACGTCCTCGTAGAAAGCCGAACTGGCATAAAACTGTGCCGGCATCACCAGCACAGTGCTCTCGACGCCGGCGCGGATGAGCGAGCGGGCCGCCCGGACCTGGTAGCCCAGGCGCTCCGCATGGTCGAGGATCTTGCGCCGGCTTTCGTCGCCGACGCCACCGCGATTGTTGAGCACCTTCGATACGGACGCGACCGAAACGCCCGCGGCGTCGGCGATGTCCTTGAGTGTCGGGGCGTTCGATTCGTCATCCATTTCGACGAAGGTTCCTATCTGGCCGGAGTGGGCGAGATTGATCGCGGCTGCATGGTCATGATCGTCCACTACCAGAAGAAGCGCGTGTGCCCAAGCGAACGCATCAGCGCCTCCATGAAATAATAGTCGCCGTAGGGCAGCATCGCATCGGAATAGCCGGCGCTGGCATGGGCTGCGCCATGGGCGAGCAGCCCTTCGGCCTTGGGATCGCCCGTCAGATCGCAAGTGTCGAGCAGGCCACCGATCAGGCGATCGCCGAATGCGTACCAGCGTTGTGCCTCCTCCGGTTCACAAAGCCCGGCGAGGATGAAGATGCCGGCCGCCATGATCGCGCCGGCGGAACTGTCGCGGGGCGCTGACTTGGCATCAGGAACCGAATAGTCCCAGACGGGGACGCCGTCGTCGCCCATCAGAGCTTCGGCCTTGGCAGCCAGACGTCTGGCGGCGTCGGCGAAGTGAGGGTTGCCGGTGGTTGCCGCGCACTGCGCATAGCCATGGATCAGCCAGGCCTGGCCGCGTGACCAGCAGGAATCATCCGCATATCCTTGATGGGTCTCCCCGCGCAGGGGCTTACCGCTTGAAGGGTCGAACAGGAAGGTGTGGAAGCTTGTGTCGTCGGCGCGAACCAGGTGCTTCAGGGTCGTTTCGGCGTGGCCATCGGCGGCTTCGGCAAAATCGCCGCGGCCGGTCTCGCGGTGGGCCCAGTGTAGCAGCGCGAGGTTTTGCATCGTATCGACGATGACGCGCCCATTGACGAATTCGGAGCGAATGCCACCGTGGATCGAGCGAGCATTCCAGGCCTGGATATATCGTGCATCCGGGCGATAGCGCTCAAGCAGCCTCGCCGCAGCTTCAAGAGCGAGATCGCGAGCCTCCTGGTCGCCTGTCAGCAGCCACTCCGCAACGCAGCTCAAAGAAAACTGGAAGCCGAGATCGTGGTCTTGCGCATCGCGATGGCGCAAGATGTCGCGAAAAATGGCGCGGCGGGCCCGGGCGGCGTTCAGGAAGCTGGGATCGCCCGTGAGTTCCAGCGCAAGCCAGAGCTGGCCGGCGTGAAAGCTCACGACCCAGTCAAAGGGCCCGCAATAGCTCCACGTCTGATCCGGCAGGCCAATCTTCGGATTGCGCAGACCGATTGTCGGCATGGTCTGGCGCAATTTGGCAATGCAGCGTTCCAAAGCCTGCTGGTGACGTTCGCGATTGGGGCGATTGCCAACCATTTCGACGGCGTTGAAGTAGCTGTTTCGTTCGATGCGCATGATAAGCCTCACGTTGGTTTCGTGAAGTTTTCGCACAAATACGATAATTTCGTCAACTACGAAACTTTCTGTTGACGGGAAAATTTCTAACCGCTAGGAGTCGGATGCTCGGGAGGAGCCGGGCATCGCTGGAGAGAGATACAATGTCCACATTAGGGACAACTGAAAGGCCGGCTGCCGGCAGCGGGTTCAGGCTCGCAGAGAGCCTGGCCGGGTACGGCTTTATCACGCCGTGGCTTATCGGCTTTTTTCTGCTGACGCTCGGGCCTGCTGTCGCCTCGTTCTATTTGTCTCTGACCGACTACAGCGGCCTTGGCGCAGCAAACTGGGTTGGCGCGGAGAACTACGTGCGCATCGCGACCGATGATCCGCGCTTCTGGACGGCGATGAACGTGACCTTCACCTTCGTGCTGCTGTCGGTTCCCTTGAAGTTGCTATTTGCGCTTGCCGTGGCAGTGGCGCTGAACCGGGGGCTTGAAGGCCTGTCGCTCTTTCGTGCGATCTTCTATCTGCCGTCACTGGTCGGCGGCAGCGTCGCCGTGGCGGTCCTGTGGCGACAGGTGTTTGCCGGCGACGGATTACTCAATCAGGCGCTTAACGCGTTGTTGGGTTTCGAAGGGCCAAGCTGGATCTCGAACCCTTCGACGTCGCTTTATACGCTCGTTCTCCTGGCGGTTTGGCAGTTTGGATCCTCGATGATCATCTTTCTTGCCGGTCTGCGTCAGATCCCGCAGGACATGTACGAGGCGGCAAGCATAGATGGCGCCAGCAAGGCCCGGCAGTTCTTCAAGATCACCTTGCCGCTTTTGACGCCGGTGATCTTCTTTAATGCCGTGATCCTGACGATCGATGCCTTCAAGGCCTTCACCTCGGCCTTTGTCATCAGCGACGGAACCGGCGGTCCGATCGACTCCACGCTGTTTTACACGCTCTACCTCTACCAGGAGGCCTTCACCAATTTCCGCTTCGGCTATGCCTCGGCGCTGGCCTGGGTCCTGGTGCTCATCATCGCCTTCTTCACCGCCATGTCATTCCTGACAGCCAGGTACTGGGTTCACTACGATGACTGATGCCGCTCTTTCGACGACCACCATCGCTTCGCGCGCCGACGCCGGCGTATCTGGCACATCCCCGTGGAAACGTGCTCTGCTTTATGCGCTGCTCGTCGCGGTCAGCTTTCTCATGCTCTATCCGCTGCTCTGGATGGTCGCGAGCTCGTTCAAGCCGGACAGCGAGATCTTCACCTCGACGGGGCTGATCCCGACTGACCCGACAGTCGATGCCTATCGCCGCGGCTGGACCGGCTTGAGTATCGGCTTTGGCTGGATGTTCTTCAATTCGCTGGTGATTTCGCTGCTCGTCGTCATCGGCAACCTCATTTCCTGCTCGATGGCGGCCTATGCCTTCACGCGCCTACGTTTCAAGGGGCGCGGTTTCTGGTTCACACTGATGCTCGGCACCTTGATGATGCCGCAGCATGCGGTGCTGATCCCGCAATATGTGATGTTCCTGAAGCTTGGCTGGGTGAACTCCATCCTGCCACTGGTGGTGCCGAAATTCCTGGCGATCGACGCCTTCTTCATCTTCCTGATGGTGCAGTTTTTCCGGGGCATCCCGCGCGAGCTTGACGAGGCGGCCATCATGGATGGTTGCGGCCCGCTGCGCATCTTCCTGAAGGTGATCCTGCCGCTCTCAACGCCGGTGTTGGCGACGGCAGCGGTCTTCTCGTTCATCTGGACCTGGGACGATTTCTTTGCGCCGCTCATCTACCTGAATGACATCGAAAAATACACCGCCCAGCTCGGTCTGCGCACCTTCGTCGACTCCACCGGGACGTCGGACTGGGGTTCGCTCTTTGCCATGTCGACGCTGACGGTGCTGCCAATCTTCATCCTCTTCATGCTGTTCCAGCGACTGCTGATCGAAGGCATCGCGACAACCGGCATGAAGCGCTGACACCAACTGGAATTGAGAGATAGGGACGGAAACGATGACGACGCTGGCTTTGAGCAAGATCAAGAAGAGCTTTGGCAATCTCGACATCATCCGCGGCGTCGATCTGGCGATCGGCTCCGGAGAGTTCGTGGTTTTCGTCGGCCCATCGGGGTGCGGCAAGTCGACCCTTTTGCGCATGATTGCGGGGCTCGAGCCGATCAGCGGCGGCGAACTTTCCATCGGCGGCGAGCGCATGAACGAGAAGGAGGCGAGCCAGCGCGGCATCGCCATGGTCTTCCAGTCCTATGCGCTCTACCCGCATATGAGCGTCTACAAGAACATGTCCTTCGGTCTCGAAACGGCAAAGATGCCGAAGCCGGAGATCGACAAGCGGGTCCGCAAGGCCGCCGACATCCTGCAGATTACCCATCTGCTCGACCGCAAGCCGAAGCAACTCTCTGGCGGCCAGCGGCAGCGCGTAGCGATCGGCAGGGCAATCGTGCGCGACCCGAAGATCTTCCTGTTCGACGAGCCGCTGTCCAATCTCGATGCGGAGCTTCGCGTCCAGACGCGCGTCGAGATAGCCAAGCTGCACAAGGATATCGGCGCGACGATGATCTACGTCACCCATGACCAGGTGGAGGCAATGACGCTTGCAGACCGCATCGTCGTCTTGCGCGCCGGGGTCATCGAACAGCACGGCACGCCGCTATAACCGGCCCGCCAACCGCTTCGTCGCCGGCTTCATCGGCTCGCCCAAGATGAATTTCCTCGATGCCGTCGCACGCGACATCCGCGACGGCGGTATCTCGATCGATGTTGCCGGCAGAATTGCGCGGCTCCCGATCGAGGAGCGCATCGCGGTTGGCACAAAGGTCAGCCTCGGCCTGCGGCCCGAACATATCGGTATCGACGCGACCGGCGGGCTCGAACTTGGCGCGCTGACGGTCGTCCATGTCGAGCATCTCGGCGGTCAGACCATCGTTTACGGGCGGCTCACCGACGGGCAGTCGCTGACGGTTGCTCTCGATGGCCAACGCCCGATCACTGCCGGCTCAACGCTGGACGTCCGGATTGCCGCGGAAAACTGCCACCTGTTCGACGGGGCCGGCGACCGCATCGGCCATTGATCGCAAAGAGAGATCTCAAGGAACAAATCATGGAGGAGGAGAACATGATCAACAGACGCCATTTTCTGCGTAACGCCGCGCTTTTCGGGGCCGGCGCCACGCTCGCGACGATGCCCGCGATCCGCGCCTTTGCGGAGGATTCCATGCGCCTTTATTGGTGGGGTACACCCAGCCGCGCCGAGCGCACGCTTGGCGTTGCCAAGCTCTTCGAGGCGGCGCATTCCGGCGCCAAGATCGTCGGCGAAGTGGGCGGGAGCGATTACTGGGCCAAACTGACGACGATGATCGCCGGTGGGAACGCCCCGGACATTTTCCAGCTCGAGCCCAGCCGCTTTGCCGATTATAGCCGCCGGTCCACCAACCTGCCGCTCAACGACTATCTCGGCAAGGTCATCCGCACGGACAAGCTGGTGCCAGGTGTGCTCGATCTTGGAACGGTCGACGGCAAGGTGACCGGTATGCCGTTGTCGCTGAACGCCTTTGCCATGATCTACGACGCTGATGCGGTCACGAAAGCCGGGCTTATCCCGCCTTCGGCCAAAACCACCTGGGACGACTTCGCCAAGTTCTCGATCGACCTTACCAAGGCAATAGGCAAGAAGAACGTCTGGGCGGTTGGAAACGCGTCGCGCTACACATACGCCTTCGAGGCGTTTTTGCATCAGCGCGGCAAGAAGCTCTACACGGAAGCCGGAAAGCTCGGCTATGAGGCCAGCGATGCGGCCGATTGGTTCGGCTATTGGGAGAGCCTCACCAAGAACGGCGGCTGCGTCTCCGCCGAGATACAAGCGCTCGACAAGGTGCTGGTCGACAGCAACCCGCTGGCGACCGGCAACGCGGCCATCGCGATTGCCTTCTCAAACCAGCTCCCTGCCTTCCAGAAGATCTCCAAGAGCACGCTCGATATCACGTCGCTGCCGGTCAGCAGTGCGGATGGTCCCTCCGGGCTTTTCTATCGCCCCGGCTTGCACTGGTCGATCGCAAGCACCGCGAAGAACCCGGAACTCGCAGCGCAATTCATCGACTTTTTCGTCAACGACCTGGAGGCCGGCAAGATCCTTCAGGTCGAGCGCGGCGTGCCTGTAAACACCGACGTGCAGACCGCCGTTCTTCCCTCGATCGACGCCACGGCGAAAAAGAAGGTCGACTATGTCAACGGCATTGCGGATCGCGTCGGCACCTACCCGCCGGCCGTGCCGCTCGGTGCTGGTGAACTTGACGAGCGCGTCTTCCGGCCGCTCGCCGACAAGGTCGCCTTCGGCCAGCTGACGCCGGCGGAAGCAGGCAACGAACTCGTCTCATCGGCCGACCGCATTCTCAAGGCCTGAGCATCCGCTCCACTTTGCCGGGCCGCGCGGGAAGTCATCCCCCCGCGCGGCAATGTTCGAACGGAAACCTTTGGCATGACCGACATGATCTTCCCCGAAACCCTGTTTAAACCGTGGGCGGGCAATCCGCTCAAAAGCCGCGCCGATGTCGAGGCCGCGCTCAAGGCGCTGGTGGAGCCGGTTGAACAATATCGGTCTGCCGGCGGCGCTCGCATCCGGCTGGATGCGCATGCGGCACATTTCGACCAGGCGTCCGCCGACTTGGAGGGCTATTCCCGTCTGCTCTGGGGCCTGGCACCGGCCGAGGTCGGCGGCGCAACGTGGATCGATTGGACGCCGATCGCGCGCGGTCTTGCCAATGGCTGTGATCCGGCCCATCCGGAATACTGGGGCGACCCGTTCGACCGCAGCCAGCGCCTCGTGGAACTCGCAGCGATCGGATTTGCACTGAGGCTCGTTCCAGACAAGCTCTGGGCGCCCCTGTCTACGGCCGAACGGCGAAACGTTGTTGCCTATCTGCTCAAAGGCCATGCCTGCGAATATAGCGACAACAATTGGAAGTTCTTCCGGTTGCTCGTCAGCATGGGTTTGAGACATGTCGGGGTCGATTGTGATCGAGAACTCGACGACCAGTACCGGCAGGAACTCGACGCGTTCTACCTCGGCGATGGCTGGTATCACGATGGGGATACGCGCCGCGCCGACCACTACATTCCCTTCGCCTTTCACTTCTATGGCCTGATCCTGGCGGCCCTCGATGGCGGCGACTGGACGAAAAGGTATCGGGAGCGGGCCCGACTGATCGCCGGAGACATGGCGAGATGGTTTGCCGATGACGGACCGGCGCTCTGCTTCGGTCGCTCGATGACCTATCGTTTTGCCATTGCCGGCCTCTTCGGCGCCATGGCGCTCGCAGGCGAAGAGGAGATCCCCTTCGGACAACAGAAGGGTTACTTCCTGCGTCATCTGCGCTGGTGGGCGAAGCGCCCCTTCGCCGCGCGCGATGGCGTGATGCCCGTCGGCTACGCCTATCCCAACCTCATCATGTCGGAACCGTACAATTCCGCGCAATCGCCCTATTGGGCGCTGAAGGCCTTCCTTCCGCTGATGCTGCCGGCGGACCATCCGTTCTGGGCGAGCGATGAGGACGCCTGCCCACAGCGATCCGCCGTCTCCACGCAGCGCCATATCGGTTTCCTGATCGCCAATCCGGCAGGGGATGCCATTGCGCTCTCCTGTGGCCAGCACACGAGCGCCGAGAACACCTTCATCCGCTTCGCGCCTGAGAAATACGCGAAGTTCGCCTATTCGGGGCGATACGGCTTCAGCATCGAGAACGATCTCTGGCGGTTCGACAATTCCGTGCTCGAATCCATGATCGGCTTCAGCGATGACGGCGTGCATTTCCGCGTGCGCGAAACCAACGAAGAGGCGCTCGTCGCCAACAACCTTCTCTATGCGCGTTGGCGGCCCTTCGCCGATGTCTTGGTCGAGACCTGGCTTTACTGGGACGGCGATTTCCAGGTTCGGCTTCACCGCATCGACACGCCGCGGACGCTCGCCACGATCGAAGGCGGCTTTGCAGTCGGGCGAGACGCCGGCGAAGTTTGCAAACAGGGTGCCGGCCGCGCTGTCGTTGCCACGGCGACGGACCTGTCAGCCATCCTCGACATCGGTTCGACGAACCCTCGGGAGGGCCGCTGCCATATCGCTGCCCCAAACACCAACCTGGTTTCCGCAAAAACCTTGGTTCCGCAATTGCGCGGTACTGTTCCAGTCGGCGTCAGCACGCTCGCCGTCGCCGTGCTTGCGCAGGCCGATGCGACAGAGGGGACAAGGAAACTATCCCGCTTGCCTGCAGCACCCGACGTCGGAGCGCTGCGACGGCGCGTGTCCGAGACGGGGACAACCGTAACGCTGATGCGCGGCGTACCGCTCTGACATCCTCGATCCTGCCACAACGACCGAAAGACTTGATATGACGATCCCCGATTTTACATCCCGCCACGCCATCGATCCGCTTGCTGCCGCAGCGATGGGAACCGACGAGCTGCGTCACAATTTCCACATTGGCGGTTTGTTTGCGAGCGATCGCGTCAACCTCACCTATACCCATTACGACCGCATGGTGATCGCTGGGGCGATGCCGGTCGAGGCGGAGCTGACGCTCGAAGCCATCAAGCCGATGGGAACGAAGACGTTTCTCGAGCGCCGCGAGCTGATTGCCGTCAACATCGGCGGGCCGGGGCGGGCCGTCGTTTCCGGAAAGAGCCATGTGCTCGGTCCCCGTGACATGATCTATGTCGGCATGGGGTCGGACGTGGTGTTCTCGTCGGACGACCGGTCGAAGCCGGCAAAGTTCTATCTGTTGTCAGCCCCCGCGCACCGTACTTACCCGACAGCGCTTTTGACGATCGCGGGCGCGAAACGTCTCGATCTCGGCAGCCTGGAAACATCGAACGAACGATCGATCTTTCAGTTCACCAATGGGATCGAGACCTGCCAGCTGGTCGTCGGAATGACGGAACTGAAGGAAGGGTCGGTGTGGAACACGATGCCGGCGCACATCCATGATCGACGCATGGAGGTCTATCTTTATTTCGACCTTCCGGAGCCGGCGCGGGTTTTCCATTTTCTCGGAGAGCCTTCCGAAACCCGCCATATCGTGATGGCGAACGAAGAGGCGGTGCTGTCGCCGGTGTGGTCTATACATTCCGGTTGCGGCACCTCCAGCTATGCCTTCATCTGGGCGATGGCGGGGGACAATGTCGACTACACCGACGCCGACCCGGTCCCGATGGAGACGTTGCGATGAGCGATCTCTCGGCCTTCAGCCTCGACGGCAAGCGCGTGCTGGTTACGGGTGCCAACACCGGGATCGGCCAAGGCATCGCGGTATCGGTCGCCCGGGCTGGCGGCGAAGTGGTCGCGGTCGGACGCTCGTCCATGGCCGAAACAGTCGAAAAGGTCGAAGCGGCGGGCGGCCGGATCCAGCCGTTTGCCTGCGATCTTAGCGATGGAGAGGCGGTCAAAACGTTGCTTGACCGCGTCTGGGGACAGTGCGGCCCATTGGATGGACTGGTCAACAATGCCGGCATCATTCGTCGGTCGGCCTCCACCGAGCTCTCGGAGGCCGACTGGGATGACGTGATCGACCTCAATCTCAAGGCGGCCTTTCTTCTTTGCCAGGCCTATGGCCGAAAACTCCTGGACGAAAAGCGAGCCGGGCGGATCGTCAATATTGCCTCGTTGTTGTCCTTCCAGGGCGGCATTCGTGTCGCATCCTATACCGCCTCAAAACATGGAGTGCTGGGCATTACCCGCATCCTTGCCAACGAATGGGCAAGCAAGGGCATCAACGTCAATGCGATCGCGCCTGGCTACATCGTCTCCAACAACACCGAGGCGCTGCGCGCGGATGCGAACCGCTCAGCGGCAATCCTTGACCGCATCCCGGCCGGTCGCTGGGGCACGCCCGATGATATCGGCGAGGCTGCCGTTTTTCTCTTGGCGCCGGCATCCCGCTACATGCATGGCGCGGTCGTCCCGGTTGATGGCGGCTGGTTGGCGCGATGAATTGCGTTGCTGCCGTCCGGGTAGCGATCAGGCCGGCGCAGAGGTTAGCCTGCGGGCAATGTCGAAAAAGGCGCTGACCAGTTTCCCGTTGCTGCGCTCGCGCAAACAGATGAGTGCTTCGTCCATCAGCATCTCGGGCGCTTCGATCTCGATGGGAATGAGGCGGCTGTCCTGCCCGAACTCCGCCGACGAAACGAAGCCGACCCCGCCGCCGGCGGCGACGATCTCGCGCACCGCCTCACGACCTTCGGCTTCGATGAGCGGCGTCAGTTGCACGCCACATTGCTGCGACATCGTTTCGAGCTTTTGGCGGGTCTTGGAGCCTTGCTCGCGCATGACCAAGGGGTGCTTCACGAGTTCAGCGAAAGTCACCTTTTTCTTGCCTTGCAGCGGATAGTCACGGCTCGCAAAGGCTATGATCGGCGTGGAGTTGAGTTTCAGGATGTCGAAGTCGCTCGATTGCGGGATCTCGCCGAGAACGCCGATGTCTGCCTCATAGGCGTGCAGGCTGGTGATGACGGTTTCGGTGTTGCCGGAATCGATCGACACCTGGACGGTCGGATAGGTGCGCCGGAAAGCGGCAAGGATATGCAGCAGGTGATGGGCGGCATCGGCAACGATCCGTAGTTTTCCCGCTCTCAGCGCCCGTGATTCCGACAAAAGATCCAGGGCCTGCTGCTCGACGTCGAACATGCGGCGGGTGACTTCCAGGAGCTGTTGGCCCGCCTGGGTCAGCGTCACCTGCTTCTTGTTCCGGTTGAAGAGGAGGACATCATATTCCTCCTCGAGCTTGCGCACCTGATCCGAGACTGCCGGCTGAGTAAGGAAGAGCGCTTCGGCGGCACGCGAGAAACCGCCGTGGATGGCCACGTTATGAAAGGCGCGGAGCTGGACATAGCGCATGCGTACGACGCCTTCTTGAATAGATTTGAACGATAGTTTGATTAAAACGAACGATTTGATTTATGTAAAGCGGGCGCGGATAGTTTTCGGATTCCACCTCTATCCGGAGCGCGCCTCATGAACCTCCCGGCCGTCGTCCTCGAGCTTGCCGCCGCCACCGTCCTCTTGCTCTACGCCGTCAGCCTCGTGAAGAAAGGTGTTGAGGCGGCGGCAGGAGACATCGTCGCGCGTACCGTCGGTGGCGCCGGTGGACGACCGCGTGCGGCCATCTGCGGCTGCGCGGTTGCCATTGCGCTGCAAAGCTCGACGGCGGTCGCCATGCTTGCCGCCGGTTTTGCCGTCAGCGGCGCGCTGGCGCTTGATACCGGCCTGGCGGTGCTGCTTGGTGCCGATCTCGGCTCGGCGCTTGTCGTCAAGATCCTGTCCTTCGACTTGCATTGGCTGGCGCCGCTTCTGATCGCTGCTGGCGGTCTTGCGCATCTGAAGGCATCGACCCGCAAGTCCGTCGAGACCGGGCGTGCAGTGCTCGGCATCGGTCTGCTGCTGCTCTCGCTGCAGATGATCGGCCATGCGACGCAGCCGCTCTCTCAGAGCCCGATGCTGCCTTCCGTCGTCGCTTTCGTCGGCAAGGATGCCTTGAGCGTGATGATCCTTGCCGCCTTCTTCACTTGGGCGCTGCACTCCAGCGTGGCAGCGATCCTGCTGATCCTGACCTTTGCCGTGAAGGGCATCGTGCCCCTGGACGTCGGCATTCCCCTGGTGCTCGGCGTCAACATCGGCGGCGGGCTCATCGCGCTGTGGCTGACCCGCGGTCTGCCGGTCGAAGGCCGACGCCTGCCGCTTGGTAATCTCCTCTTCCGCGCCCTGTTCGCCGCAGCGATCTTCGGACTCTTTTCGCTGCATTCCCCGTTCGACTGGCTTCCTGGGGAGACTGTGGCCGGCAAGCTGGTCAATCTGCATGTGCTCTTCAACGCTGCCCTGGTTCTCGTCGGGGTGATTTTCTGCGGCCCGATGGCGCGCCTCGTTCGGTTGCTCATGCCGGAGGCCGCCGGTGCCAATGATCGTGCGGCTCATGTCAGCGCGCTTGACCCGGCGCTGATCGACAAACCGGCGCAGGCGCTGGCGGCCGCGGCACGCGAGGTGTTGCACATGGGCAATCTTATCGCCCGGATGCTGGAGCCCGTCATGACCGTCATTCACGCGCCGACACCGCAGGCGGTCAAGGCGCTCAGAAGCATCGATGGCGACATCCACGTGGCCCATAGCGCAATCAAGCTCTACATCGCCGCCGTCAACCGCGGCATCCTGACCGAAGAGCAATCGCGGCGCGGCATCGAACTCACCGAGGCAGCGATCCATCTCGAATATGCCGGAGACGTCGTCGCAAAGAGCCTCCTGCAAATGGCCGAGGAGCGGCTTGCGGGCGCAGGGACCTTCTCGCAGGAGGGATGGCGTGAACTCACCTTGCTGCATGCGGCCGTGTCTTCCAACGTCAGGCTGGCGGCCAATCTTCTCGTCTCCCCGGACCCGGTGATCGCGCGCGAAATGGTTCGGCAGAAGGAACATGTGCGTCGCCTGGTCGAAGAAAGCAGCAAGTGCCATCTGGAGCGGCTTCGGCAGGGCATCGCGACCAGCATCCTGTCGAGCGACATGCATCTCGAGATCGTTCGGGCGCTGAAGGAGGTCAATTCGCTGGTGACGACGATGGCCTATCCGCGCCTGCGCGAGAGCGGGGACCTCCTGGAAAGCCGGCTCGTGCCTGCTGCTTAGATATATAAATTGAAACGATAGATTGATACAAAAGAACGATTTTACAGATAGATGTTTCCGCCCCATTGTCGTTCTCGAACACGCCAACCGCGAGGACGGACAATGCCAAACACCGCTTCTGAAAGAACCATCGCGCCCCTGGAAACACCGAGGCTGGGCGAGCCCTATCTCTTGACGCCCGGCCCGCTAACCACGGCCTATCGGGTTAAGGAAGCCATGCTGCGGGACTGGGGTTCCTGGGATGGCGATTTCCGGGCAATGACCGCCAAGCTTCGCCAGGAACTGCTCGAGATTGCCGGCGATGCCAAGGGCGAGTTCGATTGCGTGCCGATGCAGGGCAGCGGTTCGTTTTCGGTCGAGGCGATGCTCGGCAGCTTCGTCCCGAAGGACGGCCGTGTGCTGGTGCTGATGAACGGCGCCTATGGCAAGCGCATCGCCCAGACGCTTTCCTATCTCGGTCGTGACCATGTGACGATCGACAAGGGCGACTACATGCCGCCACGCGGTCCGGAGGTTGCAGCAGCGCTCGATGCCGACCCTGGAATCACCCATGTCGTGATCGTCCATTGCGAAACGAGCTCCGGCATCCTCAACCCGTTGAAGGAGATTTCCGACACAGTCTATTCCCGCGGTCGCAAGTTGCTCGTCGACTCCATGAGCGCCTTCGGCGCAGTGCCGGCCGGTATCGGCGATTTCCGCTACGAGGCGATCGTTTCTTCCGCCAACAAGTGCATCGAGGGTGTGCCGGGCTTCGGCTTCGTTATCGCCCGCAAGAGCGAACTGGAGGCAGCCAAGGGGCGCAGCCATTCACTCAGCCTCGATGTGCATGCCCAGTGGGACTACATGAACAAGACCGGCCAGTGGCGCTTCACGCCGCCGACCCACGTTGTCGCGGCGTTCCTGGAGGCCTTGCGTCTGCATCGGGAAGAGGGCGGTGTCGCCGGTCGCGGAGCCCGTTATGCCCGCAACCGCGACGTCATGGTCGCGGGCATGCGCGAGGCCGGTTTCGAGACGTTGCTTGCCGACCAGTGGCTGTCGCCGATCATCGTCACCTTCTTCAGCCCGGCCCACCCGGCCTTCGCCTTCGACCGCTTCTACGACCTGATGAAGGACAAAGGCTTCATAATCTACCCGGGTAAGCTGACGGTGGTCGACAGTTTCCGCGTCGGCTGCATCGGTCGCATGGACGAGCATGTCATGCGCCGCGTGGTCGAGGCCGCCCGCAACTCACTCTCCGAAATGGGCGTCGACAGCGCCGCTCCCCCGGCCGTCGCCCTTGAAGAACGTCGCCGTCTCGCTGCCTGAACTGAGGAAATTACGATGAACAAGATGTCCAAGATCACCGTTACCGCCAACCGTCGCACCTATCCCTGGCCGAATGTCCCGGCCATCGCCATCTGCCTCGACGGCTGCGAGCCGGCCTATCTCGACGAAGCCATCAAGGCCGGGCTGATGCCGACGCTCGAGCGCATCCGCAAGACCGGGACGGAGCGCACCGCGCTCAGCGTTATCCCGAGCTTCACCAATCCGAACAACCTTTCCATCGCTACCGGCCGGCCGCCGGCGATCCACGGCATCTGCGGCAACTATCTCTACGAACCGCAGACGGGTAACGAAGTGATGATGAACGATCCACGCTTCCTGCGCGCCCCGACCATCTTCAAGGCATTCTACGATGCGGGTGCGAAGGTCGCCGTGGTGACGGCGAAGGACAAGCTCAGGGCGCTGCTCGGCCACGGGCTGAAGTATGACGAGGGCAGGGCCATCTGCTTCTCGTCTGAAAAGGCGGACAAGACGACCGAGGCGGAAAACGGCCTCGACAATGCCTCGGCCTGGCTCGGTCGCGCTGTACCGGAAGTCTATTCGGCCGATCTCTCCGAATTCGTCTTTGCCGCCGGCGTCAAGCTGCTCAAGGAATTTCGGCCGGATGTCATGTACCTGACGACCACCGACTATGTGCAGCACAAATATGCGCCGGGCGTACCCCAGGCGAACGCCTTCTATGAGATGTTCGACAAGTATCTGACCGAACTCGACGCGCTCGGCGCGGCCATCATCGTCACGGCCGACCACGGTATGAAGCCGAAGCACAAGGCGGACGGTTCGCCGGATGTCATCTACGTGCAGGACCTGCTCGACCAATGGCTCGGCAAGGACGCCGCGCGCGTCATCCTGCCGATCACCGACCCCTATGTCGTGCATCACGGCGCGCTCGGCTCGTTTGCCACGGCCTATCTGCCCGAAAGTGCGGACAAGGAGGAGATCATCGAGCGGCTGCAGGCGATCGAAGGCATCGACGTCGTGCTCTCCCGCCCGGAAGCCTGCGTACGCTTCGAGCTGCCCGACGATCGGATCGGCGATCTCGTGCTGATCTCCTCGGAAAACAAGACGCTCGGCACCAGCGAACATCGCCATGATCTGGCGGCGCTGAACGAACCGCTGCGCTCGCATGGCGGCCTGACCGAACAGGCGGTGCCTTTCATCGCCAACCGCAAACTGCCCGAATTGCTGACATCCGCGTCGTTGCGCAATTTCGATGCGTTCTACTACGCGCTCGTCGCAGCCGCCCAGACAACGCACTAGGGAGGGAGCGATGACCAAGGTGGAAACAGCATTTGCAATTCGCCACGAGCCCATGCGGATCGCCGGCAAGACAGTCGATACCGAAGGGCGCATCGAGGTGCGCTACCCTTTCAACGATGCGGTGATCGGCACGGTGCCTGCGGGCAGCGCCGAGCATGCGCGCAAGGCCTTCGAGATCGCGGCCGCCTACCAGCCGAAGCTGACGCGTTACGAGCGTCAGCGCATCCTGCTCAAGGCTGCGGACCTGCTCGTTGCCCGCAAGGAGGAGATCTCCGATCTGATCACGCTGGAGCTCGGGATCTCCAAGCAGGACTCGCTCTACGAGGTCGGCCGCGCCTTCGACGTGCTGACGCTGTCGGGCCAGATGTGCATTCATGACGACGGCGAGATCTTCTCCTGCGACCTCACACCACACGGCAAGGCGCGCAAGATCTTCACCACGCGCGAACCGCTCAACGCCATTTCGGCGATCACGCCGTTCAACCATCCGCTCAACATGGTGGCACACAAGGTCGCGCCGGCGGTTGCGACGAACAATTGCGTTGTGCTCAAGCCGACAGAACTGACGCCGATGACGGCGCTTATCTTCGCCGACATTCTCTATGAGGCCGGCCTGCCGCCGGAAATGCTCTCGGTCGTGACCGGCTGGCCCGCCGATATTGGCATGGAGATGATCACCAATCCGAACTTCGACCTCATCACCTTTACCGGCAGCGTTCCAGTCGGCAAGCTGATCGCGGCCCACGCCCACTACAAGCGGCAGATCCTGGAGCTCGGCGGCAACGACCCGCTGATCATCCTCAACGATCTGTCGGACGACGATCTCGCAAGAGCCGCGGATCTGGCCGTTGCCGGCGCGACGAAGAACTCCGGCCAGCGTTGCACCGCTGTGAAACGCATCCTCTGCCAGGAGAGCGTTGCCGACCGCTTCGTGCCGCTGGTGCTCGAGCGAGCGAAAAAGCTGAGGTTCGGCGATCCGATGGACCGGGCGACGGACCTTGGCACGGTCGTCCATGCCAAGGCGGCGGAAGTCTTCGAGCGGCGGGTGCACCGGGCAGCGGAAGAAGGGGCGGAGATCCTCTACGATCCCGGCCGTAAAGGCGCCCTCTTGCCGCCAATCGTTGTCGACCGCGTTAAGCATTCGAGCGAACTGGTGATGGAAGAAACCTTCGCGCCGATCATACCGATCGTGCGCGCGCCCGATGATGACGACGCGCTGATCGCGCTCTCGAACTCAACCGCCTTCGGCCTTTCTTCCGGCGTCTGCACCAATGACTTCCGGCGAATGCAGAAATACATCGCCGGGCTGAAGGTCGGCACGGTCAACATCTGGGAAGTGCCGGGTTACCGGATCGAGATGAGCCCCTTCGGCGGCATCAAGGATTCCGGCAACGGCTACAAGGAAGGCGTCATCGAGGCGATGAAGAGCTTTACCAACGTCAAGACATTCTCCTTGCCATGGTGATTTCAAGCGTTTCCCCCGCTGATTCACCCCTCTGGGAGCCGCCATGGCGGCTCCCTTTTTATTTGCTCCCGCAGCGTCGCGGGGCTCTGCGCGACGCGCAATCTTAGATCTGCTCCTTCATCCGGCAGATTGTGCGAAATCGTATCGAAACCTGCCGCCGCCTTGGTCAAGCGCGGTTTCCATGCCCAGTTCTGCGGCAGAACATCCATAGTTTTTTTCTTCTAATCGATAAGAATAATAAATTTTACTTACAGGAAACCGCTGCGCAGAATGTTTCCCGAAGCCGATCACAACAGGGCAACGACAAGATTGTCCGCCGCGCTTCCCCGGTTTTACCAGGACCTCAGAGGAGAACTTCAATCATGAACAGACGCATGCTCTTTGTGCTTGCCGGCGCCGTTTCCGCTGTGCTTCCTGCCATCGCTGCCGCTGAAACGCAGCTCACCGTCTACACCGCCGTCGAAGCCGTCGACCTCGACCGCTACAAGGCGACCTTCGAAAAGGCCCACCCGGACATCAAGATCAACTGGGTGCGCGATTCCACAGGCGTCATGACCGCCAAGCTGCTTGCAGAAAAGGACAATCCGCAGGCCGATGTCGTCTGGGGGCTCGCTGCAACCTCGCTGCTTCTCTTGAAGACCGAAGGCATGCTGGAACCTTACCAGCCCAAGGGCGTCGAGACGCTCGACCCGAAATTCGTCGACAAGGACACGCCGCCGAGCTGGGTCGGCATGGACGCCTATGTCGCGGCTCTTTGCTACAACACGGTCGAGGGCGAAAAGCTCGGCCTCAAGCCGCCGACGAGTTGGAAAGACCTGACGAACCCCGAATACAAGGGCCACGTGGTGATGCCGAACCCGGCATCCTCGGGCACCGGTTTCCTCGACGTCTCCGGCTGGATGCAGATGTGGGGCGAGGAGAAGGCCTGGGACTACATGGACAAGCTCCACGAGAACATCTCCGCCTACACCCATTCCGGCTCCAAGCCGTGCAAGATGGCAGGCGCCGGTGAAGCCGTCATCGGCGTGTCCTTCGAGTTTCCGGGCGCCAAGGCCAAGAGTGCCGGTGCACCGATCGACATCATCTTCCCCGCCGAGGGTTCGGGCTGGGAGGCCGAGGCAACCGCAATCATCGCTGGCACGGCAAACCTCGAAGCCGCAAAGACGCTCGTCGACTGGTCGGTCACCAAGGAAGCGAACGAAATGTACAATGCCGGCTATGCCGTCGTTGCCTATCCGGGCGTCGCCAAGCAGGTCGAGCACCTGCCCGACGACATCGCTTCCCGGATGATCGTCAACGACTTCGAGTGGGCTGCAAACAACCGCTCTGACATCCTCAAGGAATGGCAGAAGCGTTACGACGCCAAGTCTGAACCGAAGAGCTGAGCCTGATCGGCTGGGCGCAGCGCCTTTGCGCTGCGCCCCATCGCATTTCTCGGAAAGAAAATCCCTCAAGCCAGCGGAGCTTGCAGATGAGGCATGCCCTGTCGATCGAACCGACGCCCACCAGCCGTCAGCACTTCGCCGATGACGCGGCCGCGGAGCCGGCCCCCTACTTGCAGATCTCGGATCTCTGGAAGACCTATGGCGATTTCGTCGCGCTTCGCGACATTTCGCTGTCGATTGCCAGGGGCGAGTTCGTCTGTTTTCTCGGCCCGTCCGGCTGCGGCAAGACGACGTTGCTGCGAGCCATCGCCGGTCTCGACCTGCAGACGCAAGGCACCATCCTGCAAGACGGCCGCAATATCTCGACGCTGCCGGCTTCCCGCCGCGACTATGGCATCGTCTTCCAGTCTTATGCGCTCTTTCCCAATCTGACGATCGAGCAGAACATCGCCTTTGGCCTGGAAAACACCGGCCGATCGAAGGCGGGGGTCGCATCCCGGGTCGCCGAACTCTTGGAAACGGTCGGCCTTTCGGCGCACGGCAAGAAGTATCCGGCCCAGCTTTCCGGTGGCCAGCAACAGCGCATCGCGCTTGCCCGCGCCATCGCCATCTCGCCGGGGCTATTGTTGCTCGACGAGCCGCTGTCGGCACTCGACGCCAAGGTTCGCGTGCACCTTCGCCATGAGATCAAGGCGCTGCAGAGAAAGCTCGGTGTGACGACCATCATGGTGACGCACGACCAGGAGGAGGCCCTCGCCATGGCCGACCGGATCGTCGTCATGAACCACGGCGTCATCGAGCAGGTCGGCTCGCCGACCGAAATCTACCGTCATCCCGAAACGCTGTTCGTCGCCGACTTCATCGGCGAGACCAATCAGTTCGAAGCCCGGGTTCTTGGAGATGACGAAGTCGAGATCGGCCACTCCGCCTTTTGCTGTTCGACGGAGGATTTTTCCGCCGGCCATGCGGCAACGGCGGTCGTCCGCCCGGTCGACATCATTCCCCACGGAGCCGATGCCCATGCCGTCAACGCCAGCGACCGGCCGGCCACACCGCAGAACCTGATCGATGCCGAGGTGCGCGAGATGGAGTTCCTCGGCATGTTCTGGCGCACGCGCCTGACGGCCCCGCGTCTCGGCGAGCGCACGCTGGTTGCCGACTTCTCCGTCAACGCGGTGAGACGCCTCCGGATCGAAACCGGCGGCGCCATCCAGGTGGAGATCCCGCGCGAACGCCTGCTGCTCTATCCGAGGGGGGCTGGACGATGAACATGGTTCTGGAAGCACCCCACCTTCCCCTGATCGGCAAGCGGCTGCGCCAGGAATCCTCCAAAGACGACCGCATCAAGCTCGGCTTCATGGCGGTCATCGGGCTATATCTGGTCGTCGCGCTTGGCGCGCCGCTCTTCGTCATGCTGTCGAAGTCGCTGTCGACCTACCGGTTCGAGCTTTCGGCTTTCGAGTTCCAGGTGAGCGACGAGACGGGGGCGAACTGGGGGCCGGTCGTCACCGCCGAAGACCTGAACCGGGAACTCGGGGCGGTGACGGAAGCCGAGCTTTCCAGCAGTTCCGACGGACGGCTCGCGGCCACAAAATTATTCCCGGATTTCAAGTTCCGCAGCCCCGTTCACTACCGTATTCGCGGCACGAACGACGATGCCGCCTTCCTGGTCGGCTCCACCCTCGAAAAGGGGACTGAGTGGCGGGACTATGATTCCGGTACCTTCCGGCGCGTCGTGCTGCGACCCGCGCGCGCTCTGGGTTTTACGAACTTCACGACCTATTTCTCGACGCCGGCGCTTGCGCAGTCGATCTACAATTCCGTGCTGATGGCGGTGATCAGCACGGTGTTCACGATCTCGGTCGCCTTTGCGCTTGCCTACGGCCTGACGCGCAGCTGCATGCCGCTCAAAGGGCTTTTCCGCGGCATCCTGACGATCCCGATCCTGGTGCCGTCACTCTTGCCGGGCATTGCACTCGTCTATCTCTTCGGCAATCAGGGCATCTTCAGGGATTGGCTTTTTGGCTATTCGATCTACGGGCCGATCGGCATCGTCATCGGCTCTGTTTTCTTCACCCTGCCGCATGCCTTCCTGATCATCCTGACGGCGCTCTCGATTGCCGATGCTCGCCACTATGAGGCGGCCGCATCGCTCAAAGCCAGCAAATGGCGGACCTTCACGACCGTCACGGTGCCCGGCGCGCGCTTCGGCATCGTCTCTGCGGCCTTCGTCGTCTTCACGCTTGTCATCACCGATTTTGGCCTGCCCAAGGTGATCGGCGGACAATACGGCATGCTCGCCGTCGACATTTACAAGCAGGTGATCGGCCAGCAGAACTTCGAGATGGGCGCGGTCGTTTCCGTCATCCTGCTGGTGCCGGCGGTGCTTGCCTTTTACGTCGACCGGCACATGCAGAAGCGGCAGGTAGCGCTTCTGTCGGCTCGCGCCGTGCCCTATCAGCCGAAGCCCAATGCCCGCATGGACGGTCTGTGCTTCACCTTTGCCTGCTTCGTCAGCCTCTTCATCCTCGGCATGATCGCCATGTGCCAGATCGCAGCGGTGGTGAAGTTCTGGCCCTATGACCTGACGCTGACAGCCAAGAATTTTGCCTTCGACCTGATGGACGGTGGCGGCTGGGCCGCCTATGGCAACTCGATCCGGCTCGCGCTTTTGACGGCACTCTTCGGTTCGATCGTCGTCTTTGCCGGCGCCTACATGGTGGAGAAGGCCGATGGCTTCCGCTTCGGCCGTGGCCTCTTTCACTTCCTGGCGATGATGCCGATGGCGGTGCCCGGCATGGTGCTCGGCCTTGCCTATATCTTCTTCTTCAACAACCCGGCCAATCCGCTGCACCCGATCTACGGCACGATGACGATCCTCGTCGTCTCGACCGTGACGCACTTTTATACCGTCGCGCACCTGACCGCGCTGACGGCGCTGAAGCAGATGGACCCGGAGTTCGAATCCGTCGCCGCGTCGCTGAAACAGCCCTTCCACCGGCTGTTCTTTCGGGTCACGGTGCCGGTCTGCCTGCCGGCGATCCTCAACATCGCTATCTATCTCTTCGTCAATGCGATGACGACCGTCTCGGCGGTGGTGTTTCTCTACTCGACCGACACCAAGCTCGCGTCAGTCGCCGTGCTAAACATGGACGACGCCGGCGATATAGCGCCGGCCGCGGCCATGGGCATGATGATCTTTTACACTAATGTTGCGGCCAAACTTGTCCACGCGCTGATCGCGCGCGGTCTGCTCGCGCGCACCCAGGCTTGGCGCTAACCCGCAACCAGCCCTTCGCAAAGCGCCGCCGTCCTTCGTTCTGAAGGACGGCGGCGCTTTTGTCCGCGTCACTCTACGCCACCCGGAGCTCCGCCATCACCACTTTGCGGTCGTTTCCTGCGCGCAGGCGCTCCATCTCGTTGAGACGCGAACGCTGCGGCGTAAGGCCGTAGCGTTCGCGGTAGGTGCGGGAAAAGTGCGAGGCGGTGGAAAAGCCGCAGGCGACCGCGATTTCGATGACCTGAAGCGACGAGGTTATGAGCAGCAGGTGAGCGCGCTCGAGCCTGAGGTCGAGATAGTAGCGCGCCGGCGTGCGCCCCATTTCTCTTCGAAACAGGCGCTCGATCTGGCGCCGGGAAAGTCCGGTCGAGGGCCACATGTCGGCGAGCTTCAATGGCTCGGCAAGATTTGCCTCCATCTTTTCGATGACACGAATCAATAGAGGGTTGTCGATGCCGAGACGTGCCTGCAACGGCAATCGCTGGCGCTCGCCGGTCTCACGCAGCCGCTCGCAGAGTGCCGCCTCGCAGATACGGGTGGCCACGTCCCGACCAAGGTCCTCTTCGATGATGTGCAGGAACATGTCGAAGGGCGCGTTGCCGCCGGCGCAGGTATAGATCCCGCCGTCGATCTCAAAGGCGGTCTGGCGCGGGTCCGCGATGAAGAACCGCTCGGAGAAGTCTGGAAAGTGTTCCCAGTGAACGGCGCAGCGACGCTCATCGAGCAGCCCCGCGCGCGCTAGGCAGTAGACGCCGCCGCCAAGCCCGGCGAGGCGCGCGTTGCTGCGAGCGCCTGATCGCAGCCAGGCCTCCAGGGCCCTGTCGGCCGATGGCTTCTTGCGGCCGCCACAGATGACGATGAAGCCCGGATCTGCATCGCGGCCAAACCGGTTGCGTTCGGCCGAGAGCGGCGCCGCTACCGGAATGCACGTGCCGCAGGATGAAACGGCGGGTGCTCCATCCGCCGCTACAAGGTGCCACCCGTATACCGGGCGGCCGGCCACGTCATTGGCGAGGCGTAGCGCTTCGATCGCCGCGGAGAAGCCATGGAGGGTAAATCCATCGAGCAGGTAGAAGGTGAAGTGGCGAGCCTGCGTACATGGCTGTTGCATTGTCTCTTCCTGAGGGCGTCGAAGTGGTGCGCGGAAAGAATAGTTACATTATGCAACATATTGGACCGTTGCCAATCCCGTTAAAACGAGGATCCGAAGAAATCCGCTCGAAATCCGTGCAGGTGAGGGGCTACTGCGCGTGCGCTGCGGCATGGACAACCGTTGCAGCTTGTCAAATGGACAAAAATGGACACAGATAGTCACATGTCAGAACAACAAAACGCCCGCGCTCTTGCTCCACGCCGTCACGGCGAGATCCTCAGGCGGCTTGCAGCCGACGGTACCGTTGGTATCACCGAGCTTGCGGATTTCTTCGATGTTTCGCGTCAGACCATCAGGCGCGATCTGAAGCTTCTTGCCGATCGCGGCCAGCTCGATCTTGTCCATGGCGGCGCCACCCTGTTCGAGCCGACGGAAGCGGCCTTCGTCGAGCGGCGGGAGGAGAATGCCGGGCCAAAAGCGCTGATCGGTCGTGCAGCAGCAGGTCTCGTGCGCGACGGCATGGTGATCTTCCTTGATTCCGGCACGACGACGCTTGCTGTGGCCCATGCCCTGACTGGGCGAAAAAACTTAACGATTTGCACGACTTCGCTATCGATCGCCTTGCTGATGTGCCGACAGCCCCAGGTGCGCGTTCATATGCTCGGCGGCGAAATCGATCCGGATGAAGAAGCGGCCATCGGTATCGATGCGCTCGAGGCGATCAGCCATTTCCGCGTCGACGTCGCGTTCTTAGGCGGCGGGGGCCTGTCGCCCGATGGAGAGGTGACCGACTTTACCCGCAGCGGCGCCGAGCAGCGCTCGCGCATGGTGGCAACGGCGGCCAAGGCCTATTTCGTACTCGACAGTTCCAAGTTCGGACGGCTGACGCCACTTCGCATTCCGCGCTTCGAAGCCGCCGCCGGAGTGATTGTTGACCGACATCCGCCGGAGGCGATCCGCGAGGCGCTCGAGCGCAAAGGTCCAGCCCTGGTCGTTGCAGAACAACAAATGTAATCTTTTGTAACTTTTTGTCTTGTTCTTTGTCCGCGTTTTGTTACCGTGCGGCCTTCCATGGGTTCGGGAGGTCGTTTCATGGCGCAGGAATTTCCAACACAGGCACAGGTCGTCATCGTCGGCGGCGGTATTATAGGCTGCTCGGTCGCCTATCACTTAACCAAGCTCGGCTGGAACGACGTCGTTTTGCTGGAGCAGGGGCAGTTAAGCGGCGGCACCACCTGGCATGCGGCCGGTCTCGTCGGTCAGTTGCGCAGCCACGCCAACATGACGGGCCTCATCAAATATTCGACCAAGCTCTATAGCGAGCTTGAGTCCGAGACCGGCCTTGCCACGGGCTGGAAGAATTGCGGCTCGCTCTCGGTTGCCCGCACGCAAGACCGCATGACCGTGTTGAAGCGCACGGCGGCCTCTGCTCGCGCCCAAGGCGTCGCGATCGAGGTGATCTCGCCGAAGCAAGCGCAGGAGCTCTGGCCGGTCATGGCGATCGACGATCTCGTCGGCGCCGTCTGGCTGCCGGGCGACGGCAAGGCCAATCCAACAGACCTCACGCAGTCGCTCGCCAAAGGCGCCCGCAATCGCGGCGCCCGCGTGATCGAGCGCGTCCGGGTCACAGGCATTTCGACCAAAAACGGCGTCGTCACCGGCGTCGAAACCGATCGGGGGGCCATTGCCGCGGAGATCGTCGTCAACTGTGCCGGTCAATGGGCACGCAAGGTCGGCCAGATGTGCGGCGTCACCGTGCCGCTGCACTCGGCCGAGCACATGTATATCGTCACCGGCCGCATCGAGGGCGTACATCCTGACCTGCCGGTCATGCGCGATCCGGACGGCTACATCTATTTCAAGGAGGAAGTCGGCGGGCTCGTCATGGGTGGCTTCGAGCCGGAAGCCAAGCCCTGGGGCATGGCAGGCATTCCCGACGATTTCGAGTTCGCCCTCTTACCTGACGATTGGGATCAGTTCGAAATCCTGATGCACAATGCGCTGCAGCGCGTGCCGCAGCTTGAAACATCCGAGGTGAAGAAGTTTTACAACGGCCCGGAGAGTTTTACCCCGGACAACAATTTCATTCTCGGCGAGGCGCCCGAACTAAAGAACTTCTTTGTCGGCGCAGGCTTCAACTCCATGGGGATTGCCAGCGCCGGCGGGGCAGGTCGAGCCCTTGCCGAGTGGATCGTAAACCGCGCGCCGACCATGGATCTTTGGCCGGTCGATATCCGTCGCTTCGCGGGCTTCAACAACAATCCGCGCTGGCTTCACGATCGCGTCAAGGAAACGCTCGGTCTGCACTATGCGATGCCTTGGCCGAACCGGGAGCTGGATACGGCACGCCCCTTCCGCCGTTCGCCTCTCTACGATCGGCTTGCCGCCAAAGGCGCGTGCTTCGGTTCGAAAATGGGATGGGAACGGGCCAATTGGTTTGCTGCGGAAGGCGAGCGCCCCGTCACCGAGTATTCCTTCGGTCGGCAGAACTGGCATGAAGCGGTCAAGCGCGAGATGAAGGCAACGCGCGAGGCCGCCGGCATTTTCGACCAGACCTCCTTCGCCAAGCTGCTTGTGCAGGGGCGGGATGCGGCAGCAGCGCTTAACCGCATCTGCGCTGCCGACATCGACGGCGAGATCGGCCGTTCCGTCTATACCGGACTCTTGAACGCGCGGGGCGGCTACGAGAGCGACCTGACCGTCATGCGACTTGCGGCCGATCGCTTCATGCTGATCACAGGTTCGGCCCAAGCGGTGCATGATGCGGACTGGATCCGCAAGAACCTTGCCGCGGACGCCCACGTGACTTTGACCGACGTGACGTCGTCCTATGCAGTCTTGGCGCTGATGGGACCGAAATCGCGCGACATCCTCTCGAAGCTTACCTCGGCGGACATCTCGAACGAGGGCTTTCCCTTCGCGACCATCCGCGAGATCGATATCGGGTACGCCACGGCCTTTGCCAACCGCATGACCTATGTCGGCGAACTCGGCTGGGAACTGATCGTGCCGACAGAATTCGCTGTCGGTGTTTACGAGGCGCTGCACGAGGTCGGTCGCGCCTTCGGCCTGACGGATTGCGGCTACTATGCGCTTGAGGCTTTGCGGCTGGAGAAGGGCTACCGCGCCTGGAGCCGGGAACTGACGCCCGACATCAACCCCTACGAGGCTGGTCTTGGCTTTGCGGTTGCTCTGGGAAAACCCGGCGGCTTTGTCGGCCACGATGCGCTCGTGGCCGCAAAGACCAAGGGCCTGCCCTCGCGCCGCATCGTTCAGTTCACCCTGGACGATCCCTTGCCGATGCTTTGGGGCGGCGAACTGATCCTGCGTGCGGAAAAACCGGTCGGCGAGGTCCGCTCCGCCGCCTACGGTCACACGCTTGGGCGTTCGGTCGCACTCGGCCTGCTTGAAAACCCTGAAGGCGTGGACAAAACGTTCCTCGAGGGGGAGCGCTTCGAGATCGATCTTGCAGGCATTCGCTATGCCGCGACGGTGCATCTGGCACCGGCATATGATCCGCGTGCGCTGAGGGTCAAGATTTAGACCATCTTTTCGCGATGCGACGAATTGCGCGTGTTGATCTTCCCGCGAGCCCGTCTAGGCGGGCTCGCGTTCCAGCAAGAGCTTTGCCGTTTGCCAGAGGTCTTCGACCCTGCGGCTGCGCGTCGCGGCGTGACGGTAAAGGCGAATTTCGAGGTCGAGATTCCAACCCCTATCCGTGGAGGCGGGTACGAGGCCACCGGCATCGATCGCGTCACGGGCAAGGCTTTCGGGCAACCAGCAGACGCCGGCACCCGACATCGCCATGTTCATCAGTCCGGCACTGATCGTGTTTTCATGCGTCGTGCGGCGCCGGAAGGGCGGGCGCCGCAGCATGAGACGCGAAAGGGCGACCCCGAAGAACGAATTGAACCCGTAGCTCAGATAGGGAATGGCGAGCCGCGGCTGCGCCACAGCCCGGTCGAGAATATTCAGCCCCGGTAGCGTACCATCGGAGATAGAGACGTGTGCGGCGGCGAGCGGGATCAGCCGATCATGGGCGATCGTTAGCGACGAGAATTGTGCGCGGTCGAGATGGAATGGCACCTCCGAATGCGCATAAGTCAGGAAGAAATCCGCCTCGTCACCGATGAGGGCGTCAAGATTGGCCTCGATGCCGCCGCGGTCGGGCATCAGCGAGGTGCTGAAAGCGCCAGCTGCGTTTTCGAGCAGTTTGAGCCAGCCAGGGAAGATCGTTACCGTCAGCGTATGGAGCGCGGCAAAGCGGATGAGGCCTTCTTCGTGAGACGGGCGTAGCGATTCGCGCGCTGCATAGAAGGTTCGGATCGCCTCCTGCGCTATGGGCCGGAAATTACGACCTGCCGGCGTCAGTTCCGCCGGCATTGTGGCGCGGTTGATCAGCGTTGCCCCGAGCCAACGCTCCAACTGTTTGATGCGGCGGCTGAAGGCCGGCTGGGTCACGTTGCGCAACTCGGCAGCGCGCGAAAAACTCCACGTGTCGGCGAGGGTCACGAAGTCCTCCAGCCACTTGATTTCCATGCGCAGATCTCCCCTGCGTTGCAGCTGAGGGGATCATAAGTCGTTGGAAAGAAATCGCTATGCCGATATTGCATCAGCCTTTGCTAAAAGCGAATTAGCCAAACCCCGACAAACCTTCCACGTTGCGCCCAAGGCAAACAGTTCTGATTTCGAGGCAGCGAGGAGGCTCACGAAATCAGGCTGATAACAAAAGGGGGATTGTTAATGGCCTTCCAGCTTCACGCTGATCTTATTCTGCACAACGGCCGAATCTGGCGAGGCAGGGAGGAGGGGATCAGCGAGGCCGTTGCCATTTGGCAGGGCAAGGTTCTGGCCACCGGCAGCGATGCCGAGATGGCGAGCCTCAAGGGGCCGCATACCGAGGTGATCGATCTCGAAGGCCGTTTTGCCAGCCCCGGTCTTATCGACAATCACCTGCACCTGATCTCCACCGGCATCACCATGGGCTGGGTCGACGCGACGCCTGCCGCTGCGCCGACGCTTGCCGCCCTTATGGAGAAACTTGCCGAACGCGCGGCCGTCACGCCGAAGGGCGCCTGGGTGCGGGCGCGGGGCTATGACCAGGTCAAGCTTGATGTCGGCCGGCATCCGACCCGCGAGGAGCTCGACCGCGCCGTGCCGGATCATCCCGTGCTGCTGACGCGCGCCTGCGGCCATGTGGCCATCGCGAATTCGCTGGCGCTGAGCCTGGCGGATGTCACCGAGGCGACGCCGGTGCCGGACGGCGGCGTAATCGGCACCACGGACGGGCGCCTCAACGGGTTCCTGGCGGAAAACGCGCAGAACCTCATCAAGACGGCTATTCCCGAGGTGACGACGGAGGAGTTGATCGACGGCATCGAGCGGGCAGGGCGCTATCTTCTGTCGCTCGGCATTACGAGCTGCATGGATGCGGCGGTCGGCCAACTTGCCGGCTTTGCGGAAATCCAGGCCTATGAGATGGCCAAGCTTTCCGGCCGCCTGCCGGTGCGCGTCTGGCTGACACTGCTCGGCGATCCCGGCGTCTCGATCGTCGAGGACTCTTGGCGTGCCGGGCTCATTTCCGGTGCGGGCGACGACATGTTGCGCGTCGGGGCCGTGAAGATCTTCCTCGACGGCTCGGCCGGCGGGCGCACCGCATGGATGTCGAAGCCCTATCTTGGTGAGCCCGACAATATCGGCGTACAGATGCTGCCGGATGCCGACGTAGAGGCGATCGTCAAATCCTGCCACGACCGGGGCTATCAGATGGCTTGCCACGCCATCGGCGACGGTGCGATCGAGCAGCTGATCACGGCCTACGAAAAGGCGCTGGCCGGTAATCCCGATCCGGATCGGCGCCATCGCATCGAGCACTGCGGCTTCTCGAGCCCGGAGCAAGATCGGCGCATGAAGGCGGCAGGCATCCTGCCGGCGCCGCAGATGGCCTTCATCCACGATTTCGGCGACAGCTACGTTTCCGTGCTTGGTGAGGAACGGGGCAAGGCCTCCTACCAGATCGGCACCTGGATGCGCATGGGTCTCAAGCCCTCGACCGGTTCGGATTCGCCCGTCTGCTCGCCCGATCCCTTCCCGAACCTTCACGCCATGATCACGCGCAAGACCGGCAAGGGTACCGTGATGGTGGAGGCGGAAAAGCTGAGCCGCGAGGAAGCGTTGCAGGCCTACACGGAATACGGCGCCTATTCTCAGAAGGCCGAAGACGTGAAGGGCAGACTTGTGCCGGGACAATGGGCCGACATCGCCGTCTTCGACAACGACCTCTTGGAGGCACCGGCCGATACCATTCTCTCAGGCACACGCTGCCTGATGACCCTGCTTGCAGGCCGCGTCGTGCATGACGCACGCTGACGACCTGAAAGACCAATCAACACAAAGCCGAAAACGGCACGAGAGGGAAAACAGCATGCTGAAAAGATTGACATTGGTCGCAATGCTCGGCCTCGGGGTGGCAACCGGAGCGCTGGCTGCCGGCGAACGCCACGGCGGAACGCTCGTCTTTACCGCACCCTATGGCTCGAGCTTCGCCACGCTCGACGTTCAGGCAAGCCCGAACACCCAGGAGGAATTCATCACCCAGGCGATCCACCGCGCGCTCTACAGCTGGGATTCGATCCAGAACAAGCCGGTCCTGGAACTCGCTAGCTCGGAAGAGGTGTCCGAGGAAGGTACGGTGCACACCTATCGCCTGCGCGAAAATGCCGTCTTCCACAACGGCAAGCCACTGACGGCCGACGACATCATCTACAGCTACAAGCGCATCGCCAACCCGAAGAACGCCTTCCCGGGCGCAAGCTACATTGCCGTCATCAAGGGTGCGGATGCGTTCATCGCCGGCAAGGCTGAGGAGATTTCCGGTCTCAAGAAAATCGACGACCACACGCTGGAGATCACCTATACCGGACCGATCAACCCCGGCTTCCCGCTGATGCAGAACACGACGGTGATTTATCCGTCTGATGTCAAGGATGAATCGAGCTTCGCCAAGACCCCCGTTGGCCTCGGCGCCTTCGTCTTCAAGGAGCACGTGCCGGGATCGCAGGTCGTTGTCGAAAAGTTCGACAAGTACTACGAAGAGGGCAAGCCCTATCTCGACCGCATCAACATCGTGCTGATGGCCGAAGACGCCGCGCGCGACGTCGCGTTCCGAAACAAGGAAATCGATGTCTCGATCCTTGGCCCGACCCAATACCAGGCCTATCAGGGTGAAGACGCCTTGAAGGATCACCTGCTCGAAGTTGCCGAGGTCTATACGCGCAACATCGGCTTCAACCCGGCCTTCGAACCCTTCAAGGACAAGCGGGTCCGCCAGGCGATCAACCATGCGATCAATGCGCCGCTGATCATTGAACGGCTCGTCAAGAACAAGGCCTACCCCGCCTCCGGCTGGCTGCCGCTGTCTTCGCCGGCCTTCGACAAGGACAAGGTGCCCTACGCCTTCGATCCAGAGAAAGCGAAAGCACTCCTGGCGGAAGCAGGCTATGCCGATGGCTTCGAGTTCGAAGTCACGGCGAGCCCGAACGAAAGCTGGGGCGTGCCGATCGTTGAAGCCATCCTGCCGATGCTGAAGAAGGTCGGCGTCACCGTGAAGCCGAAGCCGGTCGAAAGCTCGGCGCTTGGCGATGCCGTGACGTCGAACAACTTCCAGGCCTTCATCTGGTCGAACCTGTCCGGTCCCGACCCGCTCAATGCACTGCGTTGCTTCTATTCCAAGACGGCGCAGTCCGCCTGCAACTACGCGAGCTATGCGAGCCCGGATTTCGACAAACTCTATGAGGCGGCCCAGCAGGAACGCGACCCTGCCAAGCAGAGCGATCTGCTGCGCCAGGCCAACAACATCGTGCAGGACGATGCGCCGGTCTGGTTCTTCAACTACAACAAGGCGGTCATGGCCTACCAGCCCTGGATCCACGGCCTTGTCCCGAACGCCACGGAACTGGCGGTCCAGCCCTATGACGAGATCTGGATCGACGACACGGCTCCGGACGCACGCAAGTAAGCCCTGAGAGGTTCGGGGCGGTTTCGGCCGCCCCACACATCAGTTGTCCCACCCATCCGGGTGGCCAAAATGGAACCGCTCATGCTTCGTTTTACCCTGCGCCGCATTCTGCAGGTCGTCCCGACGATCGTCGTGGTGGCGCTGCTGATCTTCGTTATCTTCTCCGTCGTCCCCGGTACCTTCGCGGCCAGCCTCTTTGCCGACGGAAAGCGTGCCGCCGATCCGCAAATGATCGCTCGCCTCAATGAGGAGTTCGGTCTGAACAAGCCGCTGATGGAGCGCTTCGTGACCTATGTTACGGATCTCGCCCAGTTCGATCTCGGCACCAGTTTCCGCACCCGCCAGCCGGTCATTGACCTCATCAACGACCGCATGGGCGCCTCGCTTCAGCTGGCCGTCGCCGCCATGGTCTTCGCCATCGTTGTCGGCGTGCCGCTCGGCTTTCTTGCAGCACTCAGGCCCGGTTCGATCCTCGATACGGTGACGATGATCGGGGCGGTTTCGGGCCTCTCCATGCCGCAATTCTGGCTCGGCCTTCTGATGATGTATCTCTTCGCCCTGCAACTGAACTGGCTGCCCAGTTTCGGTTACGGCGACGGCTCGTTTCGAAACCTCATCCTGCCGGCCGTGACCCTCGGCGTCACGCCGCTCGCGCTGCTGGCGCGCACCACCCGGGCCGGCGTGCTCGACGTTTTGAACGCCGACTTCATTCGCACCGCCCATTCCAAAGGCATGAGCGAGGCGAAGGTGGTGCGCTGGCACGTGGCGCGCAATGCGCTGGTGCTGATCGTCACCACGGTCGGCCTGCAGTTCGGCTCGCTGATCGGCCAGGCCGTCGTCATCGAAAAGCTGTTCGCCTGGCCGGGCATCGGCTCGCTGCTGGTCGATAGTGTGGCGATCCGCGACATTCCCGTGGTGCAGGGCACGATCCTCGTCATCGTGCTGTGGTTCCTGATCATCAACACCGCCGTCGATCTGGTCTATGCCGCGATCGACCCGCGCATCAAGCAGGAGTGACGACCGTGCGCCTCGGCTTCAACTTCTGGCTCGGTGCGACGCTGACTGCGCTCGTCATCTTCGCCGGTGTCCTTGCCCATTGGATCGCGCCCTTTGACCCCGTGCTCGATGCGGACTTGATGAACTCCGAACTGCCGCCGGACGCCACCTTCTGGTTCGGCACGGACGGGCAGGGACGGGACGTCTATACCCGCATTCTTTACGGCGCGCAGATCTCGCTGACTGTTGGCATCGTGTCGCAGGTGATCAACTCGATCATCGGCGTCACGCTCGGCATGACGGCCGGCTATTGGGGCGGCTGGTGGGACGATCTGGTCAACGGCCTGACCAACGTCATGCTCGCCATCCCCTCGTTGATCTTCGCGCTTGCCGTCATGGCGGTGCTTGGCCCCGGCCTGCCGTCGCTCTTGATCGCGCTTGGCCTCACCAACTGGAGCTGGACCTGCCGCATCGCCCGGTCTTCGACGCTCTCGCTGAAATCGCAGGGCTACGTGCAGGCGGCCCAGACGCTGGGCTATGGCGACCTGCGCATCATGTTCACGCAGATCCTGCCCAATATGATGGGGCCGATCCTCGTCATGGCGACGCTCGGCATGGGGTCGGCGGTCCTGTCAGAGGCGGCGCTCTCCTTCCTCGGCCTCGGCATCCAGCCGCCATTCCCGAGCTGGGGCTCGATGTTGACCGATGCCCGCCAACTCATCCAGCTCGCCCCCTGGGCGGCGCTCTTCCCCGGCCTTGCCATCTTTCTTTCGGTGCTCGGCTTCAACCTTCTCGGCGATGGTCTGCGTGACAGCCTCGATCCGCATATGAGGACGCGCAAGCCATGACCGCGCCGCTTCTCGACATCAAGAACCTGCAGCTTGGCGTTTCGCTCGGCCGTTCCAGCTACCATCCACTGCTCAAGGGCGTCTCGTTCCAGATCATGCCCGGCGAGGCCTATGGCCTCGTCGGCGAATCCGGCTCCGGAAAATCGGTCACATCGCTTGCCGTCATGGGCCTTTTGAAACGGCCGCTTGCCGTTACCAGTGGCGAGATATTGTTCAAGGGGCAGAACCTGCTGGCGTTGCCGAAACGCGAGATGCGGCGCCTGCGCGGCAATCGCATCGCGATGATCTTCCAGGAGCCGATGACAGCGCTGAACCCGCTTTCAACGGTCGGGCGACAGATCGCCGAGATGTTCGTGCTACATCAGGGAAAAAGCTGGGCGGAAGCCGAAAAGCTCGCCGTCGAAGCGCTCGGGAATGTCCGCGTTCCCAACCCCGATCGGCGCGCCAGGAACTACCCGCACCAGATGTCCGGCGGACTGCGCCAGCGCGTGATGATCGCGATGGCGCTTGCCTGCAGCCCGGACCTGCTGATCGCCGATGAGCCGACGACGGCACTCGATGTAACCGTGCAGGCCGAGGTGCTGCGCCTCATCAAGGAACTCTGCGCGGCGCAGGGCACAGCAGTTCTCTTCATCAGCCACGACCTTGGCGTAATCGCCAGCATCTGCCAGCGCGTCGGCGTGATGTATTCGGGCTGCCTCGTCGAGGAGAACGAGACGCGGGCGCTCTTTGAAAGCCCGCGGCACGAATACACCCGCGGCCTGCTCGGCGCCCTGCCGCGCCTTGGCAGCCGCAGCGAACATGGGCGGCAGCGGCTCGTCGACATCGACAGCATCATCGCCGACCGCTCGAAGCTGACGGAAAGCCGCTTCATCGCGCCACGCGAACGGGAAGGGAGCCAGCCATGACCGCGCCGCTGCTTCAGGTGGACGATCTCCATGTCCGTTTCCCCATTTCCGGCGGTGGCCTGCTCGGCAAAGGACGGCGGACGCTTCACGCCGTCAACGGCATCAGCTTCGAGCTTGCCAAGGGCGAGTGCCTGTCGATCGTCGGCGAGTCGGGCTGCGGGAAATCGACGACGGCGCTTTCCATTCTCGGCCTGCAGGAACCGACTGAGGGCATGATCCGCTATCGCGGCCAGCCGCTCGCGGGGCCCGGCGCGCCGCAACGGATGGACCGGGCGAAAGCGGTGCAGATGGTGTTCCAGGATCCTTATGCCTCGCTCAACCCCCGCCAGTCCGTGCGCACCTCGCTCGCAGCACCGCTGCGGCTGCACGGCATTACCGCCGCCTCGGAAATCGAAGGCCGCATCGAGGCGATGCTCAAGAATGTCGGCCTGACGCCCGAACAGGCCAAACGCTATCCGCATGAGTTCTCCGGCGGCCAGCGCCAGCGCATCGGCATCGCCCGCGCGCTGATCCTCGAGCCTGAGATCGTCGTGCTCGACGAGCCGGTCTCGGCCCTCGACGTGTCGATCCGCGCGCAGATCATCAATCTGCTGCTCGACCTTCAGGAAAAACTCGGCCTCTCCTATCTGATGATCAGCCACGATCTGAGCGTGGTGGAACATATGAGCGACCGGGTGCTGGTGATGTATTTCGGCGAAGTCGTGGAAGAGGGCGGCTGGCGCGAGATTTTCGAAGTCCCCACCCATCCCTACACGCGCCGCCTGATCGCCGCCATTCCCGATCCGGATGCTGCGCTGAACCCGGCGGAAAGGCAGGCGAGCGACGCCACCGTGCCGCAACTTGCCGGCCGCAGCTTCGTTTCCGATGGCAGCACCGCGCCGGATGTTTTTACCGCGCCTGTTCGATCCGAACTGATCGAGATCGGCGGGAACCATAGGGTTCGGATGGCTTTGGCCTAACCGATGGAATGCGCTGAGCGAAGCCCCGTTCCGCCCCGCGGCAAAGATAGGCTAGGTTGCTCAACGTCCGAACTTGGAATCATTGAAATCTAGGATGAACCCGATGAAACGCATGCCGAAGATCGCCGTGATCATGGATGAAAACACCAGTGCGGGCGGTGGACGCTATGACGTCTCGAGAAATTACTTTTCCGCCCTGCGCCGCGCCGGCGCCTTTGCCTTCGGCATCCCCTATGTTCCCGATCTCGTCGACCAGGTCGTCGAAGATTTTGATGGGTTCTTAAGCGTCGGCGGCCGCATCAACTTCCCGAAAAGCTGGTATGTCGAAGGAGACCAATCCCAGTATCCGCCCTCGGATCGGCTAGCCGTCGACATGGCATTGATGGAAAGTTTCCTTGCGCGCGACAAGCCTGTGCTCGGCATCTGCAACGGCATGCAGATGCTCGGGTGCCTCAACGGTTGCCGGATGGTTTCCGATGTCCATTCGTCGCGGCCCGACGCGCTCAATCACGACCAGGCCAATTTCTCGCATGACGTCAGCGTTGTCCCCGGCACCAGAATGGCCGACATCCTCGGCATCGAAACATTCACCGTGAACACGTTTCACCGCGAGGCGATCGTGGAGGTATCGGGCGCGGTGACCGTTACGGCCCGAGCCCCGGATGGTGTCGTTGAAGCGATCGAGATCGGCTCGCAGACCTTTGCCATCGGCCTTCAATGGCACCCCGAAATGCTGGATGCCGACAGCCATCCGGGCGCTCGCGTCTTCGACGCCTTCGTCGAGGCGTCAAGCCGACACCTTCGATAACCTGTTCCAAGGCCCTGCTGCGTTCTGTCGGAAGCACATTCTGCCCTCTCCCGATTGACGTTGGCGGCTCCAGCAAATAGGGCCAAGCCGACAGGCGTGCCAAACGCCAGCAAGACAGCAACAGGAGTGTATAGTGAGCGAACCGACCGTAGCAGAGGCAACAGATCGCATTTACGCATCGCTGCAGGCAGACAATGCCGACATCGATCTTCATATCGCGACCCTCAAGGCAGCATTGATGCGGGCAGGTTTGAAAGAGGCCGTATTCGACCCGACCAGGCTCGTGCAAAACAACCGTTCCGGACGGAAGCTGATGCAGGCGTACTTTCGGCAGCGCGGCGTAACGGTGAAATTCTCGGCCTAGCAAGGTCGTTCAATGATGCCAGAAAGGCCGCAGTCGGGTGGCCGAATGGGTGCCTCCCTGTTCGGACTGGGGTGGCTCACCAGGCTCAGCGATCCCGGTTTCCGCTCGTCGGCTGGCTGCCAAGGGGAACCTCTCGGCGCGCGACCCTTTCAACCGGTCAGGTCGCGCGCAAATGGGCTCTGGCCGCCTTTCGAAGCGGCAGTCCGGTAAGCTCACCAAGTTCGTGCTTCAACTCCGCGCTTTGCCGATGGCGTCCTTCAGTCCTTTTTCATCCAGAACGCCGGGAATGATCGCCGAACCGATGACGAAGGATGGCGTGCCGGCGAAATTGAAGGCGAGTGCCTGACTGTAGTTGCGGTCGAGCAGCCCGGAAATCTTGGCATTGTGCGTGTTCACGGCTGCGGTCAGCTCCTTCATCGAAAGACCCGCCCCGGTCAGCGCCTTCTCGATGTCGTCCTGCGACAGCCTCGCCTTGGTTTTCATCAGCGCCTCCATCGCCGGCTGGTATTTGCCGATCTGGGCGGCTCCAAGCACTGCCTGTGCGGCGAAGACGGAGGCTTCGCCCAAGATCGGCCAGTCCTTCAGCACGAGCCGCACGTTGCCGTCGGCCTTGACCACCTTCTCGACCGTCGGATGCACTTTCTTGCAGTAAGGGCACTGATAGTCGAAGAACTCGACGATGGTGACATCGCCCTTCGGATTGCCAAGGACGGGCGCGTCCTTGTCGAAAAACACCTCCTCCTTGGTCAATTGCTGGGCGAAGGATGATCGGCCTCCGACAAGCACGGCGGCGGCGGTCGCGACCGTGGCCGTCAGAACGGTTCTGCGGGTGAACATCAGATTTCTCCTTGTGCGAATGGATTGGGGCCGAGAGCGACGGCGCGTGCGGCGATTTCGAGGATCATGCCGCGCAGGCAAACGACGAAAGTCGGAAAGGCCGGGGCTGTCATTCTGCCTGCTTCCTGTCCTCAGATGCAAAGGCGGCGAGCCGTTCGGCGATTGCCTCGCGGGAGATTTCGCCGAGATGGGTGGCGGCGAGCGTACCGTCCGGGTTGATGAAAAGTGTGGCAGGAAGGCCGATCGCGCCGTAGTGCCGGGATAGGCCCGAGAAAGGGTCGAGAAGGATGGTTTCCAGGTCGACGCCTGTTTGGCGCAGATAGGATTCTATCGCCGCGCGGCTTTCGCCCTGGTTGGCGAAGAGAAAGTCGACCTCAGGATTCCTTTCGGTCATCTCCGCCATCATCGGCATTTCCCGCCGGCAGGGCGGACACCAGCTTGCCCAGAGATTGAGAACCGCCGGGCGGCCCTTGCGCTCGGCGATGGCGAGGCTCTCGTTCCGTGCGAGAACGGCATAGGACGTTTCCGGGGCACGGGGTGCAGCGCCGCTATCGGTGAGGGTTGTGGCGACGACCCAGACGAAGAGGCCGGCCGCAAGCGGCAGGATCGCCCAAGGAGCGGCTTTCGGTGCGTTTCGCCAGAGCATCACTGCGGCGAGGAAAACACCGAGGAATCCGCCCGTCGGGGAAAAGCCGCCCTGCCAGATGGCGAGAACTCGCAACGGCTCCTGCAGGAAGCTCTCGGCATGGATGAGCACATGCCCGGCGCGCGCGCCGACAACGCCGAAAAGTGTGGCAGCCGTCGTAAAGGTGCCAAGCCGGTTGTGGATGCGGGCGGCAAGGAGCGAGCCGACAAGCATGAAGACGATCAACCCGGCGATGACCGAAAAGCGATCGGCGGAAAAAGCGAAGGGACCTATTGCGACGGCGTTCATTGCGCGCTGCCCTTGGCCATCCGTGCCGCCTCCGCAAGCGAGCCGGCCGTGATTTCTCCGACGAGGCGCGTACCGGGGGCCTCCTCTTTGCTGCGGTTGAAGAAGATCATAGTCGGCGGGCCAACGACGGCAAGTGATCGCATCAGTGCGCCATTCTCCGCATCGAGGGTGCTGACGTCGAGGCTGACCAAGCGGATCCCGTCAAGGCTCGCCGCGACATCAGGCTTTGTCAGAACGGACCGCTCGATCGTGCGGCAGGTGACGCACCAGCCAGCGGTGACATAGACGAGGGTGGGTTGCCTCCCGGAGGCTGCGGTGTCGAGAAGGCGGGAGAGTGCGCCGGCCGAGCCGACCTTGGTAAAATCCGACTTCTGGATGGCGGCTGTTTGGTCAACACTCGCCGCCCTCTTAAGCGGGCCGAGCGGAGTGAGCGGATCGCTGGCTCCAAGGCCGAAGCCCACCAGCAGCAGACTACCCCAAATGAGCGAGACGACGGCGGTCAAGCGCGTCAGTACGCCGTAGCCGCCTGTGGACCGCAGCCCGTCGGGAGCGACCGCGTAGATGCCGAAGGCAAGGGAAAACACGGCCCAGGGCAGGAGGACGAAGCGCTCCGGCACCAGCGGCGTCGCAAGCCAAATCGCCGTTCCCAGGAATGCGAAGCCGAAGACGTGCCGGACACGTTCCATCCACGCGCCGGCGCGTGGAAGCGCCTTGCCGCCGATTGTCGCCATGATGATGAGCGGGATGCCCTTGCCAAGGCCAAGGGCGAAAAGGGCGAGTGCGCCGACCGCAATGTCACCGGTCCGGGCGATGTAGAGGAGGGCGCCGGCAAGCGGCGCGGTTACGCAGGGGCCGATGAGGAAGGCGGAGGAAAGACCGAGCAGGGCGGCGGCGGCGACCGAGCCGCCCTTCTGCCGGCCGCCGCTCCGGCGGTTGCCGATCACTGCCGGCAGCTTGATGTGGAAGAGCCCGAAGCTGGAGAGCGCCAGCAGGACGAACAGTGCCGCGACCACGCCGACAGCGACGGGCGATTGCATCACGATCTGCAGGTTTTGCCCCGACCAAGCGGCCACGATGCCAAGGAGACCGAAGGCGGACGCAAGGGCCAGCACATAAGCGGAGGCGAGCATGAAACCGCGTCGTGCCGTCAGCCCCTCTCCCTCGCGCGTGAGCATGGCCGCGACGATCGGATACATCGGGAAAACGCAGGGCGTGAAGGCGAGCAGCAGTCCGAAGCCGAGGAAGCCTGCAAGAAGCAGCGCAAACCCGCCACCGGTCATGAGCCGGTCGACCGCCGTTTCTCCGCCGTCAGCTGCGATGGAAAAACCTGTGTCCGGCGCTTCCACGGGCCGTGCGTCCTTGGCAGGCGCAAAGGCAAAACCACCGACCGGTTTGCTGATGGTCATCGCGGCGGTATCGATCGTCCGCGTTGTCGGCGGATAACAAAGCCCGCCATCCTGGCAGCCCTGATAGGTGAGGCGAATGAGCGGAGGCGCATTCGCGATCCGGGCCGAAGCCTTTTGGTAATAGACCTCGGTTGTGCCGAAGCCCGGATCGTCCTTGACTGTCCCCGGTTCGGTTTGCAGGGTGATCGGCCGGTTACCCTCATCTTCTGCTGCCAGGAAGTCCCTGTAGAGATAGTAGCCGTCAGCAATCGTCCATGTGATCGCCAGCCGGCCGTCGTCTTGCCTGGCGATCCCAGGTACGAAGGCCTCGTCCATCGGCAGGGGCGCCTCGAGCGCCCGGGCTGGCAGGATGGCCGCAATCAAAACCCAAACCAGCGCCAGCAGACTTGCTTTCCGCATCGTTCTTGCGTCCTCGTCTTCAATCGAGGGCGGAGCGATCAGGCCGCTACCTTAAGGCAGCCTTAAAATGATTGTCCAAGGCGAAGGATAGAAACGGGCCGCGCAAGTTAATCCGCTAAGACCTTGGCGCTGGCTCTCGGTGTAATTCCGGAAGTAAAGGCCGAACGATGGTGGGGCAACCGGCGCTGCCGGTTCACCTGCTTATGGACACCGGCCCTTTGGCCGGCGTCCAGACTTCATTGCCTGTGTTCCCTAGTGGGTTGCGCCCGACCCACCGGCTGCGACGATTGCGAAGGGTTGTCCCTCGACCGCGATCGTGCGGGTCTCCTTCAGTGTTTCCGTGTCGATCACGCGTACCAGGCTTTGGCGCGGATCAGTGATGGCGAGGTGATTGCCGGCGACGGCGAGGCGGGGCCTTGCGTCGCGCCAGTGGCCATCTTTGCTGTAGGGCTCCGTGACGATTTCCGATTTGGTGATCACGCCATCCACGACGTCAAGGAGGTGAAGCTTGCCGTCCTCCGTCAGGATATAGGCGTTGCGTGACTTTGCTGGATCGAGGATGAAGTCCACCCGCCGCAGCGGCAGTTCGACGAGGCGGTAGGGTTCCTTCGCGTCGGCGTCGATCAGTACGACCTTGTCTTCTCCGTAGTTCCCAAGGAAGAACTGCATAGAAGTGCCGCCGAGCAGTGTGGATACCTTGCCTTCCGGCAGCTTGTCGCCATAGGCGAGCATCTCGAGCTTGGGGCCATCGAGCCCACCTGGGCGTGCGACCAGGACGCCCTCGGCGCAACCGAAGGCGGCCAGGCGGGCGGACGTCGCTTCACCGTGGAGCCCCGTGCAGGTTGCGACATCGCCGACCTGCTTGCCCTCCTTGTCGAGAACACGCAGGCCCAGGCGGGGAGGAAGCTCACCTTCCTTTACCGTCGCTTCGAGGTTCGGGACCGAAACGAGAAGATGGTTGCCGGTCGAAACCGCGACGCCATGGTGTGCGGCGGTAGTATCGTAAGCCTTGAGCTCCGCCTTGCCGTCCAGAAGCGCGCTTTCGCCAAGCAGATCGAACTTGCCACCGCGATCGTAGAAGATGGCGAGATCGTCACCATGGGCAACCACGTGGCCGGGCTTTTGTCCGCGAATGGTTTTCTCAAGCAGCCTCGGCTCCTTGACCTCGATGTCCCGGTGCTCGCCGTGATCGGAAAGCGCTATGCCGGTGTCGATGGCATGGATCAGGTTCTGTTCGCCCTGGACGGCAAAGACGGTTCGTCCGGTGTCGCTCAGGGAAAGGGCGGCGTAGCCTTCAAGGTCAAAACGGCCGATTTCCTTGTCCGTTTCCAAATCGATGGCGCGGACCACGGGCTGGGTGTGGTCGGCAATGAACAAACGCCAGGTCTCGCGCTGCTGTTCTTCCTCGGCATGAGAGGTCAACGGAAAGGCGAGGGTCGCGAGAATGGTGGTGGCGAAAAGCGCGGGCAAACCGGAGCGGGACATGAAATCTCCTATAATGTAATAACGTAACATGTGTTGTGTTATAGCGTTACATTCGCCTTGTCCAGCGGCAACAAGCTGACGTTTGCACATGCGTCAACGACGCCGTCACAGGCGGCCCGCGACGGCGGCCTACGTGGCTCGCTGGCGTTAAGGAGTGTGAAGCTCGGTCCTGACGGACCGATTGGCATTCCGCGACTTCGCCTGGAGCGGCGGATGGCGGCATGTGTTGCCGCCACCCTTTGAAATGCCCGGTTTCTCCGTTGGTGGGCTTCGCCGATTTTCAGGGCTGGGGGGCTTTGGGCGAGATGGACCAAAACCCGCCATAGGGCCTTCATCAGCGACGAAGGCCGTCAAACGCGGCGGGACCCGGTCATCCTGCTACTTCGCTGTGCCTTCGTTCAGGGGCAGCTTGCTCCCGCGACGCTGCGGTAGGCGGCCGTTCAGAACGATGTAGGCGAGAAGGCCGATCACCAGGCCCCAGAAGGCCCCGCCGATCCCGAGCAGCTTGATGTTGGCGGCGGAGGCCAGGAACGTGATGAGCGCCGCTTCGCGGCAGGCCGGGTCGGCTGTTGCTGCAGCAAGGCTGCCACCAATGGTACCGAGAAGGGCGAGGCCCGCTAGCGTGGCGATGAAGGTCGCAGGAAACGCCATGAACACGGCCGCAAGCGTAACGCCGAACACGCCGACGAGCACGTAGAAAAAGCCCGCGGCGATACCCGCGATCCAGCGCCTGGAGGGGTCTTCGTGGGCCTCCTTGCCGGTTGCGATCGCCGCCGTGATTGCCGCGATATTGAAGGCGTGCGAGCCGAAAGGCGCCATGATCAGCGAACCGAAGCCAGTCGTCGTCACGATCGGGTTGGTGCTGGTCTTGAAGCCGTCATTCCGCAGCACCAGCATTCCCGGCATGTATTGGCCGGTCAGCGTGATGAGAAACAGCGGCAGTGCGACCGAAAGCAGCGCGTTCAGCGAGAACAACGGCATGGTGAAAATGGGCGCCGCGAACTCCAACTTCAGACCCGACAGGTCGACCCGGCCCTCCGCGAGCAGGAACAGGAGCCCGAGAACGAGGATGCCGACCACGGCATAGCGGGCGGAGAAGCGCTTCAGGACGACGTAGGCGATAATCAGCAGGCCGACGAGCAACGGATCGACGCTTGCGCCGCCGAACGCGCCGATGCCGAACTGCAGCAGGATACCGGCGAGCAGGCCCGCGGCGATGCCTGGCGGGATCAGCCGGATGACCTTCTCGAAATAGCCCGAAAGCCCGAGTGCGACGAAGGCTAGAGCCGAGATCATGTAGGCGCCGATGGCCTCGGCATAGGGCGTGGTCGCAAGCGCAGTGACGAGAAAGGCTGCGGCCGGCGTCGACCAGGCGGTGATGATAGGCTCGCGATAGCGCCAGCTCAGCCAAAGCCCCGTCATTCCCACGCCGATCGAGACCGACCAGACCCAGGAAGCCGTCAACTCGGGGCTGAGCCCAGCCACTTTCGCGGCTTGAAAGACCAGGATGAAGGTGCCGCCATAGTTGACGATGACGGAGATCAGACCCGCGACAATGGGATGGGCAAGGTCGTTGAAGCGAAGGGATGACGGGAAAACATGTGATGACATGATCTATCGGGGCTCCTGAAATTTCGGGGAGGACTGGCAAGCCGCGTTGACAAATAGCCAGTCATTGGCCCGATATGCCCATCCATTTTTCTGAAGATGATCAGACCATTTGTTCAAGCATTCCCAACTCGAGTCCGTGAAGGCATGGATTGCCCAGCCCGCCCAGGCTGGGATGCCGCTTCATGCGCGCATCCAGCGGGCGATCCGGCAGTTGATCCTCGACGGTGCGCTTGGGCCGGGAAAGCCGCTTCCAGCTTCGCGCGTGCTCGCCAAATCCCTCGGCGTATCGCGCGATACGATCGAAGCGGCCTATGGCCAGCTTCATGCCGAAGGCTTCATCGACCGTCGCGTCGGGAGCGGCAGTTTCGTGGCCGAGGTGAAGGAGTTTGCACCCGGCAGGCGCCTGTCTCCAAGGCGCGCGCAGTCGCCCAACCAGGCAGCGGCTTTGAGCAGGCGGGGCAATGCCATGTTCGGCAGCGGCGGCGTCAGTGAACAGCTGTTGCCCCGCCCCTTCGCCCATGGCGTGCCGGAGACGCGCACTTTTCCGCTCGCGCTGTGGGAGCGCCTCGGACGGCAGGTCTTGCGCGAAACCGGCAGAAGGGCGCTGCTTCACGGCGACCCGCAAGGGATCGAGGAGCTGCGCCGTGCCATTGCCGACTATGTGAACCTAGAACGCGGCGCCCGTACCACGGCCGAACGGGTGCTGATCCTCACCAGCTCGCAGCAGGCGCTGACATTGTGCGCAAACATGCTGCTCGATCCCGGTGACCGCATCTTCATCGAGGATCCGGCCTATTACGGCGCGCGCAAGGCGTTCGATGCGGCGGGGCTCGAATGCGTCCCCATCCGCGTCGACCGCCATGGCATCGCCGTCAACCAGATCAAGGCGGAGACGCGCAAGGTCAAGGCCGTATTCCTGACGCCCTCGCATCAGTTCCCGGCCGGCGCCACGCTGACGCTCGATCGCCGCCTTGCGCTGATCGAATGGGCGAGCCGCCATCAGGCCTGGATCCTCGAGGACGACTACGACAGCGAATTCCACTATGCCGGCAAACCAACGGCCTGCCTTCAGGGCCTCGATCCGCACGACCGGACGATCTACATCGGCACCTTCACCAAATCGCTCTTTCCAGGGCTTCGGATCGGCTATGCAGTTCTGCCGCCTGAGCTGGTCAAGCCGATGACCGTCGCGCGTACTCTGCTTGACGGGCACTCCGCTCCGATGGCGCAAATGACACTCGCGCGCTTCATGGAAGGCGGGCATTTCGGCGCCCATGTGCGCACAATGCGCAGCATCTACGCCGACCGGCTCGACCTTTTGGCGATGCTTGTCATAAAACATTTGCCGCATTTCCTTGAAGCGCGGGTGCCCGATGGCGGCCTGCAGATGCCGTGCGCGCTGACAGGTGCGATCTCGGAGGCCGCGGCCGTCGATGCGGCACGACGTGTCGGGATCGAGATCATGGGATTGTCCGCGCTTCACGCCGGCGGCAAGCCCGAGCCCGGGTTCCTCATGGGGTTTGCCGCTTATACGCCAAGCGAGATCGAGGGGGCGGTGCGGAAGCTGGCTGGTGCCTTCCGGGCCGCGGCGAAGTCATAGGTCGTCCAAGCGCCGCCCCAACGTTTCGGTATTAGTCCTGGATCACGAGCTGGAACCACGTGTCGAGAAATCTGCTGCGCTTGACGGCGTCGAGATAGACGAGCAGCTCCGGTCCCAGTTCGATGAACTGGACGTTTTTCATCGTGTCGAGATCCCGCGACCGGGTCAGGCCGACCTCTTCAAGCGCGCGGTCGGCGCGACCGGAAAGCAGGAAGTCGACCACGTCGCCGGCGGTCGAGTAATCGGCGACAAAGGAGCCTTGTGTTAAGGCGGGATTTTCATGTCTTGCCAATGCGTGAACTCTCATGGTAACGTTCCCACGAGCTTGGGGCCTGTCACCTTTGATGATGGCTTCCGGCCCGGGAGGAAACATGAAAAACGGACCCCGGCAACGGGCCACCATTATCGACGTCGCGGAGCGGGCAGGGGTCTCGAAGAGCACGGTTGCACGTGTTCTGGCGGGTTCTGCCAGCATTTCCGACGAAGCCCGCGACCGCGTGCTGAAGGCCGTTGCAGCCACCGGCTACGAGCGCAATCATCTGGCCGTCGGCATGCGTTCGGGGCGCAGCGGCATGCTCGGCCTGGTCATTCCCGATATCACCAACCCCTTCTGGGCCGAAGTCGCCCGCGGCGCCCAGGATCGCGCCGCCAAGGACGACATTTCGCTTCTCGTCTTCTCGTCGGACTGGGATGCCGGCACGGAGGCGACGCATCTTCGCGCCCTGCGGCGCGCCCGTGTCGATGGCGCGATCATCAATCCGGTCGCCGACAATTTCGATGATCTCGATCGCTTCGGCTTACCCTTCGTTTTCATCGGATCGAGCGCCGAGCGTTTTCCGGATACCTTGAGCGTCGGATCGGATATCGCCCAGGCTGTCCGTCTCGGCATGGATATCCTCGTTGAGCGCGGACACCCGGCGCCGGCCCTGATGCTCGGCCCGCGGTCGCGTCTTGCGCGTGCCCGGTTCCTGCGCGCCGTGCACGAGCATTGCATCGCGCGCGACATCGACCCCGACATCTTGCTGGTGGAGGAATCCGACTACACGGTCGAGGGTGGCCGAAAGGCCATGGGGCGTTTGCTCGCCGGGCCGTGGAGAGGCAGTCGCGCCGTCTTCGTCGCCAACGACCTGATGGCACTCGGTGCCATGATCGCCGTGCGCGAGGCGGGGCTCCGGTGCCCGGAGGATATTTCCATTCTTGGCTTCGACGGCATTCCGGCGGGTGCTTTCTCCTGGCCCGGTCTGACGACGATCGAAAAACCTGGCCGGCAGATCGGCATTCGCGCGGTCGAATGCCTGCTCGATCAGATTGCCGGCCGCCCGGAGCACGGCCGGATATTTCTGCCGTGCCGACTGGTCGAGCGCGGTTCGCTTGCCGATGTCTCGGCCTCGATAGCTGTGCGCACGGCGGCAGGGAGGTAACAATGAGCGTAAGCAACGATCTTGTAGCGGATGAAGCCATGCCTAGAAGTGGGAACGTTCCCAACGTCCATCGGCGAAGCGTCACGAAAAACGTGCGGCAGTGGTGGCCCTACTACCTGATGATGGCGCCTGGGCTGATCTTCTTCGTGATCTTTCACTATTTTCCGATCTGGGAAGCCAAGATCGCCTTCGAGCAGTTGCGCATCATCCCGCCGAACATCTGGGTCGGGATCAAGCATTTCCAGACGCTCTTCTCCTCGCCGATCTTCTGGCAGGTGCTGATAAACACGCTGATCATCTCGACAATGAAGATCGTCTTCGTCTTCCCGGTCCCGATTATCGTTGCGCTGCTGCTCAACGAGATCCGGGGCGGCGCTTTCCGCAAGTTCATCCAGTCGGCGATCTACCTGCCGCATTTCCTTTCCTGGGTGGTCATCGCCGGCGTGTTCATCGCGGTGCTTTCGCCGAGCGACGGCGCGGTCAACGACATCATCGGTTTCTTCGGATTGCAGCCGGTCTCCTTCATGACCGACACGGGCTCGATCCGCTGGGTGCTGGTCTTCTCCGAGATCTGGCGATCGGCCGGCTGGGACAGCCTGCTTTACCTTGCCGCCATCATCGCCATCGACCAGGAACTCTATGATGCGGCCGAGATCGACGGAGCCAATCGCTGGCAGAAGATCCGCTACGTCACCATTCCCGGCATCGTGCCGACGATCGCGACGCTGTTCATCCTCAACGCCGGCATGTTCCTGAACGCCGACCTCAACCAGGTGATCAACTTCTCCAACGACGTGGTGCGCAGCAAGATCGATATCATCGACACCTATGTCTACCGCATCGGCCTGCAGACCGGCGAGTATTCGCTGGCAACGGCCGCCGGCCTCTTCAAGGCGGTTCTCGGCATGCTGATGATCGTCGCCGCCCACCTTCTTTCCAAACGTCTTACCGGCAAGGGGGTATGGTGATGGCCGCCCACAACGTTCGCAGAACGCCGCTCGAGCGGCTCGAATATGCGATCATCGTCTCGACGCTGATGTTCCTCGTCGTACTGACGGTCCAGCCGCTGCTCAACCTGCTCGCCATCTCCTTTTCGGATCCGGGCAAGGTTGCCGGCATGAGCGGCCTGACGGTGGTCCCCAACGGGTTCTCGACCGACGTCTGGAGCCTCCTGGTCAACAACCCGGCCGTCCAGCGCGGCCTCCTGAACTCGATCTTCATCACGCTGGTCAGCACCGTCCTTGGTGTCGTGCTGACGGCGCTGATGGCCTGGGCACTTTCCCGCCCGGGTTTGCCGGGGCGGCGCGCGATTTTCGTCTTCGTGCTGGTGACGATCGTCTTTGAGCCTGGCATCATTCCCGACTATTTCATCAACAAGCGCCTCGGCCTTCTCGACAGCTACTGGTCTCTGATCCTCTTCAAGGTTGTGAACGCCTGGTATCTGATCATTCTCGTCCGCTTCTTCGAGGAAGTGCCGAAGGAACTGATCGAGGCCTCGGAGCTCGACGGCGCCAACCCTTTCCAGATCTTCTGGTACGTGGCGCTACCACTCGCCAAGTCCGCGCTTGCGACCATCGCTCTCTTCTACTTCGTCTTCCACTGGAACGAGTTCTTCCGGGCGATGATCTATCTCAACGACCAGTCAAAATGGCCGCTGCAGGTCGTGCTGCGCCAGTTCGTGGTCGAGGGCGACAAGCTCGCCATGGTCGGGGTCGTCGACAGCAACAACTACACCGGTGCGAGCCAGATCAACATTCGCGCGCTGAAGGCAGGCATGATCCTGCTTACGATCGCGCCGATCCTCGCAATCTACCCACTCATTCTGAAGTTCTTCACCAAGGGCACCATGAGCGGTGCGCTGAAGGGCTGACGATGCAGAACCGAACCATAAAAGCCATAGCATATTGGGAGGAACAAACATGCTTGGAAATCTGATCCTTGGCGCAACCACCGCCATGGCATTGATGGCGAGCGTCGCCATGCCCGCCTTCGCCGATCCGGTGACGATCCGCGTCGTCTCGAAGGATCTCACGACGAGCAATCCTGACGACGTGAAGCTGATGAAGGCCTATGAGGAGGCGCTGAAGGCCAAGGGCACCGACATCCATATCCAGGTCGTCGACCTGCCGTCCTCTGGCTATGCCGACAAGCTCAGCGCCATGCTTCTGTCCGGTGATATCCCCGATCTCATCTATTTCCAGGGCGGCGACGCCAAGATGGCCGAACAGGGCGTGCTGGAGGACTGGAACACCTGGCTGCCGAAGACGACCTATCTCAAGGACGCGCTCTTCCCGCACAATGTCGAGCGGCTGAAGAACTATCCCTACCTGCTCTATGTCTACCCGCCGCGCATACCGCAGCCGGTGATCCGCGCGGATTGGCTCGAGAAAGCGGGCGTCGAAGCACCGAAGACTACGGACGACTACGTCACCCTCTTCAAGGCGATCAAGGACGGCGATTTCGACGGCAACGGCAAGGCCGACAGCTACGGCGTTACCACCGCCGACAACACTCAAGAGCTCGACGCCGTCTTCAATCAGGCATTTGGCGTCACCGGAACCTGGCTGAAGAACGATGCTGGCGAGTGGATCCATGCCCGCGTTTCGGCCGCGGAAAAGGCAAAGATCGCTTTCTACGCATCGCTCCGCGAGCAAGGTCTCTATGATCCGGAATTCATCACCACCAAGTGGGACGTGAAGGAAGACAAGTTCTATTCCGGCCGTGCCGGGGTGATCTTCGGTTCCTCCGCAGAGGTCATCGACATCTATGGCGGCAAGATGCGCCAGGCCCATCCCGGCGTGACCCTCAGCCTGCTTTCGCCGCCGAAGGGTCCGGGCGGCCAGGGCCTGATGGCGCTGGACGTCTCCAAGGAAGCGCGCGGTCTCGCGATCGCAACGACCTCGGAGCACAAGGAGGAGGTGGTCAAGTTGCTCGACTTCATCGCCAGCCCCGAGGGCCAGGCGATTGAACGGCTCGGCTTTGAGGGCGAGCAGTACACCAAGGACGGCGAAACCATCAAGCCGACCGACAAGCTCGCTACCTGGTATGCCCGCTTCCTCGTTGCCGCCAACTGGCAGCCGCCGGTTCAGTGGCTGAGCGATGCCGCGCAGCAATCGCTGAAGACGATCTCCGCCGACTTCAAGCCGGACAACGCCTTCGTCTGGCCTGCGGAATACGCCACCGACATCGACGCCACGGAGAACGTCTACCGGGCCTGGGTTTACAAGTTCGTCTCCGGCGAAGCCAAGATGGACCAGTGGGACCAGTTCGTTTCCGAGTGGAACGCTGCCGGCGGCGAGAAAATGACCGAATATGCAAGGACGGTTCTCAATGACAAATGATGCTCAAGGGCTCTCCCTTAAGGGACGGGTTCGGGCGCTTCTCTTTGGCGTCGCCTACGGCGACGCCATCGGGGCGCCGGTCGAAAAGCTCTCCGCTGCGGAAATCCGCCAGCGCTATGGCCGGGTGACATCGCTCGACACAGAGTGGCACCGCATGAAGCAGAGTGAGGCGGCCCGCAACGGCCGTGTCCGCGGCAGCGGCATCGTCACCGACGACACGCTGATGACGCTCTGCGTGATGTCGATCTACGACGACGTGAAGCGCCATCTCGATGCCTGGGATATGGCCTCGGGCATGGTGCGGGAAATTGCCTGGACGCCGCGCTGGGTGCCGGAGCTGCAGCGCGAGACGATGCTGATCGAGCGGCTGTTCTATCCTGAGAAGTGGATCTTCCAGCGCCATCAACTTTCCGGCTGCGACCCGCGCCAGGGCGGCGTCGGCAACATGGTGAACTGTGGCGCGGCGATGTACATCGCGCCGATCGGCGTCGCCAACGCCTGTGATCCGAAGGCAGCCTATGATGAGGCGATCGCCTTTGCCTCCGGCCACCAGCAGAGCTTCGGCCTCGAAGCTGCCGGCGTACTCGCCGCCGCGGTCGCCGCCGCTTTCGTGCCGGGCACCACCCTCGACACCGTCATCAAAGAAACGCTGGCCGTTGCCAAGGACGGAACGCGTGATGCGATCGCCGATATCGTCGAGGCTGCGGGCTCATTGAAGGGCGCGGATCATGCGACAGTCGTCGCCGAATTCCACCGCATCATCGCGCGCTATTCTCCAATGGGCGACGACGTGCAGCACACGCCGCAGAAGGCCGGCATTGCGACCGACGCCTACCAGCCGTCGCGTCTGCACGCGATCGAGGAACTGCCGCTGGCGCTCGGCTTTGCGGTCGTCAATGACGGTGATTTCTACAAGTCGATCATCGACGGCATCAACTCCGGCCGCGATACGGACTCGATCGGCGTCATGGCCGGCGCAATCCTCGGCGCCATGCAGGGCGAGAGCATCATCGACCGGGCGATGGTCTCCCAGCTCGACCGTGTCAACAAGCTCGATCTCTACCGATCGGCCGATGCTTTTACCGCAACCGTGACCGCAATCCGGGCGGCCGACCACAAACGCGAAATGGCGCGGGCCACGGCGCGCGCAGGCCTCTTTGCCGCTCCCGAGCTCACCCAGGTTTCCAGTCTCTAGAATTCGAAAGTATCCGATGCTCAGCACCACAGAAATCTTCGAGCGTATCTATTCCGGTTTTATCGGCAAGGCGATCGGCGTGCGCTTGGGCGCACCTGTCGAACCGACGATCTGGAGCTATGAACGCGTCCGGGACACCTATGGCGAGGTGACGGAATATCTGCGCGATTTCAAGAATTTCGCTGCCGATGACGACACCAACGGTCCGGTCTATTTCATCCGGGCGCTGCGCGACTACGGTCTCGGCGCCACCGCCGAAGAGGTCGGCAAGACCTGGCTGAACTATGCGGCCGAGGAACACGGCATGTATTGGTGGGGCGGCTTCGGCAATTCGACCGAGCATACCGCCTACCAGAACCTGCGCGCTGGCATTCCGGCGCCGCAATCCGGCTCGATCGCCCAGAACGGCACGACGGTTGCCGAGCAGATCGGCGGGCAGATTTTCATCGACAGCTGGGGCTGGGTGCATCCGGCCGACCCGAAGAAGGCAGCCGAAGCCTCAGCCCGTGCGGCAAGTGTCGCCCATGACGGCGAGGGCCTGCATGGCGCCCGCTTCTGCGCCGCGGCCATCGCCCAGGCTTTTGTTGCCAAGAACATCGAGGACGTGATCGAGACGGGTCTCGCGACAATCCCGGCCGACTCCCTCTATGCCAAGGTTTCGCGCGCGGTACTCCGCTTCCACGACAGCAACCGGAACGACTGGCGTGCCTGCCGCGACATGTTGACAGCGGATTGGGGCTATGACCGCTATCCCGGCGTCTGCCACATCATTCCGAATGCCGGCGTCTTGATCATGAGCCTGATCTACGGTCAGGGTGATCTGCCGCGCACGGTCGAGATCGCCACCATGGCTGGCTGGGACACGGACTGCAACGCCGGCAATGCCGGTGCGATCGTCGGCACGCTGCAAAAGGTGCAGCCGGGCTGGGACAAGTACCGCAAGCCGATCAACGATTTCGTCGTCGCTTCCGGCGTAACCGGTACGGTCAACGTCGTCGACATCCCCTCCTTTGCCCGTGAACTGACGGTGCTGGCGCTCCGCCTGCAGGGACGGGAGGCTCCGGCGCTCTGGGTCGAGGATTTCGAGCGCCGCGGCGTTCGCTTCGATTTCGACGCACCCGGCGCCACCCATGGCTTCCGCACCGAGCCGTTCAACCAGATCGCCGTCAAGGCATCGGCGGAGCGTCATACGGATAACGCCAAGGGATCGCTGGAAATCCTGCTCGACCGTCTCGAGCGCGGGCATGGTGGACGCATTTTCTGGAAGCCCTTCTATCGCCGCTCCGACTTCGACGACGAGCGCTACCGCCCGATGTTCACGCCGCTTGCCGATGACGGCCAAAGGGTGTCGTTCAAGCTCTGGCTCGACCCTTGGAACGGTGACGGCAACCTGCGTGTGGCGCCCTATGTTCGCCGCGCCATGACAGGCGCCATCCAGGAAACAGGCGCCTGGCACGTGCCGTCTGCGAGCGGCTGGCAGGACTACGCGTTCACCATCCCCGACGGCGATGGCGAAGCGGTCGACGAGATCGGCATCCTGGTCGAATATTTCGGGCGCCTGAAATTCCTCGGCCGGCTGTTCCTTGCGGACTTCTCCGTATCCGGCAAGGGTCGCGCCGTCATCGACCCGTCGAAGGAAGCGCATGAATGGGGCGGCATCACCCGCTTCACCTGGAACCGCGGCCATTGGAGCCTGCAGCAAGGCCGCATCCATGCCCATACCGCAACCGACGCGGACGCCTGGACGGGCAACGCCTATCTCCGCGACGTCAGTGTCAAGGCCGAGCTTCAGCCGCACTCGGGTGCCTCGCACCTGGTGGTGGCCCGGGCTCAGGGTACGAGCCGCTTTTATGCCGCCGGTTTCGAGAACGGCGAAGCCGTGATCCTTCTTGAAGACCACGGCACGAAGATCCTCGCGCGCAGCCCGTTCCGTATCGAATACGGCCGGAGCTACGCGGTCGATCTCACTGTCGAAGGTGGCAAGCTGACGCTTTCCGTCGATGGCGAGCGGCTGCTTCAGGCGGACGATGGGACGCTGCGCTACGGCATGGCTGGCCTTCGCATGGCGTCTGCCGGGCGCATGTCGATCGGCCGGCTTGAGGTCGCCGAGCGCTAACTGCGCGAGGCGGAAAGAAAGGGAGGAAACATGTCCGAGATAGAGCTTAGAAGCGTCGGCAAGAGCTATGGCAGTGTCGCCGTGCTCAACGACATCTCGCTGGAAATGGGCGACGGCGAATTCGTCGTGCTCGTCGGCCCTTCGGGCTGCGGCAAGTCTACGCTGTTGCGCATGATCGCCGGGCTGGAGGATATTTCAGCTGGCGAGATCACCATCGGTGGCAAGGTCGTCAACGATATGCCGGCCAAGGAGCGCGACATCGCCATGGTCTTCCAGTCCTATGCGCTCTATCCGCACATGAAGGTCGCGGAAAACATGAGCTTCGCCTTGAAGCTCGCCGGTGCGCCGAAGGCGGAGATCGAAAAGCGCGTTACCCAGGCGGCCGAAATCCTCGGCCTCGAAAAGCTGCTCGACCGCCTGCCCCGGGAACTTTCCGGCGGCCAGCGCCAGCGTGTCGCCATGGGTCGCGCCATCGTGCGCGACCCGCGTGCCTTCCTCTTCGACGAACCTCTGTCGAACCTCGATGCCAAGCTGCGCGTGAAGATGCGCAGCGAAATCAAGAAGCTGCATCAACGGCTTCGCCGCACGATGGTCTATGTCACCCACGACCAGACCGAGGCCATGACCATGGCCGACAAGATTGTGGTGATGAACGGCGGAAAGATCGAGCAGGCGGGCGCACCGCTCGATCTTTACAACGATCCTGCCAATCTCTTCGTCGCCGGCTTCATTGGCTCGCCGGAGATCAACCTGATCGAGGCAGTCACAGAGGGAGCGACGGCCTTGACCCGGGGCGGCGTATCCCTGCCGCTCGGGCGACAGGTGCAGGCTGGCAAGCGGGTCGTCTGCGGCATCCGCCCGCAGCACATCACGCTCGGAACAACGGGCGTGCCGGGGCGCATCAGCCTCGTCGAGCCGACCGGCGAGGACCAGGAAATCGTCGTCGACATGGGCGGCCAGGATATCTCGGTCGTCGTCCACGGCGGCAAGCTACTTTCGGCCGGGCAGGATGTGACGCTGACGATCGATGCCGACAAGGTTCTGCTCTTCGACAAGGATACCGGGGAGCGCCTTCGATGAGTGGATTTGCGAAGCGACAGTTCGATCCCGACGCCAAGGGACCGCTGGTCGGCACGAGGGTTCTGGATCTTTCCCGGCTCGTTGCCGGCAACATGTTGTCGCTGCAGCTGGCCGATGCCGGCGCCGATGTCATCAAGATCGAGCCGCCGGCGGGCGATCCGCTCAGAGACTGGAAGGATGATGGCCACTCGCTCTATTGGAAGACCTATAGCCGCAACAAGCGCTCCGTCGTTCTGAACCTCAGGCAAGAGGCGGCGATGACGGCGCTCTGGGCACTGATCGATACGGCCGATGTCTTCATCGAGAATTTCCGGCCGGGAACGCTGGAGCGTATGGGGCTTTCGCCGGAAACGCTGCACGCCCGCAATCCCAACCTGATCATCGTGCGCATTTCCGGTTTCGGCCAGACGGGGCCTTACGCGCAGTTCCCGGGCTTTGGCACCATCATCGAAGGCATGAGCGGTTTTGCCTACAGAACCGGCTTTCCCGATCGCGAGCCCGTGCTGCCGCCGCTGGCGCTTGCCGACATGATCGCCGGTGTCTATGGCAGCTCGGCCACCGTGACAGCGTTGCTTGCGCGCGATCGCGGCTACGCAAAAGGACAGGTCATCGACCTGTCGCTGCTGGAACCGATGTTCTCGGTGCTCGGGCCAGAAGCGGCGATCTATCAGACGACCGGCAGGATCAAGGAGCGCGTGGGCAGCGCCTCCAATACGGCCGCCCCGCGCAATGTCTACCGCTGCCGCGACGGAAAGTACGTGGCGCTGTCGGGATCGACGCCGCAGGTCGCACGGAGGATCTTCGAGATCATCGGCCGTGCCGACATGAACCAGGACCCGCGCTTTGCCACCAATTCTGAACGCGTCAAAAATCGCGATCTGGTCGACGAGGCCGTTGGCGGCTGGTTTGCCCGGCACGACCATGACGAGGCGCTGAAGATCATGCGTGACGCCGGCGCGACGGTCGGGCCGATCTACAACATCGCAGATGCCGCGTCGGACCCGCATTTCGCCGAGCGCGAAATCATCGTCGATGTGGAGGATGACGAGTTCGGCAGCCTGCCGATGCACAACATCGTGCCGCGGCTTTCCCAGACGCCGGGCGTCTGGCGGCGGCCGGCACCAGCGCTTGGGGAACACACGGCGGAAGTTCTGGCCGAAGCGGGACTGGATCGCGGCGCGATCGAGACGATACTCCAGGGTAGCGCCGCATGAGGCTTCGCTCCCTACTCTACGTCCCGGCCTCGTCCGCAAAATTCATCGCCAAGGCGCACGAACGCGGAGCGGATGCGATCATCCTCGACCTGGAAGATTCAGTCGCCCCGGATCAGAAACAGGCCGCAAGGGATGGGTTGAAGGACGCCGTGGCGCAGGTGGCACGCGGTGGTGCGACCGTCTTTGTCCGCATCAATTCGGCGCCGGATCTGCGGATGGCGGATGCAGAGGCCGCCTGCCGTGCCGGCGCGTTCGGTCTCTATGTCGCGAAAACCCGGTCGCCGCAGGAGCTAGAGGATATTGCAGCGCATCTCGCACCAGTTGAGCGGCAGATCGGCAGGCCGCCGGTCGCCTTCGTGCCACTCCTCGAAGATGCCGGGGCAGTTCTCGATGCGCGCGCGATTGCCCGCGTCAGCCGCGTGGTCGGCCTTGCCGCTGGCGGCGAAGACATCGCGACCAGCATGGGCGCAGAACCGCTGCCAGACGTATTGCGACTTCCGAAACTGATGGTCCACCTTGCCGCCAAGGCGGAAGGCAAGCTGTCCTTCGGCATGCTTTTGACGGTTGCGGACTATAAGCGACTGGATGCCTTGAAGGCAGCCGCTCGTGAGGCGAAGGCCCACGGGTTCGATGGCGCGAGCTGTGTCCACCCGTCCGTGGTCCCGGTGCTGAATGCGTCTTACTCCCCGAGCCCAGAACGGATCGCCTGGGCAAAGTCCGTGATCGACGCAGCGAAGACGGCGCAGGCAGACGGCCGTGGCGCCTTCGTGCTGAACGGCACCATGGTGGATGCGCCGATCATCGAGCGCGCGCATGATGTTCTCGAACAGGCAGGCGACCTCGGCTGACGCTCACCGCAGCTTGGCGGAGAGTACTCACGATCGCGAGGCGCGCCGGTGCGCGCCAGGATTTCGTGCTGCGCAGTTGCACCTATCACCGAATGTGCAATGATCCTGAAATTGAACGACTTTAACCGGCTGCGAACGCGGTCGACTTTGTCGTGGCGGTCCGTTTTTTTCAGTAGCACTCCAGCATGCAGGGACTTCGAACAGCTTAGACATCCCAGGAAGGGAATGTGATCATGCGTAGACTTCTTGCGTACCTGACGATCGCTTCGTTCTTCTCAACTTCAGCCTTTGCAGATCCCGCCATCCTGACTGCAAATGTGAACTTCAGAGTGGGCCCGGGAACCGGATTTGACGCCATGCGCGTGATCCCCCAGGGCGAGGAAGTCGACATCAAGGAATGCGACGCAGAAGCCTCCTGGTGTGCCGTGAGTTATGCCGGGGCAAATGGCTTTGTTGCCGGCAAGTATCTCAACCAGTCCGATGCCACCGCGCCGGCCTGGCCAAGGATGTTCAACACCGAAAAAGGCGCGACGATCACGCTCTTCCAGCCGCAGATCACGTCCTGGAAGGATTTCAAGGAGCTCGAAGCCCTTGTCGCGACCGAGCTCAAACCGTCCGCCGACGCCAAGCCGATCTATGGGATCATCGGGCTTTCGGCCAAGACTGTGGCCGACGAGGCGACGGAGAATGTTACGCTGACGGATGTTCGCACCACGCAGCTCGATTTCTCCGCACTGGACCGACAGCAGCTCGCTGACCTCGCGCTCGACATCGGCAAGCTTGTCCCGACCGATCCGATCGTCGTGTCGCAGCAACGCCTGGCGGCAAGCCTTGCGGACTTCCAACGCCTCGCCGATATCCCCGATATCAAGGCCGATCCGCCGCCGATCTTTGTCAGTGAGACGCCGGCCATCCTGGTGCAGACGGACGGCAAGCCGGTGACGGCTCCGCTCAAGGGCGTTGAGGGCCTCTCCTTCGTGGTCAATACGAATTGGGACCTCTTCAAGGTGGATCAGGCGGCAGACTACTATCTGCGGAGCGAAAAGAACTGGCTGACAACAAAGACCTTGGAGAGCGGTTGGGTTGAAGCGGCATCGGTGCCGGACGTCTTTTCCAAGCTACCGGAAATCGACAACTGGAAAGGGGTAAAGGCCTCTCTTCCGCCCACGCCCTTCAGCGATAACCAGGTTCCGAAAGTTTTCTATTCGGAGAAGCCGGCGGAGCTTCTGATCTTTGAAGGAAAACCGGCCCTCGGACCGATCGCGGGCACCGGGCTGGATTGGATTTCCAATACGAGCAGTTCGGTGTTTTTCCATCGGGCCAGCAAGACGTGGTACACGCTTCTTTCCGGACGGTGGTTTTCTTCAACGTCACTCGAAGGTCCCTGGACCTTTGCCACGCCTGACCTGCCCGATGATTTCGTAAACCTGCCCGACGACGCCGCCTACTCGGCTGTGCGCGCGTCGATCCCCGGCACGTCCGAAAGCGCAATGGCGCGTCTGCGGGCGAGCATTCCGAAGCTCGCGCGGGTTTCGACGGATGGATCGCTGAAGGTGGACGTCCACTACAATGGCGAGCCGAAGTTCGAGCCGATCGAAGGCACGTCCATGTTCTATGCCGTCAATGCCAACGAGCAGGTCATCAAGGTCGCGGACAAGTATTTCGTCTTGAAGGACGGCATCTGGTTCGTCGGCGATACGCCGACCGGGCCCTTCGCCGTTGCGCGCGCCGTTGCCGATGAGATCTACACGATCCCATCGTCGTCTCCGGTCTATAACGCGACCTATGTCCGCATCTACGATACGGAACCGGATGCCATCTGGTACGGCTATACGCTCGGCTATCTCTATACCTACCTTGCCTGGGATACAGTCGTCTGGGGCTCGGGATGGTATTATCCGCCCTATTGGGACTATTACGACGACGATTGGCCCTATTATCCGCCGCCGATCAGCTACGGGTTCGGCGCCTCGTACAACCCGGCCTATGGCACTTTCGGGCGCTATGGCTACGCCTATGGCCCGGAAAGGGGCCTGGTCTTCGGCGCAGCCTATAACCCCGTCACGGGGACACGGTTCCGCGGCGGCGCGGTGGCGGGTCCCGGTGGCGAGCGCGGTTTCATTTCTGCCTACAATCCACGCACGGGCAACGCGATGGTCGCGCGGGGCGGGCAGAATGTTTACGGCTCCTGGGGCAGTGTAGCCGTCAAGCACGGCGGCGAGTTCGCGCGCATCAGCGGCGGATCAACCGGGAGTGCCGGCGGCCTGCGCTGGCGCAACTCGGAAGGCGACAAGGGCTTTATCGCCGGCAGCAAGGGCGGTGACGTTTATGCCGGCCGCGACGGCAGCGTCTATCGCCGTCAGGACGGCCAATGGCAGAAGCACACGCCGGATGGCTGGCAACCGGTTCAGAGGCCGGACGGGGAGAACCTGCGCAATGCCGCCCAAGGCGCGGCATCCAACCGGCCCCAAGCCACGCAGCGTATCCAGAACCGTGCTGAAACGAGACCCGCACCACGCCGCAACCAGCAGGTTCGCCAACGGGCGCCGGATCATCTGTCCTTCGATCGCGCCGGACGGCAATTCGGCAACCAGAACGAACTGAGCCGCAATTATGGGCGACTTTACCAAGACTCCGGCCGGAACTTCCAGAGCTTTGACCGTGGTCGCGGCGGCTACAGCGGCGGCGGCTTCCAGGGTGGCAACCGCGGCGGCTTCCACGGAGGTGGTGGTCGCGGCGGTGGAGCTGCTTTCCGCGGCGGCGGTGGCGGACGTGGTGGTGGTGGCGGCGGCCGCGGTCGCTGAGAAAACCGGGCCGCTCGGGCGAACTTTCTCGAGCGGCCGCGTTACAAGACGTGGCAAAAGGTGTGCGGGGTCGCCGCTCATTCGGCCGAAAAGCTTGGCGTGATCATCGGGCCGTCTGCCGCTGTGACGCCGGCCTTGGTGGCACGCCGGACCGGCCGGTCGAACCTTAAGCCGAGATGGTGACAGGTGCTTGCCGCATCAACCGTCCGACCAGAAGCGCTCCTTGTTGAAGCTCTTGTTTTCCTTACCAGCCTGGGACGCCCGCTTTAGAACGCGCGGTGTATCGTCGGCGCTTGCCACCGAGAGCTCCAGGTTCGCCGGAAGTGCCAGACGCTCAAGCTCCTTGGCCGGCGCAAGCGCCCACTTGAAGAGCGCCGCGTCGCGAATTGTCCACTCGGCATTTGTAGGCGACGGGCCGGTGAGGCTGCTTTCGCCTGCAGCTGGATGGCGCATCATGCCCACGCCAAGCGCAACCTTGAACGACGAGGAGGGAATGAAAGCCGAGACGTTTGTGGGTAGCGCCCGCTCGGGCGTGGGGACGGGCGTCACGGTCGCGGCGGTAGCCGTGGCGCGCAGCGTCGGCAGCGGCACGGCGATCGCCGCAAGGTCGAAGAACGGCGACTTTTCGGCTGCTTCCTTCCGCATGGTCTGAAGCTCGAGTGCTTCTTCACCGCGGCTCTTGCGCGTGGGAAGCATCGCGGTCAACAGCGTGTTGCCGGCCGGTTCTCCGCCCTTCAGTTTGGCTGGGCCGGCGCTGTTTGCAGCGACGATCGAGGTGGCCTTGACCCGTCGCTTGTAGTCGGCCATCGCCTGGTCATACCCCGGCAAAGCCCCGCCGCTTGCCGGAAGGTGGAGTGTCTGCCCCTTGGGGAAGATACGCGCGAGTTCCTGGCGCGACATGCGCGGCCACGCCCGTACGTTTCCGACGTCGAGATGTACGAAGGGAGATCCTGACGTCGGGTAGTATCCCACGCCGCCGACCTGCATCTGCATGGCGACTTCCCGCAGCCGGGTGAGCTTCACGCCCGGAATATAGAAGTCCATCGCCTTTCCCAGCATGTGCTGGCTGTTCTTGGCGACCCCGGTGCTGCGGGAGCGGCCGCGCAGCATGCTGTTGGTGGCGGGCGAGCGGTAAGCCGAGACGACGTTGATATAGTCCTTCCCACCGGCGCGCTGATAGACCTCCCAGACAAGATCGAGAAGACGCGGGTCCATACGGGCGGGCTCGTTCCTGCGCCAGTCGCGCAGGAAACGGTTGATCTGCGCGAGCCCCTTCTGGTCGTATTTGCCGTCCCGCTTGAAGGTGATCGTCGCGCGTTCACCGGTGTGCGTGAAGAACAGCTTCAGCGACCGGACTTCTGCCGACGACGCCGTGCTGGTGAAAGCCATGGCGGATGCTGCAAGGGCGGTGATTGCGGCCGCTCGAGCGGCCCACCGGGCGATACGCTTCACGCCTCTGACGATGGCACGCGAGGCAGGCTCTGGATACGCAGTTACAGGATACTCAGACACAGCGGCTTCCGATTCAATCGAGTTACAATCCACCGGCGGCAACGGCCGGCGGCTCGGCTCTTCGACGGAGATTATGGTCAACAAAGGATTAAGAAGCGGTTGATGCCATCGGACGTGCTTCCCCGGTGATGAATTTCCGCGAGGTGCATGGATTTCAGGGCCTCGGCTTGCCCTTACGTGAAGGTGTTGGCTCTTGTTTTCCTCAATCTATACATTAGTTACCATGAATGGATTGGTCGGTTGCACCGCGGTACTTGCATAGCCAAGGTGTCCCATGAAAAGCACGAAAGACGTCATCGCCGAACTGACCCGCGCCGCGCGCGACGTTCACATGCTGACGGAGGGCGAAAAGCTCCGTCTTGTCTCCCGGGCCTATGTCGCGATCAAGGAAGGTTGGGAGCTGCTCGGGCAGCCCAATCGCCTCAGCGAGTCTGCCGAAACGATGGACATCATCCGCGCCGGCGGCATGCCGGTATATCTCTATGACGATGAGATGCGGGCAATCCTCCAGGAGGCCGTCAAGGTCATCAGGCAGATCGAAGCGGCGATGGAAGCGAAGAACACCCCGGCACCCACATCCGGCGAAGATGGCAACCAAGGGTCGTGAATGGGCCCGAAGCAGTTCGAACAATGTTGTCCGCCGTCAATCCGCGCGGCGACGTTTTGACTGGCTGGATCGACCAGATCGCCACGTCGGGGATCTGATCCGTTGGCGCGCTACATCGCAATTCGATCCGACGTCAGGATCAGAATGATCGCCGGGCCAGCCAGGAAGGCGGCGAGGAAAAGTGCCGACAGGATCGAGCGTATGAGGAAGCGCAGCAGGGGGCCGCGGGTCATCGAGCGGCCCTATGCTCATGGCGCGAACTAACAGTTTTCAATCCCGACCCGGGAGGGCACTCCACTTGTGACGTCGTCATGCTCCCTGCCTTTCCGGTTCGTTGAAGGCCGCGCCTATCACTGCTGATACGAGCGAGGTCGGCTCGATGCGTGTGCTAGCTCTGAACGATTGCAGCAGTGTTACGTTCGACTGCCCCGTGGTTTCCGTAATGCTGCTGTAATTCTTGCGGCAGATTCGAAAGGTCGAAGCCATGGGGTGCCGATGCTGCTGATCGAAGATGAGAGGGAGCTGGCGGCGGCACTGGCTGTGGCGCTCAGCAAATATGGCATCGTCATCGACCATACGACCCATCTCGCCGATGCAGCCGAACTTGCGCGTCAGAATGACTACGGCGCTATTCTTCTCGACCGCCGCCTGCCCGACGGTGAAGGGCTGAGCTTCATCCCGCAATTGCGCCGCATTGGCCAAGACGCGCCGATCATCGTCCTGACGGCACGCAACGAGCCGATGGAACGGGTTGAAGGTCTCGACACCGGGGCGGACGACTATCTCGGCAAACCCTTTCTCGTCGAAGAACTGATGGCGCGCCTGCGCGCCGTGTTGCGCCGTCCGGCTGCGCTTGCTGAGCTTCAGATCAAGGTGGGACGAATAGCGCTCGATCCGCTGAACCTCACCGTGACCGTCGATGACGTGAAGCTTGACGTCCCAAGGCGCGAACTCTTCGTGCTCCAGGCCCTTGCGAGGCGCCGGGACAAAACCGTTCTCCGCTCGACGCTCGAAGCAGCGGTCTACAACTACGAAGAAGAGATCCAGTCGAACGCGATCGACGCCCACATTTCAAGGCTGCGCAAGCGGCTGGCGGATGCCGGGGCCGGCGTTTCGATTCACAACATCCGTGGGGTCGGTTACCTCCTGAAGGAAGAGTGATGGGTCAGACGACAGGACGCAATCCGTCGCTCTGGTGGCGGCTCAGCTGGCAATTGAGCCTCGTCATCATCGCCGTCGTTGCCTCGGTGATCATCGGGCTCTGCATCTGGGCAACCACGATCATGTCGCCGAACACGGCCATGGAGGGGACGGTCGTCTCGGTCGTGTCCCGTGCCGTAGGCCGCGGAAGCGATGGTCAACTGCAGCTTTTTGAGACCCATGACCTGACGACGCTCAAGGCGCAAAACAGCGCATTGTGGTTCGTAGTTGCCACCACCAGCGGTGCCTTCGCGTCCTATGGATCCGTTCCGCCCGCCTATGCCGCGCTGCCCACGGTAATCCACCTGTTCGACGAAGCGGATATCAGGGGGGCCGCAGCCACTGGCGAGATTGCGACGATCGAAAACGCGAAGACGCCGGCTGGCGAAGTCCGGATTCTGTTTGGCGGCGTGGCGGACAAGGGTTGGGGTGCCCTGGCTCTCTTGGCGAAGGCCTATCCAATCTACCTGTCTTTGATCGCCAGTGCTCTCCCGGCGATTTTTCTTGCCGTTCCTCACATCGTCGGGCGTGCTCTCGCGACGGTGAGCGAGGTTGCCGACGAAGCATCGCGGATCGATCCGCGCCGCCACGGGACGCGCCTTCCGCTCGCGGGAATCCCGAACGAAGTCGCCCCGGTTCTGATCGCATTCAACGGCGCACTTGAGCGTCTCGAGGACGAGTCCAGAAAGCGGCGGCGCTTCCTGATCGATGCGGCCCACGAACTGCGAACCCCCATTGCGATCATGCAAACGCGCATCGATGGCATGCCTGATGGCCGGGAGAGAACGCGCCTGATGGATGATGTCGCCCGGCTCGCAGAAGCGGCAGAGCAGCTTCTGGACTTCGAGCGCAACGACCAGGCGCTCGTTCTGGACGAGCCGATGGATCTGGTTGACATCGCGCGATCGGCGTTGCCGATCTCGCTCCGTTGGCGATAGGGGCTGGCTATCAGGTGTCTTTCCACAGTGACGTGGAGACGCTGGCGCGAAAGGGCAACCCACCTGCCGTGTTGCGCGCGGTCACAAACCTCGTCCGAAATGCGATCGATCACGGCGGCAATTCGGGCATGATTGCCGTCTTGGTCTCAAGCGATGGGCGCGTGGAAGTTTCCGACGAAGGACCGGGCATACCTGCCGAGCATCAGGAACTCGTCTTTGAACCCTTTTACAGGGTTTCTCCCAAGGACACGGGCGCGGGTCTTGGTTTGAGCCTTGTAAAACAGGTGGCTTCAAACCACGGGGGGCGTGTCAGTCTCACGAGTTCAGCGAGCGGAACCAAGGTGGTCGTCCACCTCTGACCGCGAGAGGCGTGGGATTTAGGTCGCGGTCACCGCCGCGCCCATGCTTGAAGGGTTCTCGAGACACCATCCCTTCGGTGTCAGCTCTAACCTGCTTGTAATTCTGTAGCAATTGTCCATCCCCAAGGTCGCCGTTGCATGTCAACGGAGATCATTAAACGTGCTAAAAGAATATTTTATTCAATCGCTTGCCTGGGTTTCTTCATCGCTCGTCCCGGCCGGCGCGGTGGCGCTGGCAGGGCTACTCTCGGCAACCCTGATCGGATGCCAATCGGTTCCATTGAAGGAGGCGGGGACTTTGACCTCCTATGGCAAGCTCGGTCCGTCGAAAGGCATGGTGGCCAAGAAACGCCTCTACGTTGATGGACAACGTCTGGTCGACGTGAAAACCGTCCGCATCGCGCCAACGACGTTTTCCTTTGCAGCCGCCTCCAAGATCAAGTCCGATGCCGATCGCGATTTGGTTTCGAACGCTCTCGATCGGGCGCTCTGCGTCGCGCTCAGCGACAGGTACCAGATGGTTCCTGCCAATCAGCCTGCTGATCTGACGGTTCGCTCCGTGATCGCCGATATTGTCCCGACAGACAAGGCGCTCGCAGGGGTTTCCACGGCCATCACCATTGGTACGGGGTTCGTCCTGCCCGTCAGCGTGCCGCGATTGCCTGTCGGCCTGGGAGGCTTGGCTGTAGAGGCCGAAGCGGTCGATGCCAGCGGTCTGCAAAGTGCCGCCATGCTTTGGGCGCGTGGTGCAAATTCGATCCTCGACAAGCCCCGTGTTTCGGAAGTTGGCGACGCCTATAGCTTTTCGACGAAATTCGCCGACGCGTTTTCGCAGGTGCTGATTTCCGGCAAGGAGCCGAAGGCATTGAATATCTCGCTGCCGACCCGGCAACGCATGCAGTCCTGGTTGGGTGGCAAACCCAAATATGCCGCATGCGATGCCTTCGGTCGGGCACCGGGCCTGGTCGGCGCGATAGCAGCCAAATACGGCGCGCCGCCTCAATGGACCGACAAGAAACCAAAAGCTGCGGCGCAACAAGCGTTCAACTCTCCTATTGCGCGATAGCTTGCGGTTGGCGATCCTTATTTCACCCCGCCATGGGCAAGCCCGCTCACGAGGTAGCGTTGCATGAACAGCGCGACCAGATAAACCGGCGCGATGCCTGCCAGGGAGGCGGCTGCCATCTGGCCGAAATTCACCAGACGGTCGCCCTGGAAGAGCGAGATGCCCACCGGCAAGGTCCGCGTGGCGTCGGAGAAGGTGAAGGCGGAAGCAAACAGGAACTCGTTGTAGGACAAGACCGTGACGATGATGAAGGTCGCGACGATGCCGGGCGCGATGATCGGCACGACGATCTGCAGCAGCGTGCGAAATGGACCGGCGCCGTCCATCGCCGCTGCCTGTTCGATCTCGATCGGCATCCGGCGCAGGAACGGCATCAGCAGCCAGAAGGCGACCGGCACGTTGGCGAAACCATAAATGAGAATCAGGCCGGCGCGCGTATCGAGCAGTCCGGTTGTCTTCAGCAGAAAAAACAGCGGGATCAGCGCTACGATCGGCGGCGCCATGTAGCTCGACAGCGTTACGTCCGACAGCCATTTGCCACCGATCTTCAGCCGCAGGACGGCATAGGCCGACGGCAGCGCCAGCGCGATGGTGACGAGGCCCGAAACCAGCGACACGATCACGGAATTCAGGATGAAACCGAGGATGTTGGCCGCGTCGAAGGCCGCCGGCCAGTTGGCGAGCGTCGGCATCGTCGGCCAGAAGCGTCCGTTGAGCACGTCGTCCTTCGTCTTGAAGGAAACCGCGATGAGAAAGAGGAAAGGCAAGGCAAAGAAGCTGACGACCGGCGCTGTCGCAAGGCCGAGCCACAGATGTCGCGCGGCGGGTCTCACAGCTCTCGCCTTTCGAAGTGCTGGTGCAGCCGTACGACGGGCAAGGTCACAAGCCCGATGACAAGCGCATAGATCATCGTTTCGGCCGCGGCGCGGCCGACGTCGAACTGTTCGATCGCCCGCCGATAGATGGCAAAGCCGGCCGATGTCGTCGCAAAGCCCGGTCCGCCGAAGGTCAGGATGTAGATGAGGTCGAAGAGCTTGAACGACAAAATGAGCTTCAGCAGATAGATCGACGAAAGCGGTGCTGCGACCAGCGGAAGTGTGATGTGCCAGAAGCGCTGCCAGCCATTGGCCCCGTCCACCAGCGCTGCCTCGTGAACGCTGTCGGGTACCGTGGAAAGAGCCGCAAAGCAGAGAATGACGATGAATGGCGTCCATTGCCAGAGGTCGGCGGCGCCGATCGCCAGCCAGGCGAGCGTCGGGTGACCAAGAAAGGAAATCGGCTCGGAGATAAAGCCATAGGTGATCAGGGTACCGTTCAGGAGCCCGCCTGCCGGCGCGAAGATCAGCTTCCAAGCGATGCCGACCATGACCGGCGGGGTCATCAGTGGCAGCAGAACGAGGCTCATCAAAAAGCGGCCGGCCTTCAACAGGGAAGTGAAAAGCAGCGCGATCAGGAAGCCGAGCGCAAGCTGCACCAGCGAGGTGGCAAGTGCATAGGCGACGCTTCTGCCGATGGCCGCGAGGAAGATCGGATCCTGAAGCGCCGTTGCGAAGTGCTTGATGCCGACGAAGCCGCGGAACGGCTTTCCAAGCGTGCTCTTGCTGAAGGCAAGCGCCAGCAGAAAGACAGTCGGGTAGAGCGTCGTGACGATCAGCGCGACGAGGACCGGTGCGATCCAGGCCAACCGTGCGAGACGCGCCCAAAAGGCGTGGCCGCGCCCGGCAACACCCGCCGCGCCGGCGGGTTCCAGCACCTCGACGGCAAAGGTGGTCATGCGGCCTCGGCCAGATCCGGGCGTGTCGGCCCGCTGCCGGCCCGGGTGGCCAGCAACATGTCCTCGATATCGTCGAGGTCGCTGGGCGTGAGCGCAAGGGTTGCGGCATCGATCCAACCGTCGATCTGCAGCGGTTCGCGCGCGCCGATGATGGCACCGGTGACGCCGGGCCAGGAAATCGCCCAGGCCGCAGCGATCGCAGCGACGGTCGTTTTGTGTCGCGCGGCAATCGGCCTCAAGCCTTCGGCAAAGGCCAGGTTGCGGTGAAGCGCTTCGCCCGAAAATTCCTCGTCGCGCGATCGCCAATCGTCGTGCGGAAGGGCCCGGGCGCGCGCCGGCGTAAAGGCGCCGGTGAGCAGGCCTGATTGCAGTGGGCTGTAGGCGATGACGCCGCTGCCATGCGCCTGCACCCACGGCAGGTCTGCTCTAGCGAACTGGCGCTTGATTGCCGAAAAGGGCGGTTGCACCACATCGACGGGCGCCACCGTTGCCGCGCGCTCCAGAAGCGCCCGATCGTGGTTCGAAAGCCCGATGGCCCGTACCTTACCCTCTTTCTTCAACTCCGCAAAAGTCGCCCAGTATTCCTCGACCGGCGTGCCGTCATTGGCAGGCCAGTGCACCTGGTAGAGGTCGATGACATCAACGCCGAGCCGCTTCAGGGAAGCCTCCAGCTCGCGGCGAATGGATTGGGCATTGCCGATGCGGGCGGGAAGGGCGTTGCGGTTGTCCGGGTCCCAGATCAGCCCGGCCTTGGTGAAGATCAACGGACGTTGGGAGCGTGGGATGGTCGAAAGCGCCTCGCGCACGATCTGTTCGGAATGGCCGAGACCATAGACGGGTGCCGTGTCGATCCAGTTGATGCCGCGCTCGACCGCATGACGGATGGCGGCGATCGACCGGGTATCGTCCTGACTTCCCCATCCCCAGCCCCAATCGGGGCCACCGATGGCCCAGGCGCCGAAGCCAACGGGCGTGATGTCGAAATCGGTTCGGCCGAGCCTGCGTTTCGGCAAGGATCTTGCGCTCATGGTCTTTTGCCTCGTTTCAAAAAAAGTGGCGGGGCGGCGCCGGGAGGAAGCGCCACCCCGCAAGCAATCAGCCGTTGGTCTCGATGATTTCGGTCCAGGCCTGGTGGGCATCGGCGATCGCCTGTTCCGCGCTTTTGGTGCCGGCGAGCGCCAGGGCCAGTTCGTCGGTCAGCGCATTTTCGAGTTTTGGCGCATAGACGGCGGTCGGCCAGGCCAGGCTGTTTTCCAATGCGCCATCATCGAGCAGCGGTTGCACCAACGGCTGGAAGTCTCTGAAATTCTTAGATTTCAAGCCAGACTGGCGGTCCGGGTCGATGCCCGAGCCGGTGAGAGCCAGAAGCTCCTGGTGGTAGTCCTTGCCGGTCGCAAGCTTGATCAGGTCCCAGGCGACGTCCTTGTTTTTCGATCCGCTGGTGATCGCAAAACCGAAGCCGGCATTGAAGGCGAGGCGGGGTGTTTTGTTGCTGCCGCCAACGGGAATGCGCGTCACCCCCCACTTGTCGACGATCTTCGAGCCCTTGGGGTCCTGTGCATAGCCGCCGAGATCGGTCCAGAAGTCGATCTGTGCAGCCTTGCCGTTGAGAAACGCGGGCAGCCCTTCTTCGAAGCGGGTTTCAAGTGGGGTCGGCAGCGCATGGGGAGCCGACGCAAGCAGCGACTTCAGGGCTTCGACGGCCTCGGTGCTGTCGAGCGCCGAGGTGCCGTCCGCCTTCAAGAAGTTGCCGCCGAAGCCGGTGAGCCGGTTGGCATAGGTGGAAAGAATGATGACCGGGATCTTCGCGCCCAGAACCGCAGCACCATAGATGCCGTTCTTCTTTTCCGCCTCGGTGATCACCCTGGCGTTCTCGTTGTATTCGTCCCAGGTTGCCGGCGCCTTCAGGCCGTAGCGATCAAACAGCTCGCGGTTATAGAACAACAGATGGCTGTCGCCGTCATAGGGCAGGCCATAGCGACGGCCGTCATGCAGCGTGTACTGGTCGTAGATCGTCTGGATGAAGTCTTCCGGCTGGATCTCGGCCTTGTCACGCTCGATGAGATCGGTCACGTCCTCGATCACGCCATCTTCGGCGAGCTGACCCTTGTAGGTATAGAAATAGTCGATGACGTCGAACTGGTTGGCGCCCGACTGCACGTCCAGCGTCGCCTTGGCGCTGACCTGGTCGTAGGGCACCGCCGTGACGTTGACCTTGGCTCCGGTCAGCCTTTCGAAATCTTCGGCAATTTTCTTGCCCGTGACGACATGCGGCTGGATGATCAGGAGATTGACCGTGCGGCCGGCATATTTGTTGCCGGACGCAAGGGCCGTCGAGGAGGCAAGTGGCGCGATGAAGGGCAGGGCGCCGGCAGCCGCGAGCGATTTCAGCACGCGGCGGCGGCGATAGGCCTGGCCGAAAATGGAACTGGACATGGGATCCTCCGTCGAAAGCTGGGCTGGCCGGCGTTGTCATTCGTCGCAGGCGGAACGGGTCCGGCGCACGCGTTGTTGCCAGCATCATGCGTGAGAAACCTCGGCTTATACACATTTAGTCTATGTATTTTATGTATTATTGCGGAATGATTTTGCTGCTCTCCCCCCGGCCGGAGTAGGAATTTCCTCAAGCGATTGTTCCTGATCCGCCGGAGCCGGGACGAAAGCCGTCCCGGTCCATCCGGTTGCGCACAGATGGTAAGTGCGATCCGCTCGATATATGTCCGATGATCAGTCAACCTTAGCAGTGGCCGCACGTTGGGCTTTCAATCCGAGCAGAATTCCGAGGGAAGGCAGGATGCCCGCTACGAGCAGGTTGGTGCCGAGATCGAACTGATCGACAATACGACCGCCGGCAAAGGATCCGGCGGCAATGGCGATATTAAAGATTGCGACGAACAGCGCCGTTGCGACTTCGATGTCGGAGGGTGCCGACTTCATCATCCAGGTTTGCAATGAGACCGAGACGCCGCCATAGGCGATGCCCCACAAGATGAGGACGACCGCACCGCCAAGAGCGGAGTTTCCGAAGAGAGCAAAGCCGAAGAGGACAGCAGCAAGGGCACCGGCAATGCACAGCAAGGTCGCGCCGGTACGCCTGGCGGCCCCAGGGCCAGCAACAAAGTTTCCGCCAATACCAGCGGCTCCATAGGCAAACAGCATGAGCCCGACCCATTGTGTGCCGATGCCCGAAACAACTTCCAGGAGCGGACGTATGAAGGTGTAGGCCATGAAATGCCCCGCAACGAACAGGAACGTGATCGCCAAACCAAGCTGGATCCGGCGGTTCAAGAGCTGATGGCCAAACTGGCTGAGCCGGACGGACTGGTGGACGGGCAGCGCAGGCAACGCGCAGAGATTGACCACAAGCACGATCGCACAAAAGACCGCCATCGCGGCAAACGCGAAGCGCCAGCCCGCCGCGTCACCGATCATGGCTCCGACCGGAACGCCAAGAACCGAAGCTGCTGCAACGCCGCCGAAAATGATCGCCGTTGCGACACCGATCGATCGGCCCGGAACCAGCCGTAGCGCAAGGCCTCCGGCAACGGCCCAGATGCCGCCCATGCAAAGGCCGACAATGATACGCGCCGCCAGGAGCAAACCGATCGTACTGGCCAGCGCCGAAATGATGTTTGTAACAACCAGCAGCAAGAGAAGGGTGGTCAGGATGCGCCTTCTGTCGATCCTGCCGGCCAAGAGTACCACGGTGGGCGCAAAGAGCGCGGCAAGCAACGCCGGCAGCGAGAGCGTCAAACCGGCGGTCCCCATCGACGTTTGAAGGTCGTCTGCGATCGGCGTCATTAACCCAACGGGCAGCATCTCCGTCGTCACGACGCAAAAGGTCGACAGGCCGGCGGCATAGACCGGTAGCCAATTCTCCCGGTCAGGGCCTCCCTTCCTTTGGAGTCCGTCGGTTTCTTCCTGGAGTTTCATCTAATTGCCTCTTTCATTCTGGGGCGAGGCACGTTGTGGCGCCCAGCCAATCCTTCATGTCCCGTTGCCGGGACGTTGCGAGGCATTCTTTACTGTTTCCGATATTCAGATAACTTCGGCCTTATGGAAACAAAAGGGACGAATCGTCCCCAATAGGATCTTGCGATGCTGGACCATCTCGGCGATGTGCGCGCCTTTGTTCGTGTCGCCGATGACCAGAGCTTCACCCTGGCGGCGGAACGGCTCGGCCTCTCCCGTTCCGCGGTCGGGAAATGTGTCGCACGTCTTGAAGACAATATGGCAACGCGGCTGATCCATAGAACAACGCGTAGCGTCAGCCTCACCGAGGAGGGCCAGCTCTTCTACGAGCATGCGATCAGGATCCTGTCAGAAGTGGACGACGCGGAGTTCGCCTTGGCACAACGGCACCAGGCCCCAAGAGGGCGCCTTCGCATCGATGTGCCGATCGCCCTCGGTAGGCTGCACATTCTGCCCGTTCTCCAGCGCTTCCTGAACCGTTGGCCCGAGGTGGAAGCGGAGGTTTCGTTTTCGGATGAGTATCGCGACATCGTCGGCGACGGCATCGACGTTGCCGTTCGTATCGGCGGGCCCACCGACAGTCGCCTCGTGCGGCGGGTCCTGGCCTCTCATCGGCTCATAACCTGCGCTGCGCCGGAGTATTTAAAGCGGCGCGGAACGCCGCGCACCATCGACGAACTGACGCGCCACGACAGGATCGGGTTCAAGCACGCAAGCGGACCGGTACCGTGGCATTACAGGGTCGGCGGCGGAGACCGGGACGTCGGTGTTCAGGGAAACTTGCGTCTCGGAAACACCGAGGCCATTCGCGACGCTTGCCTCGCCGGAATGGGCCTTGCGCAACTCGGCGCATTCCTGGTGGGCCGCGACATCAGGGAAGGCAGGCTTGTCCCCCTGCTCGAAGAATTCGAGCGCGACGAGCCGCCCGTTTGCGTCGTCTATCCGACACGAAAGCACGTTTCTCCAAAGGTCCGCCTTTTTATTGAGGCCATCCGAGCGGGATGGGCGGCCGGTGCGCCCTGGGCGTAGCCCGGCGCGCCCTCATGCCTTCGGCTGTGCTACTCGCAACTTGTGGGGTGCGATCACGCGCACTACCTGTGAGGCGTGAAGAGCGGCGGCCGCAACGGCATGTCCTTGAGGTGATGATGAAACTGCCCCCGCAAGCCGGAGCCCCGCCTGCGAGCAATCCCGACGTGTTCGACGCATCCTGCTCGGCTCGGCATGCGCTCGAACTGATATCGACGAAATGGGCGATCCTCATCATGTCGGCGCTCGCGGCGGGCCCGATGCGCAATGGCGCGTTGCTGCGCAAGGTCGAGGGCATTTCGCAAAAGATGCTGACCCAGACGTTGAAGGACCTCGAGCGCAACGGGTTGGTGCAGCGTCACGATCACCAGACGAACCCGCCCCATGTCGAGTACAGTCTGAGCTCAGTCGGCCTGTCTCTCAGCGAAACGCTCATCAGCCTCGACCGATGGGCGGAGCGAAACTTTCCGGAGCTTGATTACTTCAGGGAGCAATACGATGCGGCCGCGAGCGAGGCAAAGGCGGCCAGGCGGCGGAAGGTCCGCCTGCCCTAGCCGAAAGATATTGCGCGCACGCAAGACGGCTCACGCCCAGACGCGACCTGATCGCGGCGTGTCGATCTGGTAGTCGGAGGTGTGAGCGCTGAAGAAGTTCCGGCCGAACAGGCGCGCCCGTCCGATCGGGTCACTCGGATCGCGGCAAATATCTGTGCGTGCGTTGCCATGGCCATGAACGACGCCGACGAAGGTCGAACGCGTATAGCGGCTGATTTCCTGGAACTGATGCTGCGGGCTGGACGAAACGGTGGGGTAGGTCTCTTCTGAGCTGAGGACGAGGCCGATCCGTTTTCCAGTCATCTGCGCGACAACGGACGCCGATTGTGGATGCGACGTGGCGACGTAGCAGAACATTCGATCGAAGAACGCCTTCAACTGCGCAGAGACGCCATACCAGTAGATCGGGCTTGCGGCGACAAAGCCGTCAGCGGGAAGGTAGGAACCAAAGAACGCCCGCCGGAAACCGTCGTCGATCGCGCATTCGCCATCGGGCATACGACATTGGCGACAGTCTCTAAGCAGCGCCGACAGGACGTCGTCGACGTGAACGGTCTCGACCTCGTGGCCCACCTCAAGCAGGCCATCGGCCACGGCATTCGCCATCGTCGTCGAGTTTCCATCGCGCCGCGGGCTGGAGCAATATCTTCCTCAAGCAGCGGACAACCTGGAAAGGGAAACTCCAGGGCTTGGTTGCAGGCCTATCGGGCGCAAGGGCCACCTACAAGTACGCACCTTGGGGTGCCTATGTTGAGGGTGCTTTCGCTCTTTCGCTATTCGGTTCGGGCCGCGACGGCCAGTTCGGCACATGCCGGGTAGAGGCGCATGCTGGTGGCAAGGGATCGCGGCCGTGGCCTTGGGCCCACGTGGCAAATCGACCGGAGCAGGCTGCAACAGCGCGCGCAGTCGTGTCGGCAGAGCGTCTTTTCAGTTCAGCAGGTCTACAGCCGTTTGGGCATGGGTGTTGTCCGGCGGTCAAGGTGTTGGTGGAGAGCACGTTCGAGATCCCGAATGATAGCTCGTCACGAGAGCCGCTGCTGCACAGGTCGGGATCGCAAGGGGATCCGGACCGTTTGCATGCCATGACCCTACGGCTGTGGAGGGATGCCGTGCCGATGGCCAATACTTGGCGAAGCGGCTTTCTGATCGAGTTGCGGCCCGCAATGCAGCTGACACCGGAGGTTTATTCTTGACCGATGCATAGCTGGATGGCTATGTATCGTGCTTGGCCATTTGGTATGGGGCTCCGCGCCCATCACGGTGGATCCGACCCTGAACGAACTGACGGAACAGTCGAGGTCCGGGATGCCTGAGAAGAAAGTCGGAAAGAACGCACCGAAAGCCGCTTCCCCTGCGCCACGTTCAAAGATCGGACGCAAGACGCCGCCGACAAAATCGGCCGATGGCGTCGTCCTTCTAACCGGCGGCAATCCGCAGATCGCAAAGGGCTACGGAGATGCGCCGGTGCAGCAGTACATCGCTGCGATGCCGGGGTGGAAAAGCGATCTAGGCAAGCGGCTGGACCGGCTGGTCGTCAAGACCGTTCCCGGCGTCGAAAAAGCGGTCAAGTGGAACTCTCCCTTTTATGGCGTGGAAAAGGATGTCTGGTTCCTCAGTTTTCATTGCATGACGAAATACGTGAAGGTTGCTTTCTTCCGCGGGGCGCAATTCAGCCCCTTACCTCCCGGCACGTCAAAACAGCCGGATGTTCGTTATCTCGACATCTATGAGACGGACGAACTCGACGAGGCGCAGTTCATGGATTGGGTCAAGCAGGCCAGCGAACTGCCGGGCGAGAAGATGTAAAAGCGTCGCCGCAGATCCTTCGCCGCCGGGAATGGCCGGGCCAACGGATGTCAGCGGCCACGGCGGTGTACGGCCGCGGCCTTGCCTCCCCACAAGCTGCTTCTCAATCGGCATTGCCCACCATGAGTATCTTCATGACGGCGGCCATTGCCGGGTCGGTGCCAGCGGCATAGTCGGCAAAGCTCGTGGAGCGCGCGACGTCTGGCTGAAGGGGACCTGCCGGGACGTCGTAGACGTAATTCAGCAGGAAACAGGTCCTGATCTCCGACAGGCTGCAACCGTGTTCTCAGTCGTGATAGGCCGTCGAGTAACGGATGGTGATCTTCGAGTTCGGCAGAACCGTGCGGCCGCCTTCGCCCCAGAACTGCAGCCGGTCTCCTATCGGCTCGCCGACAAGTACCGTGCGCGGGCCGCCGAAGTACTTCAGTCGCGCCGCCGTGCTGATCGCGGCCGAAAACGTGTTCGCGCTGGTCAGCACAAACAGCCGTCCCTCCGGCGGCAGGATGGCCGGGAGCCTTCGCGAGAAATCGGCGGTCAGTTCGTAATTGCCGCCATTGTTGAACCGCAGGTCGACGACTGCATTGCGTATCGGTTTTTTCTCAGCTTCGTCCAGGACCTTGGCGAGCCCCTGCGACAGGCCCTCCGGCGTCGCATCCCTGATGCGGTTGATCTGGACGTAGAGAAGATCGGGCAAGGGATAGTGGTGCCAGACATTGGCGTCGGGGCGCGTGAGATAGGCCGGTAGCGTGACATCGTCGAGCACGTGCCGCCACCCGGCGCCGCGACCGGTCTGCGACAAGGGACTGAAATCGCGTCGTGGCCAGACATGGGCGTTCAAGGGTTCCGGCGCACCGGACGTGGCGACAAGAGCGATTTGCGCTGCGCGTCCATCCGCCCGACGGATGAAATAGGCGCTTTCCCGCGGGCTTTCGGCAAGGCCGGCGGCATGGAGCAATTCCGGCGAAATCGCGACATTCGGGACGAATTCCTTGGCGAGATTGGCGGGGCCGCCGAAATAGGGCGGAAGCGCATCGACAAAGGCCTCCGTCGCTCTTCCATTTACCTCAAGGATCTCTCCGCCCAAAAGGTGCGATTGCTCGCCTGTCGTGGCGATCACAAACAGGCCGTCGGCAAACCAGCCAAGCCGGATGGGAACCGCATTGAAGCTGTGGCCGCCGACGAGGCCGACCACGCTGGTGTGCCCATTGTCGGCGAGCGCGACCGCTTTTGCAGCCGCGATCGCCAGACCGGCGCGGTCGAGATCACCGGCCCGTTGTTCGATCACTTCGAGGGCGGCGGCAAAAGCGGCCTGGGCGGTCGGCGAGAAGCTGCGGTCGACCTCGATCAGGCGCCGCAGATGGGCAAGGTCCTGCCTGTTGCGCTCCAGTTGCAAGGTCGCGGCCGGAAAGTCGCTTCGGGGATAGCTCTTCAGCGTCGGATAGAGAATAGCCGCAAGCGGCGCGACCAGCAGGAAAAGCAAGGCAACAAGCGCGATCGATGCAATCCGAACGCCGCGCCGCCGCCAAAACCTCTTGCCTCTCGGCGCCGGACCTTCCTTGCCGATTTGAGTCTCGTTTCCCATCGATTGACGGCCCCCAACAGCGCCCCTCTTCAAGGCGCGATCCATCCACAAATTCGGCGCTCCAGCCAGGGCCGGCGATATTCCTTCAGCATCGCGCCCGAGCCCTGTTCCGGCCCGCAGCAATGACGGAGGTCGGACGATCGGCAAGACAAGACGGAGGAACGGCAGCACGACAATTCCATGCTCGCCGCCGGGGAAAATCAGAAGGCCGGTTCGGTCCCGTATTCGTCGTGGCGCCGGTTCCAAACGTAGGGTTCGGTCTGTGGCCATCCCGCGGGAGACACTTCCCATGTTTCCTGGCGACCGTAGGGCGTCAGGTCCAGATACGTCCACATGCTGCCGAGATACTCCACGCCACGCGCACCGTTGAAATAGGTGCGGTAGATATCGTCGCCGTCCCTGAGGAAAACGCTGACGCCATGACGCTCGCTGGTCCTGGTCGGGTCATCCGGGTCGGCGACCGTGGCCCCCATGTCGTGGTTGAAGTCGCTCGCCATGGACGAGTACCAGACCGGGTGCTGCCACTGCATCCGGGCCTGATATTTCTGCAGCTTCTCGAGCGGCGCGCGCGAGATCAGCACGATGGACGTATCGCGTGCGTTGAGATGCGCCGGGTGGGTCATCGCGTCCACGACCCAGGAACAGCCGTCGCAGCCCGCCTTCCATCCGGGCGCGAACATGAAGTGATAGACGATCAGTTGCCGCCGACCATCGAAGAGGTCGGCAAGGCTTAACGTGCCCGTGGGGCCTTCGAACGAATAGTCCTTGTCGATCCTGACCATCGGCAAGCGCCGTCGCTCGGCGCTCAAGTCATCGCGTGCGCGGGTGAGGGCTTTCTCCCTGGCAATCTGTTGTTCGATTGCGGCTTGCCACTCATCAATTGAAACTATCTTAGGCAACATTCTCAATGATCTCCCTTTTTGGGCAACTTGCGTGGGGGCATCGTTGCAACGCTGAACTCCGATCGGCGACGTCCAGCCAACCGGCTCGGTTCGATTGCTCCCGAAAAGCTCTCAATCCGATCTTACCGGCGCGGTCTCCGTCGCATCTGGCTGCAATATGTTGTAAAACCATAACATGTCAAGCAAGCGGGAAGAAGTCTCGGTTTTCTGGGCATTGGCCCAGGCGCAGACCACCGACATGCTCTGCGCCGCCTTTTCAGACATGGATCGCTGTACCGTCATGCAGCATCTGAAGGTGCTGGAAGAGGCCGACCTGATCATCGTCAGCCGGGCAGGACGCGAGCGCTGGAACTATCTCAATGCGCTGCCGATCAAGCGCATTCACGGCCGCTGGATCAGTGAACATGCCGCCCACCCGGTGACCATTCTCGACAGACTGAAACCCGGCATGCCCGAAGTGCGTGCGGCCCTTCGTTCGGGCCTGCGCTATGCCGCCGAAGAGATCATGGCGCGCGACAAATACCAGCAGAAACTGACGCCGGCAAAGGTCGCGCTCGAGCTCGGTATTTCCGTGCGCCAGCTGCATGTCCTGTTCGAACACGCGGAATTGACCTTCGCTCGCACGCTGGCATCGATGCGGACTTCGCAGGCGCGGCGGCTTCTCGTCGAGCGGCCCGCCTTGCCCGTCACCGAGGTCGCCTATGCCTGCGGATTCGATAGTCTTGCAAGGTTTTACCGACTTTTCACGGGCGCTTACGGGATGGCGCCGGGCGAATTCCGGGCGGCAGGCTCGCTCCATTAGTCCCGGGCGGATGCCTGCCTTGACGTAAGGCCGGCCTCGGCGTCGGATCAATCCGGTTGCCAAAAAGCCATAATTGCTTCACCTAGATCCCTCTTCGACACTCGGCATTAAGAATTGGGTCAACGCTGAATGCGCATTTCATACGTCTTCCTTGGTGCATTTCTTGCAATCGCGCCGTCCGCCTATGCCGACGTTGCCTCGCCTCCTGTTCTGGAGCCGCTGAAGCAGCAGGCACAGGCCGCACAGTTGAGCGCAAAATTTCTGACGCGCTACAGCTACAAGCCCGTTCCCCTAGACGACGCCCTGTCGGCCAAGATCATGGACAGCTTCATCGAGTCCCTCGATCCGGATCGTGGGCTCTTCCTGCAGGCCGACATCGACAGTTTCAAACCTGACCGCAACGAGATCGACGACGCCATCAAGAAGAAGGACCTGAAGATCCCGTTTGCGATCTTCAACGTCTATGGAAAGCGTGTCGTCGACCGCATGAACTACGCGCGCGAGCTGCTGAAGCAGGACTTCGATTTCACGAAGCAGGAGGATTATTCCCTGTCGCGCGAGAAGGCGCCCTGGCCGCAGTCGGAAGCCGAGAGCAACGAGCTGTGGCGCAAGCGCGTGAAAAGCGACTGGCTACGCTTGAAGCTCAGTGGCAAGACTGATGCGGCCATTCGCGAAACGCTCGACAAGCGCTATGCAAACGCGCTCGAGCGTGCCTCCAAGTACAAGAGCGACGACGTCTTCCAGTCGTTCATGAACGCCTACACGACGTCGGTCGATCCGCACACGGATTACTTTGGCGCCCGCGCTTCGGCCGATTTCGATATCGCCATGAAGCTCTCGCTGGTTGGGATCGGCGCGGTGCTGCAGGAACGCGACGACTACACGACGATCCGCGAGCTCGTGCCTGGTGGGCCGGCGCAGCTGTCCGGCAAGCTTGCGGTCGGAGACCGCATCACCGGCGTCGGGCAGGGTCACGACGGCCCGATAAAGGAAGTGGTCGGCACGCGCATCGATGAAGTCGTGCAGTTGATCCGCGGGAAGAAGGGGTCGGTCGTGCGCCTCGACGTCCTGCCGGCCGATGCGGGAGCAGACGCCGCCCATCGCATCGTCACCCTCGTGCGCGACAAGATCAGCCTCGAAAAGCAGGCGGCGCAGAAGAGCGTTCTGTCTGTGAAGGCGGGCGATACCACCCGCAAGATCGGGGTGATCACTCTTCCGGCCTTCTATGAGGATTTCGAAGCCCGGCGCAAAAGAGAGCAGGATTATCGCAGCGCGAGCCGCGACGTCGCAAAGCTTCTCGAAGAGCTGAAGCAGGAACAGGTCGACAGCGTTCTGATCGACGTTCGCAACAATGGCGGCGGTTCGCTGGACCAGGCGATTGCCCTGACCGGCCTGTTCATCGGCTCTGGACCGGTCGTTCAGCAACGCAGTGGCGACGGCAAGGTCGTGGTGACAAGCTCGGAGTTTCCTGAGCCTCTCTGGTCAGGGCCTGTCGGTGTTTTGATCAATCGCGGGTCGGCTTCGGCCTCTGAGATTTTTGCTGCGGCCATCCAGGACTACGGCCGCGGTGTCGTCATCGGCGAGCCCAGCTTCGGCAAGGGCACGGTTCAAACCGTCGTCGACCTCGACCAGATGGTCCGCAACAGCAAGCCTGCGTTTGGCGAACTCAAGGTGACGATCGCCCAGTTCTTCCGGGTCAATGGCGGCACTACGCAGCTGCACGGCGTAACGCCCGATATCAGTCTGCCGGGGCTTTCCGACCCGACGCGCTTTGGCGAGACGAGCTATGATAACGCCCTGCCGTGGTCAGAGATCAAGCCTGCGGATTATACGCCGGCCGATACCGTCACGGCGCTGCTGCCGGCACTGCAGGACCGCCATAATGCGCGCATTGCAAGCGACCCCGATTTCCAGCGCCTCCTCGAAGACATCGCCGACATCAAGGCGCAACGCGAAAAAGGCGTTGTCTCCCTCAACGAAGCCGAACGTCGCAAGGAAATGAAGGATCGCGAAAATCGTCTTAAGGCTCGAGCCCAGGGAAGCGATGGCGAGGATACCGGTGAGGACGATGGATTGAATGCGGACGAACGCAGCCTGAGTGCCGATATCGCAATGGAAAACGCCCGCAAGAACGCAAAGGACGTTCTCCTTGCTGAGGCGACCGCCATTCTGGCCGATGAGGCGGATTTGCAGGAAGGTGGATTGAAGGCAGCCACGCAGCCACCGGCAAGCGCCACCGGAAAGTAGTCTGCTCGGCCGATGCGCGGGTACTTAAGGAAAGGTCGACAAAGCACTCCGTTGTCGACCTTTTTTGTGTCCAGCACTCAGGGCAGACGTACAAGCCTATAAAATATCGTTGGCGTCGCTGAGCTGCGAGTAAATGGAGTATGCGCTCAGGAACAGAATGCTGAATACGATTATCGCGCTAAAAAACATAAAAAGGTACATCAATGTGCTCCGCGTAAAATCACCGTACATCCTTGTCCTATTGTTCTTTTGCAGGAACATTACGCTGTCAGAGACCTGATTTTTCCCGGATATTGAATTCAAATGGTAGTCAGCGCGTTGAGCTGAATTCGTAATGTTTTCACAAGGTGCAGGACCCCAATCGGCGCTCGTCTTTGACAACGAGGGTTCTGGGCGAATGACATGCAATGAGAAGACGAACAGCCATAGAAGGGGCGTGGCAGGGGGTCGGGGAATCGCAAGAATAGTGCCGATCATGCTCGCTCTTGGAGGATGTACGACCGTTCCCTTGAAGGAAGCAGGAACGCTTACCTCCTACAGCAACCTCAGTGCTCCGAAGGGGAAGTTCGAGAAGAAGAGAGTCTATTTCAGCAAGGATGGCCTGAAGGACGTCAAAACGGTGAGCATCGCGCCGACGTCTCTGGCCCCGCCTGCTCTGCAGCGTGTCGAGAAGCAGAAGGACCGCCTGCTGGTAACGAACGCGATTGACCGCGCGATCTGCATCACCATGAGCGAAAAATATCGGATCGTCCCGTTCGGTACGCCCGCAGATCTGACGGTCCGAACGGTTGTTACGGACATTGTCCCGACCGAGCCGTCCGTCGCTGGTGCCGCCAAGGCGATTTCCATCGGCAGTTCGCTTGCCTTGCCGGTCGGCATACCACGACTGCCCTTCGGGCTCGGCGGGCTGGCCGTCGAAGCGGAGGCCGTCGATCGAACCGGCAAACAAACGGCGGCGATCGTTTGGTCGAAGGGCGCGAACTCGTTTACGAGTGAAGCGCGCGTTTCGCAGGTTGGTGACGCCTATGACCTGGCCGCGGCTTTCGGCAAGGATTTCTCAAGAATGGTCGTCGCCGGCAAAGAACCTGGAGATTTCGATCTGTACTTGCCGTCCGTTTATGACATTCGCACGTCGCTTGGTGGGAAACCCGGTTCTGCGATCTGTGAGGACTTCGGGCGTGCGCCGGGTGTGGTCGGCATGATCGGCGCCTCCATCGGAGCGCCGCCGTCCTGGACGGACAGGGGAGGCAAGCTCGCCGTCGCGGCAACCGGAACAGCCGTTTCTGCCGAAAAAACAATCCCTTCCATTGGCAGCCGCTGAGGCGGACTACGCTTGTGTCTCGTAACATTGTCGCAAGGTGGCAATGGGATCCAGGTATCGACAAAACGAGAAATAAACCGAGGTCATTTTATGCGTCTTTTCATTGCAGCGGGCCTGCTGATCGTGCTGGCGGGATGCGAAACCGTAGAATACAGAAACCGTTGTGCCGAGTACGGATTCGTGCCGGGAACCGATGCTTATGCTAATTGCGTACAACGTCTTGATATGTCCGATGAACGCCGTAGAGGACGCGATTACGATCCTCCCGTGTATTCTTACGAGTAATTCCGCAGGGATGACGGATGTTTTAGCGAGGGCTGTTTCGATTAGGATGATTGCGACCTGACTTACGTCGTGTTGTTTAGAATCCTCTTTTGTTTCCTTCATGAATATTCGCATCTTCAAAACTCAATTCTAGTCGACACTGGCAGGCAACATGCGAATTCTGATCGTAGAAGATGATCGTGAGCTGGCGTCTTCGCTCAAGACCATGCTGGAAGCCGCGATCGGCGTTGCGGATGTATTCGAAACGCTTGCGGATGCCGAGGCGGCACTGCTTGCCTTCAAGTTCGATCTCGTGGTCATCGACCGCAACCTACCTGATGGTGACGGCCTGTCGCTGCTGCCGACGCTGCGGCAACTCCGCCCGAGGCCGGCAACGCTCGTTCTGACGGCATTGGACGATCCGACCGATATCGTGTCTGCGCTCGACAAGGGCGCAGACGAATATGTCGGCAAACCATTCGAGCCCATGGAGCTTATTGCACGGGCGCGCGCGGTTCTTCGTCGCTACAGCCTGGACGAGACCGGCTGCACGCAATTCGGCAATCTATCGTTTGATCTCATCAATCGATCCGCCATGATCGGTGAGAACGCGCTGAGCGTTCCGAGACGCGAACTCGCCGTTCTGGAAGCGTTGATCCGGCGGGCAGGGCGCGTCGTGCAGCGCGACAATCTTGAAGCTGCCGTCTATAACATCGACGAGGAGATCGAGTCCAACGTGCTCGATTCCCATGTCTCGCGGCTACGCAAGCGTCTGCGCGAGGGCAATTGCAGCGCAACGATCCGGACCATTCGCGGCATCGGCTACATGCTGGTGCAAGAGTAATGAGGCGCCCGAATTCAATCGCGTTTCCGGTGGCCATTGTGCTCATCTTGGGCATGGCGCTGATGATGGTGATCAGCACCGTCCTCACCGTCGCGGTGTTCCTGTTGACGGATGGGCAGAGCAGGAAAAAAATCGCAGTCGAAAGTGTCGTCGAACTTCTCCAGGATGGTGTGAGCTACGATCACACCGGCAAGTTTGTGCTCGAGGTCGAAGGCGTAATTGCGGAAAAGATTATCAGGCTTTCCGAAGAGCAGTCCGAATTCTGGTACTTTGTCAGTGACGGAACCCAAGCCATCATACACGGTGCCGTGCCGGCATCGGTCCAAGACATCATCGATACGACCTCTCCCCAGGTATTCTCCTCTGAGTTTTCTTACATGGCGGGCCAGCAGCAGTTTCTCGGGCTCCGAAAACTGAACGCGGAGGATCCACCCAAACTCGTTGTGGTCGGCGGAGTGACATTTTCGAATGCTGAAACGCTGCTCGTGGTCCTGCGCGAAATTTGGCCGCAGGGGCTTTACCATCTTCTGGGTATTGTTCTTGTTGCCACGGCCACGATCGCTGTCGTTGCTGTCAAGCGCACGATCGCAACCCCTGTAAGAAGGGTTGTCGATTCAGCCGAGCAGATCGACGGGCTTCCCAATGGTCGCCGGATATCGGATCGCGACACTCCGATAGAACTGAAGCCGATGGTTGCCGCGTTCAACACGGCGCTCGGTTGTATCGACAACGCGTTCGAAGCGCAGCGAAACTTTCTTGCCAACGCATCCCACGAATTGCGGACGCCGCTGACCAAATTGCGGTTGAAGCTCGACCTTGTTCAGGACCCGGACGTGCGGGAGGTCCTTGTTCGCGACACGGCGCGGCTTGCATCAATCGTCACGACATCGTTGCAGTTGGCGCGTTTGTCAGGCCAGGCGCTGACCTTCACCATGGCAGATCTCGCAGCCATCGCGCGCGCGGCCATTGCCGAGCATGTGCCATCCGTGATGAAGCAGGGCATGGACATCGAGTTCAAAGCAGAGGGGCGGGTCATTGTCCCCGGTTCCGAACCGGCCATTCGCCTGGCCTTGGACAACTTGATCATCAATGCGATGCGACACGCACGCGGAACGGAAGTGCTTGTAGTCGAGGTTCTGCAAGCCCGGATCGTGAGGGTCAGCGATGAGGGCCCAGGAATCCCGGCCGCGGAGCGCGAGAAAATGCTGAGGCCGTTTGTGCGGGGCAATACCAGCGCGAGTGAGGGAACAGGCATGGGACTGGCCATCGTTGCCCAGATTATGACGGCACACAACGGCTCCGTGGCGCTCGGAGAAGCAGCGAACGGCGGTTTGGTTGTCGATCTGGCGTTTCCGAAAACTGCGAAGGAATCCGCGTTTTCGTGATAGCCGCGCCATTGTTCCTTGAAGCCGCTCGCGCACAATCTCTTCGGCTCGCTCACTCCGCCAAATATTCGCGCAACAGCAGGCGTGCACGGTGCAGCCGCGCTTTCACTGCCTGTCGCGAAAGATCGAGAGCCGCGGCGATCTCGTCGATCGTCATCTCCTGGAGGTCGCGCATCAGAGCCACGTCGCGATAGTGCGGCGGCAGAGCCTCGAAGGCCGCTGCCAGATCAAGCCGCAACACATGTTCGGGCCGCTGCACCAGACTTGTTTCAAGTGCGTCCTCGTCTACGGCGGCGATCATGCCGGTACGTCGGGCGAGCCTCAGGCACTCCCGCCGCACCACGCTGAACAACCAGTTCGACAGGGTCGCGAGTGCCCGGATCGCGCCGACATGGCGCGACAGAAGCCAAAGCGTTTCTTGTGTCGCATCGTCGACATCGGCGGTCCGGCAGGTTGCTCGGGCATATCGGCGAATATCCGGCTGCGTCCGCTCGAGCAGCCGGACGATCGCATTGCGATCGCCGTGGCGGGCGGCTTCGAAAGTTTCAGTCGTCACCGCCTTTGTGTTCATGGCTTGATCCGATCATGGATCCCGGCAACGGCGCAGGCCGGGCAATAGCCGATGAGGCCGGTGAGGACGAAGGTGAGGGCCGATACGCCCACCAAGAGGGCGATCCACCCGCTCAGGAAACTGTATGCCATCACAGCCGCGCCAACCCCAAGGCCAATCCGCACGATCTGCTGCCCCTTACCTATATTCTTGCGAAAAAATGCCATGCAACACCTCCGGTGCAAACCGAGACCCATCGTCTCAGTCACAAGAGGCGCGGAACCCGGAAAAGGATTCGCGACGGCACGACTTTTTTCGTGACGGCGGATCCATCGGTACCAAATTTGGGCCGCTGTACTTCTGCCATGGCGCCGGCCAAGTGCTGTTCGGCCGTTGGCCGTCCCTTGACGCCGTCCGCCGAGCGTCTCCGTGCCCTCGATCCGGATTATCTCACTTGCGAGCCATCCGGGTTCCCAACGGAGATTCCTGTTCGATGAAACGAATACTGGTGACCCTGGTTGCAATGATTGCTCCGATTGCCATGGCTGAGGCTCATGCCGAGCCGCTTTCAAGTGCCTTGGCGAAGGCCTACCACAACAACCCGACGCTCAATGCAGCGCGGGCCGGAGTGCGCGCGAGCGCGTACGACATCGACATCGCACGGTCGGCGATGCATCCGAAAATCACCTGGCGCAGCGGGATCGGGTACAATTCCAGTGCGGCGACCAATCGCGGCACGTTTGGTATCGTTCTCGATCAGACCCTCTTCGACGGCCTGCAGACGACCAACAATGTCGAGGTCAATAAGGCGCGACAGCGCGCCGCCGAGGAAAACACCCGCAACACCGAGCAGAACATCCTGTTCGAGGCGACCGAGGCATATATGGACGTGGTGCTGACGCGCCGCATCGTCGCGCTACGCAAACAGGATCTGGATTTCCTCAAGGAGCTCACGCGATCCGAGATCGCCCGCCACCAAGCAGGCGAACGGACCCGAACAAACCTCGCTCAGGCCGAGGCGCGCCGCGCTGCGGCGCAGGCGGAACTGAGCCTCGCCCATGCCGAAGCGAAGCGTGCCCAAGCGACCTACAGGCAGGTCATCGGCGACGAACCGGGCAATTTAACCGGTGGAAAAGTTCCCGTGAAAATGCTGCCCGCCAACATCGATAAGGCGCTGGCGATTGCCGCCAAGCAGCATCCCGCTCTTCTGGCGAAACGGCACCTCGCCGAAGGCGCCATGTTCAATGTTGCCGTCAGCGAGGGAAAGCTCCTGCCGACCGTGAAGGGGGCGATCGGGATTGGCAGAGGTGAGGGCGTGAGCGCGATCGACGCAATTGATCGGCGATGGAGCAAAAGGCGGGCATCGAGCTCAAGGTGCCCATCTATCAGGGAGGAAAGGCGGCGGCCGAGGTACGGCGCTCGAAGGAGGACCTCGGGAAATCGAACTTCACCGTCGACGTTCAGCACGCCGAAGTTCAGTCGAAGGCGGCCTCTGCCTGGGCGCAATACCAGGGAGCGCTCGCAACCGCGTCCGCCAACCGGGCCGCCGTCAAGGCGGCAAAAATGGCCAAGGACGGCATGATGGCAGAACAAGCGATCGGCCAGCGCACGCTACTCAACGTACTGGAAGCCCAGGCCGACGTGGTGAAGGCGCAGGTGAAGCTCGCCACCGCTGAGCGGGAGACCGTCGTTGGAGGCTACCGCATCCTGTCGGCCATCGGCAGGCTCGGGGCCAAGGACCTGGGCCTCGTGGCCCGACGGGCGGATACCGAGACACGATGAGCGGACAAGCTCCCTAATGTTGCGCCGTGGCCCTCGCCGCGGTGGATTGCGACATGTTGCGTCTGAGGGGAAATCGGCCACCTATCCAAATGTCTCGATGCCTTCCGTCAGGTCGTACCAGGTATGTCGGCGCGAGGCCCAGAACACGGCGGCGGGCGGCGGGAAGTCCGGGTCGGCAAAGCAGCCCGCGGAGATCATCACCGCGTCCGTCAGCGCCTCCGCCTCCATGTAGACCAGCGTTCCGCATTTCGGGCAGAAGGTCTGGTCCACCCAGCGGCCGGCGTCGCTGCCGCGTCGCCACACCCGGCGTTCCCCTTCGATGCCGATGACGGACGCTCTGGAAAATCGGGCGCGATAGCCGAAGCCCGATCCCGTTGCGCGTTGGCATTCCAGACAGGCGCAGGCGTAGACACGGGCAGGGGGTCCGTTCACGGTAATCTTCAGGCCACCGCAGGCACAGCTTGCCGTTCGCTTTCCGGCGCACTCTAGGGTCTGCGGCCGTCCATTGTCTTTCAGGCGATCGCTTGTGGTCATGGCACGGACCTGGCCAGGGCCGCGCGTTCACGCGACAGATATCTTGCCGCAAACGTGCCAGGCTTCAGAAATATCCGGGCGCGCGCGGTGCCAATGCGCCCGCCGCCGGCAACACCTATATTGGTCATGAACGACAACTCCGGTTGAAAGCTGCCGTCTAATAGGAGCGGTTTTCGGAGCCTGTAAATTACGCACTTTAAAGTAAGCGGTAACTCGAAAGTAGGGAGCGGGGCGCGTGAAACGGTTGCAGCAGGACGATTGTGGCTTCGCATCGGCGCTGAACGCGATCGGCGGCAAATGGAAGACCCTGATATTGTGGGAGGTCAACATCGAACCGCGTCGCTTCGGCGAATTGCGACGTCTTCTGCCGGGGATCAGCGAAAAGGTCCTGGCACAACAACTTCGCGAAATGGAAGCCGATCGTCTGGTTCGCCGCGAGGTTTTTCCGGCCGCCGTTCAAAGGGTCGAGTATTCGGTGACGGAGTTCGGCAAGACCCTGAACGAGGCGGTCACGGTCCTGTCGACTTGGGGCAAGGAACATCAGGCAAGGCTTGCCGCGAAGGGCGAAGGATGTGTCGCCGATCCCGGCCGAAACTGAAACTGCAGTCCTTGGGTGATGGGGAATGGCTGGCATTCGCTCCAGGAGTGATGGCGCAGCGAGACGGGGTGTTCAGCCGTATGCGGCGGCCGGATATGTTTTGGCCGCCGCCGCAATCCCGATGTGAGCCGGGGTGCTGGAAGCCTCAGGCCTTTATGTCGGACAAGCTACGAGTCGTAATGCTCGGGCATTTCCTTGAGTTGATCCTTGGTCCACGTCGTCACGGCGTGGACGTCGCCATCTTCGTCACGCATGAAATCGAGATCGGCAAGCGGCACGGCAACGGGTTTTGCGCCGATGCCCAAAAACCCGCCGACGTCGATGACGACGGTGCTCGCTGTGCCGACGCCGTGGACGTGGTCGACCGTGCCGACCTTATCGTCGTCCGCTCCGTAAACCGTTGCCCCTTCCAAAATCGCCGGTGTCAGTTCCGTGGCTGCAAGGCGTACGTGACCAGTGTGATCCATCTTCGTTGCTCCTTTGACTTCACAGTGGGAGAACCGACTTGAGCGCAAACGGTTCCATCACCGTGTCACAGGTTCAAGCACGGGCAGGAGTTTCCAGAAGGGCTGCGAATGTCGCGTCATCGCCGTGCCGGCGGGGGGCCAACGGAGTTGCGGATGACGAGGTCAGGCCGCAGCAGGATTTCGGTTTCGGAGGGCGCGCGGTCTGAAAGCAACTCCAAAAGCAGCGCCATCGCGTGTTTGCCGATGGCGGTTCGAGGCTGGCGGATGGTCGTCAGCGAAGGCGTCATGAAACTCGCCTGCGGGACATCATCGAAGCCGGTGACGGAAAAATCGTCAGGGATGTCGTAGCCGCGGGCGCGCAGGCCAAGCGTCACGCCAAGCGCGGTCTGGTCGTTGACGCACATGAAGGCGGTCGGCAGGTCGTCGCGCATGAAGAGTTGTTCGAGCGCCAGCCTGCCGCTTTCCACCGTGCCGTCGCCTTCCATGATCAGACGGCGATTGATGGCAATATCGGCCGCTGCAAGCCCCGCTTCATATCCCTGTCGCCGGCGACCATAGGCAAGGCGGGTGTTGGAATCGCCGATGAAGGCGATGCGCCGGTGCCCTTCGGAAATCAGGAGATCGACGACTTTGCGAGCGCCCTCGACGTCATCGACCCCGACATAGGGGATGCCGCCGTTAAAGACCGGCTCGAAAACGCCGACGGTCGGCGGCAGCCGCGCCGTTAGCGTCTGATGGCCGAAGGGAAGGATGCCCGTAAACAGGATCATGCCCGCCGCCTGGTTGGAATTGAAGAACTTCAAATATTCCAGGCCACGCTGGGCGTCGTTCTGCGTATGGCCGATCAGGACGCCGTAACCATGCGCGCGCGCTTCGTTTTCGAGACCCACAAGAATGCTGGAAAAGTTTGGATCACCGATATCCGGTGCGACAACGAGGATCATGTTCGACCGCCCGAGCCGCAGGCTGCGCGCCATCGCATTGGGCGTGTAGCCGGTAATCGCGATCGCCTGGTTGACCTTGAGGCGCGTCGATTTGGCTACCTTTTCCGGCATGTGAATGGCCCGCGATACGGTCGCGATCGACACTTCGGCGATCCGTGCGACGTCTTCAATGGTTGCGGGCTGGGAATTGGACACACTTGGCCTCGGGATTTGCTGCGAGGACGTTACACAGGTTCGCCCGACGGTCAAACGAAGAAGCCAAAAAAATTGTCGGGCAAGTTTGATGTAAACCTTTACATCGGCGAGTGTAAAGGTTTACATCATTGAAATAGCGGTGGAGGCCGCAGGGAGGGGATAATGACCACGGAGCATGTCGACGGGGCTCCCGTCGTGCTGTCGGCGCGCCGCATCAGCAAATCGTTCAGCGGCGTGCAGGTCCTGTTCAGCGTCGATTTCGAGCTTCGCCAGGGCGAAATCCATGCGCTCATGGGCGAGAACGGGGCTGGAAAATCCACGCTGGTGAAGATCCTGTCGGGCTTCGAGCAGCCGACATCGGGCGAGATCCTGCTTGACGGGAAGTCGACGAAGCTGCCGGCCAATGGCGCTGCGGAAGCGCTCGGCATCGTCATCATCCACCAGGAATTCAATCTTGCCGAACATCTGACCGTTACCGAGAGCCTGTTTCTCGGCCGCGAGGTAACCCGTTTCGGCGTGCTCGACCGCAAGTTCATGCGCGCCGAGACCCGTCGTGTGCTCGATCTCCTCGGTTCGCATGTCGATGAGAGCGCGATGATCGGATCGCTCTCGATTGCCGAAAAGCAGATGGTCGAGATCGCCAAGGCCATCAGCCGCGATGCGCGCGTCGTGTTCATGGACGAGCCGACGGCTGTGCTGTCGCGCGAGGAGACGAACTTCCTGTTCCGGCTGGTGCGCAAGCTGCGCGACAAGGGAACGAGCTTCGTCTTCGTGTCGCACAAGCTCGACGAGGTGATGGAACTGACCGACCGCGTGACGGTGCTGCGCGACGGCCAGTGGATCAAGACGTCGCCGACCTCCATTCTCGACGGCGAGGCGATCGCCCAGCTGATGGTCGGGCGCGAGCTGTCGAGCCTTTATCCCGCAAAGAACGAGCCGGATGTCGACGAAGACGTGGTTCTGCGCGTCGATGCGGTATCGACCGGCTATGTCCGCGACGCGAGCTTCGAGGTGCGCCGCGGCGAAGTCCTCGGCTTTTCCGGCATGATCGGCTCAGGCCGGACGGAGCTGATGGAGGCGATCGTCGGCTTGCGCGCGCGCACGGCCGGCGAGGTGCTGGTGCGTGGCGAGCCGGTGCCATCCGGCGACGTGCATGCGGCCAACAAGGCTGGCCTTGCCTATATGACCAAGGACCGCAAGGCCAAGGGGCTCCTGCTCAATGCCGGTATGATGGCGAACCTGACGCTGCAATCGCTCGGCCGCCACAGCCGCCTCGGCTATCTCGATCCCGGCAGCGAAGAGGCGGCCCTGGTCAAGGCGCGGCGTCGCTTCGACATTCGCGTGCGGGACGACAGGATCGTAGCCGGGCGCATGTCCGGCGGCAATCAGCAGAAGCTGCTTCTCGCCAAGGTCATGGAAACCGACCCCAGCATCATCATCATCGATGAGCCGACGCGGGGCATCGACGTCGGCACCAAGCAGCAGATCTATCACTTCATTTCGGCGCTCGCCCGGGATGGCCGCTCGATCATCGTCGTCTCCTCCGAGATGCCGGAGATCATTGGCCTTTGCAGTCGCGTCGCGGTCATGCGGGAAGGCCATATCGCCGGCATTCTCGAAGGCGACGAGATCTGCGAACAGGAGATCATGCGTTACGCCGCAGGCCTGAAGAAAAAGACGGCGGCTTGAGCCGCACCAGCGGCGCGGCCGACGGCAACAACAACAAGATTCCCGACAGATGGGGGAGGTTCGATTGGACATGAGCGTGAACCAGGAAGGCAGCCAGGAAGCCATCCGCCGCCGCAGCTGGCGTGACATTGATCTGAGGGCAGTGGCGCCATTCGTTGCGCTGGCGTTGCTTCTCTTGGTCGGCGCGCTGGTCAATCCCAATTTCATCAGCATCACCAACCTCGCCAATGTCGCCACCCGAAGCGCCTTCATTGCGATCATCGCGGTTGGCGCGACCTTCGTGATTTCGTCCGGAGATCTCGACCTCTCCGTGGGCGCCATGGTCGCGTTCATCGCCAGCCTGATGATCCTGTTCATGAACTCCGGCGTCATTGCCGATCCGGTTCTCATGCTTCTGGCGGCAATCCTCTTTGCCATCGTCGCCGGTGCGCTTTGCGGCCTCACCAACGGCCTGATCACCACCGTCGGCAAGATCGAGCCCTTCATCGCGACACTCGGCACCATGGGCATCTATCGCGGGCTGACGACCTGGCTCTCGCAGGGCGGAGCGATCACGCTCAAGGAGCCTGAGCTGCAGGAAATGTACCGTCCAGCCTATTTCGGCACGATCGCCGGCGTGCCGGTTCCGATCGTCGTCATCCTTGCGGTGACTGCTGTTGCTGCCTTTGTCCTCTACCGCACGCGCTACGGTCGCCACGTCGTTGCTGTCGGTTCCAACCGCGACGTTGCCCGCTATTCGGGCATCTCCGTCAATCGCGTGCGCACCATCGCCTTCGTCATTCAAGGGCTCTGCGTTGCGGTCGCTGTTCTCCTCTATGTGCCGCGCCTCGGCTCGACCTCGGCCACGACGGGCATTTTGTGGGAGCTGCAGGCGATCACCGCCGTCGTCGTCGGCGGCACGGCGCTGAAGGGCGGCGCAGGGCGCGTCTGGGGCACGATCTGCGGCGCGTTCATCCTCGAGTTGGTCGGCAACATCATGCTGCTCTCCAACTTCATCAGCGAATATCTGATCGGTGCCATCCAGGGCGCGATCATCATCATTGCGATGCTCGTCCAGCGTTCGCTGGTGCGGAAGTCGTGAGACGGCCGGGCCTACAGGTCTCCCGGCCTTGAACAGGCTGACCTGAAATTTGGGAGGAACTTAATGCACAAGAAGCTATTCGGCCTGACCCTTGCCGCGATGACCGCCTTTGCCGGCGTGTCTCACGCGCAAGAGGAAAAGAAAGTAACCATCGGCGTCTCGATCCCGGCGGCCGACCATGGCTGGACGGCCGGCGTGGTGTTCCATGCCGAACGGGTCGCCAAGATCCTGATGGAGCGTAATCCCGGCCTGAACGTCATCGTCAAGACCTCACCCGATCCGGCAAGCCAGGCCAACGCCGTGCAGGATCTTGAGACGCAAGGCATCGACGCGCTCGTCATCCTGCCAACCGATCCGGATCCACTGGTCAACGCCATCAAGGAAGTGAAGGGCAAGGGGACCTTCGTCGCTCTCGTCGACCGTGCCCCGAGTGTCAACGACAACTCGGTGCGTGACCTCTACGTTGCCGGCAACAATCCGGCGCTTGGCCAGGTCGCTGGCGAGTACATCAAGGCAACGACGCCGGAAGCTGAAGTCGTCGTCATCCGCGGCCTGCCGATCCCGATCGACCAGCAGCGCCAGGACGGCTTCGACAAGGGCATCGAAGGCTCGAAGGTCAAGGTTCTCGACCGCCAGTACGGCAACTGGAACCGCGACGATGCCTTCAAGGTCATGCAGGACTACCTGACCAAGTACCCGAAGATCGATGTTGTCTGGTGCCAGGACGACGACATGGCCGTCGGCGTGCTGCAGGCGATCGAGCAGGCCAAGCGCACCGACATCCAGTATGTCGTCGCCGGCGCAGGCTCGAAGGAAATGATCAAGAAGGTCATGGACGGCGACAAGATGATCCCGGTCGACGTGCTCTATCCGCCGGCAATGGTCGGCACGGCGCTCGAAATGACCGTCGCCAACTTCTACGGCCAGGTTCCGGTGCGCGGCGTCTACACGATCGATGCAACGCTCGTGACCAAGGACAATGCGAAGGACTTCTACTTCCCGGATTCGCCGTTCTGATTAAGCTTTGATGTGATGACGGCCCGCGATTTGTGGGCCGTCATCAGGCTCGGCGAGGCTGAGAATACTGCCCCGCGGCCGGCCATCTTGCCGGCCTTTCAATTGCATTAGCATGCTGTTGAATCTCACTATGAATCGTCATAAAACCGTCACATAGCCGCCTGATCTTCCCTTGGCTTCCAGTCAGTTCAACATGAGAGCGATGATGCAAACACCCGCTGTGTCACGTCTGTCATCTGACGCGATAGCCGCTTCCGACGCAGAGCCGGTCGTCGTCGACCAGGCTGGTGCGATCTGCATTCGCAAGGAAAGCGGCGGGGACCGGTTCGAGGTGCTGCTCATTTGCGGCCGCACCACCGGGCTCTGGGGCATTCCCAAGGGGCACCTGGAGTATGGTGAAGACACCCCTGGCGCTGCCGTCCGGGAAGCGTTCGAAGAGGCCGGTGTTATCGGAACGGCGTTAAACGACGAAATCGGCGGCTACACCTACAGCAAGGTCGGCAAGACCGCCGTCTATCACGTCCAGGTTCACCTGATCGCCGTTGTGTCCATGGCGCCCGACTTTCCGGAAAAGGGCGCGCGCGCGATGCGCTGGGTGCCGGCATCCCTCGCGGCGTCGCTTGTCGGGCAGCCTGGCCTTAAAACGCTTCTCACCGAACGGCTGGGCGGGCTTGGAAACGATAGTCTCGCGAGTTGCGCCGATTAGTCACGTCCCTAAAGCCGGTCCCGCCTGCGACGCAGCTCGGCGGCGATCATGGCCTCGTCGCGCCGAAGACTGAGGTGTTGCGCGGCCGCCATGCCATCCTTCCACACCGACATTGCGCCGGCCTCCTTGCCCTCCAGCCAGAGCGATACGCCCGACCACAGCGCGAGTTGAGGCACGCCGATCGGAAAGGCTCGGGCATAACGTTTGAGTTCGCGTAGCGCTTGGGCCTCCCAGCGCGGCCATTCGTCGTAAGCGTGTGCGAGGCCGGCCTCGCGGCCCCGCAGGAAAACCTCGGCGGCGCCGGAGATGCCGACCAAAGTGCTGTGGGACGAAGGCCGGCGCATCAATTTGACCAGTTGCAAGGTTTCGGCGGCCGCCTGGACACTCTCCGCATGCCGCCCCGTGCGCGCGAGCGCCAGCGCCAGCGCACCCTTCGCCGAGATCTGCGCGGCCAGATCGACCGACCCGAGCATCGCTGAGCCGATCAGCCGGAGAATGTCGACGGCCTCGCGCGGCTGATCCGTGTGAAGCACGCACAACGCCTTGCACCGCAACGCCCAGATTTCCTGCTGGATATTGCCGGCATTCTGCGCGCGCGAGAGCAGGGCGGTCGCCGTTGGTTCGAGCGCGGCCTGCTCGCCACGGTAATAGAGCGACCAGAAGCGCATGCCCTGGGCATTGCACCACCGCAATTGGTCGCCGGCTCGAAGGCAGAACTGCTGGCCCTGTTCCAGCCTTGCGTCCACCCCCGCCCATTCTCCGCGCCCGAGCTGCCAGAGCGCGTCGAGATTGCAGACATGCGCATGGATCGCGGTGTCTGAAAGCTCGGTCGCGATCCGCTCCGCCCTTTCCATGAAATAGCGGCACCCGGAGCGCCAGCCCATCATCCCGAAGCCGCAGCCGAGCTGCGAGGCGGCGACGGCCATTTCGATCGTCCGTCCGGTCCGTTCGGCGCGCGCCACCGCGCCAACGAGATTGCACATTCCACGGGTGAAGCGCAGCTCGAAGTAGTCAACCAGCGCTGCCTGGTTCAGGCACCGCGCCATTTCCCTCTCCCAGGACAGCCGGTCCTCGCGGCGGGCAAGCTTCGCTGTTTCCGGCAGCATCTGCTGCGCCGCAAGCCGCAAGCTGCGCGCGGCAAGCCGTACCAGCGTCGCAGACGAAGAGACGGGAACCGGTTGGCCGGCCGCTTTCAGCGCATTCCTGACGGCAATGCCCTGCGCGTGAATGTCGCCGCGACTGTAGTGCGCTTCGGCAAGTTTGCGCCGCCAGCGAACCGCCTGCAGTCGCTGTTCGGGCGTCCAGTCCTGCGGCTTCGGCTCGTGCGCCATGCAAATGCCGAGAAAGAACTCGACCTCGCGGAAGGCGCCGACCTGCAAAGCCCTCGCGGCCGCCAGGTCCGCGTATTTCACGACCTTCTCCTTGTTGTCCGCCGCCTCGAAATGCTGAACGAGAACCGCCAGATCTCCACCCATTGCTTCAATGCGGCTGCGCTCCAGCCAGTGGGCGAGCGATGCGTGGAGGCGGCTGCGCAGGTCGCCCGGCATCGATCCGTAGACCACATCGCGCGTCTGGTCGTGACGGAATTCGTAGCTTCCGGCTTGGCCGAGCCGGCGCACCAGATGGGCATCGACCAGCCTTTCGACGGCGGAGCCGAGCCCTTCCGCATTCAGCTCTTCTTTCAGCAATGCCTCCAGCTCGGCAAAGGTGAACGAGCGTCCGATGACGGCCGCGGCTTTGATCACGTCCTGCGATGTCGAATCGAGGCGATCCACTCGCTCTCGGATGACGCGCTCGACTCCCTCGAAATACTGGAGGTCCTCAAGGGGGCGGATCGAGCGCCAGAGGCCATCGCGCACGGCGATCAAGCCTTCGCTCTTCAGCGTCAGCGCGATCTCCTCGGCAAAGAAGGGATTGCCTCCGGCAAGGGCGGCGACCCTGCGCGCGAGTTCCTGTTGTGGCGGAACCTCGCCAAGAGTGCGCGAAACGAGTTCGCAAACAGTGCCGTCGTCGAGCTCTTCGAGTTCGAGGATGCGGTAGCGCCGTGCCGGCTCCTCTGTCTCGGTCCCGGCTTCGCCTGCCGCCTCGACCCGTCGTCGCAATTGCTTCAGATCCTCGGGCACCTCTTCGGAGCGCACGCAGAGCACGAGCAGCAGCGAAGGCACAGAACCGAGCACCCATTCGACCAGCCGCCAGGAGGCGGAATCCAGCCACTGGCTGTCTTCGAGTACGAGGGCGAACGGCCGTGGCGCCAAGACGCCGAGGATATCGCCGAGGAGGCGCATGGTCGCATCGGCGCGGTGGGCACCTTCCAGGTGGCGCGTTCCCTCGTTCTGCTCGATCTCGATCGCCAGCAGGTCGTTAAGAAGGGGCAGGCGGTCTGCGATCCACGGCGCCGTGCGGATGCGCGCGGTAATGCTTTCGAGCAGGACGAGGCCATCGCTTTCGGCGGGCAATCCCAAAAGCGTTTCAAGAACGCGTCGCCAGGCCAGAAGCGAGCTTCGCCGGTCGTCCCGTTCGGCGAGCGTCACGGCAATCGCCACTCCCGCGGCGTGAAGATTCTCGGTAAAGGTGGCAGCCAGCCTGCTCTTGCCGATGCCGGGTTCGCCCAGGATGACGACAAGACGGCTCGAACCGCCGCGCGTCTCCTCGAAAGCATGCTGCAGGAAAGCGAGTTCCCGCTCTCGGCCAATCAGCGTTGCCGCAGACAGGGCCCGCGACTTCGGCTCAAGAGGACGAAAGACCGGCGCCACGTCGCCAAGTCCCGCCAGCTGGACGGTTCCGCGTTGCTCGAAATCGAAGGACGCCCGGCTTGCCCTTTCGGTCGGCGCATCGCACAGCACATCATTGGAGACGGTCGTGACGAGGCGCGCGGCGCGATTGACCGGCGTGCCGAGAACCATCAGCTGTCGGCGGCGCGTGCTGCCGACGACTCGAAACAGGGCTTCGCCCGTCGCCACGCCGACCGAGACGGCAAGCCCCATCTCCGTGATATGGCGACCGATGGCGCGGGCGGCATCCACGGCGCGGGCCGGGTCGTCGCGGTGAAACGTCCCGCGTGTCCCGAAAGCGCAGAGGTAAACGAGCCCCTTGTCGTCGAAGAGGAGTTCGCCCGGAGGACCGCCGTAGCGGTGCGAAATCGCCTGAAGCGTTGCGCAGAGGTTCTGGTGTCGGACGAGCGCTTGGGCATCTTGGTGTTGCAGACCGATTATCCGGACGAAAATGACGGACACTGGTCTGATCTCCGCAAGCGTGTCCAGCCGTGCATCGCGATGGACATTGCCTTCGGCTAAGGCGTTGGGGGATGCGGGCTCGATGCCCATCATCGTCGGCGAGGGGCCAAGCAACTCCTGAAGCTGCATCGGCAGGAATGCGACGAGCCATTCGTGCGCGATGTGCGGATGCGCTGGAGCGGCGACGGGCGCGCGCGCATTTGCCTCGCCATTGGTCAGGGCATTTGCCGCCTCTGGTGACAGAACGACTTCCCAGCGATGGGCAAGTGTCTGCGCACTTGCGGCCTGAACGACGGCATCCCCCCCAGCCACAAGGTTCCAGACCGGCTGGCCGCCGATGGCGGCCGCCCAGAGCTGCCCGGCGCCGATGCCGATATGTAGGGTAGGTCCGATTTCGCCTGCACCCGGATTTCGCTGCTCGCGGCTCTCCTTGCAGATCGCTTCGGCGCACTCGGCCGCACTCTTGACCGCGCGCGCCAGACCCGTTTCGTCGGCGGGCCAATAGGCCAGAAGCGAGTCACCCGCAAAGAGGAGGACTTCGCCGCCCCGGTCGCAGACATGGTCGGCGCAGCGCGCGTAGGAAATACCGAGCAGCTTCGGGATCTGCACCAGCCCTTCCTTGCCGCGCCGCGCCAGTTGCTCGACGAGGGCCGTATAGCGCGAGACGTCGACAAAGATCACGGCGGCCGGAAACTCTACCGCCGACGGCCGCTCTCCGTGAGAGCCGTGAAGCCGGCCAAGCAAGTTCAGCGGCAAAAACCCTTCGAGCGATTTTGCGATCGTCTCCATGTTTCCTTCGCGCGGTGATTGATCACGAAATGCGCGAAACAGGGGCCATCTTCGCGCAGAAGTGCATTTATCCCTCGCCGATTTGCTGACTCTCGCATATTATTTAGCAATCGCTAAGAGGGCTAGCCGACTTCGATCGATCGGCTTTGGCGGAAACCGCACACGTTTCGGATTTTTGCATTCTTCCCGGATGTCGATGCCCCCTGTTGGGGATCACCGAAAGACATGAGCCATCGCGGCTCGCACACCGAGTTCAGGCGTCAGACGCATCTTATGGAGAGCGTTATGTCCGATTGGAGCTACGGATACCTGCACCGTGCCCGAGACCGACGTCCCGGAGGCGACCATGGCCAGCATTGACTTCGACAACACCTCGCATACCGCGTGGATTTCCCAGGGTTTCGAAAGGCTGGTCGACCGGGTTCGGAAGACGCCGGCGGCGCTCCACTTTGATGTTCTGGTCGTCGGCAGTGGCTATGGCGGCGCAATCGCTGCCGCCACCATGGCCGGCCGCACGAAGGGAGGCGCTCCGATCAAGGTCGGGGTGCTCGAGCGGGGCAAGGAGTATCTGCCGGGCGCGTTTCCAACAGGTCTTGCCGAACTGCCTCGCCATATCCGCCGCGATCGCAACAAGGAAGGGCTGGTCGACGTGCGGATCGGCCCGGAGGTCGTCACGGTGGTCGCAAACGGCGTCGGCGGCGGTTCGCTGATCAATGCCGGCGTCATGGAAGTTCCCGACGAGAGCGTGTTTCACACGCGCTGGCCCGACGACCTCAAGGACCTGACGACCTGGCGGCAGTATTATGATCGTGCGGGCGAGCTTCTGGGCGGCACCGCAAACGGCGTCCCGAACAGCATCTCGAAACATCCCGACGGCATTCCCCAGAAACACAAGTCCTTCCGCAGCATCGCGTCGACGGGTTTTCGCGAGGCAGCGATTACGGTCGCGATGACCGACACGGTGAGCTCGGGAAATGTCAGGCTCAATAAATGCGTGCGCTGCGGCGACTGCGCGACGGGCTGCAATTTCGGCGCAAAGAACTCGCTCGACGTCAACCTGCTCGTGACGGCGCTGCGCAACGAGGCAGAGATCTTCAGCGGCGCGACCGTGCTCAGCGTCAAGCCGGACGGCGGCAACTGGATCGTCGATTGCGTCTACACCGACGCGGCCCTGCGCGCACCCGACGGCGACGTGCTGCAGGTGCGCGCAGGCAAGGTCGTGCTGGCGGCGGGCACGCTCGGCTCGTTCGAAATCCTGAAGCGCTCACAGGCCAAAGGCCTCAGCCTCTCCGTGCATTTCGGCAACCATTGCTCGACCAATGGCGACATGCTGGTGACCGATTATGCCACGTCAAATCCGGTCAATACCGTCTCGGACGAGGCCGTGCAGCCCTCCAAGCGTGCGATCGGACCCACCATCACCGGCGTGCTCGATCTTCGAAAAACGGCAGGTGTTCTGATCGAGGAACTCTCCGTTCCAGCTGGCTTGCGCCTCGCCTTCACCGAGATCTTTGCAACGCTCAACACGCTTCACGGGCTCGACCGGTTCGACTGGTCGACGCATACGCGGGGCTTTCCGGACGACGACGCCTATGTGGCGCCGACCGGCAGGATCGAACATTCCGCCGTCTATGCCGTCATGGCCGATGACGGCGCCGCCGGGCGTATGGAACTGGATGAAACGGCTTCCGACAGCGATGACGGCACGGCGCGGATGCGCTGGGACGATCTGCCGTCCCTGCCGATCTTCGACACCGAGGTTGAGGCGCTGGCACGGCTGGCGAAGAATACGGGCGGGCGCGTCATCGCCAATCCCGTCTGGAAGCTCCTGCCGGCCAGCCTGAACTGGCTGCTGCAAAACAAGCGCGGTCCGCTCACCACCGTGCATCCGCTCGGTGGCTGCGTGATGGGCAACACCGGCGCGACGGGCGTCGTCGATCATCTGGGGCGTGTTTTCAAATCGGAGCTTCCGAACGACTTCCATAATGGCCTCGTGGTCCTCGACGGCTCGATTATCCCGACGGCGCTTGGCACCAATCCGGCGCTCACCATAGCGGCAGTGGCCCTGCGCGCCTCGGAGACACTCGCGGCCGCCTGGAATTATGTCGCCCCGGCCCCTGCTGCGCCCGGCCTAGCTTTGGCCCGCCCGGTGTTTCGTGAAACCGATGCCGCTGCATCTGCCCCTGATACCGATGCCGAGATCATCGAGCGCCTTGCCGGCCGGGTCAGGTTTTCAGCGCCCGGTACGACCTCTGAAACGCGAGTTGTCGAGCTCACACTGCGTTTCGAGCCGAAGGCGCTGGCCGATTTGGCGCCAAGCAATGGTGGCGATGGAACCCTTGAGGTCGCGACCGACGCCTCCGTGCCGTTGGCCCGTAGCATGATCCGAATTTTTCCGGCGGATCAGTGGGACAATCTCCATCAGACATGGGCGCCCGCCGGCCTGAAGGAGCAGAAGCTCCAGGCGATTGCCGTCTTTACGGCGCCCCTGACCGGCAGCCTGCGGGTCCTCGAGCGCCAGTCGACGTGGGTCGGCGGCAGGATCTGGCGTGCCGGCAAGGCATGGGTGCTCAACCGAGGCCTGCGCGACAGCTATCAGGCGATCGTCGACGGCGACGGTGGGCCCGGCTTCTTTGAGCGCGTCCGCTCAGGTCTTGCCATCGCCAGTCGGTCCGGCGAGATCCGCGCCTTCGTCTATGATCTGAAGGTCGGCGCGCCGGACCCGATCACCGGTGGCATCTCGCTTGCGGGCGATCGTATCGTCGGCACCAAGCGCTTCACCTATGATCGGCGTTCCAATCCCTGGCGTCAGCTCATGGAAGTCGCGCTGGAGCAATTTCCGGGGTTGGAGGCAGCGTCCGGCGGGCGCGTGCTGACGCTCGACCTCGACTATCTCGCCCGCATCGGCGTGCCGCTCGTGCGCATCACGGAACAGCGCGACGGCGTCGCCGCGATCGGAGCGCTCCTGACTTTCCTCGGGTATTTTCTCCGGCTGCTTTTGGGAATGCATATCTGGAGTTTCCGCGCACCCGATAAAGACAAGGACCCGGCAAACGACGCGGTGGATTTCCGCCCGCCGGCGCAGTTGAAGATCAAGGGCGGCGGCACGGTCGCGGCGCAACGACAGACGCTCGTCGTCGGAACGAGCAAGCCTCAACTCGGCGGCCCGCCGGTTGTCGGGAAAGTACTGCTAACCCGCTATCCCTATCCGGGCACGACGAAGCGGCCGCTGGTGATGATCCACGGATACAGCGCCGGCGGGACGACCTTTGCCCACCACGCCGTCAATCCCAACTTCGCCAGCCATTTCTGGAAGACGGGGCGTGATGTCTGGATCGCCGACCTCAGAACCAGCCCGGCGCACCCGACCGCAAGTGCGGCCTGGAGCTTCGACGAAATCGGCAAGGAAGACGTGCCCTTGGTGTTGCGGACGATCGCCACACAGACCGGTGTGCCGAAACTCGACGTCATCGCCCATTGCATGGGCACGATGGTTTTCAGCATCGCCACACTGGAGGGTAAGATCCAGGACCTCGTCGACCGGGTGGCCTTCACGCAGGTCGGTCCGCTGGTGGTCTTTACGCCTGCCAACATCTTCCGCGCCTATGCGGTGCGTTACCTTCTCGGCTTCCTGCCCGATAGCTACAGCTTCAATCCGGATAAGCCGACGCTCGCCGATGACCTTTGGGACCGCGTGCTTTCGACGCTTCCTTACCCGGTCGAGGAGTTCGACGTGGAAAATCCGATCTGGCCATGGAAGCGGACGCCGTGGACAAGAACCCGGCACCGGATGGACGCGCTCTACGGACGCGACTTCAACGTCGCCAACATGGAGCCTGAAATGCTGCGCTTCATCAACGAGCATTTCGGCGCGCTCAGCCTCAATACGGTCTCCACGACGGTGCATTTCGTGCGTAATGCCATGCTCACCGACTTCCGGGGGCAAAACCGACTGGTGTCACGAGAAGTCCTGCAGGATAAGTGGAAGTTCCCCACCTTCAGCGTCCATGGATCGGGCAACGGTCTCACGGATCCTGCCACCGTCGACCGCATGCGCCGCGTCTTCGACGATGCAGGTCGTGTCTACCTGGAACCCTATCTCAACCCTGGCGCCGGTCACCAGGACGCCCTTATCGGGACGACCCGGCATGCGACCTTGCAGAAGATCGAAGCTTTCCTCGACCAGAACATCCAACGCCAGCCTGTGGCCGCAGACACCGAGATGACGGCCTACCCGCCCTGGATCGGGCCGATCATTACCGAGGAGAACGGCGAGCTGACCATTCGCCTTGGCACGCTGCCGTCGATCCGCCAGACCGAGGGCGTGATCATGCTGCGCGTGCTGGTAAACGGCGACGACATCCAGCGCCCGGATGGCCAGCCCTGGGATCTGCCTTACATCGTCAGCCACATGATGGTCTACTGGTCCCCGGCGTTGCGCGACAACCACTGGGATGCGTTCAAGGCGCCGCTCCCAACATCAATGCCGGGGTATGATCCGAACTTCCCGGGAAACGCGTTGCTCGTCTTGCTTGCCTACGCGGAAGACAAGCTTCTGCCGCCGTTCATTGAGGAGACATACTACGCGCTCGCCAAGAATGGCGTCGTCTATCGGGCGCTGCTTCGCGAGTCGAACGAGAACCCGGAGAGGGTGCTGGAGGTACTTCCCTATCAGCGTTTCGAGCGGATCTCGCAGGCCGCCTCGCGGATGATGGATGCGCCGCAGCCCGCCATCAATCCGGGCAAGGCTGTGAAATTTTCGCCGAACCGCCTCGTCTACAAGGACACGACCCCGACGACCAACCTGACGGTCGGCGCCGCTCCGCAGACGGCGACGCCTGCAAGTTCCTCGATGAACCTCAACTTCCTTATGGGAGCGTCGGTTCTGGAAAATCTGGTCGAGCAGGACCGGGCAATGATGGACGGCGTTATCCCCTACGATTCCCCGCTCGCTCCTCCTGTTCAGCCTTCGCCCGCCGGCACCAGCTTCATCCTGGCTTCGTGCCAGTACCCGGCCGGGTTCATCGACAGGAAGGTTGCCTATCGCTCCTATGCCGAGGTCGCTGACAGAATAGGGGCGGGGGTGGGTATCCAGCCGAAGTTCGCGCTCCTCGTCGGCGATCAGGTCTATGTGGATCCGACCGCAGGGCTCTACGATCCGGCCGCGAGCGATGACAGGTATCGCCTCCCTTACGAAGCTTGGTTGCAGGAACGCAGCGTGCGCGAGGTCCTGCGCCGCATACCGTCGTTCATGCTGCTCGACGACCATGAGATCGACGACAACTGGGAGCCGCTTGCCTCTCCGAACGATATCGATACGAATGCCAAGCTGAAGAAGGAGGGTTTCGCGGCCTTCGAGAAATACCAGCGTGGAGTGGATCCCAAGCTGAAGACGTTCGACTACGAGGGCTTCCATTTCTTCCTGCTCGACACGCGCAGCGAAAGGACGCACCGCAAGATCGGCGCCGGGCTTGCCAATGCGACCCTGTTCAAGACGGGCGTCGGCGAGACGATGAGCGACCTGGAGACGTGGCTTTTAAAAAATGGCCCGAAGTTCATAGCGTCGCCATCGATGTTTCTCCCGCGTCATCGCCGGGCGATCCAGCGCGATGCCAGCCTCAGCCCGGACAACCTGAGTGCGCTGCGTTCCGATGGCTGGGATGGCTATCCGAACAGTCTGCGTGATGTTCTCGGCGCCATCGCCGCCGGAAAGATCAAGCATGTCGTGCTCCTCTCCGGTGATGAACACCGGGGCTGCATTGCAACGGCGCTTCTGACGGAAATGGACGGCACGCCGATCACGACCGTGCATTCGATCCACACCGCGGCAATGTATGCGCCTTATCCTTTTGCAAACGGGATCGACCAGGATATCGTCGAGCAGGAGACGTTCGAGTTCGACTACAAGGCCAAGCGCTATCACTGCATCGTCGACGCGACCCGGCCGGCTCCCGGCGACGGTGCGACTTTTCTCCACGTCCGGCAGGATGGCGCCGATTGGAAGCTCGACTGCGAATATGCGGGGACTGTGCAGACGCTCACGCTCTGATCCCATCTCCTGGCGCGTTACTGGTTCAAATCCTTACGGGAAGGCTCGAGCGGGCCCGTTCACGAGGACGTGTCCGGGTGATCCGCCATGCCGTTTTGTCACCCGATGCCGTCGCTTGACAGTCGGTTCAAAATAAACTTAACATGTTAATGGATTGAAGCTTTCCGATGAGGAGCAAAGGGAAGTTTCAAGCGACCGGGGAGATCTGCCCGCCGGATAACCTTCAGGGGCCGTGAAGGATCAGGTGCGTGCATGCGATGTTCGCCGCGCGTGAATGTGGGGTCGACAGGGAGGAACCTATGAAACTGAGCAGACGGAATTTGATGAAGACCGGCGGCGCTCTGCTTGCAGCGCCCTTCGTTCTGAAAATCGGTGCGGCGCGCGCCCAGGAAACAGTCACGCTGAAGCTGCACCATTTCCTGCCGCCGGCATCCAACGTTCATCAGCGGCTGTTGACGCCATGGGCGAAATTGCTGGCAGAACAAAGCGGCGGTGCGCTGAAGGTCGACATCTTCCCGGCCATGCAACTCGGCGGAAAGCCGCCGCAGCTCTACGATCAGGCGTCGAACGGCGTCGTCGATATCGTCTGGACCTTGCCCGGCAACACGCCCGGACGTTTCCCGTCCACGGAAGTGTTCGAACTGCCATTCGTCGCTGCCAAGGAGGCGACCGTCAACGCGCAAGCCTGCCAGGAATATGGCCAGACGCACGTACTGAAGGAAACTGGCGATACCCAGCTCTTGTGCTTCTGGGCGCATGATCAGGGCCTGATCCACACCAATAAGGAAGTGAAGACCGGAGCGGACCTCGCCGGGCTGAAGCTTCGCAATCCGACGCGCCTTGCCGGTGAGGCGCTGGCGGCACTGGGGGCGACGCCGGTCGGCATGCCCATTCCGCAGGTGCCCGAAGCACTGGCCCAGCGGTCGATCGACGGCTGCGTGCTCCCGTGGGAAGTGGTTCCCTCGATCAAGGTGAACGAGCTCACCAAGTTCCATACCGAAATCCCGGGCTCGCCGACGCTCTATACCGCAACTTTCTTCCTGGCGATGAACAAGGGCAAGTACGACGGGTTGCCGGCCGACCTCAAGGCCGTGCTGGACGCCAACAGCGGCATGGCCTTCGCCAAGAAGGCCGGCGAGATGTGGGACAGCGTCGGTGCCGAAGTGCGCGCGGCAATCGAGACATCCGGAGAAGGAACAATCAGCACGATCAGCGAGGACGAAAAGGCGAAGTGGGTGGAGGCAACCAGACCCGTCCACGACAAGTGGATCGAGGACATGAAGGCCAAGGACCTCGACGGCAAGGCGCTGATCGCCACGGCGCAGGCGCTTGTGCAGAAATATTCGGGCGCCTGAGCGTACTGCCGGCCGTACTCGCCTGAACGTGGCGCCTGAACGCGCCGCTGCATGAACCAACAGCACGAGGCCTCAACAATGGAAGACGTAGGATACGAGGACGCGGTGAGGGTGCCGCGCCGCAGGGAAGTCGAACGCCTCGCGGCCGGTTTGGCACTGATCGGCGGCACGCTTCTTTGCCTTGCGGCGGGATTGGTCACCGTCAGCGTGCTGGGCCGATGGCTGTTCAATCGGCCGGTGCCGGCCGACTACGAGCTAGTGGAAGTGGCGGTCGGCGTCGCCGCCTTCTCCTTTCTCGCATACACACAGGCCCGCAACGGCCATATTGCCGTCGATACCTTCACGTTGGCTCTCCCCGCACGCGTCACGCGGGTCATCGACGGCCTTTGGGACCTGCTTTTGGCCGGCTGCCTGGCGTTTTTTGCCTGGGGTCTGTTTACCGGTGGCCTGGAGGCGAGGGGATACGGGACGACGCTGATCCAGCTGCCCTGGCCGATCTGGCCAGTCTATCTGACCTGTGCGGCGCTGGCGGCGCTCGCAGCCGTCATCGGAGTTTCCGTTTCCCTCTTGAAAATCGGAGGCGGCCGATGAGCGGTTTTGCCATTGCCTTCGTCGGATTCGCAGCCATGCTGCTCTTGATCGCCATCCGGATGCCGATCGCCCTTGCCATGCTTGCGGTGGGCGCTGCCGGTTATGCCTATCTCTCTGGCCCGCATGCGCTGGTCTACTATCTGCAGACCAACACCTACAGCCAGTTTGCCAGCTACACGCTTTCGGTCATACCGCTCTTCATCCTGATGGGCGCGCTTGCCGAGCAATCGGGCATCGCCGCAACGCTCTTTCGCGTCGCCGAGCGAGGCTTCGGACGGTTCAAGGGCGGAATGCCAATGGCGGTCATCGCCGCCTGCACCGGATTCGGCGCGATCTGCGGCTCGTCGGTCGCAACCACGGCGACCTTCGGGCGTGCGGCCCTGCCGGAACTGCGCCGGGCGCGCGTCGATGTCGGTCTTGGCACCGGGACGATTGCCGCTGGTGGCACGCTCGGCATCCTCATTCCCCCATCCGTCATCCTGGTGATCTATGCGATCACCGCCGAGCAGAACATCGCCAAGCTGTTTCAGGCCGCCCTGGTGCCGGGGCTGCTGGCGGCCGCCTTCTATCTGATCGCGATCGCCGTCGTCGTCCGGCGCAAACCCGATCTCGCGCCGCCGGTCACAGCGACCGAGGCGGTTCGAACCCCCCGTCCTTTCTGGGCGAGGCCCGTAGGGCTGATCATCTTTGCCGGTGGCGCGATCGGCTGGCTGCTCGGCTCGCTCGGGACGGTAGGGGGCGTATTGCTGGCGATATTCGGCCTGCTGCTGCTGGCTGCGGACTTTGCGATCGTGCCCGCGGCGGCGGTTGCCGTCACGGTGGTCGGCGGCATCTATGGCGAAGTGTTCACACCGACGGAAGGTGCCGCGGTGGGTGCCGCCGTAACGCTGCTGGTGGGGCTGCTGCAACGGACCCTGAGCCTTGGCGCCCTGAAAAACGCGCTGCTGCAGACGGCTGAAACGAGCGGGATGATCTTCCTGATCCTGCTCGGCGCCGAGGTCTTTGGCGCGTTTCTGGCGCTAACGCAGATGCCGGCGACGCTGGCTTCAATGGTCGGACAGTCGGGGCTGCCGCCCTATGTCGTCATTTGCGGAATGCTCGTCACCTATTTGGTGCTCGGCGCCGTCATGGACGAGTTGGCGATGATCCTGCTGACGTTGCCGGTCTTCATTCCGATCATCCTGACGCTGGACTTGGGCATGCCGACCGAGGACGTTGCCATCTGGTTCGGCATTCTCGTGCTCATCGTCGTCGGCATCGGCCTTTCCGCCCCGCCGATCGGCCTCAACGTCTTCATCATCAACAAGCTGGCGACCGACGTTCCGATCGTTGAGACCTATCGTGGCGTGATGCCATTCGTGATCGCCGACCTCATCAGGCTGGTGATCATCACGCTGTCACCCGGCGTCGCTCTGGCGCTCGTCCGGTTGTTGAATTGAGAAGAAGCTGGCAGGGCGCGACCTCCGCCTTGGACGTCGCGCTCACAGATCCTTCCAGCTATGGAACATGGCGGCCTGGCCGGCATGTTCGCCGTTGGCGCGCACCAACTGCCACACGATGGCGTTCTCGATCCAGAAACGGCGTCCGGATTTTGCGATCCGAAGCCCACGATAGCTGTCGATGAAGCCCTTGGTGGAGACACTGTCTAAAAGACGCTGCCGTTCCTCGCGGTTCGGCGCCTCGGCCGAGAGGCGCGACGGCATGCCGATGAACTCCTGCCAACTGTAGCCGAAGCAGGCCTGGGCGGTTTTGTTCGCGTAGAAGAAACGCGGGTCGTCCGACCGGTCGTGCGCCAAAAGCGCAAAGGGTGCGTTCTCGTAAAGCCAGCGGCCGTCGAACGGATGGTCGACCAGCTCTTTGCCGGTCACCTGGCGGTAACTTGCAACGATCAGGGCGAAGGCGTCATCGGCATCATATTCGGTTGTCATCGCCCTTCGTCTCCATAGCGCCGGGGTGGGCGTCAGGCGTTCAAGGACGGAATGAACTTCCCGTCATAACGCACGCGGAAATTCCGGCGTTGCGCATCTTCCTGGAAGCAGACGAACACCAGCTCGAGGTCATTTGCGCTGCTGCGCCTTCCAAGCAGGCTGAGCGTGATCACGACCACGCCGCCATAGGTGCGGGTCAGGGCGATCGCTGCCCTTCGAATTTCGTTGGTGCCGGCGTCGTCCCGCTCTTCGCGGCGCTCATAGACCTGCCAGAAGGGCGAAGCTTCCCAGGCCGCGCGCAGCGCCTCGGTGATCTGGTCCTTGAACTCCTCGACGGATCTGCCCTTGCTCCACGAGACGGTCTTTTCGGTGTAGTCGGCAAAAATGTCGAGATAGCCGTCATAGTCGTTCGCATCGGAGAAACAACGCTCGATCATCCCGAGCGCCATTTCATCGGAAATTCCTGCCTTGAAGTATATCGTCATCGAATCGCCAACCCTGCCTTGAACGCCTATCTAGTCAAAGCGCCAAGGATGTATCTAGTCCCCGATTGTCATATTGCTGCGGCCGAGAGGTTCCCCGCGTAAGGCGATCGGCTCTGGTGTTAAAGATCACCATTCATGCCAGTTTTTGCCGAATGCGCTATTCTGCCACCCATGAACACCATGAACATTTCCCTCCCGGACTCTCTCAAAAGCTTCGTCGACGAGCAGGTCGCCCGGCGGGGTTATGGTACGAGCAGCGAGTCTATCCGGGAGTTGATCCGCCGGGATCAGGACTGGCTCAATCTGCGTCGGCTATTGCTCGATGGTGCCTCTTCCGCACAAGCCGACCCGACCGACGCTGGCTACTTCGCCGATTTGCGTGACCGGGTTCGTGGTCGATCGGCCAAGTGAGCAACAAGCCGGTCATTTCGCGTCAACCGGCCAGCAGCGACGTCGAGGCGGCGATCGAGTGTTATGCAACGTAGGCTGGGGCTGACGTCGCTCACGCTTTTGGCGACGCGTTTCAGGCTGCCTATGCGTTGATTGTTGCGCGTCCGGAATCCGGTTCGTTGCGCTTTGCCTACGAACTGGCGCTCCCTCATTGGCGAAGTGTCGGTCTGAAGAGCTACCCATACCTCGTGTTCTATCGTCAACGGGCCGACCATATCGACGTGTGGCGCGTGCTGAATAAGCCCTGACTGTAAGCTATTGGTTGCCTTGGGAAAGCTGAGGCAAAAACTCCGCGAAACTGAGCGGAAACGAGACGAAATTTCTAAGGCTTGGCACAACCAGGGTCCGCGTTCCCTCGCGCTCCCACATGCCTGCCGATAGGTTCTGGGTCAGCATCAACACCGGAGAACCGCATGAAACGCCTCCTCATTCTCGGCGCCACCCTTGTCGCGCACTTTGTGACCCCTGCGCTGGCACAGGAGCCGACGAAGCTTCTCAACGCCTCCTACGACGTTTCCCGCGAGCTCTTCGTTGCCGAGAACGAGGCCTTCATCAAGCAGCATCCGGGCGTGACCATCGACCAGTCGCATGCCGGCACGTCGAAGCAGGCCCGCTCGATCCTCGAAGGCCTGGAAGCCGACGTCGTCACCTTCAACCAGACCACCGATATCGAGTTCCTGGCCAAGAACGGCTTTGTCTCCAAGGATTGGGCGAAGGCGTTCCCGAACAATGCCTCGCCTTTCTATTCCTTCCCGTCCTTCCTGGTGCGCAAGGGCAACCCGAAGAACATCAAGGACTGGTCCGATCTCGCCCGTGACGATGTTCACGCTGTCTTCCCCAATCCGAAAACGTCGGGCAATGCGCGCTACACCTATCTGGCGGCCTATGCCTGGGCCAAGGAGGCCTATGAAGGCGACGAGGCGAAGATCGAAGCCTACATTACCAAGATCTTCGACAACGTTCCGGTGTTCGACACCGGCGGCCGCGCCTCGACGACCACCTTCGTCGAGCGCGAAACCGGCGACGTCCTGATCACCTTCGAGGCAGAGACCCGCAGCATCGCCAAACAGTATGGCGCCGACAAGGTCGAGGCCGTCATCCCGTCGGTCAGCCTGCTCGCCGAGTTCCCGGTCGCGGTCGTCGACAAGGTCGCCGAGAAGCACGGCACTCAGGCGCTCGCCAAGACCTATCTCGATTTCCTCTATACCGAGGAAGGCCAGCGCATCGCCGCCGAGTTCGGCCACCGCGTCCGCAACGAAAAGGTCGCCGGGGAATTCAAGGCGCAGTTCCCCGACATTCGCCTCGTCAATGTCGACGACGTCTTTGGCGGCTGGAGCAAGATCCAGGCAGAGCACTTCGCTTCCGACGGCATTCTGGACAAGCTCTACGGCAGCCGCTGATCGCTCTTTAAACTCGCATTCAGTCAGCCCGGCAGACGAACCGTCTGCCGGGTTTCACCATGACATGACAAGGAAATGAACGCTTGAGACGCAATGTCCTGCCCGGGTTACGCCTGTCGCTGGGGGTGACGCTGCTCTATGGGAGCCTGATCGTCGTTCTGCCGCTGGCAGCCCTCGTGTTCAAGGCCGCAAGCCTCGGCCCTCTCGACTACTGGCAGATCGTCTCGTCGCCGCGGGCACTCGCAAGCTATCGCGTCACCGTGACGGCCGCCCTTGGCGCGACGCTCTTTAATCTCTTCTTCGGCCTGGCGCTCGCCTGGGTGCTGGTGCGCTACCGCTTTCCGGGGCGCCGCATCGTCGATGCCATGGTCGACCTGCCGTTTGCCTTGCCGACGGCCGTTGCCGGCATTTCGCTGACCGCACTTTTCACGACCAACGGCGTGTTTGGCTCAATCCTCGAAGACTACGGCATCAAGGTTGCCTATACGCCTATCGGCATCATGATCGCCATGTGCTTCACCTCGCTGCCCTTCATCGTGCGCACGGTGCAACCGGTACTGGAGGATCTCGATCCGGCGCTGGAGGAGGCAGCCCAGTCGCTTGGCGGCTCGGACCTCGCGATCTTCCGCAAGGTCATTCTGCCGCTGCTGACACCGGCGCTTCTCGCCGGCGTCTCTTTGTCCTTCGCCCGCTCGCTCGGCGAATTCGGCGCGATCATCTTCATCGCCGGCAACCAGCCGATGTCGACCGAGATCACCGCGCTGCTGATCTTCATCCGGCTTGAGGAATACGACTATCAGGCAGCGGCGGCGATCGCGTCCGTCCTGCTGCTCACGGCCTTCCTCATGCTCGCGGTAACCAACTGGCTGCAGGCGCGGGCGCTGCGCTACACGCGGAGGTCTTGACCATGAGTTTCAAAAAGACCGTACGCACGCTGCCGCGGGTCGGTGACGGCCCCGTGTTCCGCCGCGCCCTTATCGGTATCGTGCTGATCATCGGCGCATTCCTCATTCTCGCGCCGCTGCTGATCATCGGCGTCGAAGCCTTTGCCAAAGGCTGGCAGGTCTATCGCGACACGATCCTGCATCCCGACACGCGCCATGCGATCATGCTGACCGTGCTTGCGGCGCTGATCGCCGTACCCATCAACACCGCCTTCGGCGTGGCCGCCGCCTGGGCGATCACCAAATTCGATTTCCGCGGCAAGGGCTTCCTGCTGGTGGTGATCGAGATCCCGTTCTCGGTTTCACCGATCGTCGCGGGTGTTGCCTATCTCTTCGTCTACGGGCTGCAGGGCCTGTTTGGTCCGACACTTGATGCCTATGGCATCAAGATCCTGTTTGCCATTCCAGGCATCGTGCTCGCCTCGATGTTCGTCACCGCGCCGTTTGTCGCCCGGGAGCTCATTCCGCTGATGCAGGCCCAGGGGCGCGATCTCGAAGAGGCGGCCGTTTCCCTCGGCGCTTCCGGCTTCCGCACCTTCTTTTCGGTGACCTTGCCCAACATCAAGTGGGCGCTGCTCTACGGCGTCGTCCTTTGTAATGCGCGCGTGATGGGCGAGTTCGGCGCGGTTTCGGTCGTCTCTGGTAACATCCGTGGCCAGACCAACACCCTGCCGCTCCATATCGAGCTGCTCTATCACGACTATCAGGCGGCGGGCGCTTTTGCGTCGGCGTCCATTCTGGCGCTCATCGCCGTCTTCACCATCATCGCCAAGGTCGCTCTGGAGCGCCAAGGGGCGGGCCGCGTCCGCCCAGTTGCCAATTCCGCGGAGAATGCATCATGAAGATCCGCCTTGACCACGTCGTCAAGACTTTCCAAACCTTCCGTGCCGTCAAGGACGTCTCCCTGGAGATCGAAAGCGGCGAGCTCGTCGCGCTGCTTGGGCCCTCCGGTTCTGGCAAGACGACGATATTGCGCATGGTTGCCGGCCTCGAATTCGCCGATGGCGGTCACATCTATTTCGGCGACCAGGATGCGACCGACATCCCGGTGCGCGATCGCGGCGTCGGCTTCGTGTTCCAGCACTACGCGCTTTTCCCGCATATGACCGTGGCGCAGAACATCGCCTTCGGCATGGAGGTCTCGAAGGTCAAGCGCGACAAGGCGGCCATCCATGCGCGGGTCGCTGAACTGTTGCGCCTGGTTCGCCTCGAAGGGCTCGGCGAACGGTTTCCGGCGCAGATCTCCGGCGGTCAGCGCCAGCGCGTCGCACTTGCCCGCGCGCTTGCCGTCGATCCAAAGGTGCTGCTGCTGGACGAGCCTTTCGGCGCGCTTGATGCCAATGTCCGGCGTGAGCTGCGACGCTGGCTGCGCGAAATCCATAGTGAGCTCGGCATCACCACGCTCTTCGTCACGCACGACCAGGAAGAGGCGCTCGATCTCGCCGACCGCGTGGTGATCCTGAAGGATGGCCATATCGTTCAACAGGGCACGCCGGAGGAGGTCTGCCGCGAGCCGAAATCGGCCTTCGTCATGAAGTTCCTCGGCGATGCCAACATGCTTCCCGCCGAGGTGCGCGATGGTCGGGCCTATGCCGATGGCGCGGTCATCGATGCCGCAGGGATCGCCGACGGCAAGGCCGAGCTTTACGCCCGGCCGGTCGATCTCGACTGGGCGGCGGGAGGCCCGGGTATCGCGGCCAATATCAGCCGGGTGATGGATCGCCCTGGCGGCCGCCGGGTGGTCGCGACGACCGAGCGTGGCGTGCCGCTGGAGTTGGACCTGGAGCCGGAGCGGATCGTGAAGGCCGGCGACACCGGTTACGTGACGCTGCGCCGGGCAACGGTATTTGCGATTTAGGCTGAGCGCGCGGCCAGCCTCTTGCCGCCGTCAGGCGAAGCGGAGGGCGGACCGAGCGCGCGCCTTGGCTGCTTCTTCTTCCCGGTTGCGTGGGGGCTGTGACGTCTCGAGCGCATCGAGCAGTTCTTGCGCGCATGCCGCAATCGAATTGACCGCGTGCTCGAACGCCGCTTCGTTCCGCTTGGACGGCTTGCTCGTTCCGCTTAGCTTGCGCACGAACTGCAGCGCAGCGTCATGGATCTCGGCGTTCGTCGCCGGCGGCTCGAAATTGAACAGGGGTTTGATGTTTCGGCACATGACGGGCTCCCGGTCCTCTTCGTTCTCGCTCCTGTCGAGGGCCGGATCTTAGTGCCCGTTCCTCGTCAGCGAAAGACCTTTACCGTCCGCTGCCTGCGATCCAACCGTTGGCCGGCTCCGCTCAGGAGTTCCGGCCGTTCTGTGCCAGGCGCATGCCGGCCGCGCGTCCGCCGCTCGGCACCACGACGATCTGCTTGACCTTGCCCTGCTTGAAGGCGGTCAGGAAACGCGGATAGTCGGCGAAGGCGACGCAGCCATGGGATTCCGCGCGCTTGCCGCGCAGCAGGTAGCTATGCGTCAGGAAACCGTCGCGGCCGTGCTTGTTCCTTCCGTCGACCGGCAGCATGCGGATTGCCTCGACCCCGTGGAAACGCGTTTCGCGCATCCTGAGATTGTAGGTGTGCGGCGGGGTCGGTCCGGTCATTTTGACGTCGACGTAGCGCGGGTTGTCGGCCATCTTGCCGATACCGGAATGCGCCTCGAGCACACTGCCGTCAGGCATATAGACCTTGGCAGCGGTGATGTCGTAGACGGCGACGCCGTTGCCGGCCTTCGCTCCGCCGCCAAACATGTTACGCAACGCCTGGCCGAAACCGGTGCCGGCACTGTTCTCGGTCGGATCTTCCGGCCGTGCATAGGCAAGTTTCTGCTTCTTCGGCGCTTCGTCCGCGTCTGCCTTGGCTGTCTCTTCTTCCTTTTTCACCGCTGCGTCTTCCGCCTGCTTGGTCGCAGGCTTTTCGTCTTCGGCGGGCGGCTTTTCCGCTTGCGCGGTGCGGGGGCGGAATTGCGGCATGGGACCGACCGAGGGCGTGTCCTCATGGCTCGGCAGGGCGGCCGTGTCTTCAGCCTGGTCCTGGTCCGGTTGTTCGGCGAGATCGTCCTCGGACGGCGCCGTCAACAGAGCCGAAAAGGCGCTGCCTTCCACGTGGCTCTGTGAGGGGGTGGCGTAGGCGAGCTGGACCGGGTTCTTGGCAATGGCAACAGACGCCACCGGCGCGAAGCGTTCTGGCGCCGGGAGCTTTACCGTTGCGATCTGATGGTGAACCTGGGTAGCGGGAACGGGGTTGCTCGCGACTTTCTCGGACGAGAGAACAGCCTTTTTCACCGCGGCTGCAATCCGGGCGCTCTTGCCGATCGTTTCCGCATCTATCGGGAACAGGGCATCGTGCCCGAACCTCGCCTCGCTGGGAGCGAGGCTTGCGACCATGACGGGCTGCGCCGCGGCGGCGGCCACGAGCCGCGTCGCCTGGTTGGTTCTGGCGTGCTTGTCCCAGGCGCGCTCTTTGGTCGTCTCGGCCAAATGCAGCTGCGGCTTCGGCAGCAGGCGGCCGGAACCATGCGCGTAGGAACTGCCGATCGCGGCCATGCCGACAAGCGACCACGCAGCCGCGCCGACGAGGGCGGTGCCGCAGCAAGCGATCAGCAATGGGCGCAACAGACGGTGCAAAGACTGTGGGCGAATGATCTTACTCAACAACGCAAATCAAGCCAGAAAATCTCACAAAGGCTCTCAGCCCGGCGAGCGAACGCCGCTGCGCGATTTCTGGATTGTCCCCTTCTTGACGACTGATGGACAAAAGATGGAGAAGTATGGTTAAATTTTGCTTTCCAACCGCCGAAATAGATCCCGGATCGATTTTTTTCCGCCGAAAGGGCCCATTTCGGCCGCTTTCGGGCGGCTGGTACTCGGACTACGCTCACACTTGCCTGTTGGGGGTACTACGGATTGCAGCTCAGATGCGTCCGTTCTCAAAGGCCAGCCGGAAGCAGGCACCGCCGCTCTGTGAGGTGAGGATGCTCACGCGGCCTTTGTGTCGCTGCGCGATTTGCAGAACGAGATTGAGGCCGAGACCAGCGCCACGTTCGCGCGGCTTGAGGCGGTAAAAAGCCTCGAAGACGCGCTCGCGTTCCGCCTCCGGGATGCCCGGGCCGTCGTCGCTGACTTCGATCACGCCGTCCGGCTCGACCCGTACGACGATCACGCCCTGGTTCCCGGCATGCTCGATCGCGTTCTGGACGAGATTGGTAACCGCCCGTTCGAGCGAGACTGCGTCGCCCTGTATCAGCGACTGCTCGGTGTTTTGTTCAAACGACAGGTCGTAGCCTTCGTCGATGGCGAGCGGAGCAAGGTCGGCAGCGACGTTGCGGCAGAGCGCGACGAGGTCCACGGCGGTGAAGGGCCTGGCGTCGGCTTCCAGCCGTTGCAGATCGAGCAACTGCTCGGCAAGCGCTGAAATCCTTTCGCAGTCGGAGATCAACCGGTCGCGCTCCGGCCCTGAGGCGAGCAAGTCGAGCCGCGCCTGAAGAATGGCCACAGGCGTCCGCAGCTCATGGGCGGCGTCGAGAATGAAGCGCTGATGTTGGCCATAGGATTGATCGAGCCGGTGAAGGGCGCTGTTGATGCCGCGCACGAGCGGGCGGACCTCGCTCGGAACCGCCGTTTCGGCCAGCCGGTGGCTCCGGTGCGTAATGTTGATCTCATCCGTTTCGCGGGCGAGATCGGAGATGCCCCGGATCGCCCGGTTGACGATGCGGGGCACCGCGAAGATCGTGACGAGCGCGAGCAGCACCAGCATCGGCGCGACGAACAGGCGTGAGAACGAGAGGATGAGCGAAGGTTGGCTCAGAAGCGTTCCCTGTCCGAATACGGTGAAGCTGCCTTCCTCGTTTGTCATGCGCCGGATGACGGCGAGATAGTTCGATGGCGGGCCGTCGTCGCGGATGTCCGAATAGGTCATTCGGTCGAGGGCCACGGTCATGCCGCGGTAGATGTCCGGTACGTCGCCGGACTGAACGATCTCGCCCCGTCGCTGCGCGCGATGAACCAGAAATGCGGTTGCTCGCGACGAACGCGTGCCAGTTCCGCGGTGTCAGCGAGTTCGAGCTTGCCGCTGGCACTCCGCTTGATCGCGCGGAACGCCGTCTCGACCGGGGCGGGACTGACGAGCGCGCCGCCTTCGTCAGCGACGACGAGCAGCGTGACGAAGGATATGCCGAACGCAAGAAGCACCGCCAGCTGCAGAACCAGCAAGTGTGCAATGAGACGTTGCTTGAGAGACCGTGGCCAGAGCTTCCACACTATCCGCACCATGTTGTTGGACCGGCAACGCCGTTCGGCTGACGCTTTTATTGAGGCGGCATAGACCGGTGTCAGTAAAACCTTGCCGAGACGATTGTAAACGCGAGGTTGCACGGACATTACGCGGAAAGGGGGGGGCAGCGAGCGGGCTCGACGATCGCTTGCGCCGTTACGGCTCAAGGCGTTGACTTGTCCCAGACCCTGGCGAAATCGACGAATGCCCTGAGCGCCGCCGGCATCTGGCGTCGGCTCGGATAATAGAGATAGAAGCCACCATAATAGGGGCACCAGTCTTCAAGGACGCGGACCAGCTTGCCCTCGTCGATGAGCGCGCGCACCTGGTCCTCGAAGGCAAAGGCGATCCCCGCGCCGAGAAGGGCCGCATCGACCATCGTGTCCTGGTCATCGACGATCAGGGCACCGGTCACCTCGACCTGAACTTCGACACCGCCGCGCTCGAACTCCCAGGCATAGAGCCTTCCGCTGCCGAAGCGCAGTCCGATGCAGGACAGCGCCTTCAGATGCTCGGGAGCGGTCGGCCTTGCGTGGCGCTCGAAGAAGGAAGGTGTTGCCACGATCGCGGTACGCTGGCGCGGACCGATCGGGACGGCGATCATGTCCTGCGCGACGATCTCGCCAAAGCGAACACCCGCATCGAAACCCTCCGACACCATGTCGACAAGGTCGTTATCGACGACGATCTCGATGTTGACCTTCGGATGACTTTCGAGAAACCGCGCAACGATTGGCAGGAGAACCATTTTTGCCGAAGCGCGCGCCGTGTTGAGCCTCAACCGTCCGATCGGCGCTCCCCGGAAATTGTTGAGATCGTCAAGGGCGTCCTCGATGTCGCGGAAGGCGGGCGCCACGCGGGCGAGCAGAAGTTCTCCCGCCTCGGTCAGCGCAACGCTGCGGGTGGTCCGGTTGAAGAGCCTAAGGTCCAGGCGCTCCTCAAGCGCCTTCAAGGCGTGGCTGAGTGCGGACGGCGTGCAGCCGATCTCGTCGGCGGCACGGCGGAAGCTCTGGTGGCGGGCGAGCGCAAGGAAAGGCGACAGGTCGGACGGCGATATGGTTCGCATTGATGAATGCTATTCAACAAATCAACAAGAATCCAGTCGATTATCTCAGCAGACGTCTCGCAGTACAACCTTCCCAGCCGCCGACGATCGAGCGGCGAAACAAACCGGAGGTTCACATGCATACGTGGTTCATCACTGGCGCATCCCGTGGATTTGGTGCTCTTATCGTTGAAAAGGCCCTGGCGAAGGGTGATCAGGTGGTCGCGACGGCGCGCAATCCCAGGGCGATCGCGGACCGCTTCGGGGATCATCCCAATCTCCTGGCGGTCGCGCTCGACGTCACTGACGAGGCCCAGGCGCATCAGGCTGTGGGCCAGGCGATCGCGCGCTTCGGGCGCATCGACATCCTGGTCAACAACGCCGGCTACGGTCTCCTGGGCGCGGTCGAGGAAGCGACAGGTCCCGAGATTGAAGCGCTCTATCGGACCAACGTCTTCGGACTTCTGGCCGTGACCCGCGCGGTGCTGCCGCACATGCGCCGCCAACGCCATGGGCGGATCCTCAACTTCTCATCCGTCGGCGGCTACCGCAGCGGACCTGGTTTCGGCGTTTACTGCTCGACGAAGTTTGCCGTCGAGGGACTGACCGAGGCTTTGGCGGCGGAACTCGCGCCCCTCGGAATCTACGCGACGGCGATCGAGCCCGGTTATTTCCGCACGGATTTTCTCGACTCGACATCACTGAGCGTCAGCCCGATCGAGATCAGCGACTATGCGGAGACCGCAGGTGCCGTTCGCAGCAAGGCGAAGGAGATCAGCCACAACCAGCCGGGCAACCCCGACAGGCTTGCGGACGTACTGATCGCGTTCGTCGATGCGGAGCAGCCGCCGGTCCGGCTTCCGCTTGGCAGCGACACGGTGGCTGCGATCGAGGCCAAACACGCTTCGGATCGCGATCTTCTTGCCCAGTGGCACACGGTTTCCGTTTCGACAGACTTCGAACAGGCCGTTTGAAACAGAGCCTGGATCGATTTTCTTCTGATCAGCAATAAATGCCGCCGGTACCGACTGCCCGGAGCCATCCGGGGTTCGGTGCCGGCGATCCAATCCCCGCGTTTTCGCGCAAAGGCGCTTGTCGGGCTCTAAAACATGAGTATAAGAGACAAGTATTAGCGTGCCGCATCGGACGAGCCGCAGGTTTTCCCGCGAAGTTTGCATCATGCCTGAAGAAATCCACCCCCAAGACCGCCGTGGCGCGCTTCGCTAGGAAGGGTGGCTGATGGCAAGCTCTCTCAATCACTGGCTCGGTCTGCTCTTCAGACGTCACCACAAGGAGGTGGTGCGCTATGCATCGCGCCTGATCGGCAATCGGGATGACGGTGAGGAAGTTGTGCAGAACGCCTATCTGCGCATGGTGAGGGTAGACCGCCGCAGCGTCGAGCACCCGCGTTCCTACCTGTTCAGGGCAGCGCGAAATGCGGCGATCGACTTTCGCATCAAGCTCGAGCGGGAGTGGTCGCGCCGGGTCGAATTGGACCAGGCAGACCGTCTGTCATCGTCGGACGATTTTGCGTTGCGGCTGGAATTTCGCGACAAGGTCGCAGCCCTTTCCGTTCTCTTGAACGAGTTGCCCGTGGCCTGCCGAACGGCCTTCATCATGAACAAGGTCGAGGGCCTTTCGCACCGCGAAATAGCCGAAACGCTGGGTATCTCGGTCAGCATGGTCGAAAAGCACATGCTGCGTGCCCTGAGCCATTGCCGCGACGTGCGGCGCGAGCTGGACCATGTCTGACAAGGGGCGGCGATGAAACCGGCATCAGCGACAACGCAATGTCCCGCAAGGGACATCTCCGACGCGGCGCTCGCCTGGGTCGTCCGGCTGCATTCCGGCGAGGCGACCAGCGAGGACCAACGCGCCTATCATGCGTGGCGCGGACAAAGTGCCGAGCACGAGGCGGCGGCGGTCGAAGCGGAAGCCTTGTGGGACGATGCGGCACATCTGCGGCGCGATCGCCAAACCGGTCTCGTCTATCCCGGCCGCGACACCGCACTCCTTTCGCGCCGCCGTCTTCTGACCGGCGCGTTCGGCATCGCTGTTCTGGGAGGCGGGCTTGCCGCTTCGCGCCCCTGGCTGCGCATCCTCGGCTCCGACTATGCGACCACCACGGCAGAGACGCGTTCGATCGACCTGCCCGACGGGTCACGGGTGGTCCTCAACGCGCGCACTGCGATGGACGTGGATTTCGACGAACGGGCGCGCCGGGTGGTTCTGAAGGAAGGCCAGGCATTCTTCGACGTGGCGGCGGACGCACGACCCTTTCAGGTTGCCTCAGGTGAAACCATCGTCAAGGCCCTTGGAACCGCCTTCGACGTGGACGCCAATGCCGCCGATGGTTCGCTCGGCATTGCTGTCACCCGCCATTCCGTTCGCGTATCGCCAATGGCAGGCGGGGACCTCATGGGCGTTACGATCGCCGAGGGAGAGCGCGTGTCGGTCGGGGGTGACGGCGCCATCGGTAACCCTGTCGTGCAGGATCCGGCAATCGCACTCGCATGGCAGTCCGGCATGTATGTCGCCGAAAACCGCAGGCTCGGCGACGTCGTCGCTGCCCTTAGCCGCTATCACGGCGGCTGGATCGTCTTCAGCCACGACCGCTCGAAGTCGACATTGGTCAGCGCGGTGCTGGATCTCAGAACCCCTGACGCCTCGCTTTCAGCACTTGCGTCCGGCCTGCCGATCCGGGTCACGCGCATGACGCGCTTCGTGACATTGATCTCGGCGGTCTAGCCGGTTTCATTTTTTTTCGAACATCGTTGCGGGTTTTTGGGTGACGCCTCGTCTCGGCTTTTGAGGGGTGTGTCCTGCCAGCAGGAAGAACGATCCCTCGCTCAAAGCATGGGAATAGGGATCAGATGTCCAGACAAACGGGGCGAAACAAACTTCTTGGCGCGGTCGTGGTCGCAACCACGGCGGTCGGTTCACTTCAAACGGCAATGCCGGCTCTGGCACAACAGGAACGGTCTGCCCGTTCCGGCGCCACCACCTTCGACATACCGGCGCAGTCCCTGACCGCGGCGCTTACGGCATTTGCGCGGCAGTCGGGGCTGAGACTTGCCTATTCGGCATCGCTGACCCAGGGGAAATCCGCGCCTGCCGTCAGCGGACCGATCCCCCCGGCAGAGGCGCTCTCCCAGCTTTTGTCCGGCAGCGGCCTCTCCTATAGCCTGAACGGCGGGACCGTCACGATCACCGAGCGCGTTTCCGGTGCGCACGCGGTCGGTGCGGCCAACGGCGAGACGATGCTTGCGCCGATCGTCGCCGGCGGCGGCATCATCAATCCGGTGGATGCGCCCTATGAAACGGCTGCGCCGACCGCCTACATCTCGCAAGAAAATATCGACCGCTTCCGCGGCTCGAGCCCGGCCGACATTTTCCGCGGCACGCCGGGCGTGCTTTCCGGCGAAGCGCGCAACGGCGCCGGCGCCGTCGACGTCAACATCCGCGGCATGCAGGGTATGGGCCGCGTTGCCGTCACCGTCGACGGAGCCAGCAATTCGGCCACGGTCTATCAGGGCTATCAGGGCATCTCCAACCGGACCTTCGTCGATCCGGATTTCCTGGGGGGCGTCGATATCACCAAGGGATCGGACGTCGCATCGAGCGGTATCTCCGGCACGGTGGCGATGCGCACGCTCGACGCCGGCGACATCGTGAAGGAGGGGCACACATTCGGCCTTCGGGTCAAAGGCGGCTTTGGCACCAACACATCCAAGCCGCCGCCGGCCGGCACCACGGCGGGCTATGCCTGGCCGGGGGGCACCTGGGCGCCTCCGGTCGCAACGGCAAAAAGCGACGGAATGGACCGCCCCTCGTTCTTCGATCCGACCAGCGGCTCGGGCAGCATCGTCGGTGCGATGCAGGAAGAAAACGTCGACCTCCTTGCCGGTTACGCCTATCGCCGGCAGGGCAACTATCACGCGGGCACCAACGGACCCTCGGCAGTACCGGTGAGTATGGGGCCGCGACCCTTCTGCTATGAGAGCGGCGTATGCCTGCCGCCCGCCCGGGGCTGGAAAGACTATATCGACAATATTGGCATCGCCAACTACCGCGCCGGCGAGGAGGTGCTGAACACCCAGCTCCAGACAAAGTCCTATCTCGCCAAGGGCACAGTTCGCTTCGAGAACGGTCACAGCCTGCAGTTCGGCTACAATGGTTTTCGCAGCGAGGCCGGCGACCTCCTGGCGTCGCGCCTGACCTCGGATCGGGGTCAGGCGATGCAGCAGGGCCAGACGGCGGGAACGAAGGTCGATGCCGGCACGCTTCGATACGGCTGGAAGCCTGACGACAACGACCTCATCGATCTCAAGGCCAATCTCTGGGCCACGCGGCTGGAGCTGCGCAATCCCCGGCGGAGCGGCGTGCTCTATCCGCAGCCCGGAGATTTCGGCCTGCCGGCCGATTTCCGCACCGGCTCCGACACCTTCATGTGGGGCGCCGATGTCGCAAACACGTCGGTCTTGTCGACCGACTACGGCGCGCTCGACCTGACCTACGGCCTGTCGTTCCTGAGCGAGGATACGCGACCGAGCAAGTTCACACCGGAACTGGAGACCTGGCTCGACCTTCGCGATGGCACGCGGCAGGAGGCGGCGGCCTTCACCAAGGCTGCCTGGAAAGCCACCGATTGGCTGACGATCAATGGTGGCCTGCGCTACCAGCACTACTGGACCGAGGATCGAAATGCCCCCGAACAGGCCCGACCGGGCTACACCTACGACACAGCCCTCAGCGACGGCGGCTTCAGCCCCTCGGTGGGCGTGACGTTGGAGCCTTTCGACGGCACTCAATTTTATGTGAACTACTCGAACGCACTGCGCTCGCCGAGCATCTTCGAGGGCGTTTCGGCCTTCACCATGAACGTCAATTCCAACCTGCGGCCGGAACGGTCGAGCAATTGGGAGGTGGGCACCAACCTGAGGCGCGAAGGCGTATTTTCGGCCGACGACCAGGCGATGATGAAGCTCGGCTTCTTCGACTGGAATGTCGACAACTACATCTCGCGCGAATGGTATACTGATCCGCGCGGGATCTCCGGCATGCGCATTCACAACATTGCCGGCGCGCACTTCCAGGGCATAGAACTGTCCGGTCGTTATGAACGCGGCGGCTTTACCGCCGAGCTCGCCGCCAACTACTACACCGACGTCGAGTTTTGCCGAACAGCGACCACTTGCGGACACAAGTCGCTCTATGCCGACTACGCCACCAACCAGGTGCCGCCGGAATACACGGTCGCGCTGACGCTGTCGCAGACATTCCTCGACGACGCCTTGACGGTTGGCGGGCGGATTTCTCGTACAGGATCGCGCGCGATCGGTCATGGCGACGTGACCGCGCAGGGCGCTTCCCAGTTCATCTCGCTGATCGACTGGAAGCCCTATACGCTGGTGGACGCGTTCGCCGAGTACCGGATCAACGAGACCCTGACGGCGAGCTTCCGCATCGAGAACCTGACCGACGCCTATTATGTCGATCCCTTGAGCCTGGTGCAGCAGCCCGGCCCGGGACGTACCTTCTACGCGTCGCTGAAGGCGGAGTTCTGAGCCCGCGAACCGCATGCCGTTCATGACCGCGCCGGCGCCGGCGCGGCCAGCTATTCGACGACTGCGGCGACGGGATTTTCGTCGCGGCCTCGCAGTGGTTTTTCCGGCATGAGATGAAAGAAGATGAGCGCCGCCGCCATCGCTGCGGCGCTCGCGATGAAGATATAGGTGAAGGGCACGGCCGAGGTAACCGTCGTGCCGAGCGGTTCCACCCCTTCGCCAGCAAGCGGCAGTCCGTTGCCAAGAGCGATCGCGCCGAATGCCGCGACGCCGAGGGCGCCACCGAGCGATCGCAGGAACGTCAGAACACCGGTTGCGACGCCAAGATGCGCCTGGTCGACGGCGTTCTGGACCGAAATCGTCGCCACCGGAAAGGTCATGCCCGAGCCGAAACCGGCGGCGAATGTCAGCATTTCGAGGACGACGAGCGAGGTCCGACCGGCGAGAGCAGCAAGGGCCGCCAGGCAAAGCAAGGCCAGCGCGCCGCCGACCAGCGCCATCCTCTTATAGTGAACGATGCGCGGTATCGTCCGCCCGCTGGTCGTCGCTCCACAGACGGTCCCAAGCAGCAGGCCGAGCATCACCACGCCCGAACTGCTGGCCGACAGGCCATGGAACGTTTGCGCATAGACGGGGATATAGACCGAGAGCCCGACATTGGCGCCCTGCGCCAGAAACATCGCGAGCGTTCCGTAGCGGACGATGGGATTGGCAAGCACTTCCAGCGAGATCAGCGGTTCGCTCGCCCTGCGCAGCCGCAAGGCAAAGGCGAACCAGAGCACGACGGAAGCGCCAAGCAAGCCGAGTATGACGGCGGAAAGCCATGGATAGCGGCTGCCGCCCCAGTTGAGCGCAAGCAGCAATAGCGAAGTCGCAGCGACGAGCAATAGAGCTCCGGCCCCGTCGATACGATGCGCGCGGGCGACGGTCGGCAGCTTCCTCAGCGGCTTGTTGATGATCGCCATCGCCACCAGCCCCAGCGGGATATTGATCCAGAAGATCAGCGACCAGTGCAGATGCTCGGCGAAGGTGCCGCCGAGCAGCGGCCCGGCGATGCTCGCGACCGCCCAGGTTCCCGATATCCAGGCGGCGTAACGCGCCCGTTCCTTGGGCGGTACGAGATCGCCGATGACGGTCTGCGCCAGCGCAAACAGGCCGCCGCCACCAAGACCCTGCACCGCACGGCCTACGATCAGTGTCAGCATGTTGGGCGCCAGCGCGCTTATCAGCGATCCCGCAAGGAAAATGATGATGGCCGCAAAGATCGTCGGCCGCCGTCCGTAGATATCCGAGATCTTGCCGTAAAGCGGCGCCATGGCCGTCGCGGTCAGGAGGTAGCCGGTCACGACCCAGGGCAGGTAGTCGCTATGTCCCAGCGCCTTGCCGATGGTCGGCATCGCCGGCGCCACGATCGTCTGGTCGAGCGCGGCCAGAAGCATGGAGAGAAGAACGCCGCCGATGATGACGTTCTTTTCCGGCTCGGAAAGGGCGGACCCCGTTGCTGCCATTGCATTTCGATGAAGCGTCTCAGTCATTCTTGCGGCCTGATTGCAATCCGACGTTTAGTAGTGCCGACGGCATTCAGAAAGGCTGGCATGCCGATAGTCAACCGCCTTGGCGATCAGACCGGACCGGCGCCTCCGATGCACCGCACGATGGTCTGCACGAGCGTAGCAGGATGCGGGGCTGTGCGGGGCGAAAACCGGCAGCCTGGGCTTGCTGATTTGACAAACTTTGCCAAAGTATGCCATGCTTGCCCGCAGGAAATGGAGACCGACATGGCGACGATGAACGTATCCTTGCCCGACCCGATGAAGGATTGGGTGGAAGCGCAAACGCGCACGGGCCGTTATGCCAACGCCAGCGATTATGTGCGCGACCTCATCCGCAGGGATCAGGAGCGAAATGACAAGGTTGCGGTGATGCAACGCTTTGTCGACGACGGTCTGAAGAGCGGCGTCGGGTCCCGCTCCAAGGACGAGCTCTTTTCCGCGGCGCTTACGCGCGCTGAAGTGCCGCGCGGATAATGGCGTTTCGGCTTTCCGTCGCGGCAGAAGAAGACATCATCGCGATCGCCGCAGATGGGGTGCGCCTTTTCGGCTCCGCCCAGGCGCGGCGATATCACGATGAACTCTTCGCCGTATTCGCCTTGATTGCCGCCAACCCGCGCATGGCGCGCGAACGCACGGAGCTGTCGCCGCCGATGCGCATCCATCCGTTCAAGGCGCATCTGGTCGTCTACCGGGTCGAGGCGGACGGCGACATCCTCGTCGTTCGCGTCCGTCATGGGCATGAGGACTGGATCAGCAACGCATTTTAAGCAGGGGACGGCGCCATCGGGCGCCGTCCCTTGTTGCTTCTCGGTCGCGAGGCAGTTGCCTGCGGCCGGTGTCAGACGCTCTTTCGCGTGACGAAGCGTGTTTCCAGATAGGCCTCGATCGCTTCGGAWCCGCCCTCGGTGCCGTAGCCGGAATCCTTGATGCCGCCGAAGGGGACTTCGGGGAGCGCCAGGCCCAGATGGTTGATCGAAATCATTCCGCTTTCGACCTCGCTTGACTCGATATCGCTCTGGAGCAGACCGTCGAAATTCCGCGCNCCGCCCTCGGTGCCGTAGCCGGAATCCTTGATGCCGCCGAAGGGGACTTCGGGGAGCGCCAGGCCCAGATGGTTGATCGAAATCATTCCGCTTTCGACCTCGCTTGCCAGGCGGTGGGCGCTGCGCTCCGATCCGGTAAAGGCATAGGCCGCAAGACCGAAGGGCAGGCGATTGGCCTCGTTGATCGCCTCGTCGAGATCATGGAAGCGATTGATGATCGAGACCGGGCCGAACGGCTCGTCGTTCATGATCCGGGCGGAAAGCGGCACGTCCGCCAGAACCGTCGGCTCGAAGAAGTAGCCGCGGTTGCCGATGCGATGGCCGCCGGTCGCCAATCGGGCGCCATGCTCGAGCGCGTCGGCAACCAGGCTTTCGATCGCCGGGATGCGCCGCTCGTTGGCAAGCGGCCCCATGTCGACGCCGGCTTCGAGACCGTTGCCGACCTTGATCGTCTTCGAGGCGGCGACGAAGCCGTCGAGGAACTGATCGGCGACGCGCTCCTGCACGAGGAAGCGGGTCGGCGACACGCAGACCTGGCCGGCATTGCGGTACTTGCTGGCGGACATGATGGCGACGGCGCGTTCGACATCGGCATCATCGGTGACGATGACAGGCGCATGCCCGCCCAGTTCCATCGTCGCGCGCTTCATGTGCTGGCCGGCAAGGGCCGCCAGCATCTTGCCGACCGGGGTCGAGCCGGTAAACGACATCTTGCGGATCACCGGATGGGCGATCAGGTATTCCGAGATGACCGAGGGCACGCCGTAGACRAGGTTGACGACGCCGGCCGGAAGCCCGGCATCGACGAAGCAGCGGATGAGYTCGGCCGGCGACGCCGGTGTTTCCTCGGGCGCCTTGACGATGATCGAGCATCCGGTGGTCAGCGCCGCCGACAGCTTGCGCACCACCTGGTTGATCGGGAAGTTCCAGGGCGTGAAGGCGGCAACCGGACCGACCGGCAGCTTGACGGTCATCTGGGTGACATCGGGTGCGCGCGGCGGAATGATCTGGCCGTAGGCCCGCTTTCCCTCCTCGGCGAACCACTCGATGATGTCGGCGGCGCCAAGGATCTCGCCCTTCGACTGGGCAAGCGGYTTGCCTTGCTCGCGCGTCATCAGAAAGGCGATGTCGCCGGCCCGTTCGCGCAGCAGGGCGGCTGCCSACCGCATCACCTGGGCGCGGTCGAAGGCGGAGGTTGCCCGCCACGTCTTGAAGCCCTTCTCGGCGGCCGCAAGCGCCTCATTGAGGTCTTCCACTTCGGCCCAGGCCACCTGGCCGATCGTTTCCTCGTTGGCCGGGTCGATGACGGGAATGGTCTTGCCGGAACGCGCCGGCCGCCAGGCGCCGTCGATATGAAGCAGGATGTCTGGRTAGTGAGCCATGGGAAACCCTTTACTGAATGAAGTTCGCCGCTTTGAGCGCGATGCCGTAGGATCAGGTCAATGGGGAACAGGTCGCCTGGCCAGGCGACCTTGAGATCTGGAGATGGGGACGTGGCCGCCCCGTTGCAAGGCGGCAACCCTATTGTCGGTTTGTTTCAAGG
>NZ_LMGC01000037.1:0-220241 GCF_001427045.1 Ensifer sp. Root558 | reverse complement strand
CTCCTCCTCCAGCGCCGCCATGTCGTTGTTGGCGTAGCGGAAGCGCCTGGCCTTCGACAGCCGCACGCCGTCGATGATCGAGGCGTGGTTGAGCGCATCGGAGATGATCGCATCCTCTTCGCCGAGCAGCGTTTCGAACAGGCCGCCATTGGCATCGAAACAGGAGGAATAGAGGATCGTGTCTTCCAGCCCGAGGAAGGACGAAATGCGTGCCTCCAGCTGTTTATGCTCCTCCTGCGTGCCGCAGATGAAACGCACCGAGGCCATGCCGTAACCGTAACGGTCGAGCGCCTGCTTGCCGGCCTCGGCCAGCTCTTCACTGTCGGCAAGGCCNTCGAGGCGTGGTTGAGCGCATCGGAGATGATCGCGTCCTCTTCGCCGAGCAGCGTCTCGAACAGGCCGCCATTGGCGTCGAAACAGGAGGAATAGAGGATCGTGTCTTCCAGGCCGAGGAAGGACGAAATGCGTGCCTCCAGCTGTTTGTGTTCCTCCTGCGTGCCGCAGATGAAACGCACCGAGGCCATGCCGTAACCGTAACGGTCGAGCGCCTGCTTGCCGGCCTCGGCCAGCTCTTCACTGTCGGCAAGGCCGAGATAGTTGTTGGCGCAGAAGTTGAGCACCCGCTCGCCCGAGGCGACCTTGATCTCACCTGCCTGCTTCGAGGTGATCACACGCTCCGACTTGTACAACCCAGCCGTCTTCAGGCCTTCGAGTTCTGAACGGAGATGGGTGAGGAAGCGATCACTCATTCAGACACGTCCCTCGGCTCGATCGACAGCGACGACAGGCGGGAAGCCAGTGCGGCACAGGGCATCGAGACCTTCGAGATCCAATCGCTCAAGACCCAGTTCCGGAAGGAGGTCGTTCTCGCCTTCGAAGTCCCGGCCGTACATGGCCGAGAAGATGCGGATACCGGCCTCGTGCAGGTCTGCCGGGCATCCGGCAAGGCGCGCGAGCTGCGCAGTGACGACCAGACCGAAGGGAACATCCTCCGTCACGTAGCGGCTGTCGGCCGTCGCAGGACCCGTGCCGTTATGTCCGGCCTCATGCATTTCCTGGTTCATCTGCGAGATCGTGCTGACCGGCACATGGAACGACAGGTGGAAATGCTGAAAAATGTCGCGCACCTTCAGCTGCAGCTTCTCGGCGACGGCCAGGCGTTCGAGGTCGAGCGTCTCCAGGAGACGACCGATATTGGGGGTGACGTTCTGGGCCTGGACCCAGGTCTCGCCACGCTCCATGCGCGACATGTTGCCGAGCGCGATCCCGAGGTGGTTTTGCGGATTGAGGTTCGAAAGCGCGATCGCCAGCAGGCTGCCGCGGTCGACAAAATGTTCGCCGAAAAGCGCCGTGCAAACCGCATGGCCGCGCGCACTTTCCGATGCCGGAACGGTCGCGAGGTCGACCTGCTTGCGGATGGTGTTCACCTGCACCAGCGCAGGGCCGAGCTTCCGGCCGCTGACGATCGTCGTGCCCCAGGCAACGATCGGCAAGGTGATGCCGCGTGCTGCCAGAAGCGACGAGAGATAAAGCGCTCCGAACGAGGTGTGCGAGCTGAAGATCACCACTTGTCCGGCAGTCAGATGCGGCGCGATTGCGTCCAGCACGAAGCGGTGACCATAGGCCGGCAGCGCGATGAGGATCGCATCGGTATCGTGGACGAGATCTTCCGCACTCTCGGCAACGGCCGGAAGGAAGGTGCCTTGGATGGCACCCTCGGCCGTCAGGCTCTTTCCGTCGGCAAGTGCCACAGTCCCGGTGCCGGACGGCGACCAGAGCGTTGCCTTGTGTCCCAGTTTTTCAAGAAGTGCAGCGGTGCCGAAGGCAATAGAGCCAGCACCTGCGATACCTACGCGCATGTCGTTTTCCACTTTCATTGATATCGGGTAACGGGCGCAGCTGGGCGCCCGCTGTCGAGGTGTTGCGGCTAAGCCGCGTTTCGGGCGGGGATGAGCGTCGTCGCTTCGGACGACCAGCCGACCCAGATGTCGTCGCGGCTGAGGCCTTCCACCTCGCTCGGATGAACGAGCGCGTTGAGCAGATGCCCCTCGCCGATCTCAACCTTGAGCGATGTGTGGTTGCCCTTGAAAACGCGCTGGCGGATGCGCCCCTTTACCCGGTTGGCGACACCCGGCTCCTGCGCCGAACATTGGATCGCTTCCGGCCGCAGGACGACATAGATCGCGTCGCCCGCCTTGGGAGAAAGCGCGCCGGCCGACGCCCTGATCGTCATGCCGTTCCACCGCACCGCCGCTTCGCCGGCGTCAGTGCCGACGACGTCGGAATGCAACAGATTGGTTTCGCCGAGGAAGGTCGCCACGAAGGCGGAACCGGGGCGCTTGTAGAGGGTCGCCGGGTCGCCCATCTGCTCGATCCGGCCATTGTTCATGACCACGATCGTGTCCGACATGGTCAGCGCTTCCTCCTGATCGTGGGTCACGAACATGAAGGTCTTGCCGGTCTGCTCCTGGATCGCCTTGAGCTCGATCTGCATCGTCTGGCGAAGCTTGGCGTCGAGGGCGGAAAGCGGCTCGTCCAGAAGCAGAACGTCGGGATCGGGCGCCAAAGCGCGCATCAGCGCGACACGCTGGCGCTGGCCGCCCGACAGCTCGGACGGAAGGCGGCCGGCAAAATCCTGCAGCTGCACGAGCTCCAGAAGCTCCGATACGCGCCTCTGGATCTGGCGGTTGTCGACGCCCTTCAACTCCAGGCCGAAGGCGATGTTCTTCGCGACCGACATGTGCGGGAACAGCGCGTAATCCTGGAACACGATGTTGACGTTGCGCCGGTTCGGCGGAACCATTGTCACGTCGCGGCCGGAAAGCAGGATGCGGCCCTCGGTCGGCGTTTCAAATCCGCCCAGCATGCGCAGCGTTGTCGACTTGCCGCAGCCGGAGGGGCCGAGCAGGGTGACGAACTTGCCGCGCTCGATGTTGAGATTGAGATTATCGACGGCGACAAAGCTGCCGAAGCTCTTGCGGATATTTTCAAACTGAACAACCGGTTGCATCAGCGGATCCTCGAACGACGTGTGAGATATTCTGCGTAGAGCCCGACCACGGCCGTCACGACCAGGACGAGCGTCGCCATGACGTTGATCTCCGGAGACATGCCGGACTGCACCCGGGCGAAGATCAGCATCGGCAGCGTCGGGCGATAGCCGCCGAGGAAGAAGGTGCGGACGAAGTCGTCGCTCGACAGCAGCAGGCAGAAGATCATGCCGCCGAAGATGGCCGGTCCCAGATAGGGAAGCGTGACGCGGAAGAAGGTGACGATGCTGTCGGCACCGAGATCGCGCGCGGCATCGACCAGATTGCCCGGCATCGAGCGCAGCCGCGTCAGCACCATGACCACCACGAAAGGCACGGCGTGGACGACGTGGCCGAGGATGATGGCGACCGTGCCCGTCGGCAGATCGATGGTGGTGATGAAGATGCGCAGCGAAATCGCCGAGATCATGCCCGGCACCACGGCCGGTAGGCAGGCCACCGCAAAGGCCACGTATTGAGTGGCCCCGCGCAGCGACCCGATCAGCATCGCGATCCAGACACCGATTACCGTCGCGATGGCGGTCGTCGCCGCGGCGATCATGATGGTGTAGAGACAGGCGTCCAGGAACTGCTTGTCCTGAATGACCTTGGCATACCAGTCGATCGTCAGGTTTCCGAGCGGAAACGAAATGAAGCTCGCATCCTTGAAGCTGACCGCCACCATCAGCGAGAGCGGCAGAAACAGGTACAGGACAAACAGCCAGTAGAAGGACTTGAGGGCCAGCCCGGGCCAATCGTGAAACAGGGCGCGCATCAGAATGTCCTTTGCTTCGAGCCGCCGACGAACCGCATGAACAGACCGACAGTGACGAGGGATGCGGCAAGCATGACCATCGCGAAGGCGGCACCGGCCGGCCAACGGCTGCTGGCGCCGTGGAAGAAGCTGCTGATCGTTTCGGAGAACATGCTGGTGGTCGGCCCGCCGAGGAGAATGGGAGCGGCAAACACGCCCATGCAGGTGAGGAAGACCAGCGAGCATCCCGACACGATGCCGTCGCGCGACAGCGGCAGGATGATGCGGCGAAAGCGCGTGAACGGCCCTGCCCCGAGATCGGCTGAGGCATCGAGCAGCGACTTCGGGATCTTCTCGATCGCCGAATAGAGCGGCAGCAGCATGTAAAGGCAGACCATGTAGACGAGGCCGAAGCTGATCGAAAACGAGGTGTAGAGCATCTGGATCGGACGCTCGGTCAGCCCGATTTCCCTGAGCAGCACGTTAACGGCACCGCGATTGGCGAGAAGCATGATGACCGAGAAGATGCGGATGATCTCGCCGGCCCAGAACGGGGCCAAGAGCAGGAGCAGCGCCCGTGACCTGTTGCCGGTCGCAACCACCTTCGCCACGTAATAGGCAACCGGATAGACCACGACCAGAGTGACGGCCGTTGCGATGGAGGCATAGATGAAGCTGCGCAGCAGCGGCATCCAGTAGAGCTTTTCGCTGAAGAAGAGCGCGTAGTTGTCGAACGTGAATTCGGCCTCGACGCCCGGCTGCGGCGGATAGCTGGACAGGAGGCTGATGCGCAGCATCTCGTAGATGGGGCCGATATGCATCATCAGCATCCAGACGACCGGCACGCCGGCCAAAAGCAGGATGCGTCCGTATCGCCACTCGGCGACCGCGCCCAAGGTGTAGCGATAGAGCGGTGAGTTGATCACCCTCGAGACACCGGTCGAGTATTTCATGTGCGCAGCACGGACGGGGAGACCGCCACCTGCCGTATGTGTTCCCACGGCCATTGAATTATCCCAAAGCTTGTCCGCGACCCGACGGGCGTTGGCAGAACATGCGTCACCGTTCTGACCCCGCCGCCACGGCGAGGTCAGTCAGTCAGTCATCGCAATGCGATTGCTTAGGCCGCTTTCAGTTCGGCGACGGCGCGATCGATGATCTCGTTCTTCATCGAGCGGTTGAGCGAGCTGAAGAAGGTGACGCGCTCGAGCTCGTCCTGCGGCAGGGTCGATGCCAGCCGCTCCCTCTCGTCGAGCAGCTTGTCGACACCCGATATCGTCGAGCTGAAGCCGGAGGTGCGCGTCATCGCCGCCCCGACCTCGGGGTTCGCCAGGATCGCGTCGAACAGCTTGTAGGCGTTCTCGGCGTTCGGCGCGTTGTTGACGATGTCCAGCGTGTAGCAGAAGCCGTAGGTGCCTTCCTTCGGCACGGAGAGCTTGACCGGCACGCCGTCCATGATCAGCTTGGCAGCCGGGCCCGACCAGGCCTGCGCCAGATGGATGTCCTCGTTGATGAACATCTGCTGCACTTCGCTGGCCGCATCGTAGTATTTGCGAACCATGTGCTTGTGCTTGATCAGGTGGTCGCGCGCTTGGCTGGCGGCCTTCTGGGCCTCCTCGACCTTGTCGGTGTAGGTGACGAAGTCGCCGTCATGGCCCAGATACTTCATGGTGATCGACATGAAGTCGCCCGCCATATAGGCGGTCAGGCCTTCGTACTTCTCGTCGAACATGATGCCCCAGCTGTCGGCCTCCGACACGTAGTCGGTGTTGCGCACGAGGCCTTCGTAGCCGGCAAGGATCGGCAATCCCCAAAGGTTGCCCTCGAAGCGCGCCCAGGCGGCGTCCTGATAGGCGGGGTTGAGGTTCGCCCAATTACGCAGCTTTGCCGTATCCAGCGCCTGCACCAGCTTGGAGCCGATGAACTGGCCGTAGCGGTGGCCGGCGACCGTCACGATGTCCGTGGTCGGGTTTGCGCCTTCCGCCGTCAGCAGGTTGTACTGCTTGCCCTGGTCGTCGGTCAGGCGGATGCGAACCTCGATGCCTGTGTCCTTCTGGAACTGCTCGATGAAATCCTGCGGCAGGAACTTGTCATAGGTGGTGATGTTGAGAACCGAGCTCTCAGCACGCGCCGACCGGATGAGGTAAGGCGCGGTGAGCACCGTTGCACCGCCTGCCCCCAACAGCTTGAGCGCGTTCCTGCGATTGATCTTCTGCCCGATAATCATTTGTTTCTCCTCTCGCCTCCCAGCGTGACTTGATGGCGCCAGAGCGCGCATACGCGCTTCTGATCCCGTCGCCGATCGCGCAGCCGGATCGATCCAGTTGCAGCCTGCATAAAGATTGGCGCAGCAAATTTGGTCCGTCTAATTGTTTTTGAGCCTGCATCCATTCCAAAAGGTTATAGCCCAGAATTTAAGCCGGCACGGCAAACGGCGATATTTTGCGGGGGTCTTGGTCGGCCGGATTGTCAACCTCCGCGCGCAAAGCTAGGGTATGGGCAAGTTTGCCCCGAATGAAGTTATGAAATGAAGCGCGCACCGAACCTGCGACAAATCGAGGCTCTTAAAGCCGTGATCGAATGCGGCACGGTCAGCCGTGCCGCGGAAGTGCTGCATATCTCGCAACCCGCCGTGAGCAAGCTCCTGGCGCATCTGGAAGAAGATACGGAGCTTGAACTCTTCGACCGCATCAAGGGGCGGCTCATTCCTTCGGAGCATGGCATGCGGCTCTACAAGGAGATCGATCGTGTCTTCGCCGGCATCAAGCAGATCGAGCGCGCCGTCGACCTGATCCGGCGCGAGGAACTGGGGCAGATCTCGGTCGGTGTGATGCCGGCGCTTTCCGGCCTCTTCATCAGCGACACCAACAAGCGCTTTCTTGCCGGGCATGGCGACGCCTACATCTCGGTGGTGATCCGCAGTTCGCAGTTCATCGTCGAATGGCTGCTATCCAAGCAGGTCGATATCGGCCTCATCAACCGCAATACGGACAACCCCTATATCGAGTGCGTTCCCTTGCGCGGCGGAGACCTCGTCTGCATTGCGCCGCGCGACCATCGCTTCGCTGCGAAACAGGAGATCGTGCCCGCCGATATCCACGGCGAGCCCTATATCGGCTTTGCAGCGGACAACCGCATCCGGCAAAAGATCGAAAGCACGCTCGATGTCTATGGCACGCGGTTGAACTACATCATGGATGCGACCCTTGCGCCGGCGGTATGCGAAATGGTCGCCAACGGACTGGGGATCGCCATCGTCGATCCGGTGTTCGCCTTTGGCCAGCGCGACCGGCTGACAATCAAGCCGTTTCTCCCCAGCATTGCGTCGGATCTCAGCCTCTGCTGGCTCCGCGAAACGAGAAACCGCCACCTGGTCGACGCCTATGTCGAGGCGACCCGCGCCACGGTGCAGGATATGCGGCTGGCGATGGAAGCGAACTGAGGCCCTGTCGGCGGCGCGTCGGAATTCGCGGCTTTACAAGCCCCGCTCCACAGCCGAGATTGTGGCCCCGACAGAATGGTGAACCATGCCGTCCGCTCCCCTCCTCGTTGACGCATTTTCCGAAGCACACATTCCCGAGATGCTCGACTGGTTTTCGAGCCTGGAGGCGCTGGTGCAATGGGGCGGCCCCGGCCTCGCCTTTCCGCTGGAAGCGGCACAGCTCGAAGCGATGCTCGCCGGAACCAAAGGTGCCGAACCTGAGCGCTTGATGTTTGCAGGCGTCGTCGACGGCAAGCTCGCCGGCCATGCGCAGGTAGCGCTCGACTGGGCAAACGGCGTCGGCCGCCTCGCCCGGGTTGCCATCAATCCACGCATGCGCGGCCAGGGCCTCGCCCAGCCTTTCCTCAGCGAAGTGACCCGCCGCTTTTTCGCCGACCCCGCCTTCGAGCGGCTGGAGCTCAACGTCTACACGTTCAACGAGGCGGCGATCCGCACCTACCGCAGCCTCGGCTTTTACGAGGAGGGCGTTAGACGCTCTTCCGCAAAGGTCGGGGATGCCAGGTGGGACACAGCGATCTACGGCATGCTTAGAGGCGAATGGGCCGACCGCACCGCCGCCGCTCAGTAGGGCAAGCCGACATAGTTCTCCGCCAGCGCCGTTTCTGCCGCCACCGAATGGGTGAGGTAGTCGAGTTCGGCTTCCTGGATGCGCTGGTCGAAATCACCGGTATTCGGAAAACGGTGCAGCATCGTCGTCATCCACCAGGAGAAGCGCACGGCCTTCCAGACACGCGCCAGCGCCCGCGCAGAGTAAGCGTCGATGCCGGCATTCGAGCGATCCTGATAGTGTTCGAGCAGCCCCTCGAAGAGATAATGCACGTCGCTGGCGGCAAGGTTCAGACCCTTCGCGCCCGTCGGCGGCACGATATGGGCGGCATCGCCAACCAGGAACAGCCGGCCGAAACGCATCGGCTCGGCAACGAAAGAGCGCAGCGGCGCGATTGATTTTTCAAAGGACGGTCCCGTTACCATTGCTTCGGCATGATGCGACGGCAGCCGCCGGCGAAGTTCGTCCCAGAAGCGCGTGTCCGACCAATCCTCGATCTTTTCGCTCACCGCGCACTGGATGTAGTAGCGGCTGCGCGTCGTCGAACGCATCGAGCAAAGCGCGAAACCGCGCGGATGGTTGGCATAGATCAGTTCGTGGTCGACCGGCGGCACGTCGGCGAGAATGCCGAGCCAGCCGAAGGGATAGACCTTCTCGAAGGTCTTGAGCGCCTTTTCCGGTACCGACTTGCGGCTGATCCCGTGAAAGCCGTCGCAGCCGGCGATGAAGTCGCAGTCGATGCTCTGCGCCGTGCCATCCTTCTCGAAGGTCACATAGGGCAGATGACCGTCGAAATCATGCGGTTGGACATTGGCCGCCTCGTAGATCGTGACAGCCCCTGAGCGCTCGCGATGCTCCATCAAGTCGCGCGTCAGCTCCGTCTGGCCATAAACCATGACGCGCTTGCCCCCGGTCAGTTGCCTGAGATCGATGCGGTGATCGCGGCCATCGAAGGCGAGCGAGAAGCCGTCATGCGGCAGGCCCTCCTGATGCATGCGCGCCCCGGCTTGAGCGCGATCCATCAGGCCGACCGTGCCTTCCTCCAGCACGCCGGCGCGCACGCGCCCCAGGATGTAGTCCTTGCTGACACGGTCGACAATGACATTGTCGATGCCCGCTTCCATCAGCAATTGCCCGAGCAAAAGCCCTGACGGGCCCGACCCGATGATGACCACCTTGGTGCGCATGCTCTCCTCCGGAATTGCTCTTTGTCAGAATTGTCTTTTGGCAAAATCTGCGCCGGGCCGGCTTCGCTCTCAATGGACAAATCCGCCATGAAATTGCACAAATCGAACATGGCTTCAGGATGTGCTGCATGAGGAAGACGGTTCCGACCTACGAACTCTACGGCGAAAAGACCGGAGAACGGCCGGATTTCTGGCTGCATTGCGAAACTATTCCGTCACGAAGCAGCCTCTACCACTGGGAGATCGGGCTGCACCGGCACGAGAGCTTCTTTCAGATCTTGTACATTGCCAGCGGCTCCGGCGATGCGGTCTTTGGCAACGCAGTCAACATGATCGAACCGCCGATGGTCATTACCGTTCCGCCGGCGCTAAGCCACGGCTTCCGCTTCTCGCGCGACATCGACGGCTTCGTCTTCACCATCCTCGCTTCGCACTTGAAGACAGCGCCCGGCGAGCGCAGCCGCCTTGGCGCCTGGCTCGCCATCCCGCACCTGATCCGGCTCGACGGCGGCGAAGATGCTGCCTACATCGCAGCAACCCTCACACGTCTTGCCAGGGAATGGGAAACCAGCCGTGGCAACCGCGCCGATCTTCTGGACGCCTACCTGACCGCCGCGCTGACGCTGACGGCCCGTCTCGACGAGACGAGCGACGACCGGGATGACAGCAGCCAGAGTGAAAACGAGCGGCGGGTCCAGCGCTTCCAAGCGCTTTTGCAGCAGCACCTCCGCTCGCATTGGCCGGCCGCCGCCTATGCCCGCGAACTTGGCCTGTCGCAAACCCATCTCAACCGGATCACGCGCGCCGTTGCCGGCCTCAGCGCGCACGAGATGATTTCGCGAAAGCTCGTCGGCGAAGCAAAGCGCGAGCTCGTTTTCACCCGCGCCAACGTCCAGGAAATCAGCTTCCGCCTCGGCTTCGCAGACCCCGCGTATTTCTCCCGCTTTTTCCTGCGCCAGACGGGCGTGACGCCCCGCGCCTGGCGGCTTGCGGAACGAGACAGGCTCGGTGCGTAGGAAGGCGGGGTCAGGGCGCCGCGGTCCAGTCCTCGACTCGCAAGCCGGGCACACGATCGAACTCCCGCCGGTTGTTGGTCACGAGGATCAAGCCTTGAGACCGTGCATGACCCGCGATCAACTGATCGTAAGGCCCTATCGGCGTGCCACTGCGGGCGAGTTCGGCGCGCAACTGTCCGGTATGGCTGGCTGCCGCCTGATCGTAGTTGAGAACCTCAAGACGCGCGGCAAACCCCTCTATGACCGATAGGTTACGCTCGGGCATTGCGGATCTTTCCGCGCCGTAGATCAACTCCATCAGGCTGACCGAGCTGATGCACAGTTGGCCGTGATGCCTGTTGAACGCCTCACGAACCTGCTGCGGCCGGTTCTTGACCGTGTAGATGCAGATATTGGTGTCGAGCATGTATTTCAACATCAGAGTGGCTCGCGTTCCTGGGCCTCCGGCTGCTCTCTCTGCACCATGAAATCGGCTGTGACGAGCTCGCCGTCGAACCAACTGTCCCAGGCCTCGCCTGCGGGTGTAATGATGCGCGTTCGCCCCACCGCGACGATATCGACGCGTTTGACGTCCTCCGGAAGCGCTACGGCCCTCGGCAGCCGGATCGCCTGACTACGATTGGTGAGAAAAACTGCGCCCTGTTCCGACATTGTCGCCTCCGGGATATACCTTGAATATATCCAAGATGGTTTCAGCCACAGGATATGTCAATGGGATATACGCGACCTTTCGCGGCTGCCGATCGCAGTTCTGCGAGGCCGCTTTGTCACGTTCGGTGCCACTGCATCCCCACCTCGACGATCCAAAAAGCTTTTTGCAACGACTCAAAACGGGAGCAGAATCAAGATCGGGTCCGAGGGGGATCCGGAGGAAATACGGAGGAAGACATGGCAGTACGCGATCCGTCGCCCTCGTTGTACAACGAGGATCTGGCACCGGCCGAGGAGCGCCGGTGGGGCGCTTTCAGCATCTTCAATGTGTGGACATCCGACGTGCATAGCCTGTGGGGATACTACCTCGCAGCAAGCCTGTTCCTGCTCTGCGGCAGCTTCATAAACTTCGTCATCGCGATCGGCATCGGCTCGCTGGTGATCTTCTTCCTGATGAGCCTTGTCGGCAATGCGGGCGTACGCACCGGCGTGCCCTTCCCCGTTCTCGCCCGCGCCTCCTTCGGTACCTTCGGCGCCAACGTTCCGGCGCTGGTGCGCGCCGTCGTCGCCTGTTTCTGGTACGGCGCCCAGACAGCGGCTGCCTCCGGCGCGATCGTGGCGCTTCTCATTCGCAACGAAAGCATGCTGGCCTTCCATCAAAACAGCCACATGCTCGGCCACTCGACGCTTGAGGTCATCTGCTACGTCGTCGTCTGGTCGCTGCAATTGCTTATCATCCAGCGCGGCATGGAGACCGTTCGCAAATTCCAGGATTGGGCAGGCCCGGCCGTCTGGATCATGATGCTGATCCTTGCCGTCTACCTGATCGTCAAATCAGGGACGTTCTCGTTCGGTTCGGAAATCCCGCGCGACGTGCTCGTCGAAAAGACCAAGGACGCAGGCGTTCCGTGGGAGCCCGGCAGCTTCCCGGCGCTGGCCGCGGTCGCCGCCACCTGGATCACCTACTTCGCAGCGCTCTATCTGAACTTCTGCGACTTCTCGCGCTATGCAACCGACGTGAAGACGCTACGCAAGGGCAATCTCTGGGGCCTGCCGATCAACCTGCTCGCCTTCTGCCTGGTCGCCGGCGTGACGACGACCGCCGCCTTTGCCGTCTATGGCGAAGTGCTGCTGCATCCGGACCAGATTTCGGCGAAATTCGACAGCTGGTTCCTGGCGCTGCTTGCAGCCCTTACCTTCGCCGTCGCGACGCTCGGCATCAACGTGGTGGCGAACTTCGTGTCGCCGGCCTTCGACTTTGCCAACGTCTTTCCGCGGCAGATCAACTTCAAGCGCGGCGGCTACATTGCGGCGCTGATTGCGCTGATCCTCTATCCGTTCGCCCCTTGGGAAACGGGGGCTGCGCATTTCGTCAACTTCATCGGCTCGACGATGGGGCCGATCTTCGGGGTGATGATGGTGGATTATTATTTGATCCGCCGCGGCCAGCTGAATGTCGAAGCACTCTATCACGAGGAGGGCGAGTTCCGCTTCCAGGGCGGCTGGCACGGCAGCGCCTTTATCGCCTTTGCCATCGGCGCGCTGTTCTCCTCGATCCTGCCGACCTTCACCAACATCCTGCCCGCCTGGTGGGGAATCTATGGCTGGTTCTTCGGCGTCGCCATCGGCGGGGCGATCTACTACGTCTTAAGGATCGGCGCACGCAAGCCGGCCTTTGCGGCCTAGTTATTGCGCAGCATGCCCGGTTCAACACCGGGCATGCTGTCGCATTTTCAGTTTTTCTTCGGGAGGCCGAGGATTTCGCGAACGCCGTTCTTGGTGAAGGGCTGCGCCAGTTGTGCCAGGAAGCCTTGGGCGATCTGGCCTTTGATGCCGATGTTAGTGGAGGACGGACGGTCAGGGTTGTAGTACGTGCCGAACAAAAGGTCCCAGACCACGACGTTCTCGCCGTAGTTCATGTTGCCTTCGCGAAGGTCCTTCGAGTGATGCCAGCGGTGCAGCCGCGGCGTGCTGAAGAGATAGTCGAAGGGGCCGGTGCGCATGTCGACGTTGCAATGGGTAAGAATGCCCATGAAGGCCGTGACCGCGCCGAGCCACCAGAAAACGTGCAACGGAGCGCCCAGGCAATAGAGCGGGATCTGGCTCATGGCGATCTTGAACAGCGAATCGGCCACGTGGAAGCGGCCGGTATTGATGACCCAGAGCCGAACGACGCTGTGATGCAGCGCGTGAAACCGCCAGAAGAACAGCTTTTCGTGGGCGATCCGATGCGACCAATAGAGGCCGAATTCGGCAACGACCACGGCGATAGCCACCTGAAACACCATCGGCCAATCCGATGGCCAGAGACCAAACTTGAGCGCTGCGAGCGGCTGCAGGATGTTGGCGGCATACATGGGAAAGACGGCGGCGATCAGGCCAGCCGCCTGCAGCAGGCCCTTCGTCGCCAGCGTGTGGCCGATATCGTTCACCGTTTCGCCATCCGATTGCAGCCAGCCCCGCTCGTAGGGAATGTAGCGTTCGAGAAGAAACAAGATGAAGACGGCAGCCGCATAGACCGCCACGAATCCGACCATAGGCTCTGCGCTCGCGAACGCGTAGTAGGCGCCGAGCAGTCCACCGAAAAGCACCAGCGGCCAGGACAGATACCCAAGCACTAATCTGAAAACCTGTCCGAGCCTCGACACGGTGGCTCTGCGCTCTGCCTTCATCAACGATGCTCCATCCATTCAAGCAGTTCCCGGCATGTGCGCGGCCGACCGTCGCTGACGCGTCCGTTGCTGCATGCATCCAGGCGATGGTCCTGCTCGGACCAGCCGCCTCGTCCATGCCGGTACATGCGTCTGATCTCGGCGCAGGTTCGCGGCGTTCCATCACTTAGCCGACCATCACGACAGGGATCGTACAAAGGCTGCACGGTCCGATACGGATTGTCCGCAATCCACATTCCCTTTTCTTCGGCATGGCTCGGGCTCGCGCTGAAGAGGATCATCCACATCGGTAAAATGGCCAGGCGCATCGACAACGTCCTTTGTTGAAACGTTGCACGAGCTTTGCGGGGGGTGGGTTGCACCAGCATTGCAGGAGACGGGAAGATGCAATCAGTCGCTTGCGGATGCAACCGCTCATTGACGATGAAAAGAGAATCCAGCATTCTCTTTTCATCGTCAATGGAAGCTGGACAGATGCGCGCCCCCAATCCCGAATTTTCGCAACAGGAAACGGACGACTTTTCCGCGCTGGACGCAACGGAACAGGCGCGTCTCGTCTCGACGGGCCAAGCCTCGCCGCTCGAACTCGTCGATGCCGCCATCCGGCGCATCGAGCGGGTCGAGCCGCACGTCAACGCCCTTGCATCCGCGAATTTCGACCACGCGCGCAAGTGCGCCGGAGCTCTTCGGCCGCACGCGGACATGCCGTTCCCGGGCGTACCGACCCTGCTCAAGGATCTGCTTGCCTATCCCGGCCATCAGGCCGGCTTCGGCTCTCGCCTCTTCAAGGGACAGCCCGCCCCAGCCGGATCGGATTACACGGACGCGATCGACACGGCCGGTCTGATCGTTCTTGGAAAGACGACCACATCGGAGTTCGGCCTGCTCGGCACCACCGAAACCCTCGCCCATGGCGCGACGCGCAACCCCTGGAATTTTGCCCTTTCGACCGGCGGCTCGTCCGGCGGCGCGGTGGCGGCCGTTGCCTCCAGCATGGTGCCGATCGCCCACGCGTCCGACGGCGGCGGCTCGATCCGTGGCCCCTCCTCGTTCTGCGGGCTATTCGGTTTCAAGCCGAGCCGGGACCGCACGGTGAATGCCGGCCTGCCGCCGGCGATGCCGACGGCGCGGCTGATCAGCGACCATTGCGTCAGCCGTTCCGTGCGCGACAGCGCCGCGTGGCTGGCGGCGACCGAGCGGCAGGACCTGGCGCGGCCAATGCCTGCGATCGACGATATGCGCCGCGGCCCGCAGAAGCGGCTGCGCATTGGCGTCTATCGCCATGATGTTTTCGGGCGCGGCGTGTCTGAAGCGGTCGAGGACGCGCTCAACGCGGCGATCACGTTGTGCACGGTTTTGGGGCACGAGGTCGTCGAATGCGCGGGGCCTGACGTCAACGCGCAGGAAACCAGCCGCGCCTTTTTCAATCTGACCGGGATCGTTCTGTCCGGCCTGTTCGACCAGGTCGCGGCCGCAATGGGCGGCGCCTTCGACGAGACCTTGTTCGAGCCCTACACGGTCGAGCTCGTCCGCCGCTCGAGGCGGCTGCCGGAGGCGGCAATCATGGAGGCGATCGGCGCGACGAAGAGGGCCGAGGCGAGCGCAAATCAGACGATCTCCGGCTATGACGTGCTGCTTTCGCCCACCGTCCCCTTCACGGCCTTTCCGCTGGGGACGCAAGGACCGACCGAGGATGCAGACCAACTCATCGCGTTTACGGAACGCCTCGCCGGCTTCACCAATGTGGCGTCCTTTGCCGGATGGCCCGCCATGTCGGTGCCGCTTTGCTGGTCGCGCGAGGGGCTGCCGGTCGGCTGCCATTTCGCTGCAGCAACGGGCGAGGACGCGCTGCTCTTCTCACTCGCCTTCCAGCTGGAAGAAGCTGCCCCCTGGCAACCAAGGCTCACCGAGCTTGCAGAAAGGCTCGCATGCCCCAGCGCCTGAAGCAGGAAGTGCGCGAGCGTCTGCTTGCGGCAGCGGCAGCGGTGTTTGCCGAGCAAGGGTTCGAAAAGGCCCGGCTGGCCGATGTGGCGGAACGGGCGGGTACGAGTTCGAGCAACATCTACAAGTACGTCGCCGACAAGGAAGCGCTGTTTTATGAGATCGTGACACCGGCGCTCGCCGGGCGATTGTTGCGCTTGCTGCGCGCCCGTGTACGAGAACTGCGATCGATCGGCGATTGGCTGCAGGCCGATGCTTCCGGATCCGAACGTGCCCGGGCGCTGCTGTCCTTCTGGATCGACCAGCGGCTCGTGGTGCTGATCCTGCTTCGCGGGGCCGATGGGACGCGCTACGCCCATGTCCGCAAGCTGATGATCCGGGAGATGGTGCGGCTGGCTTCCGGCTACCTGACCGACAAGGGCGGCGAGCAAGCCCTGACGCCTTTGATGGGTTTCATGCTCGAGCGAACCTTCACTCGAACGCTGGACACCATTGCCGATACGCTCAGCGAATACAGCGACGCCCCGTCTATCCAGTCGGCCATTTCGCTCTTCTGGCGCTACCAGCTTGCGGGGCTGCAATCGCTTCTGGACCCGGACGCGTTGGGCGGTGATCGTCAAGCCTTCACAGGCCCCGATCAGTCGTCCGAATAGCGCTCTTCGCGCCACGGGTCGCCGCGCATGTGGTAGCCGTTCCGCTCCCAGAAGCCGGGCATGTCGCCTTCGCGAAAATCGATACGCGTCAGCCACTTGGCACTCTTCCACAGATAAAGATGTGGAACGACGAGCCGCATCGGTCCGCCATGGGTGCGGCCGATCGGTTGGCCCTCCCAGTCGGTCGCAAGGATCGCGTCTTCGGAGGCGAAATCCGCAAGCGGCATGTTCGTGGTGTAGCCGTCATAACTCGTCAGCATGACATGGCTCGCCTCGGCCTTCGGCATCACCTGGTCGAGCAGATCATGTGTGGTCACGCCTTGCCAGCGGTTGTCGTAGCGCGACCACGTCGTCACGCAATGCATGTCGGAGAGACGGTCGCTCTGCGGCAAAGCCTTGAAGGCGGCCCAGTCGAGCGACAGGGGATGCTCGACGTGACCGGTGATATCGAGCCGCCAGCTTTCCGTCCGGATGATCGGCTGCTGGCCGAGGTCGAGCACCGGCCAGTCCTTGACCAGATGTTGCCCGGGCGGAAGGCGCTCGTCCTCGGGGCGCACGATCCGCCCCGTCAGGAACTTGCCATCGGCGGCCCAGCGCCGCTTCGTCGTCGTGAGCTTGGTTTCCGGCGGATGCGCGTCGTCGGTCATGATGCTCTCCTCCCCAACCCCGAATTCACTCGCCAAGCGAAAGTAAGAAGGGCGCGACGGCGGAAGGTCAAGCGCAGCTTCAAAAGTTGTTATCTCAGCACCAGCCGGAGCGCCGCTTGCGTTTCCTTGAGCAGCGGCAGGTAACGCTCGACCATCTCCGCTGCGGCCACGTGGGCTGCCGGCGCGCCGATGTTCAGCGCCGCAACGATCCGGCCGCGGTCGTTTTCGAGCGGCACTGCGATCGAACAGAGACCGAGTTCCAGTTCCTGATCAATCAGCGCATAGCCCTGGTCGCGCACACGGCGAAACTCGGCGATCAGGTCCTCCGGATCGGTCTTCGTATAGGGCGTGTTTGTCTTGAGGTTCGATCGGGAAAGGATCTCTCGTGCCTCATGCTCCGGCAGTGCCGCGAGCCATACCCGCCCCATGGAGGCGCAATAGGCCGGCAGGCGCGACCCCGTCGTCAGGTTGATCGACATCACCCGCTTTTGCGAGGCGCGGGCGATGTAGACGATCTCGGTTCCATCCAAGACCGAGGCCGAGGCGCTCTGCCCGGCGCGGTCGGACAATTGGTCGAGATAAGGTTGGATGATCGTCGGCAGCGGCGTTGCCGAGAGATAGGCATGGCCAACGCGCAGGATCTTCGGCGTCAGCGCGAAGAACTTGCCGTCATAGTCTGCATAGCCGAGCTCGGAGAGGGTCAGCAGCGACCGGCGCACCGTCGCCCGGTCAAGCCCGGTAATCTTTGACGCCTCGGCGATCGACAGTTTCGGCCGGGTTTCATCGAAGGCTTCGATCACTGCCAACCCGCGCGCAAAGCCGCTGACGAAGTCCGTTTCACGCATCCTTGCCTCCCAAATCATCGCCAACGATTTTGTGCGATATACGAACAAAAGTCAAATATCGCACAAAATATTTGACCGAGCGTTTCGATCGGCGCTTATTGGCATCCGGAAGAGGAAGGCGCCGGCTGCCCGTGGGGCGACGAAGGCCACGAACAGATCACTGAGACCAAGAGAGGAAACATGGCGAAGATCGTTTCGCTCGCCGAGGCTGTCGGCGACAATGTCAGGGATGGCGACACCGTCGCCATGGAAGGCTTCACCCATCTGATCCCCTATGCCGCGGGGCATGAGGTGATCCGCCAGGGTCGCAAGGACCTCTATCTGGTGCGCATGACGCCGGACATTCTCTATGACCAGCTGATTGGCGTGGGTGCGGCGCGTGGCATGAAGTTTTCCTGGGGCGGCAATCCCGGCGTCGGCTCGCTACATCGCTTCCGCGACGCCGTCGAAAACCAGTGGCCGCGGCCGCTGGAGATCGAAGAGCATTCCCACGCGGCGATGGCCAACGCCTATGAGGCGGGTGCCGCCAACCTGCCGTTTGCGACGCTGCGTGGTTACATCGGCGCCGACCTGCCGAAGGTAAACCCCAACATCAAGTCGGTCACCTGCCCGTTTACCGGCGAAGTGCTTGCGGCCGTACCGGCGATCCGCCCTGACGTCACGATCATCCACGCCCAGCGCGCCGACAGGAAGGGCAACGTGCTGATCGAAGGCATCGTCGGCGTGCAGAAGGAGGCGGTTCTTGCCGCCAAGCGCGCGATCGTCACGGTCGAGGAGATCGTCGACGAACTCGACCCTCCGTCGCCCAATTCCCTCGTACTGCCGAGCTGGGCCGTCACATCGGTTGCCCACGTTCCGGGTGGCGCCTTCCCGTCCTATGCGCACGGTTACTATCCGCGCTCCAACGCCTTCTACATCGGCTGGGACGAGATCGCCCGCGACCGCGATAGCTTCACCGCCTGGATCAAGGAAAACGTGCTCGACGCCGGGCCGGAAGATTTCGCCAAGCATGCCGGCAACAAACCGGCAAAAGCGGCCTGAGGGAGGATAGAATGAGCGACTTCACCCCTACCGAAATGATGACCATCGCCGCTTCCCGGACGCTTTCCAACGACGACGTCTGCTTCGTTGGCATCGGCGCGCCCTCGGCCGCCTGCAACGTCGCGCGGCTGACGCATGCACCCGATATCACGCTGATCTACGAGAGCGGCACGGTCGGCACCAAGCCGGATGTGCTGCCGCTTTCGATCGGCGACGGCGAACTCTGCGACACGGCCCTTTTCACCGTGTCGGTGCCGGAGATGTTCCGCTACTGGCTGCAGGGCGGGCGTATCACGACAGGCTTCCTCGGTGGCGCCCAGATCGACAAGTTCGCGAACCTCAACACCACGGTCGTCGGCCCCTATGACCACCCCAAGGTGCGTCTGCCCGGTGGTGGCGGCGCTCCGGAGATTGCCTCCAATTGCGGCCGCATCTTCATCACCATGGCGCTCTCCAGGCGCGGCTTCGTCGAGAAGCTGCCCTTCATTACCTCCATGGGCCACGGCGACGGCGGCGACCACCGCGAACGGTTGGGCATGAAGACCAAGGGACCGACGCGCGTCATCACCGACCTCTGCATCCTGGAGCCGCATCCGCAAACCAAGGAACTGACCGTCGTTTCGATCCATCCCGGCGTCACGCGCGAGCAGATCGTCGAGAATTGCGGCTGGGCGATCAGGTTCGCCGAGGAAGTGATCGAGACGCCGGCCCCGTCCGAACTCGAACTCAAGACCCTTCGTGACATCAACGCTCGCACCAAGAAGGCGCATCAGGGCGACAAGGAGGCTGCGTGATGGCCGAGGCTTTCATCTGCGACTACATCCGCACCCCGATCGGCCGGTTCGGCGGCTCACTCTCATCGGTCAGGGCCGACGACCTCGGTGCGGTCCCACTTCGCGCTCTGATGGAGCGTAATGCCGATGTCGACTGGGACGCCGTCGACGACGTGATCTTCGGCTGCGCCAACCAGGCGGGCGAGGACAACCGCAACGTCGCGCGCATGTCGCTGCTCCTGGCCGGCCTGCCGGTCGGCGTCTCCGGCACGACGATCAACCGGCTTTGCGGCTCCGGCATGGATGCGGTCATCACGGCAGCCCGCGCCATCAAATCGGGCGAAGCCGAGCTGATGATCGCCGGTGGCGTCGAGAGCATGTCACGCGCGCCCTTCGTGATGCCGAAGGCCGATGCCGCCTTTTCGCGCAACGCCGAAATCTACGACACGACCATCGGCTGGCGCTTCATCAATCCCCTGATGAAGAAGCAATATGGCGTCGATTCCATGCCAGAGACGGGCGAGAACGTCGCGGCTGACTTTCACGTCAGCCGCGAAGACCAGGATGCGTTTGCTGTGCGCAGCCAGGCAAAGGCAGCGGCCGCGCAGGCCAATGGCCGGCTGGCGAAAGAGATCGTTTCGGTGACGATCCCGCAGCGCAAGGGCGAGCCCGTTATCGTCGATCGCGACGAGCACCCCCGCGCAACGACCATGGAAGCGCTTGCCAAGCTCGGCACGCCCTTCAGACAAGAAGGCGGCACGGTGACCGCCGGCAACGCCTCCGGCGTCAACGATGGCGCAACGGCCCTGATCATCGCCTCGGAAGCGGCAGCGAAGAAATACGGCCTCAGGCCGATCGCCCGCATCCTCGGTGGGGCTACCGCCGGCGTACCGCCGCGCATCATGGGCTTCGGCCCGGCTCCGGCATCGAAGAAGCTGATGGCCCGCCTCGGGCTCACGCAGGCGCAATTCGACGTGATCGAACTCAACGAGGCCTTCGCCTCGCAAGGGCTCGCCACGCTTCGCGATCTCAGCATTGCCGACGACGACCCGCGCGTTAACCGCAACGGCGGCGCGATCTCACTCGGCCACCCCCTCGGCATGTCTGGCGCCCGCATCACCGGCACGGCGGCACTCGAACTGCACGAGACCGGCGGGCGCTATTCGCTGTCGACCATGTGCATCGGCGTCGGCCAGGGCATCGCCGTGGCGCTAGAACGGGTCTGACCACGGAAAAAGTACCGTATGAAACGCAAAGAGCCCGGCCTTTTTCCAAGGCCGGGCTCTTTGCTTTTGGGTGCTGCGTCGGTCGGCGGGCGATAATCTGCCTTCCGATCACTCCGACCAGATCGCGACGTCGACCGGGCCGAGCTTGCGGCCACCGACATGGAAGGTTGCGCCCGCAGACGCCGGCACGTCCACGGCCGTCTTGCCGTAGTTGAAGGCGAAAGTGAGCTTGCCGCGGCGGGTGATGCGCAGATCGCCAAGATCGGCGAGCGCCTCGACCGAAGCCCAGCCGAGCGCATCGCCAATCACCTTGTCCAGGAGCTCGCCGCGTGCACCCGTTGCCATGTAGCGTGCCTTGTCGTTGCCGACGAGCGCCGGAGCGCCATTGCGATAGTCGCCCTCGAAGGTCGCAAGCACGGTTTCGTTGGTGCGAACCGTCTCGCGCCAGACGCCGGCCGGATAGGTCTCGTTGCCGTAAAGCACACTCTCGCCGTGGAATTCCGGCAGCGACTCGACACGCGCGACGCTGACGTCGATCAGCGCGGCGAGCGGACCCGGCGGCAGGCCCTCCGGAATATGCATGTCCTCGGTCTTGCTGCCACTGCGCGGTCCGAAAAGCACCTTGGCACCCGACGCCGCAAGCTTTTGAACGAAGGCCTGTTCGGGGATCACGAGGTCGGGTGCCAGCACCAGCTGGTAGCCTTCGAGGTCCGAGTGCTGGCCGATGATGTCGACATCGACGCCGAGGCGGGCGACGGTCGAATACCAGTCGAGCGCGATCTGCGAAGCCAGATAGGTGCGGCCCTGCGGCAGCGCCCGGGTCGCCCAGCGCGAATTGTAGTCGAGCAGGATCGCGACTTTCGCCTTCTCGCGGCGCTCGCCCTTCGGCAAGCGCTTCATCTCATCGGCCACCTGCGCGACTTCGAGATAACCCTGGTCCGCCTCGCTGTTCGGAAGCAGCAGGCCGGCATGGAACTGTTCCTGCGCAAACGGCACCTGGCGCCAGCGGAAATAGGACACCATGTCGACGCCATGGGCATAGGCGAGCCACGTCCAGAGCCGGACCATGCCGTCGGCCGGCGACTGATTGTGCGAGGCCCAGTTTACCGGGCCCGGCTGCTGCTCCATCACCCAGACACGACCGTTGCCGACGGCCCGGTAGAGATCGTGGTTGAAGGCCGGCTGGTCGGGATCGCCGACGCGCAGATACCGGCCCTTGTCTTCCGAGGACAGACGGCCATTGAGCAGGCCACCCATCGGATAGACGTCCCACGACGCGATATCGATGTCCTCGCCGACCTTGTAATGGTCGAAGTCGGTGTTCTGCGACATGAAGTTGTGCGTCACCGGACGGCCCGGCGAGTGCTTGCGGATGATGTCGACCTGCGCCTTGTTGAAGCTCTTCACCTGGTCTGAGGAGAAGCGGATGTAGTCGACGATATGGGTCGGGCTCGGCTCTTCGACGAGGTTGTTCGGAAGCTCGACCTCGTCGAAGCTCAGATAGTTCATCGCCCAGAAGGCCGTACCCCAGGCGCGGTTCAGCTCCTCGACCGTGCCATAGCGGGCCTCAAGCCATTCGCGGAAGGCGCGCAGCGCCTCGTCGGAATAGCTGTAGATCGTGTCGTGGTCGCCATACTCGTTATCGGTTTGCCAGGCATGGACGAAGGCGTTTTTGCCGTAGCGCTCGGCCATGGCTTCGGAAATCCGCGCCGCCTCGATGCGGTAGCGGCGGCTGGAGAAGCAGTAGTGACGGCGGGCGCCGAACTTGCGCACCACACCCTTGACGTCGACGGGCAGGATGTCCGGGTAGCGGTCGATCAGCCACTTCGGCGGTGCGGCGGTCGGTGTTCCCAGAATGACCTTAAGACCGGCCTTGCCGAGCACCTCGATCGCGTCATCCAGCCACTCCCAGTGGAATTCGCCGGAGCGGGGCTCGATCTTCGCCCAGGCGAATTCGCCGATCCGCACCCAGGCAAGGCCGAGCTCGACCATGCGGCGGGCATCCTCTTCCCATTTTTCGCTCGGCCACTGCTCCGGATAGTAGCAGACGCCGAGTTCCAGCATGTCCGTCTGCTGTTCCTTGGCGTTGAAGCGGTTCGATCTCGTCAGGGGCATGTGCACGGGTTCCGGTCCTTCGTCATGTCTTACGGCCGGTTGGGTCCGACCTCGGGTTTTGTCTGTGCGCCCTGGAATATAAACGTTTATATTCAAGGGCATGAATGAGCGCCCTGAGCGGGCGTGAAATTCGTCAACGGTTCGGGTTCAAGCGGTCGTCGCAACGCTCGATCAGGTTCGGCATGAGCAGCGTCTGCAGCGCTTCCGGCGGCTCACCCTCCATGCGCCTGAGGATATAGGCGCCGAGCAGGCTGCTCGGTTCACTGATCGGCAGGTAATAGGTGGTGATCGGCGGCGCGAAATACTGGCTGACGTTGAGATCGTCTGTGGCGTTGATCACCGCATCGCGGCCATGCACCAGCCCGCGCTCGTGGAAGCCCGAGAAGGCGCCGAGCGCGGAGGCTTCATTGGCGCAGATATAGGCGGTCGGCGGGTTGCCGAGCTCCGACATGGTCAGCACGTTCTCGCGGCCGAAAGCCGGCGTCAGACGGCCATGGGCGACGAGCGCCGGATCATAGGGAAGCCCCGCGACATCAAGCGCATGCCTGTAGGCTTCGTGCCGGGTGATGCCGTAGCTTAAGTCCGAGAGCGGGTTGAGCAGCGCGATGCGGCGATGACCGCGCTCGGTGAGCCGCGCCATCGACACCCGGATCATCTGCTCGTTGTCGGCATCGACATAGGCATGCGGCGCATTGTGAATGCTGGTGCCATAGGTGACGAAGGGGAAATCGGCCGCCTGCATCGTGCGGATGCGGGGATCGTCGGCGCGGGTGCCCGAGATGATGATGCCGTCGGCCTTCTTCAGCGAAACGATCTGCTTGATGACCGCCTGGCTCTCCTCGAAATTGCGGACCGCATAGAGCGAGACGCGATAGGGACTGTCTTCCAGCGCCCAGGAAATGCCGCTCAGGAGCTGGGCGTATTCGACGCCTTCCCATTCGTTCTGCTTCGGACCCGGCGCGGTCATGATGGCTGCGACCTGATAGGTCTTGCCGGTGCGTAACTGCACGCCATGCATGTTCAGTTCGTAGCCGACGCGTTCCGCCGCTTCGATCACGATCGCGCGCGTCTCCGGACGAACCTGAGGCGAATGCTTCAGGGCCTTGGAAACGGTGGCGATGGAAAGCCCCGTCTCCTGCGCAATGGTCTTGATCGTCGGTCTCTGCATGGCGGTTCTGCTCGTCACGGGTTGTCAGCGCTGAGCGATGCTGCCAGCACAAGATAGACTGCGGATGTCCAGGCGAATGCGCGATCGCGAAGGCCCCTCCCCGAGCGCGCGTCGAAGTTTTCGGCCATACCGCTTTTGCTCGCAAGTGAACAGAACTTTTCCGCGACTTCGCGCGCGAGCTCAATCTTCCCTTGCCGGCGCAGTCCATCCCAGAGAAGCAGTGTGGTCGGCGCCCAAATCGGCCCGCGCCAGTAACCGTCGTCTTCGTAGAAGGAACTCTTCGGGCTTTCCGTCGCCGGGCCCCATTCGGTGATGAAACCGCCGGCGACGAGCCGCGCGACAAGCTTCTCGCGCATGTCGGGCGTCAGCCGCGAACCAAGCAGCAGGGGCATGAACTGGATGAGGTTTTCGCCCGGCAAGATCCGCTCCGGATCCGCAGCGAGCCGGGCGCCAAAGGTCTCGCCGGTCCAGAGGCGGTCGAACAGCAGCGCCTGCAGCTCGTCTGCCTTCTGCCGCCACATCGCCCGGCGTTCTCGATCGTCTTCAAGAAGCTCGGCCAATGCCTCGCAGGCAAGGATCAGGAAAACCGGCAGATCCGGCGAGATCACCGGGCCGCCTTCGGCAAAGAAGGTGGCGTTGTCCCAGCCGCTGTCGTTGCCGTGGAAATAGGACGGCAGGCTCGTGGCATCCTTGCGTCCATGGGTCAGCCAGTAATCGACCTGTCGGCCGATGGCGTCGCGCAGGTAGGACTTGCGCTCCGCTGTCAGGAAGCCCGGATTGGCAGCTGCGATCAGCGACACCGCCCAACCGTGCACCGGCGGCTTGGTGAAGGCAAAGAGCACGTCGCGGTCGTTGATGTAATCCGGCAGCAGGCCGGAGGCGTCCTGGTGGTCGAAGATTGCTGCGAACTGATCGAAGGCGAGATCCTGATCGAAGGCCGCAACGCCCAGCGCCGAAAAGGCGTTGTCCCAGCTCCAGATGTTGATCATGTGGTTCTTGGACATGTAGATCGCCGGCCGCGTCAACGCGCCACCGGCCGGCACGCCGTTCGCCCAGAGCAGATAGCTTGCCAGCCGATGCGCCTCGCCCTGGCCGTCAACACCTCCGGGAACGCGTGCGTGCCACACAGAGAATTCTGCCTTCGCATCCGAAAGCGCCTCGGCGAACCGACCGGGCCGATCAGCCGGCGGCACGGTGCGGAAGAAGTCGACATTGCCCTCGAAGGCACCGGTCCCCGAAAAGGCGAAGGACACGTCTTCGGAATGATCGCGCTGCCAGGCGCCGGTGACCTTCAGGTCGCCGGTGAGCGCCCGCGGGATGAACTTGACGTTTTCGACCGCAGCGACGAGGCAATCCTCTCCGTTCGGCGTGCGGTAGACATAATCGTAACGCGAGCCTTCGAGATGAAAGCGTACGCCGGCTTGTCTGCCGGATATGTGCAGCCGCTCCCCGTCGCCGATGACGAAGGTGACTTCGCCGTCACCGACGCGTGCGTCGAGTCGTTCGGGTGAAAGCACGAGCACCGGGGCCACGGCCCTGCCTTCCGCATCGAGAAATTCCACGCGGCAGAGGCGACCGAGCGATGGCCGCTCGTCGCCGCCTGCCACGTGGCGGAGATAAAGTGCCCGCTCGCCGTCGCGGCCCGGCACGCGCATCATCGAGAGCGTCAGGAACCGGCCCCTGCGGCTGAAGGGCACGGTATCGATGTCGAACAGCATGCCGTTATCCCTTCACCGACGAGCCGACTGCGCCATCCATGATGTAGCGCTGGGCGACGAAGAAGAGGGCGAGCGGCGGCAGGCAGAGGATGACCGTGATCGCGGCGATCGAGGTCACGTCCACCTCGTGCAGGCCCTTGAACATGGAGAGGCCGAGCGTGAGGGTGTATTTCGACTGGTCGTTGAGGAAGATCAACGGGCCGAGATAGTCGTTCCAGGCATTCATGAAGTGGAAGGTGCCGACCAGCACCAGCGCCGGCATCATTAGCGGCAGATGGATGCGCCAGTAGATGTCAAAAGCGTTGGCGCCATCCATGCGGGCGGCTTCGTCGATCTCCATGGGCACAGTCATGATGTACTGGCGCAAAAGGAAGACGAAGAAAGCATCGGCGAAATAGGCGGGCACGATCAAGGGCTTCAGCGTGTTGATCCAGCCGAGCAGGTTGAACTCCATGTAGAGCGGGATCATCTTCACGTCCCACGGGATCATCATGGTGGCGAGCAGCAGGATGAACAGCGGGTCGCGGCCGGGGAAGCGGAAGCGGGCAAAGCCATAGGCAACCAGCGACGACGAGATCAGCTGGCCGATCGTCGACAGCACGACGACGATCACCGAATTGGTGAGGTAGGTGCCGAAGGGCTGCTTGTTCCAGGCGGCGGCAAAGTTCTCCCAGTGCCATTCCGACGGCCAGAAGACTGGCGGGAACTGGTAGAGCTCGGCGGAGCTTTTGATCGCCGTCATGAAGGTCCAGTAGAACGGCGCGATGAACAGCGCCGAGAGCAGGATGAGCGCGGAATAGAGCAGCGTCTTACGCATTGTGCTCTCCATCGTTCTGGCGAACTTCGCCTTCGTAATAGACCCAGGCAGCCGACCAGCGCATGACGCCGAGGCTGAGCAGGAGCACGATGATGAACATCACCCAGGAGCCGGCGGCGGCATAGCCCATGTCGAAATACTTGAAGGCGTTGTCGTAGATGTACATGGCGAAGAAATAGGTGGAGCCGAGCGGTCCGCCCTTGGTCAGAAGCAGCGCGATCGTCAGCTGCTGGAAGGCCGAGATGATCGAGGTGATGAAGGTGAAGAGCAGCATCGGCCCGAGCATCGGCAGGGTGATGAAGAGCATCTGCGCCCAGCCGGGAACGCCCGAAACGGTTGCGGCCTCGTAGAGCTCCTTCGGGATGGCTTTCAGGCCCGTCAAGAGGATCAGCATCGTGCCGCCGAGCCCCCAGAGGCTGGCGATGATGATGGCGACGATCGCCAGGTTCGGATCGCCGAGCCAGTTCGGCCCGTCGATGCCGACGAAGGAGAGCATGAAGTTCAAGAGCCCGTATTCCCGGCTGTAGATCCAGCTCCAGATCGTCACCAGCGCGACGCCGGAAATGACGCTCGGCAGGTAGAAGGCGGTGCGGAAGAAGCCGCTGGCGAAGGTGATGTTATGCAACATCAGCGCCAGCAGGAACGACATGACGATGTTGAACGGCACATAGATTGCCGCAAACTTGACCGTAATCCAGAGGCTTTCCCAGAACTGCGGATCCTCGAACAGCATGGAACGGTAGTTTTCGAGCCCGACGAACGTGCGTTCACCAACGACGGGCCAGTCGTAGAAGCTCATCGTCAACGAGAAGACGAGCGGGCCAAGCGTGAAGAACAGAAACCCGAGGATCCACGGGGAAATGAACAGATAGGCCGCGATGTGGCGGGCGAAGGCCGAGCGCTTGCGCTTGGCCGCGGCCGGCACTGCGGCTGTTGCATAGGTCATGTCCATCTCCCCGGGCTCCCTTGTCTTACTTGATCAGCCGCTTCGAGCGGGCAACCGCCTCGTCGAGATGCTGCTTGGCATTGCCCTGGTCGATCATCGTCGCCTCGATGGCGCGAGCGAGATTGTCCTGGACCTTGCCCCAGTTGGCGTTCTTCAGGAACGCATGGGTTTCGGTGTTGGAGGTCGCGAGAATGTCGAAGAACGGCTTGTAGATCGGGTCCTTGGTCATGCCCTTTTCTTCCGCAACGCTGGTGCGCACCGGCAGGTCGTTGATGCGCATGGCAACCGCTTCCGGCGAGGAGAAGAACTTGACGAATTCCCAGGCGAGGTCCGGATGGGCCGCATCCTTGGCGATCGAGATCGCCGAAACGCCGAGCGCCGAGTGGGCGGTCTTGTCGCCAAACTTCGGCAGTGGTGCTACGCCATACTTGATGCCGGATGCATCGATGCCGGACTTCGACCACATGGCGCTCTGGAACATGGCGATCTTGCCGCCCTTGAACAGCGTGCTGCCCGACGTGTCGTCACCGAGGTTCAGCGTGATCGCTTCCTGCTTCTTGGCCATGTCGCCGAACATGTCGAGGACCTGGGCGGCGGCGTCGCTGTTCATGTAGCCGTCGATCTTTTTGCCATCGTCGGAAATGTACTTGGTGCCGTTCGACCAGAGGAACTGCTCGAAATCATAAGGGTCGGGCTTGGCGTCGACGGCAAAGCCATAGACCTTGTTTGGCTCGTCGCGGAACTTGGCAGCCTTGGCGCGCAGGTCGTCCCAGGTCCAGCCGTCCTTCGGTTCCTCGACGCCGGCCTTGGCGAACATGTCCTTGTTGTAGAACACCACCTGGGTGGTGAAGCCCGACGGCATGCCGTAGGTCTTGCCCTCGACACGAACCGTGTTCATCAGGCCCTTCGGGAAATCGTCCGGCTTGATCTCGGCCGCATCCTTGGCGATCAGATCGTCGAGCGGCTTCAGCGACGTGTAATATTGCGGAAAGTTCCACATATACATGACGTCAGGCGGGTTGCCGGCGCCGAAGGCGGCGATCAGCTTCTGATCGTAACCGTCGGCATAAGGTTCGACCTGAACCTTCACGCCTGGATGCTTTTCCTCGAACTTCTTGGCGATTTCCTGCTGGATCGCCAGGCTTTCGTCCGTATCCCAGGTCGCAAAGCGCAAGGTCTCTTCTGCGCGAGCCGTGGCGGTTCCAGCTATTGCCAGAACCATCAGCGAGCCGATGATCGACTTCCTGTTGAGCATGTTTCTCCTCCTCCTTCGGGTTACGCGACCCGCTTTGCCTTTTCCTGATTGATGAGCGCCTGCGTCTCGCCATCGAGACGTCGGGCAACCGACTGGCCATCGCCGTCGAACAGATGGCAATGCTCGGCCGGCAGACGCAGATGCACGCGCTCGCGGGCGGAAACCGGATGCGTGCCGCGCACGACCGCAGTCATGTCGCCACCATACTGAAGGCTGATATGGACGTGGCTTTCCGTGCCGAGCCGCTCGACGAGGCGCACGTCGCCGACGAGGTGACCCTCCTCGGCCGACACCAGCTCGATCTTGTCCGGGCGAATGCCGAGCGTCACCGACTTGGGCTTGGCGACCGGTGCGGCCGAGAGCATTTCGAGCGTGAGCGGATGGGCGAGACCACCGCCGTTGAGCGTCACCGCCGTATCGACCTGCGACGTCACTTCGGTGGTCACGAAGTTCATGCGCGGCGAGCCGATGAAGCCGGCGACGAACAGGTTGGCCGGCTGGTAGAAGAGTTCGAGCGGCGTACCGAACTGGCTGACCTTGCCTTTGTCGAGCACAACGACACGATCGGAAAGCGTCATCGCTTCCACCTGGTCATGGGTCACATAGATCATCGTCACGCCGAGACGTTCATGCAGCGCCGCAAGTTCGACGCGCATGGTGACGCGCAGGCCCGCGTCGAGGTTCGACAGCGGCTCGTCGAGCAGGAAGAGCTTTGGCTCACGCACGATCGCGCGGCCGATCGCCACGCGCTGGCGCTGGCCGCCGGAAAGCTGGCGCGGCTTGCGGGCGAGCAGTTCCTTGATGCGCAGGATGTCGGCAGCGCTCTCGACGCGGCGGTCGATCTCGTCGCGTTTCATGCCGTTCAGCGCCAGACCGAAGGACAGGTTCTTGCGCACGTTCATGTGCGGATAAAGCGCGTAGTTCTGGAAGACCATGGCGATGTCGCGCTTGGCCGAAGCGACGTCGGTGATATCGCGATCGCCGAGATGGATCGAGCCGCCGTCGAGATCCTCGAGGCCGGCGATCGAGCGCAGCAGCGTGCTCTTGCCGCAGCCGGACGGACCGAGGAAGCAGACGAACTCGCCGTCGGCGATATCGAGGTTGATACCCTTCAAGACTTCGAGCGAACCAAAGCCTTTGCGCAAATTGTCGATGCGGATCGCTGCCAACGGGCCCTCCCTGCCGGCGGAGCACTGCTGCGGCCAACGGCCGAGTTGCAGCACCAAGTTAAACGTTTATATGCACGATAAAAACGTTTAACTTTCTTGTAAAGCGGAAAATCGCATCGATCCGATTTTGCTGTTGAGAGCAGAGAGCAATGACACAACGGCCGCCCGGAGGCGGCCGTTTTTGGTCTTTTGTCTCAGACGCTTAGACGCTGAAGCGTATCGTCCAGCGCATTGAGGAAGCGGTCGCAATCCTCGGCGCTGAAGGGCGCCGGCGGCTTCACCTTCAGCACATTGTGGTGCGGTCCCTCGCTGCTCAAGAGAATGCGGTGCTTGCGCTTCATCTCGGCAATGACGAAATCAAGCTCGCGCGCTGCCGGCTCCAGCGTCTCGCGGTCGCGCACCAGTTCGATGCCGTTGAAGAGGCCGTGGCCTCTGACATCACCGATGATCGCGTGTTTGCCGGCGAGCGTCCGCGCCCCGTCCATCAGCCTGTCACCGACGACGCGGCAATGGTTCATTAGCCGCTCGTCGCGGATGACATCGAGCACGGCAAGGCCGATCTCGGCCGAGACCGGATTGCCGCCGAAGGTGTTGAAATACTCCATGCCGTTGGCAAAGGAGGCGGCGATCGCTTCGGTCGTGACGACGGCCGCCATCGGGTGGCCGTTGCCTATTGGCTTGCCCATGGTGACGATGTCAGGCACGACGCCCTGGAGTTCATGCGCCCACATGTGGCTACCCACGCGGCCGAAGCCCACCTGCACCTCGTCGGCGAGGCAGAGGCCGCCGGCGGCGCGCACATGCGCATAGGCTTCGCGCAGATACCTTTCCGGAAGCGACAATTGCCCACCGGTCCCAAGAATGCCTTCGCTGAAGAAAAGCGCCGGGCGGCGACCATCGGCAGCAAGAACCGCAACCTGGCTGCGCACATCCTCGGCATATTTCCGGCCCGCATCCGCGTCACCATAGCGATAGCGCCCGCGATAGAGGTCCGGCATCTCGGCGACCTTCACATGCAACGCCTGCCCTTCCCCGCCCTTGCCGGCGAACTTGTAGGGGCTGACGTCGATCAGGCTCGACAGGTGGCCGTGATAGGCGTGGTCGACGGTGATGATGTCGCGATTGCCGGTATAGGCGCGCGCCAGCCGGATCGCCAGGTCGTTCGCCTCGCTGCCGGAATTGACGAAGAAGCAGACGTTGAGCGGATCCGGAAACTGCGCGGCGAGCCTGCGGGAATATTCGACCAGCGAATCGTGCAGGTAGCGCGAATTGGTGTTCAGCCGCTGCATCTGCGCCTGTGCGGCCTTGACGACGCGCGGGTGGCAATGGCCGACGTGGCAGACATTGTTGACCATGTCGAGCCAGCGCGTGCCGTCCTCGTCGATCAGATACGCGCCTTCGCCACCGACGATCTTCAAGGGTGTCGCGCTATAGGCGATGCTCAGCGACCGACCAATGCGACGATGGCGTTCACGCACAAGAAAGGCCTTGTCGCGCGGGACGATCACAGAGACCGGCACCGAAAGGCCAAGCACGACGCTCGGGTCCGGGCTCACTTCGCGCCAGACCTGCCATTGATCGCGCACGCCGACGCCATGCATCTGTCCGGCGAGACCGAGATGATCGGTGACGATCTGGAAATGCAGATGCGGCGCCCAGTTGCCGTTTTCGTCAGCGGAACCGAAGGCGGCAAAAACCTCGCCCTTGGCGATCGCCTGCCCCTTGGCGAGCTTGGCAACGCTGTTGCGCGAAAGATGACCGTAGAGCGTCCAGAAGCGCAGACCGCCTTCGACCTCGTGCTCGAGAAGTACGGTCGGACCGAAACCAAAGGCAACCGCGTCGTCGTGTATGTAGGCGACCTTGCCGGCGAAGGGTGCCGAGACCGGCTCGCCCGCCGGCGCGAAGATGTCGACGCCGAGATGCACCGAGCGCCGCGCGCCTTCGATCGCGGTCTCATAGGCGTCGCCCTGGTAGATCCCGCGATCCTCGCCGTAGAGGCCGATGCCGAAGGCGGCGCCTTCGCTGGCGATCTGGGCCATGATGCGGGCTTCAGCTTCCGCCGCATCGAGGCTTGACCATCGCGCGGCCTCCGGGCCGGCGGCGGAGAAATCGAACACCGTCACCTTCGGTTTTTTGACCGAGGGCCGAACGATCGGCGCGAAGTCATGCGCGTTCTTTTCGAGCCAGCGAACCACGGCAGCGGCATGCGGGATCGGCGCAAAGCCGCAGGCATCGCGGATGCGCGCGATGGCGATTGCGCGGTTTTCGCCCTGCAGGCGATTGAGCTCGCGCCAGACATCCTCCTGGCTGACGAGCAGATAGGTATTCTCAGGATTGTCCCGGATCTGCTTTGCCGCCATGCACATGCTGACGGCGTAGCGGGTCTTGACCAGATCGAAGACCAGTTCGACTTCCGCCTCGCTTAGCAGATTGACCTGATGGTAGGCGCCGGCAAGGGCTGCAACCGTGCCGACCGGATCGGGAGACCCGATCAGCGCATAGGCAGAGGCGACGGCGATCTCGATCACGCGCCAGGTCTCGACCATATCACCGAAGTCGAGCAAGCCGCTGACAACGCCATCCTTGTCGAGCAGCACGTTGTAGTCGTTGGCGTCGTTGTGAATGACCTGCTTCGGGCAGGAGGCAAGACGCGGAAGGACCGTCGAAGAAAAGTGCTCGAGGATCGCCTGAACCGCTTCCCGCTTGTCGGCGCCGTCGATCAGTTCCACATGGCAAGCGTGCATGTCGGCGCGGCCGATGTCCCAGGCATAGAGCCGCTTGGCGCCCGCATGGGAGAAATCTTCGAGGCCGCGGTCAAGACCGGCGAGCAGGCGCCCGAGGCTTTCGGCGCTCGCCATGTGGCGAAGCGGCGCCTTCGCCCAGATATCGCCGGGCAGCCAGGCGAGCAGCCGTGCGGTGCGCGGGCCTCGAAGTTCGATCTTGCTGGTGACGCCACCCGAGCGATCGCGAAACGTCCGTGAGATCGGCAGCCCCGAATCCTTGGCGGCGATGTGTTCGAGCACCGCAATCTGCATCTCGAGTTCGTCCGCATCGCTGGCGGCGTGCAGCTTCAACAGATACTCCTGACCATCGGCAGCAGAGACACGATAGTTGAGATCGTGCTCGCCCGGCAGCGGCGAGAGGCTTGCCTCGATGCCGTAGGTCTCAATGAGCCAGATCCGGATCGTTGCCAGTTCCTGCTCGGTTCTCAAATCTCTGTCTGCCATTTCACTGTCCTGTCACCACGAAACCCGGCGCCCGTCATAGGCGCGGAAACTGCCGCTATCGGCCAAACCTGTGCCGTCGATGATCGCCTTCAGCCCGTCAGCACTTGTCGCCACCGAAACGACGGCTTCGCTGCCGCCCATATCCGTCTGCACCCAACCAGGATGCAGCGAGACGACGGAAATCCCGTCGCCCTTCAGATCTTGCGCCAGCTTGACCGTCGCCATGTTCAGGGCCGCCTTGGAGCAGCGATAGGCATAGTCGCCGTCATCATCGTCGAGCGTGCCTTCGGCAAGGGAGCCGGCGCGGCTGCTGATATTGGCGACGACGCGATGTTCGCCGGCGCGCAGGTTCGCAAGGAGCGCCCGCGTCACCAGCAGCGGCGCCAGCGCATTGATGCGCATAACGTCGAGAAAATCGCCCGGTTCAAGCGTCGCGAGGCCGCCGGTATCGCCGCGCACGGCCGCATTGTTGATCAGCAGATCGATCGCGACGCCCTCGATACACTGTCCGAGAGCGTCGATGGAAGCGGGATCGGCAACGTCCAGCGCCAACCGATCCGCCGAACCTTCGCTTGAGGCCGGTCCCCGCTGGCAGGCGATCACCCGCCAGCCGTCTTCGGCGTAAAGCCGCGCGAGTTCTGCGCCGAGCCCGCGGGAGGCGCCCGTGATCAGAACCGTGCGGAGCCTAGCGGTGCTTGATGTCATATTTCCGCTCGATCATGTTGACGAGGCTGGCCGCCGCCAACGTCAGGAAGATGTAGAAGATCGCCGCCGAGTTATAGGGCGCGAACGGCAGGAAGCTTGCCGACTGGAACTCCCGCATGCGCTGGGTGATGTCGCGGATCGACAGGATCGACAGCAGCGACGTGTCCTTGAGGATCGCGATCAGTTCGTTGCCAAGCGGCGGGATGATGATGCGGAAAGCCTGCGGCAGCACGACGAGACGCGCCGTCTGCCAACGGTTGAGGCCGATGCTGCGCGCCGCTTCGACCTGGCCGACCGGGATCGCATTGATGCCCGAGCGGAAGATTTCGGCGAGATAGGCCGAATAGGCGAGTGCCATCGCGACGATGCCGCGCATCAGGTTTGGCGGGTCGAGCACCCCTTGCGTCGCGTCCTTCAACGCCCCGCTCAAGGGCAGGCCGACATAAAGCACGATCACCAGCATCGGAATGCCGCGGATCGTATCGACGATGAACTCCGAGCCGATCGCCAGAGGATGGCGCTGGTGCAGATAGCCGCCGAAAGTGAGAAGGCCAAGGATGATCGCAAGCACGGCGACGGTGACACCGGCGGCACGGTCGCGGTCGTTGAGCGCCTCGGTCTTCCACAGGACCGGCATGTCTGCCGGAGCGGAGGCAGCCGGCAGCAAGGCCCCGGAAACGCCCTCGCCCTTGGCGATCGACGCCAGCGCCTCGGTCGGGCCGACGAAGGTGCGGACCGGCGTTTCCGTCTGCGGCGCGCCGTCATACTGACCGAAACGCACGGCGCTGATGAGCCCCGCCGGCGTATTGGTGATGATGCCGACCTTGCCGTCCAGCGTGCCGGCGAGCACGTAGGTGTCGCGCGGCTGCATGAGGAACCAGCCGGCCGCAACCGCCAGCACCAGGGTGGCGATCGCAAAATAGAGGCTGGTCCTCACCGTCGAGTGCAGTTGCAACAGCCCAACCCAGACAAGGCCCATGAGCGCCGCCAGGATATAAGCTGCGATCGCCGCGCGGATGGTGGTCGCCACACCGGCCGCAAAGGCGATATGGGCGAAGAAGAAGATGAAGACGAGACCCGCACCGTTGACGAGGCCGATGATCCAGCGCGCGATGCGGCGCGACCTTCCGTCAGGAGGAGCATCGGGACGTCTGCTCCAGAAATGAAGACCAAGACCAATCAGCGTGACCCCCAGATAGGCGGGAAACAGCCAGGCCTCGACGCCCTGCACCATGAGATCCGCAGCCTCGGTCAATTGCCGCGGCGTCACGCCCTTTGCGATCAATGTCGACTTGAACGGATCGACGCCATTGGCGACGACGGACGCGATGAAGGGATGGATACTGTGGCCGATAACGAGAACGGCGGCGGCAGCGAGATTGAGCAGCGCCGCCACATTGGCGAGGCGCGGACGCGGCGCCTTGGCGCGCGAGAATACGAGCACCGCGATGCCCGAAGTAAATGCGATCGCCAGCGCCAGAAAGCCAGGCACGAAGGCCGACGAACCGTTTTCGACACCGAGGATCGCCCGCAGCGAGCGCTGATAGTCGCCGGAGGAAATAAACAGATAGATGATGAAGGGCAGCGCGGTCAGGATGATCAGATTGCTCGGACGCACGCTTCTCAGGAACGACATTCATTCCTCCGGGGGCATAGATTAGACAGACGGAGGACCCGGAGCATGCTCCGGGCCCGATTGGCACTCTGGGCTTACTTAAGGCCCCAGTATTTGCTGATCAGCTGGTCGAGCGTGCCGTCGTCCTTGATCATCTTCAGGCCTTCGTTGAAAGCCGCAACATTCTCGTCGCCCTTGCGGAAGACGAGGCCGAGCGGATCGGATTCGAGGTCCTTGATTGCAACGACGAGCTCGCCGGCGAACTCGCGCTCGTAGGCAGCCGCATTGGCGCCGTTGATGACGACGCCGTCGACATCCTTGTTTTTCAACGCGATGATGGCGGCACTGAACGTGTCGTAAGCGGCGACGTTCTCTTTGCCGACGACGCTTTCGGCGACCTGGGCGTCCGTCGTGTTTGCCTGGGCGGAGAGCTTTCTGCCGGCGTCCTTGAAGGCGTCGAGTGTGATGCCCTGGTCGTCAGCGCGCATCAGCACAGCCTGGCTGTTGACGATGTAGGGATCGGAGAAGTCCATCGCCTTCTTGCGTTCCTCGGTGATCGAGACGCCGGAGGCGACGAGGTCGAAGCTGCCCTGGTCGAGGGCTGCGAAGATGCCGTCCCAGCCGGTCGTGATGAATTCGGCCTGGCAGTTGATCTTGGCGCAGACGGCATTGACCACGTCGACATCGAAACCGACCACCTGTCCGGTTGCCGGATCGATGCTCTCCATCGGCGGCGAGGTCGTGTCGGATCCGACCTTCAGCAGTTTGCCGCCGAGATCGGCGGCGTGGGACACGCTCGAAGCAAGGGCTGCTACAGCCAGGGCAATCATCAGTTTCTTCATGGTTCTCCTCCTTGGATGATTAACTTTGGATCAGGCGGCCACCGAGATTATCGGGCTGGCGCGCGATCAGTGTCGGCCTGAAGACCTGCCGCAACACCCCAGGGTCCTCCCCCTCCATACGGCGCAGCAGGAATTGCCCGAGCGTGCGACCGAGCACCTCGATCGGTTGATAGAAAGTCGTGATCGGCGGCGTGAAGTAGGCGCTGACGTTGATGTCGTCATAGGCGATGACGTCAACATCGACGCCGACCTGGCGTCCGAGGCTGCCGAGCCCCGAGAGCACGCCGAGCGTGGTGGATTCGTTGATGCAGACGAAGGCGGTCGGAGCGTCGTCGAGCTGCAGGAAATCGATCACCGTCTGCCGGCCGAAATGGGTCGAGAGGTCGCCTTCGGCAATCAGATCCATCGGGGCTTCCAGGCCGGCCTCGCGAAACGCCCGGACGAAACCGTCGATCCTGTCGAGCGCGTAGGAAAGCCGCCGCTCCGGATTGACGAGCGCGATCCGCCGGTGGCCGCCGGCGATCAGCCGCGCGGTCGCCGCATGCGCTGCCCATTCGTTGTCGATGTCGACATGGGCATAGTCGAGATCCCCGCGGCAACGCCCCATCGAGACGAAGGGGAAATCCTCAGCGACGAGCAGGTCGATGCGCGGGTCATCGGCGAGAATACCGGAGAAGATCAGGCCATCGGCTAGCCCCTGATCGACGATGCGGCGCGCCGCGTCCGCGCCATCGGCCGCGTCGCGGATCACGTGCACCGACATGCGGTAGTCGGTGCCATCGAGTGCCTGGCTGATGCCACTCAGGGTCTGGGTGTATTCGACGCCGTCCCATTCATAGTCGCGTGCCGCGGTCACCGGCATCAGTACGGCGGCCTGAAAGCTCTTGCCGGTGCGAAGCGCCATGCCGCGGGCGTTGGCCTGATAGCCGACCTCACGGGCTGCCTTGTAGATGATGTCTCTGGTCGCCGGCGCGACCACGGGAGATTCGCGCAAGGCCTTCGAGATCGTTGCGATGGAATAGCCCGTCATCTCGGCCAGGGTCTTGATCGTCGGCGTCGGCGCGCGCCGCGCCCTGTGCATCTCAGTCGCCATGCACCCTCCCAGGCGTCGACCTCTCCTGAACATAGAGGTAACAGCCAATAAAAACGTTTTCAAGGAAAATAAAAACGTTTTTATTTTCGCGTCGCAACAAGCCGCAGCGCGATGCCGGACGCGCGCATCTACGTGCCTAGAACCATAGGGAGGTGATCTAAAGAGTGAATACGCCGCCCGTTAGTGAGCGGTGTAGGCGCCGTCAACGAGATGAACGCTCCCGGTGATGAAACTCGCCTGCTCCGACAACAGGAAACAGATCAGGGCAGCAACCTCATCCGGCGTACCGAGACGACCCATCGGCTGCAGAGACATCATGCGCCTGTTTTTTGCCACGTCAGCATTTTCCGCCGAGAGCGGCGTGTCGATCCAACCAGGCGCCACGGCATTGATACGAATTCCCGTTCGGGCATATTCGATTGCAGCAGCCTTCGTCAGCCCAACCACTGCATGCTTGGCGGCCGTGTAGGCGGCTGCGGCCGGCAGAGCGACAGCGCCCAGAATGGAAGAGGTATTGACGATGGCACCCCCGCCCTGAGCGACCATGGCCGCGATCTCGTACTTCATACAATAGAAGACGCCGTGCAGGTTCACATTCATCAATGCGTGCCAGCCATCAACTGGATAGTCGGCGGTCGCCTTGCGGACCCCATCGACGCCGGCATTGTTGACCGCCAGATGCAGACCGCCGCAGGTCTTAACAGCGAAGGCAACCAGCTTTTCCACGGCGGCAGCGTCAGCAACATCGACGGCAACGTCGTGGGCTGCGCCCCCCTTCGCGCGAAGCTCCGCAACGATGTTGCGCGCGCCCTCAGCGTCGACGTCGGCAGCCACCACTTCTGCCCCCTCGGCAGCGAGTTGCCGACACACGGCTGCGCCAATTCCCGAACCCGCGCCAGTCACGAGCGCTACCTTGCCAGCGAAGCCTAAATTCATGCTGCCATTCCTAATTTACATGTTTCGACCCGTCGAGCGTGCACGACATCGCAAGTCATTTCATGGGCGCACATCGGGCCCCGATCTTCCAACCTGGCTGATGCAACTACACACAAGAATCGCAGCAAATTTTAATCCAATCCATGCATCACACCCATCCTCTCGTTCCAGATATACAATCCTTTTCGTTCATCCCCTGGGACGCAGAAAAAATATTAAGCGTCATCTGATTATCTGCTTGCAAGCCTCACTTGATTCATTGGAACTTGGCCAGGCAATATTGTAATGCTAGAAAGATTCGGGGCGTACCATTTTTCTCAGCAGGTAAAGATGGACAATCACCGCATTACACGGAGACTCCTGTTAATCGGCAGCCTTGGCTTGTTGGCGGGATGCAGTTCAACTTGGCAAGGCGTCTCCTTTCCGTCCCTATACGGCGGCACCCCGGGCGTTGATCGTCGCTACCGAAAACGGCACGTCCGATATGACGGCAACGAGCCGGCCGGAACGATCCTTGTCGACACATCGCAACGCTACCTCTACTCGATCGAAAGTGGTGGATGGGCGATGCGCTACGGAATCGGCGTCGGAGAAGAAGGCCTGACCCTCAAGGGGCGGGCAGTTGTCGGTCGAAAGGCGGAATGGCCGACATGGACACCGACGGCAAGCATGATCCGACGCAAGCCGGAATTGGCGCAATACGCCGGTGGCGTTACAGGCGGCCCTCACAACCCGCTAGGGGCGTCGGCTCTATACCTTTATCGCAATGGACAGGACACCAAGTTCCGGCTCCACGGTACAAATGCGCCCTGGACAATAGGACAAGCCGTTTCCAACGGCTGCATCCGCCTCACCAACGAGGACATCGTCGACCTATACGCACGGACACCGATTGGAACTTCGGTATTGATCATTTGAAGCCGTACTCTATCTGAGTTTGACATTGGAGTAGGGCCCAGCACGCTTTGATGGATTATTTAAACTTCGGTAACGATAAACCGACCAACGAGCGTGTTATTTCTGCACTAGGACGAATCTCGAATTGCCGGTAATACTATGAATGTAGCCTTCGAATAACCATTCCGACAACAGAGGAAAGGAAATATTGATGAGCCGAATTCTAATCGTGACAGTTGCGTTGCTTTCCGTGGCCAGCCTCGCCGCTTGCGGGACAATCGGTAAAGGCAAAGGCAAGGCGCCACCACCGGTGGCTGAAGAACCAGCGCCCGTTTACAAATAGTCACTGACCTTAGTTCGGGGAGGACCTCACAGTCCTTCCCGTCCTGTCTGACCGTGGCCGGCTTGGCCACATTTCGCGGCGCGAATCGAAATCCACCAGTCGCACCTTCGCAGCCTGATCAGAATTTGGGAGACATCGCGCAGAAATGACTCGTTCACGAGGTCGTATTTCGTTCGCCGTCCTGGCCGCAATCGCGGTTACGTCGTGTCAATCGCAGGACAAGGGCCCTCAGCCGCGATTCGTCTCAAGCTACGCGGGCACAACGTCACAACAGCGCGATCAGGGCTATTTCATTGAGTTCCGCTCTCGTTATGCCCTCAGTTACGGTCACTCCTACGTAATTTTTGGCCGGCTCAGCAAGTCTGGAGCAATTGTCAATCCAGAAGTTGCGGGGCTTGCCCCAGCGACAAACGATACCGCTCCCTATGTAATTGGTCACGTTTTGCCGGTGCCGGCCGAAACTGGCGCCAGTGACGGTGATCTGGAGGAACAGTACAGGTCCGCGAGCTGGCGCGTCATGTTGACGGAAGCGGAGTATCGCGACGTCGTTGCCAAGATCCGAAAGCTCAAGTCCGAAGCCCGCTTCTGGCAGGCGTCAATCTACAACTGCAACGCTTTCGTCGCCGACATCGCCCGCTCCATGGGCTACAAGACACCAGGCATCTGGCTCAGGCCCCAGCAGTTCATCACGAGACTACGCGAGATGAACGGCGGATAGGCTGAAAGAACACGCGCACCCCTCCGAACGGTCAACAAGGACCGCTTGCGCCATCATCGGCTGCCATCACCACCCTCGGCTGCTGATTATGGGTATCGGCTGGCCGTCGACGTTTCGGTACCTTGTCAGGTCGAGGCGGCGCGTGGCAGTCTCACCTACGCTTGCCGCTTCGGTGATCGAACCCTGCAGCAAAAGAGCTTGAGTGAAACAACGTGAACATGTCTGTCGCTTCCATTGGCGAAATCGTCTGGGTCATAGGCATCATTGCCTGGTACGTTATCCGTTATCCCTTTGAGCGCCGGGCAAAGCGCGTGCGGGTGATGAGCAGTCGTCGCTCGGCGAGCGATACGATCGGTCTGGCCGCTGCGTTGGCGGGCCTTGCGATTTTGCCCGGATTGTATGTTGCAACGGGAATCCCCGCTTTCGCCGACTATACGGGGCGCCCATGGTCGGTGGGTCTTGGCGGCGTCATCTTCGCCTTGGCTCTATGGACGTTCCGCCGCACCCACAAGGAACTCGGCCGAAACTGGTCGATCTCGCTGGAAATTCGCGAAAAACATCAGTTGATCTGCGGGGGCCCTTACGCCCTCGTGCGCCATCCGATGTACACCAGTTTCCTGCTCATGGGCGTTGGCCAGCTGTTTCTGCTGTCGAACTGGGTGGCTGGCCTCTTGGGTGTCCTTGGCTTCGCTGTGCTTTTCTTCCTGCGTGTAAGCAAGGAGGAGCGCCTGATGCTGGAATTCTTCGGGCCCGAATATCGCGCTTACATGGACAGGACGAAGCGAATTATACCCTATATCTATTAGAGGTGGCACTATGCGCGGCCGACCGATCAAGCTTTCCGCCGCACGACGCCTCGTCGGCGATCTGATGCGATTTTCCATCGGCGTGCCGCGGGTCACGGTGCAACGGCAGATGGACATCAGCGCGTTGCACAAAGCCCGGGCAGGCCGACCTGACCGGCCTTCGTGGATGGTGTTATTTCTCAAGGGTTACGGGTTACTCTCGATGGAGACGCCCGAGTTTCGCCGGGCTTATGTCAAGCTTCCGAGACCGCAACTCTATGAGTATCCCGGAAGCATCGCGTCCGTGGCGCACGAGCGCGAGCACGAAGGCGAACGGGTCGTCCTTCTCAGCACGATCAAGCAACCCGAGAGGCGGTCCCTTGCCGAATTGAGCGCCCTGCTCCAGGAGGCCCGGTCCCGCCCCGTGCTCGAGATCAGGGAATTCCGGCGGGCGTTGAAGATTGCACGCCTGCCCGCGCCGTTGCGGCGGCTGCTGATGTGGCTCAGCCTGAACATGGGGCGCCAGCGCGGCCACCGCTTCGGCACCTTCCAATTGTCGGTCTATTCCGGCCTGGGTGCGGAGTCGCTCAATCCGCTGACGCCTTTGACGACCATCTTCAACTATGGGCCGATCGGTGACGACGGATCGGTCACGGTCAGGATCCACTATGACCACCGTGTCATGGACGGCGCCAATGTCGCGCGAGCCCTGGCTCGTTTCGAGGAAATATTGAACGGCGAAATCGCCGACGAGGTGGCAGAGCTTTCCGAACTCGACCAGCCGCCAATCGCTACGCCGGAGCCATCGGCATGACATCGCAGCAGTCACCACGACCCGCCATTGTCGTTGTCGGAGCGTCCCGGGGCATAGGCAGGGCAATTGCAGAGCTTGCCGCACGAGACGGCGCGCCGGTCGTTCTGGTCGCGCGATCCATCGAAAGCTTGCACGTCGTGCAAGCCGCGATCGAACAGGCGGGCGGCGAGGCATTCTCCCTGCCGGTCGATCTTGCCGCGCCCGATGCCACGCGCATTCTCGACGAATTTCTTTCGCGCGAAGGCCTCGTCTGCGACGTTCTTGTCAACAGTGCCGGCTATGGCCTGCGGGGCGCGGCGACCGCTTTGCCGATTGCCGACCAGATTGGTATGATCGACGTCAATGTGCGTGCGCTTGCGGCCCTGACTTTGCACCTGTTGCCGGGCATGGTCGCGCGCGGCCGCGGCGGCGTCATCAATCTAGCCTCGGTCGCGAGTTTTACGCCCGGCCCGTACATGGCAATGTATTATGCGAGCAAAGCCTTCGTTCGTTCGTTCTCCGAGGCGCTATACCAGGAGACGCGAAGGACGGGCGTAACCGTGACCTGCGTTGCGCCGGGACCGGTATCGACCGAGTTCCTCGAAAAATCCGGCGCCAACAGGGCTGCCTTGTTCAAAGCGCTCCCGAAAGCCACTCCGGAATACGTGGCAAGAAGTGCCTGGCACGGCTTCAAGGCCCGGCGGCGGCTGGTCATTCCCGGCATTTCCGCCAGGCTGGCAATCCTGATGGCGGGCCTCCTTCCCTCCGCAGCGCTCTTGCCGCTTGTTGGTCGTCTGCAACTGCGCGGCAACGACCCCTGCCCCTGCGGATCTGGCAAGCAACTGAAGCACTGCTGCCGCGCAGGCCACGCCAAAGGCGGAACGGCCCCGGCGTGATCCGGCTCCGCAGCCTGCTTCTCGTCACGTCCTTCGCCAAAGGGCGCAGGGAACGGACTTCGATCGATGGCCACGATCAGTGGCCTGCGGCGCCAGCGGAGAGGAAATTTGCCTCCCACTCACTTTCCGGAATTTCGTCACCAACCTGAAACTCAAATGCGGCGACGCTTTTGATATCCGGCGCCACGGCGCAGCCAAACTTGATATTGAACCAGCGACCCTTGCTGCGAAAGGCGGCGCCATCCGCACGGAGGTTCCGCCCAGCCAAAACGATATCCGACGTGGCGTAGGCGACGAGCAGGTCGGGGGTAAAGTCAACGCGCCAGCGATGAACCTGCTCCATCGCCTCGAGATTGCAGAGCTGGACAATCTGTTCATCGGCGGCGAGCTGTGACAGCCCTTCCAGCGCCTGTCTGCTGCGTGGATCAGCCAGTATCGCCGCCGAGAAGAACCGCTTCGCTTGCACCATCGGCTGGGCAGCTGGCGGCAGCGTGGCTGTTTCCGCGGCAGGCGCCGTCTCCGGGACGGAATGCGCGACGGGCGGCGCATCTTGCGGTCCGAGCACGGGCTGCACCACCTCAGGGCGTGGGAGCGGCAATTCCAGTATCTGAACGGCGATCCCCTCGTCCGGGCTCGGAACAGGTGGCCGCGGTGACGGGAGGAGGAAAAGCGCCAACACGACGAGCGCATGAAGGATGAGAGCAAGCGTCAGGCTTGGCCAGATCGGTGTCTCATTGCGACGATGCTTTACTGCTTGCACCGATCAGATCATCCCATGCGCGACATTAGGGCCGGAAGGGTCACGACCGCTCCTGGTGCAGGCGACACTACCAGCAACTTGAAGATAGAAAAGCCGCCGCCAACAACCTGTCAGCGACGGCTCGAAATCCTGGCCTGGGGCTACGCCCGGTATCAATCCATGTCGTCGTTGTCGGGCGAGCTCATATGGTCGCGGTTGCCGTAGATGATCTCGCGCTTGCCGACGTGGTTCGCCGACCCGACGAGGCCTTCCTTTTCCATGCGCTCGACCAGCGAGGCCGCACGGTTGTAGCCGACGCCAAGGCGACGCTGGATGTAGGAGGTCGAGCACTTCTTGTCGCGCAGGACCACCTTGACGGCCTGGTCGTAGAGTTCGTTGCCGTCTTCCGACGCAAGCGCGCTCTTGTCGAAGACCGGGGTCTCTTCCTGCGGCTCTTCTTCCTCTTCTTCCGCCGTGACGGTGTCGAGATATTCCGGGCGTCCCTGCGTCTTCAGATGTGCGACGACGTGTTCAACCTCAAGATCCGAAACGAACGGGCCATGGACACGGGCTATACGTCCGCCGCCCTGCATGTGCAGCATGTCGCCCTGGCCGAGCAGCTGCTCGGCCCCCTGCTCGCCAAGGATCGTGCGGCTGTCGATCTTCGACGTCACCTGGAACGAGATGCGGGTCGGGAAGTTCGCCTTGATCGTGCCGGTGATGACATCGACCGAAGGACGCTGCGTCGCCATGATCAGGTGGATACCGGCAGCACGCGCCATCTGCGCCAGCCGCTGGATCGCGCCTTCGATTTCCTTGCCGGCGACCATCATCAGGTCGGCCATCTCGTCGACGATGACGACGATGTAAGGCATCGGCGCCAGGTCCATTTCCTGCTGTTCGAACAGCGGCTCGCCGGTGCCCTTTTCGAAACCGGTCTGCACCGTGCACATCACCGGTTCGCCCTTTTCACGGGCAGCGGCGGCGCGCTGGTTGTAGCCGTCGATATTGCGCACACCGAGCCGCGACATCTTGCGGTAGCGGTCTTCCATCTCGCGAACGGCCCACTTCAGCGCCATGACCGCCTTCTTGGGGTCGGTAACGACGGGGGTGAGCAGATGCGGGATGCCGTCATAGACGGAGAGTTCGAGCATCTTCGGATCGACCATGATCAGGCGGCACTGATCCGGGCTCAACCGATAGAGCAGCGACAGGATCATGGTGTTGATCGCGACCGACTTGCCCGAGCCGGTGGTGCCGGCGACGAGCAGATGCGGCATCTTCGCAAGCTCTGCGATGACAGGCTCGCCGCCGATCGTCTTGCCCAGGCAAAGCGCCAGCTTGTAGCCGGTCTTGCGGAAATCGACAGATTCGATCAGCTCGCGGAAATAGACGGTCTCGCGGGTGGCATTCGGCAGTTCGATACCGATGACGTTGCGGCCGGGCACGACCGCGACGCGGGCCGAAAGCGCCGACATGGAGCGGGCGATATCGTCGGCAAGGTTGATGACGCGCGACGATTTCACACCGGGCGCCGGCTCGAATTCATAGAGCGTGACGACCGGGCCGGGGCGAACATGGATGATTTCACCCTTGACGCCGAAATCTTCGAGCACGCTTTCAAGCAGGCCGGCATTCTGTTCCAGCTGCTCCTGCGTCATGAAGAAGCCCTGACCGACGGGCGCTTCCTGCAGCAGTTCCTCGGATGGGAACTCGTAGCCGTCGGCGCTCGGCGCGCGGTCGGTCGAGCCGATCGCCGGCATATTGCTGGGCGCGCGCGTGACCTGCGCCGGCATGGTGATGGCCGCCTTCGTGGCAACCGGCGCCGGCTGTTCGATTTCGACCGGTGCGGCGTCAATGATTTCAGCGGCGGCTACAGTCACCGGTTCTTCAGCCACGGCAACGGGTGCCGGCGCAGCGTCGGCAACGGCCTCAGCGGCGGCGGTGGGCGGTTGCTGCGCTGGCACATCCTCCGGCTTTGCGCCGCGGACATCGACAACGCGGAACAGCGAGGTGATCGCCGTCGGCGGCATACGGCGGATTTCAACCGGGCGCACGGGCGCTGGCGGCGTGACCGCAATAGGCGCAACGGCGACGGGAACGATGGCGGGCGTCATCGCAACCGGGGCTGGCGTCTCGACAAAGGGTTTCGGATGGGTGGCGTCCGTGCCGGCAACCTCAGCATCGTCGGCCGGGCCGAATTCGAAGAAGGCGAAATCCGACAGGAAGACAGAATGCGCAGCGCCCTGATCGACGGAAGCGTCGCCTGCCTGAGCGGGCGCGGGTTGGACTTCGGCGACCGGCGCGGAAACGGCGATCTGCGTCGTCAGAACGGGCGCAAGGGCTACGCCCTCGTCGGCCGGAGCTTCGACACGCGCGAGCATGGCCGGCTCGATCGTGTTTTGCGCGGCGGTCCAAGTGGGCAACTGGTTGGTCAGCATGCGCAACAGTTCGGACGGGCTGTAGGACGGCAGCGCGACCTCGGCCAGCGGCGCCTCGTCAGCAGCAACGGCCGAAGCTTCCGTCTGTACCGGCTCGACCGTGGCCGTCGCGACGGGCTCAACGGTTTCCACCAAGACCGCAGCAGGCTCCCCCGCCACCGCGACGATCGCCTCTTCGACTTCGGTTGCCGTATCGCCTTCTTCGACCTGCGGCGCGCGTCGCTTCATGAATTCGCGCTCGGGCGTGCGGGTGAAGCGCACGTTCGGCGCCAGGAAGAAATGGCTCTCCCAGGTGGAATCGCCGTAGTGGCCGGCAATCTCCGAAAGGGTCGGCAAGGGTTCGCTCATCGTCGACGTCACCTGTGCAGGAGCGTAGGCGGAACCCTGCCCATAAAGGCGGGTCGCACGGCTCGTGGTTTCAGCCTGCTGGTTCGCCGGCCGGCGAGGCGCCGCCGGCGCCTCGTACAACTGATAGGGGTCGGCGGGTTCCGCCTCATGGGTGGGCATACCGCTCAACGCATCATCCTGCGGACCATCGAAATAATCCGCCTGGTTTGCATCATGCAAAGCAGCCTGTGAGAAGTTTGTCCTGGGAATACGCATGGGTCCTGGAAGAGCTAGAGACATCGCCGCGGGGCCTTCTAAGCGATAGGAAATGAAGGTTAACAAGTCCCTTCCAACGCCCCGTTTCGAACCGGGATCCGTGGTCGATTGCTGCCTTTCTGTGGGCTCCATGCAACGGCAATGCCCGACGTCCCAAGGCCGCCGCGACATCCCGTCGCCGGCCTCACACGGCCGAAAATATTTCTTGGATGGGGGCGACAGCGGCGATCGCACGGGGATGCTCGCGGCGGCCTACCATCGGCTCCGCCGGGAAAACGAATCGGGCCTGCGTGAGAGCGTCACGCAGGCCCGATTGGAACTTTCAGAAGGGCAGACTTCGTTCAGCCTTCGCGGCCCGCCGCGAACACCGCATGCTGCTTGGCAAGCAGTTCGACGACCTCGTCGATGAAGGCTGGATCGACATCGACTGAGAACTCGATGCGGGCATTCTTGCCGTCGCGCTTGAGCTTGGCAAACGCGCGTCCGCCGGCGTCGACCAGCGTCTCCGGCTTGGCCGCTGCGTCCGGCTTCGGTTTGCGCGACAGGCGCGCGAAGACGATCTGGAACCGCTGGTCGCTTTCGGCTTCGAGGAAGCGGCGCGAGCGGCACTCCTCCTGCGCCAGTTCGACGGTCACCATGTCCTCAAGCAGCGCGCCGAAGGCCATCCAGCGTTCGCGGCCGACCTTCGGTGCCGGGCCGATCGCGCGGGCAATCGCCGGCGGCACGCCTTCGGCCACCTGCAGGAGGCGCGACAGCTCGCTCTTTTGCACGGCGAGCGCCTCGCCGATCACCTTCCGGTCGAAGCCGCGGTCGGCGAGCGCCGACGCAAACATGGCACGCTCGATGAAGGACAGGTTGCGCCGCTCGGCGTTTTCCTTGCCCTGTGCCAGCACCAGCTCGTCGTCAGTCAGCGGCCGGACGATGGCCTTGACCTTGATGCCGAGGCTGCGCACGGCATTGAGACGACGATGGCCGTAGGCGGTCTGGTAGCGGCCTTGCTTCTGCGGGTGCGGGCGCACGAGGATCGGCGACTGCTGGCCGCTGTCGCGGATACTGTCGGCGAGCGCCAGGAATTCCGGATCGTCGGTCTCGCCGTCGGTCAGGCGGTCGCCGACGAAAGACGCATCGATCAGCTCCGGATCAAGCTCGACGACGCGCTCGCCCTGATGCAGGGCCTCGCGCAGCGCGCGGGCCTCTTCCGCCTCGCGGGTGATACTCCCAAGCGAAAGCCCCATGGCCTTGATCGCGCCGGAGGCGGCCCGCGGCACGTCGGCTTGGGCGGCGGGGACCACGACTGGCTTTGCCGGCTGCACGCTTGGTGCGGCGGGCGCCTTGTCATCCGCTTCCGCGGCAGGCGCCGCCGGGGCGACATTGCCGGAAAAGAGTGCGCGCAGTTCGTTCTTGCGGTTGCCAGCCATGTCGGTCAGCGCCCCCAGGCCGCGTGAATGAGCGTTTCGATCTCGCCGTTGACGGCGTTCAGCGATTCGATCGCGCGGTCATAGGTGGCGCGGGTAAAATTCTCGCGTCCGACCTCGTAGAGCGTCTGCTTCGTCAGGCCGGCATCGGAAACCGCGGTGGACTTCACCATGGCCGAGGTCAACACCCGGTCGCCGAAGAGCGAACGCATGAAGCCGACAATCTGGGCCTGCGGCCCGTCGTTCGGCTCGAAGCGGGTGACGAGGTAGCGAAGGAAGTCGAAGTTGAGTTCGCCACCGGCCTCGCGCACGACGCTCAGGAGGTCCGACGTCATGTAGAGAAACTGGTTCATCGAGGCGACGTCGAGCATCTGCGGATGCACGGTGACGACGACGGACGTCGAGGCGCAAAGCGCCGACAGCGTCAGATAGCCGAGCTGCGGCGGGCAGTCGATGATGACGACGTCATAGTCGTCGGCAACGCTCGCAAGGGCGGCCTGCACGCGGGCGAAGAACAGCGGGCCAGCGTCCGTACCATTGTGACGGGCGCTCAGTGCCTGCGGCGTCGTGTGCTCGAACTCCTGCAGCTCGAGATTTCCCGGCACGAGATCGAGGCCGTCGAAATAGGTCTTGCGGATGATGTCCTTCAACGGCCGCGCCTCGGCGTCGTAGCGGATCGCGCCATAGAGCGTGTCGTTGCCGGTAAGGTCGAGTTCCGGCTGGTAACCGAAGAGTGCGGACAGCGAGGCCTGCGGGTCGAGGTCGACGGCGAGCACGCGGTGGCCGGTCAACGCCAGATATTGCGCGATATGCACCGACGATGTGGTCTTGCCGGAGCCGCCCTTGAAGTTGGTGACCGAGATCACCTGCAGGTGTTCGCCCGCTTCCGCATCGCGCCACTTGAGATAGCTGCGCGCCTTGGCGGCATTGCCCTTGGCAAGCGCCTGTTCGGCCAAGTGCCGGCGAAGCGCATTGATGTCGGAGAGTGAATAGGAGCGGCGGCCGCCAAGCCCGGTATCGGGCTGCGGGCCTTCACCGGCAAGCGAGAGCTGGCGCAGATAGCCGTCAGAAACGCCGATCAGCTTGGCCGCCTCGCCCGAGGTGAAGCTGCGCAATGTCTTCATCGCCGTCGGCGCGAACAGGCGCTCGCGCATCGCCTTCAACTGTTCGGAAAGCGCGCGGGCATCGGCCGCGATCGCTTCGTCGGCCGGACGGCGTGCCTGGGAGTGACCCGCGTCCTGTCTTGCCTGGGTTGCCGTCATATTCATTCTGCCATACTCCTTGCGCGCGTCAGCGGCCCAACGGCGCCACATCACGCTAACAGAGATTCAATTCAACTACGGCCAATCGGCACTTATTCGGAAAACTCCGTAACAGAGATGCCGGAGCCTGCGATTCGCGTCAAGAGTCTGGCGCCATTCAAAGGCGCGTGCACTCGCCGGGCAGACGTTCCGGACGCCGACAAAACGAAACGCCCGCGGGGTGGCGCGGGCGTTTGCAGGCATCGAAAAAATGATTTCAGAGTTTCGGACCGATATGATCCGGGATCGGGCATTGGTAGGGCTTGCCCTCGGTCTTTTCACGCCACTCGGCCTTTGCCCGTGCCAAAAGATCGGCATCGAGGATCAGGTCGAGGCCGGTCGTGGCCAGTGATTTTGCCGCGTGGGCGAAAGCCTTGTGGGCGGCCGGGCTCTTGCCCTGCGCCACCACCTGCCAGGTGTGCGGCGCCGTGCCGATCGCCCAGGCGGGCGCCCAGCATTGCGCGGTCGGCGTGATCCAGCTGACGTCGCCGACATCGGTCGAGCCGGCGCGGAAATGCGACTGGCCCTCGAAATCGCGAAGGCCGAGATGCAGACCGGTCGAACCGTCCATGCGGCTGTTCGCAAAAACATCGCCCTTGATTTGGTAAAGCCGGATGCTGCTCGAGATTGCTTCCTGCGTCAGCGTCTTCTGGATGTCCTTGGCAAAGGCGATATCGGCCTCGTCGAAGGGAACCGGCCCGAGCGCCACCATGTTGTCGTGGATCGCCGTTTCCAGCGCGATGTTGGGCAGCAGGTTGGTCGCCGCCCGGTCAAAGACGATCTCGACCTCGGTTTCGGTCATCATCGCCGCCCCCTTGGCGATCTTGTCGATGCGGGCAGCGAGCGCTAAGGCCTCCGGCATCTGCGGCGCCCGCACGAGATAGAGCGCCTCGGCGCGGGCCTGGACGACGTTTGCCGCCTTGCCGCCGGCATCGGTGATCGCATAGTGCACGCGGCAATCCTGCGGCATATGCTCCCTCAGGAAGTTGACGCCGACATTCATCAGTTCCAGCGCGTCGAGCGCGCTGCGGCCGAGATGGGCACCGTTCGATGCGTGCGCGGCGACGCCCTTGAAGCGGTAATAGATTTCAAGAACGGCGAGATTGTTGGTCGAGCGTACGCCGTTGAAGGGTGCCGGGTGCCAGGTCAGCGCCGTATCGACATCAGCGAAGATGCCGGCGCGTGCCATGAAGGTCTTGCCGGAACCGCCCTCCTCGCCGGGGCAGCCGTAATAGCGCACCGTACCCGGCAAGTCGTTTTCCTTGAGGTAGCGGGCAAGCGCGACGGCAGCGAGCAGCGAACCCGTGCCGAGCAGATTGTGACCGCAACCATGGCCCGTACCGCCCTCAGTGAGCGCTTTCGCCTCGGCGACGCCGGCCACCTGGCTCAGACCCGCAAGCGCGTCGAACTCACCAAGAAAGGCGATCACCGGCAGGCCCTGCCCGCTCTCGCCGACGAAGGCGGTATCGATGTCCGCCAGTCCGCGCGACACGCGAAACCCATGCTTCTCCAGCATGGCGATCTGCGTCGCTACCGACTTTTCCTCATGAAAACTCAGTTCCGCATGGTCCCAGATCGTGTCGCTCATTGCGGCGAATTCGGGCTTCAGCGCTTCGATCGTGTCGACAAGGGCGGTCCGGGCGGTTGGATTTGGCATCAATCATCCTTTTGCGACGGCGCGGGGCGCGGTCGCATCAGCAGTTTTGTCTAAGGAGGTGCGGAGGGCGACAAACGGCCGCCATCCGCTGGAGAGAAAGGACTACGCCCGCATCAGTCGTCGAGCGTCACTTCCCAGAGGCGGGTGTTGGACTGCCAGACCGGCTGGCCGTGCAGCTTCTTGGTGGCGCCCCAGATGTCGACCATGTCGTACATGAAGATGCCGGGGACTTCGTCGAGCATCAGCTGGTGGAACTCGTCGAAGATCGCCTGGCGCTTGGCCTGGTCGGCCTCGACATAGGCCGCCTTCATCAGTTCGATCGCCTTTGGGTTGTCCCACATCAGCGAGGCGTTCTTGTCCTTGTTGCCGACATAGAAGCTGTACATCAGCGCCGGATCGAGACGCGGTGACACCGACTGCGAGATCACCTGATAGTTGCCGGAGCGGCGGCGATCGACCTGGGTCGCGTAGTCGAGCACTTCGATCTGCACGTTGAGGCCCGCCTGCTGCATCATCGCCTGGGCGACGACGGCAGCGGGGAAGCTCGGCACGTTGCCGCGCTTGTTGGCGATGATGGTGATCGGCTCGCCGTTGTAGCCGGCATCAGCCAGGTTCTTCTTCGCTTTTTCGAGATCCATCGGGATCTTCTTCTTCTGGACGTCGGAGTAGAAGATCGAGTCGGCCGAGACCATCGATGCGCTGGCTTCGCCGGTGCCGTTAGAAACAGCGGCGACGAGCTGGTCGAGGTCGAGCGCTTCGGCCATGGCGCGGCGAACCGCAACGTTGCTCAGGATCTTGTCGCGGGTCTGGAAGTAAAGCAGGTTCTTGCCGTTGTTGCGCTTGACGATGAGTTGCATCGTGTCGCTGTCCTTGAACTCGGCAATGAGATCGGCCGAGACTTCGGCGGTGTCGAGCGCGCCCGAAAGCAGGCCGGTCTTCACGGTCGAGGCGTCCGGGATCACCATGAACTTGATGCCGTCGACGAGCGGCCGCTTCGAGCCGACCATGCCATCGGGCTTGCCGTCATTGGCGGGTGAGACGTAGTCGGCGTTCTTTTCGAGCCGGACATATTCGCCCTTCTTCCATTCCGCCCACTTGAACGGGCCGGTGCCGATGGGCGCAGTGTAAGCGCCGTCTGCGCCGACGGAATCTTGGGAGACGATGCCGGTGTAGCCGCATTCGGGCCGGGCCATCAGGCCGAGAAAGACGGCCGAAGGCTTCTCGATACTCATGGTGACGGTGGAGGCGTCGGCTGCGGCGACGCTCGTCACCTTGATCGACTTGCTGCCGTCGAAGTCGCTGGCGCAGGTCCACTTGGTCTCCGGCTTCATGTAGCGGTTCCAGTTCCAGACCACGTCTTCCGCGGTCAGCGCCTTATCGTTGTGGAACTTCACGTCGTCGCGCAGCTTGAACGTATAGGTCAGGCCATCGGGCGAAACCTCGAAGCTTTTCGCGAGCAGCGGCTTCACTTCGCCGTTCTCGGCGTAGCCGACCAGACCTTCGACGATGTGGAAGATCACCGAGTCGGTGTTGCCGTCGCGGTTGACGCCGGGCTCGTTGCTGCGGATGTCCGAGCTCTGGGCGACCGTCAGGTCACGCGCATGGCCGAGCGCGATCGCGCTCATCAGCATGGTTCCGGCAAGAAGTATGGTTTTCATGGTTCCTCTCTCTTTTCTGATTGTTGGTGTTGTCGGTTCAAAAGGCGCGCCAGCAGGCCTGTGACAGCTTGCCGATGGTTTCGAGCGCGATGGTGTAGCCGGGCGTGCCGTCGGGCATCAGCGCGGGTACGCCGTCGGTGAAGGCGGCGATCGCATAGAGCGGCTTGCCGTCGCGATAGACGACGCCGGCATCCATGCGGCCGCGTTTGCCGCGACCACCCTTGCAGGCGGCGACCGTATCGAAGGGCAGCCGCGAGCGGATGCCATAGCGCAAAACCTGGTTCTTTAGCGTCTGCACAGCGAAGGCGGCGAGCTCGACCGTGATGCCAAGCCTGGCGGCAGCAGCGGCATCGTGCTCGGCGGCGAGGATCAGTTCCAGCAGCATCACCTGGTCGGCAGCCGTCGTCGTCGTGACGTCGGCCAGCGAATGATCGGGTTTGAGCGCCAGCGGCGGAATGAGGAAGCGATGGTGCGTGCCCACCATGCCGAGCGCCTTGCAATAGCCGTCGACCTCTTCAAGCGTCAGCCGCTCGAACACCATCTTGGTGCAGACATTGTCGCTCAGAACCATCATGCCGACGATCGCGTCGCGCAGCGAAATGACGATTCCAGGCGTCAGGTAGCGGAACATGCCGCTCGCCACTTCCTGGGCGAGCCGTGCTTCGTAGGTGATGCGCTCGTCAAGATGAAGCCGGCCTTCTGCCACCGCCTTCAGCGCCGCCATCATGATCGAGGTTTTGCGGGTGCTGGCAGATGGTGTTTCCTCACCCTCGCCACGGCCGATGGTTTCACCGGTCTGGAGATTGCGCACGAGGAAGCGGGTGACGAAGGGCTCCGCGTCGGCGATCGCGTGGAGTTCGGCCGCGATCGCACCGGTCTTGATTTCCGTGCTCATCTCAGGCCTCCAGCCGCCATTTGAGGGTGACGCCACCGCTCTGGTTGAGATCGAGCGCCGGGATCGCCGAAAGCAGCTTGCGGGTATAGGCATCCTTCGGCGCATCGAAGATCCGGTCGCGGTCGCCTTCTTCGATGATGCGCCCGTCCTGCATGACGATGACGCGGTCGGCGACCTGCTCGACGACGCCGAGGTCGTGGCTGATGAACAGGCACGAGAAGCCGTAGCGCTTCTGCAGGTTCGAGAAGAGTTCCAGCACCTGCGCGCGAACGGTTACGTCGAGCGCCGACACCGGCTCGTCGGCGATCAGGAATTTTGGCCGCCGTGCGATGGCGCGGGCGATAGCCACACGCTGGCGCTGGCCGCCCGAGAGCTCATGCGGATAGCGATTGGCGAAATCGGCGCTGAGCCCGACTTCCTCAAGCGTTTCGAGCGCACGGCGACGCTTGGCCGGCGTATCGAGGTCCGGCACCAGCCGCAGCGCTTCCTCGACGAGCGCCTGAATGGTCATGCGCGGATCGAGCGACGAATAGGGATCCTGGAAGACCATCTGGCAGTTCAGCCTATAATCGCGCCAGTCGGCGCTGCGCTCGCGGCCCTGGAACAGGATGTCGCCTTCGGCCTGCTGGACGAGGCCTGCGATGGTGCGGCCGAGCGTCGTCTTGCCAGAGCCGGAACCGCCGACCAGTGCCACGACCTCGCCGACATGGATATCGACGCTGACGCCGTGCAGCGCGCGCTTCGGCTCGTGCCTGCGGAAGAGACCCTTGCGGCCGGGATACTCGACGACAATATTGCGCGCCGAAACCATCGGCGTGCGGGTCATGTCGAGCTCACGCGCAGCACCACGGAACGGCAGCGACGAAAGCAGCTTGCGGGTATAGGGATGCTGCGGTGCTTGCAGGATCTCCTCGGTCAGCCCCTGCTCGACGACGACGCCCTTTTCCATCACCACGAAACGGTTGGTGTAGCGGGCGACCATCGGCAGGTCGTGGCTGATGAGCAGCACTGCAGTGCCCTCGGCCTGGGTCAACTCGACCATCAGCTCCATGACGTCGCGCTGGACGACGGCATCGAGCGCGGTCGTCGGCTCGTCTGCGATCAGCAAGGCTGGCTTCAACAGCATCACCGAGGCGAGCATGATGCGCTGGCGCATGCCGCCGGAGAACTCGTGCGGATAGGCGGTCAACGCCCGCTCCGGCTCGCGTATGCCGACGCGACCAAGCATCGAGAGGATCGCCGTGCGGCGCTCCTCGACCGACATCTTTGTGTGCAGGATCAGCCCTTCCTCGAGCTGCCGGCCGATGGTCATCGACGGGTTGAGCGAGGTCATCGGCTCCTGGAAGACGACGCCGACCTCCCCGCCGCGAAGCTGGCGGAGATCCCGGTCCTTCATGCCGAGCACATCCTTACCCCGGTAGAGGATCGTGCCGCCGATACGGCGGACGGCCGGCGGAATGAGCCCGATGATCGCGCGTGTCGCCAGTGTCTTGCCGGAGCCGCTTTCGCCGACGATGCCGACGATTTCGCCGGGCGCGACGTCAAAGCTGACGTTCTTCACTACCTGGTTGCCGGAGTGAGTGACGGCAAGCGAAAGGCGCTGGACACTGAGAAGAGGATTGCCGGTCATTTCAGGCCTCGCATGCGGGGGTCGAGACGGTCGCGTAGCGCGTCGCCCAGAAGGTTGATGCCGAGCAAAGTGAGAGCGATGCAGAGACCGGGGAAGAAACCGAGCCAGACGGCCTGTTCGATGAAGGGGCGGCCGGCGGCGAGCATGTTTCCCCAGGTGGGTGCCGGTGGCGGCACGCCGAGACCGAGGAAGGAAAGCGCGCTTTCCGAGAGGATCGCCCAGCCGAACATCGAGGTGGCAAGCACCGTGATCGGCGCGACGCAGTTCGGCAGGATATGGCGCAGCATCGTATAAATCTCGCCATTGCCCATCACCCGCGACGCCTCGATGAATTCGCGTTCGCGCAGCGACAGCACCGCTCCGCGCACCACGCGGGCCATTGACGGCGTATAGGCGATGCCGAGCGCGAAGATGATGCCGTACTGGTTGGCGCCGAAGACGGCGAGCAGGCCGAGCGCCAGCAGGATGCCGGGAAAGGCCAGGAGGGCGTTGTTGATCGCCATGATCACGCCATCGACCCAGCCGCGCGCATAGCCGCTGACGATGCCGATGAAGGTGCCGAAGACGACGGCGAAGGTGACGGTCAGGAAGCCGATCCAGACGCTGGCACGGGCGCCGACCATCAGGCGGCTGGCGACATCGCGGCCGAACTCGTCGGTGCCGAGCCAGTGCGCTGCACCGGGTGCGGCAAGCCGCGCGGTGAAGCCGAGCGCCATCGGATCATAAGGCGTCCAGAAAAGGCCGGTGAGGGCGGTGATGACCAGCAGGCCGATCAGGCCGCCGCCGATGGCGCCGTTGAAAGTGAGCTTTCTCATTCTGCCACCACCCGCGGATCGAAGAGAGGATAGAGGAGGTCGACCACCAGATTGACGACGACATAGGAGAAGGCGACGAGCAGCAGGCAGCCCTGGATCACCGGATAGTCGCGCTGGAAGATCGCATCGACCATCAGGCGGCCGAGACCCGGAATGGTGAACACCGTCTCGATGACGGCGATGCCGCCAAGCAGGTTGCCGAGGATCAGGCCAATCATCGTCCAGGTCGGGCCGAAGGCGTTCTTGAAGGCGTGGCGCCAGAGAACGGCACTTTCCGAAAGCCCCTTGGCGCGGGCATGGGTGATGTAATCGAGCCGCAACACTTCGAGCGTAGAGGCGCGGGCCATGCGGATGATCACGCCCATCTCGTGGATGACAAGCGTCATGACCGGCAGCACCAGATAGAGAAGGCCGGCCTTCCAGTTCTCCGAGATCGGCACGTAGCCAAGCACCGGCAGCCAGCCGAGCTTCAGGCCGAAGGCGAGCAGCAAGAGAAGACCGAGCCAGAAGGTTGGGATCGACAGAAGCACGGTCGCCGAACCGACAAGCGCCAGGTCGGTCAGGCTGTTCTGCCGCCAGGCGGCGATGACGCCGGCCGGAACCGCGATCAGGCTCGCGAGAAGCACGGCGATGACGACGATTTCGGCGCTGACGAAGAAGCGGCTGACGACCAGATGCAGCACCGGCTCGCCGGTGACGATCGAGGTGCCGAAATCGCCGGAGAGGATGTTGCCGGCCCAGATGACGAATTGCTCCGGGATGCTGCGGTCGAGACCGAGCTCCGCGCGCAACGCGGCAATCTGCTGCGGTTCGGCCATATCGCCGAGCATCAGCGCTGCCGGATCACCGGGAATGAGGCGGATAAGCGTGAAGACGGCAACCGAGACGATCACGATCGTCGGTATCGCCATCACGAGACGATTGAGAATGAATTTGATCATGGGTTCCCCGTACTGAGGCAGGCCGCACGCGTTACCGCGATTCTCCTGCCCGTCGGCTCTCTTGTTGCAGGGACTATGATCGATTGGAAAAAATCGCGCAATATTATGAGTAAATGTCATACCTCTATGAAAAGGGCATGCAACTTCATCGCGACCGGGTGGGCGCTGCCCGGCTGCTCGCTGGCGAGGAAGCCGGCGCGATCGCGCCGGCTTCCTCAGGTCAGATGAAGAAAATCGGCCAGTTCGCGGGCGGCAGCGCCTCCTGCCCGGTTCGCACCGATGGTGGAAGCCGACGGCCCGTAGCCGACGAGATGGATGCGCGGGTCTTTTGCCACCTGAGTCGCCAGCCGACCGGTCATCAGGATACCGCCGTCAGCATTGCGCAGTTGCAGCGGCGCCAGGTGATCGAGCGCGCTTCTGAAGCCGGTGCTCCAGAGGATGACGTCGACGGCCAGTTCGCGCCCGTCGGACCAGCGCACGCCGTTTTCGGTCATTTCGGCAAACATCGGCTGGCGCTCGAGCGCGCCGCGTGCACGTGCGGCCATGATCGCAGGTGTCACCGGAATGCCCGTCACCGAGACGACCGAGCCCGGCGGCAGGCCGCGGCGAACCCGGTCCTCGACCATGGCTACGGCGGCGCGTCCAACCTCTGGCGTAAACGGTTCGTCGCGGAAGGCCGGCTCCTCCCGCGTTACCCACGTGGTCGATGTCACCTGCGATATTTCATCGAGCAGCTGGATGGCGGAGATGCCGCCGCCGACGACCAGCACATGCTGCCCCGCGAATTGCGCTGCCGACTGATAATCCTTCGTGTGCAGCTGGTGCCCCTTGAAGCGCTCCGCTCCCGGATAGGGCGGGATATAGGGGGCCTCCCAGGTGCCGGTCGCGTTGATGATGCCGCGGGCAGCATAAGCCCCGTCGTCCGTCTCGACCCTGAAGCGCTCGCCCCGGTCACACACGACCTTGACGGCCACCGGCCGGCGGACCGGCAGACCGAATGCCTTCTCATAGGCGCCGTAATACTGCGGCACGGCGACGGCCGCGTGAACCTCGCCCTTGCTGGTATCGACCGCTTCGGAAAATCTCATGCCGGGAAGATCGTGAATACCGTTGACCGTATTCAAGGTCAGCGACGGCCAGCGAAACTGCCAGGCCCCGCCCGGCTGCGGCGACCGGTCGATGACGACATATTGCCTGTGAGGCGCCAGCCCGAGCCGGCCCAGGTGATAGGCCGAAGACAATCCCGCCTGCCCGGCGCCGATGACGACGATGTCGATCTTGCGGGCCACGCGCGCATGCGTTTCGACATCGACAGGCTGAGCCGCATCCGTCATGGTGCGGCCCGAAGCAAAAGCCTGTCAGTCCTTGCCAGATCATCCACGGCGGCGGCCCTATGCAATTGCCGCTGCGAAGATCGCCGCAAGTTTTTCGATGCCGATCTGGTCGTCGCGGTCGAAGCGTGCAGGCTCCGGGCTGTCGAGATCGATGACGCCGATCACCCGGCCGTCACGCCGCACCGGAACCACGAGTTCCGAGCGCGAGGCCGCATCGCAGGCGATGTGCCCCGGAAAGGCATGGACGTCTTCCACAAGGATCGAGCGGTCTTCCTTGACGGCCGTTCCGCAGACCCCGCGGCCGACGGCGATGCGCACACAGGCAGGCTTGCCCTGGAACGGTCCCAGCACGAGTTCGTCGTCGGTTTCGAGGAAATAAAACCCCGCCCAATTGAGGCTCGGCATGGTCTGGAACATCAGCGCCGACGTATTGGCCGCGTTGGCGATCAGGTTCGGCTCGCCATGAAGCAGCGATTCGAGCTGCTGGGCCAACTCCGCATAGAAAGCGCGCTTGTCGCCTGTGTCGATGGTGGCTGCCTGAAACATGATCTTATCCGCTCTAATGTTCGTATCGGCCGGCAATGTAGTGTCGCGCCCGTCCCATTGCCAATGGCCGCAACCTTGAGGCCATTGTCTCACGGCTGCTGCGAAGCGGCGACCTGCCTTTTGAGGCAGTCAATCATGGCTTGGGCTGCAAGCGACAGCGGTACGCCAGCCGCCGTCGCGACGCCGAAATCCTGGGTGAGGTGCGGCGAAAACGGACGGATCTCGATCGGTAGGTGCCGGTGCAGATTGGCAAAGAAGCTGCTGATGATCGCGACCCCAAGGCCGTAGGCCGCGTAGGCGCAGGCCGAGCTGTTGCTGTGGGTCTCGATCTTGACCTTTTGCGGCACGCCGGCCTTGCGGAAGATCTCGTCGAGCATGACCCGCGTCGGCCGGCGGCGGCCGATCAGGATCAAGGGCACGCCGCGCAGTTCCTTCGGCGTCACGGTTTCGTGCTGCGAAAGCGTGTGCCCCTTTTCCATGACGCAGACGCTGAGGCCGGTTGCGACCGGCTGCATTTCGAGACCGGCGCTCAGCTGCCCCTCATAACGCAGGAAGCCGAAATCGATGATGCGCTGCTCGACGAGGCGGGCGATCGCAACGGTCGTGTCGAAGAAGGTTTCGACGCGCACGCCGGGAAAATCCTTGGCATAGTCGGCGAGCATCGCCGGGGCGAAGGTCTCGGACATGCTGTTCGGCAGGCCGATGCGCACGACCTCTGGGCCGACTGCGCCGCTGCGCAGGTCCTGCGCCAGATTGGTGAACCGGTCGATGCCGAGCAAGATATGCTCCGCATCCTCGGCGAGCTTCATCGCCTCGGGCGTCGCAATCAGCCGGCCCTTGTCACGGGCAAAAAGCGTCAGCGACAGCTCTTCCTCGAGCTGCTGCAACAGCCGGCTGACGCCGGACTGGCTGAGCCCCATCGTCTTGGCGGCCGCAATCGTCGATCCGGTCGCCAACAGCGTGCGCAGCACTTCCAATTGTCGAAAATTCACGCCGCCCCCGGTCCGCTCGAACATCCGCTTGCTCTCCCCTCGTGTTTACGGGAAGGCGATGCTTCAAGGAAGGGGTCGGCAAGGTGCGGGGAAATCCGTGACGGATACCCGCCGGGAACGAGGAGCGCGCACGCGCGCTCCTCTGAGGTCACCGGTCTCACGCGCTGGCGTGGACCGGATGGTTGAAGCGGTCGGCGAAGATCTCGATCGAGCCGCGACCGAAGCTGCGCAGCTGCCGCCGCGTCAGCACCGACATGACACGCGCGGCCGTCGAGACGGTCATGGCGTCGAGCGGCCCTTCACCGCTCCACGGCTTGTTCAGTCGGTCGGTTACGATGCCGATGAGGTTTGCCGGCATGATGTCGCTGCAAGGTTTCATCCAGTCGAAGACCTCGCTGATGGGAATGCGCTTGCCTTCGAACGCAACGATGGGCTCGGGCATGTTGGCGCCCCAGTCATCATAGGCCTCCAGAGCATCACGAAACAGGTTCTGCAGCGTGATGGAGGCGTGCCCTTCATGGAGAGCAGGCAGGAAATTCGTCATTTGTGTCTCCTTCAGTGGTTAAGGCCGGGAAACGCGAATGGCCAATTCTGTCAGCATATGTTTGTGTTCGTGCCGGGTGGCCGATACTCTGGGGCCACACGACGGGTCAAACTGCAGGCGATGAGGCAAATGCACAAATCGGGCGATGGTTCCCTGAGCCGCAGTCAATTTTGGCGGGAAATCGGTGAGCATACACGCCGCCGACCGTCACCAGGGTCCTCTTCCCTGGCCTTCCCCCGAATCGATCTTACCCATCCCGACCCGAAGGTAAACACCAAGTCGCCATCAAGGCCGAAACGAAATACTCAAATCGATAATTTCTATAGAATATACTATCTTACCCGATCAGGCCAGATAATTCACTGATATGCACCTCAATCGACAGGGAGCAGTCACATGGGAACGATCTCGCGGCTTTCCGAGAAAACTAGAGCCCCGGCGCACCGGATCGAAAGCGAAGAGGAAGCGCTGTCGATCGCGCGTGAGCTGGCGGCGGAATTTGCAGGGAGTGCCAACGAGCGGGACACGGATCGCATTCTGCCCTTCGACGAGCTCGATGCGCTCGCCCAATCCGGCCTGCTGGCGATCACCGTGCCGCCGGAGTATGACGGCATAGACGTCTCCAATGCCGTTCTTGCCGAAGTCACCGCCATCCTTTCGGAAGCGGATTCCTCGATCGGCCAGATCCCGCAGAACCATTTCTACATTCTCGAGGCGCTGCGTACCGATGGCACCGAGGAGCAAAAGGCCTTTTTCTTCGGCCGGGCGCTTGCCGGCGACCGTTTCGGCAACGCCCTTTCGGAGCGTGGCACGAAAACCGTCGGCGACTATGAGACCCGGCTTTCCTGCGACGGCCCCGGCTTCCGTCTGAACGGGCGCAAATATTATTCGACCGGCGTGTTGTTTGCCGAATGGATCGTCATCTTCGCCCTTGATCCGAACGACAAGCTGACCATGGCCTTCGTGCCGCGCGGCGCGGAGGGCTTGCAGATCATCGACGACTGGGACGGCTTCGGCCAGCGCACGACCGGCAGCGGCACGACCGTGCTGCAGAACGTCTATGTGGCCGCCGATGCGGTGGTGCGCCATCACCGCGGCTTCGAAAGGCCGACGACGATCGGTAGCGTCGGCCAGATCATCCATGCCGGCATCGATCTCGGCATTGCCCGGGCAGCCTTTGCCGAAACCCTCGACTTTGTCCGCAATCATGCGCGCCCCTGGATGGACAGTGGCGCCGAACGGGCGGCCGACGATCCGTTGACGATCGCCCGCATCGGCCAGCTTGCCATCCGCCTGGAGGCGGCAACGGCCACGGTGGAGCGTGCCGGCAAAAAGGTCGACGTCGCCCAGATCAACGGTACCGAGGAAAGCGTGATCGAAGCGACGCTTGCCGTTGCCGCGGCAAAGGTCCTGACGACCGAAATCGCCTTGGAAGCGAGCAACACGCTCTTCGAACTCGCCGGCACCGCATCGACGAAGATCGGCCTCAACCTCGACCGCCATTGGCGAAACGCCCGCACCCACACGCTGCACGACCCGGTGCGCTGGAAGCATCACGTTGTCGGCAACTACCACCTGAACGGCATCAAGCCGCCGAAGAACGGCGCACTCTGAGCCCATCGACCGCGCGCGATCGTCCCGAGGCGTGACCGGCGCTTTGGGCAACGCCCAACCTTGCCCGAAGGAGAGCCCCATGAGCCGCGAAATCCGGCTGAATGCCTTTGACATGAACTGCGTCGGCCACCAGTCGCCAGGGCTCTGGACCCATCCGCGCGACCAGTCCTGGCGCTACAAGGATCTCGATTACTGGGTGCATCTGGCAAAAACGCTCGAGCGCGGCAAGTTCGACGGCCTGTTCATCGCCGACGTGCTGGGCGTCTATGACGTGCTGAACGGCAATGCGGATGCAGCCCTTCGGCATTCGGCCCAGGTCCCGGTCAACGACCCGCTGCAACTGGTGCCGACCATGGCCTACGAGACCGAGCATCTCGGCTTCGGGCTGACGGCGTCGCTCTCCTTCGAGCATCCCTATACCTTCGCCCGCCGCATCTCGACGCTCGACCATCTGACCCGGGGGCGTGTCGGCTGGAACATCGTCACCTCCTACCTCAACAGCGGCGCGCTCAACATCGGCCAGGCGCAGCAGGCGCGCCACGACGACCGCTATGATCTCGCCGAGGAATATCTGGAGGTCTGCTACAAGCTCTGGGAAGGAAGCTGGGAGGACGGCGCCATCGTGCGCGATCGGGCAAGCGGTATCTTCACCCATCCGGAAAAGGTGCATCCGATCAACCATCACGGCCGCCACTTCACTGTTCCCGGCATTCACCTGAGCGAACCGTCGCCGCAGCGCACGCCCGTGCTCTACCAGGCCGGCTCTTCGAGCCGCGGCAAGGACTTTGCCGGGGCGCACGCCGAATGCATCTTCGTCGCCGCGCCATCCAAAACCGTATTGAAGCGCTATGTCGCCAATGTCCGCGAGGCAGCCGCGCGCGCCGGCCGCAACCCACGCGAAATCCTCGCCTTCAATCTGCAGACGGTGATCCTCGGCGAAACCGACGCGGAGGCGAAGAAGAAGTTCGACGAATACCGCAGCCACGTGTCCTACGAGGGTGCCCTGGCGCTGATCTCCGGCTGGACAGGCATCGATTTCGGCCAGTTCGCCCCGGACGAGCCGCTTCGCCACCGTTACACCAACGCGGTGCAATCGGCCGTCGAGACCTTTACGACCATCGACCCGGATCGGGTGTGGACCGTGCGCGAAATGGCCGACTGGGTGGGTATCGGCGGCTTCGGCCCCGTCTTCGTCGGCTCGCCCTCGACGGTCGCCGATCTCCTGCAGGAATGGGTCGAGGAGACCGATGTCGACGGCTTCAACCTTGCCTATGCCATCACGCCCGGGACCTTCGAAGACGCCGTCGAGCTGCTGGTGCCGGAACTGCAAAGGCGCGGCGTCTACAAGACCGGCTACCGCGAAGGCACGCTCCGCGAAAAGCTCTTCGGGGCCGGTCCGAGGCTTGCGGCGCCGCATCCGGGCGCCGGCTATCGCGACCTCGCCGGCCAGCGGCAGGCGATCGCGGCCTCCGCTTAAGCGAAGACATCAAAGAAACGCCGCCGGAACCTTTGTTCAGGCGGCGTTTTTCTACGCACAGTCACCCTATGCGTCAGGTTCAGCTATAGAGGCTTACCGGCGGGATCCGACCGTTGAGCGCAAAGTCGCCGACCTCGCGCGCCTTGTAGGCGACCGGGTCATGCAGCGTGTGGGTGCGGACATTGCGCCAGTAGCGGTCGAAGCGATAGTGCCCAGCCGTGGCGCGCGCGCCCATCAATTCGAACACCCTTGCCGTCACGTCGAGCGCCACGTGGGTGGAATGCACCTTGGCCGCATAGGCCTCGATCGCCGCCGCGCCCCGCGCCTCGGCCGTTACCGAGCTGCCCTCGGACAAGGCCGCTTCGACCGCTGCCGCAGCCGCATCGGCCAGCGCAACCGACGCCTTCAGGTTCGTCTGGAGCTCGCCGATCGCCTCAAGGATATAGGGGTCGTCGCCGGCACGCTCGACGCCGGACGTCACCCAGGGACGCGTTGTGCTGCGGACGTAGTCGAGCGCTGCTGCCAGCGCCCCCTGCGCCGTGCCGAGATAGAAATTGACGAAGACGAGCTGGATCAGCGGCGTGTTGAAGGTCGCCTGCACCGGTGGCGGATCTAAGGGTTCGGCAAGCGCCTGGATGAAGTCTCGCCCATAAACCGGAAAGTCGCGGAACTCGACGCTGCCGCTGTCCGACAGGCGCTGGCCGATATTGTCCCAGTCGTCGTTCGCGATATAGCCGGGACGGTCGGTGGGCACGACGAAATTGGCGATCTTGCCGTCGAGCGTGGCATTGACGTTGATGCGGTCGGAGACATGCGCGCCGGTCGAAAACGTCTTGCGGCCGTTCAAGACGTAGTGCGCGCCGCGCCGCTCGAGCGTCAGGCCGGGGTCGCGCGGGTTGACGGCTGCACCCCAGTAGAGCTGCCGCTCGACCGTTTCGGCGCCCAGCACCCAGGCTTGCCGGGGATCGGCGGCGGCCCAATAGACGTATTGGCTGTTGACGTAGTGGTAGCCCAGCAATTGCCCGATCGAGCTTTCGCCGCGCGCGACGACGCGCACCAGCCGCAGCCCGTCGATCCAGCTCAAGCCGGCCCCACCGATCTCCGGCGAATGCAACGCCGTCAACAGACCAGCCTGGCGGAGCGCCTCGATCTCCTCGCGCGGCGGCGCGCCCACCCGGTCGAGTTCGGCGCCCCGACGGGCAAGATCGGTTGACAGCGCCTCGGCGCGGGCAAAAAGCTCCCGTCGCCTTTCGTCATGTTCGGCGTTCACCGGCGCCGGTTCTCTGAGGAAGTGTACGTTGCTCATCCGCCTCTCCTTGGTTGAGGCGTAATAATGAACTTATTCTATAGACAATGACAGCAAATGGATTTTGACTTGGGCGGAAGCCCGAGAAAGTCTTACCTGTCACCCGGTGCCGCCCACGCGCCGGCGGGAAACGGGGCCATCGCGCTCAGGCACTATTCCGGGAAATGCGATAGACGCTGGCAGGCGGCAGGTTGAGCGGCACCCAGCGCCGAAAGGAGGCCTTGAGCCCAAGCTCGCCCAGAACCTGGAGCGAGATCGGGCATCGCGGTCCATAGGTGAACTGGAACAGGCTTCCATCCTCGGCAAGGTGATGAAAGACCGAGGCGAGGATCGCCCGCACGGTCTGCGCCGGCATGGACAGAAGTGGCAGGCCGCTGATCGCCGCCCCGACGGACTTCACCGCCGGCAGGGCCAGGTGCTGGGCGTCGCCCTCGATCAGCGTCGCGCTCGGGAACCGCTCCCGCAGCAGCATAGCGAAAGCCGGATTGCGCTCCACCAGGATGAGATTGTCCTCGTAAACGCCGTTGCGAAGCAGTGCCCGCGTGAAGGCTCCGGTGCCAGGCCCAAGTTCGAGCACATTGCCGGAGAGCGGTCCGATCTCGGTGGTCATGGCGACCGCCAGCCGTCTGCTCGAAGGCGCGATCGCCGCGACCTCCAGCGGTCTAGCCGCCCAGGATCTGAGGAAGAGCAGGAAATCCGATGCCGCTTTCTGTTTGGTCAAGTCGCGCCTCCGTTGTTGCAACGGTGCCTGGTATCGCTCCTTGTCGGATGCCGCGCATTAACCCGGGTTAAGCCTGGTGTCGGCCTCCCCCCGCACTCGCTTGGCGATGCGGCTGAGGCCGACCGGGGTGATGCCGAGATAGCCGGCGAGGTCCTTCTGCGGCACCCGTGCGACCACCTCCGGTTCCTCGACGAGCAGTGCGCGATAGCGCTCCTCGGGATCAAGCGTCAGGAACTGGCGTTCACGGCGCTCCTTGCGCTCGGCAAGCATCATCAGCGCACTTCGGATCATCCGCGACCAGCCAAGGTCGGTGTCGGCCAGCGCCTGCAGCGTCACGAACGGAATTTTCTCGAGGCGGCTCTCCTCGACCGCAATTGCCGAAAAGCTCGCCCGCCCGGCGGGCACCAGCGCCGAGAGGCTCGCAAAGAACCGCCCTTCGATGGCGAAGGACTTGATCCACTCCTCGCCATTGGCACGCAGATAGGTGAGCTTCACCAGGCCGCGCTCGATCACATAGACATAGGGATGCGGCTCATCCTGATGGAAGATCGCTTCGCCAGCCCCCACGCTGCGCACCTGCATCGCCTCGGCCAGTCGCTCCGCCTGCGCCAGCGGATGCCGGGCGATGCGCTCGAACAGCGAAATCGCAGCGCCCTCTCCGCGCTTAACTTCGGTTAATGCCATCCCCGTCCTCCCGTTGCAGATTCGACTGCGCAACAACGGGAAATAGATCACATGGCACGCTACGTCGTCACCGGGGCAAGCTCGGGAATCGGCAGGGAGATCGCACTGCAACTGGCCGCGAGAGGGCACAATGTCTTAGCACTTGGCCGCGACCGGGAGCGACTGGAGGACTTGACGCTGCGAAACCGGAGGATCGAAACGCGGGTGCTCGATCTCTGCAATCGGGCCGCAACCATCGCCTGCGGAGCCAAGATGGCGGGCGATCCGATCGACGGTCTCATCAACAACGCGGCCATCCAGCACAATGTCCGATTCGACAACCCGCATTACGACGCCGGACAAATCGCGGACGAAGTCGATACCAATCTCGTCGCGCCGATGCTGCTGTCGCGGCTGCTTCTGCCGAAGACGCCCGGGCGCCCCTTCGTCATCGTCAATGTCGGCTCAGCACTCGCCCGTTATCCGAAATCGACGTCGGCGGTCTACAGCGCCACCAAGGCGGGGCTGCGCATGTTTTCGGATGCACTTTCCGTCCAGCACCAGGCAGGCGCAGTCAAAGTGGTTGATGTGGTGCTGCCGCTCGTCGATACCCCGATGACATCAGGGCGGGGAAAGGGCAAGGTCAGCGCGGCCTATGCGGCGAAGGAAATCCTGCGTGCGCTCGAGCCGGGCGCAACCCGCATCCATGTCGGCAAGGCGCGATTGCTGCGGCCTGCTCGAAATCATAGCGCCGCCTGCAGCCGCCGCGATCATCAGAAAGCTGTGACGCTGCAGTTCTCAAGCGGCATCTTGCGATCGCAGGCCCCACAGCGGGCCTTTGCGCGAAGGTTAGCCAGCCTCCGCGTCCCTCAAGGCGACGATCTCGGACGCGTTGTCGTTGGCGGCGAACTGCTCCAGCGTCATGTTGTCGAGGATCGAGGCGATCGCGTCGCGAACGTTGCTCATCGACTTGCGCACATGACAGTTGACCGGATCGGCACAGTCGTCGCAGGCCTCGAACGCGGTGCGGCTGGCGCAGCGGATCGGCGCCAGGGGACCGTCTAGCGTGCGGATGACCTGGCCGATGCGGATGTCGGAGGCTGGCCGGGAGAGCGAATAGCCGCCGCCCGGGCCCTTCTTCGAGCGCAGGATGCCGGCATTGCGCAGTTCGAGCAGGATCGCGTCCAGGAACTTTTTCGGAATATTGTTCCGCGTGGCGATCTCGGTGATGAAGGCGGTCTCTCCGGGCTCCAGTTGAGCCAGGTCGACAAGGGCCTTGAGCCCGTATTTTCCTTTTTTGGTCAACATGTCACTTCACTTTCCTGAACAAGGAAAGCCGCCACAACGCCCCTTCCCGCGGCATTTACCGGGGGTAACGGGTTGTGACGGCCGCACTCTTTCGCTTAGGATGTCCTACACCCAAACTGCACCATTCTCAATAAAATACGTCAGTTACTGCATAGATTTAGTGATTTTAGAAGGCGCTTTTATGGCAGGGGGAGAATTTCCGCTCCCTTGAGAAGGTGGCTTTGCCTCAAGAGCCAGCAGTCGCTTGCCTCGGACGCCGCGAAACCCGACGCCGGAGCACCGCAGGTGTAACTGTTCAGGATGCGATCACACCGTCAGATGGCGGCGCGCCTCTGATGTGTCCAGCGTTTCGGCTGCGCCCTCGTGGACCACAGCGCCCCGATCGAGGATGTAGACGTGGTCGGCGAGTTCGCGACAGAAATCGAGATACTGCTCGACCAAGAGGATCGCCATGCCGGTCGAATCCCTGAGATAGCGGATAGCCCGGCCGATATCCTTGATGATCGAGGGCTGGATGCCTTCGGTCGGCTCGTCGAGCACAAGGATCTTCGGTCGCGTCACCAGCGCTCGGCCGATCGCCAGTTGCTGCTGCTGACCGCCGGAGAGGTCGCCGCCACGGCGACCAAGCATCGAGCGCAACACCGGAAAGAGGTTGAAGACGTCCTCGGGTATCGAGCGGTCGCCGCGCTTCAGGGGCGCATAGCCGGTCTCCAGGTTCTCCTTGACCGTCAGCAGCGGGAAGATTTCACGCCCCTGGGGGACGTAGCCGATGCCTTCTTTTGCCCGCCGATAGGGCGCCATGCCGGCGAGTGCTGCGCCGTTGAAGTCGATCGCGCCGGCGCTGACCGGATGCTGACCGGTGATCGCCCGAAGCAGGCTCGACTTGCCGACGCCATTGCGCCCGAGCACGCAGGTGATCTTGCCCATCTCGGCCGTGATCGACACGTTTCGCAGCGCCTGCGCGGCGCCGTAGTGAAGATTGACGTTTTCGACGCTGAGCATGGCGCGCCCTCCGTTTGGATTTTCGGTGTGGGTCATCACCGGCCAAGGTAGTTCTCGATCACCTTCGGATCGCTGCTGACAAAGTCGATCGAGCCTTCCGCCAGCACCGCCCCTTCAGCAAGGCAGGTGACCTTGACGCCGAGTTCACGGATGAAGCCCATGTCGTGCTCGACAACCACGACCGATCGGGTCTTGGCGATCTCCTTCAGCAGGATGGCTGTCTCGGCAGTTTCCGCGTCGGTCATGCCGGCGACCGGTTCGTCGACCAGCAGCAGTTCCGGCTCCTGGGCAAGCAGCATGCCGATCTCCAGCCATTGCTTCTGCCCGTGCGAAAGGTTGGCGGCGAGATCGCTGCTGCGCGACGACATGCGGATGGTCGCAAGGATCTCCTCGATCCGAGCCTTGTCCGCTGCCGTCAGTCGGTAAAAGAGTGTCGGAAACACGCCGCGCTTGCGGTTGAGCGCCAGCTCGAGATTGTCCCAGACCGTGTGGCTTTCAAACACCGTCGGCTTCTGGAATTTGCGGCCGATGCCGAGCGAAGCGATCTCCGCCTCGTCCTTTTTCGACAGGTCGATCTCGCCCTTGAAGAACACCTGCCCCTCGTCCGGCCGCGTCTTGCCGGTGATGATGTCCATCATCGTCGTCTTCCCGGCGCCGTTCGGGCCGATGATCGCTCGTAGCTCGCCGGGTTCGATGACGAAGGAGAGCGCATTCAACGCCTTGAAGCCGTCGAAGGAGACGGAGACGCCGTCGAGATAGAGAAGGCTGGTCGGCTTGGTCTGCCCGATTGTCTGGTTCATGTCGTTACTCCGCCGCCATGGGTTCAACGGCCAGATTGTCCGGTGTTTCAGCCGCCCGCGTCTGACGCTCCGCACGCCGGCGGGCGAAGTACGCSCCAGCCGTTCCGACGACGCCCTTCGGCAGGAACAGGGTGACGAGCACGAAGAGGCCGCCAAGCGCAAAGAGCCAGAATTCCGGGAACGCTGCGGTGAAGATGCTCTTGCCGCCATTGACGAGAATGGCGCCGACGATCGGGCCAATCAGCGTGCCGCGCCCGCCGACCGCCGTCCAGATCACCACTTCGATCGAATTGCCGGGCTCGAACTCGCCGGGATTGATGATGCCGACCTGGGGCACATAGAGCGCGCCGGCAATGCCGGCCATCATCGCCGATAGGGTGAAGGCAAAGAGCTTGATGTGCTCGACCCGGTAGCCGAGGAAGCGCGTCCGGCTTTCCGCGTCGCGGACTGCCACGAGCACCTTGCCGTACTTGGAACGCACGATCGCCGACGTCAGGATCAGGCAGAGCGCCAGCATCAGCGCCGAGGCAGCGAACAAGGCGGCACGCGTGCCGTTAGCCTGGATGTTGAAGCCGAGGATGTCCTTGAAGTCGGTGAGGCCGTTGTTGCCGCCGAAGCCCATGTCGTTGCGGAAGAACGCAAGCAGCAGCGCGTAGGTCATCGCCTGAGTGATGATCGAGAGATAGACGCCGTTGACCCGCGAGCGGAAGGCGAACCAGCCGAAGACGAAGGCGAGCAGCCCCGGGACAAGGACCACCATGAGCGCGGCAAACCAGAACATGTCGAAGCCATGCCAGAACCACGGCAGCTCCTTCCAGTTGAGGAACACCATGAAATCCGGCAGCAGCGGGTTACCATAGGAGCCGCGCGCCCCGATCTGGCGCATCAGGTACATGCCCATGGCGTAACCGCCGAGCGCGAAGAAAGCCGCATGCCCGAGAGAAAGGATGCCGCAGAAACCCCAGACGAGATCGAGCGCCAGCGCCAGCAGCGCATAGGTCAGGTACTTGCCGAACAGCGACACAAGATAGGTCGGCACGTGCAGTGGATGATCGGGCGCGGTCAAAAGGTTGAGCGCCGGGACAAGCATGGCGAGGCCGACAAGGATCGCAACGGCGATCAGAATGCTGCGGTCGAACGACCGCATCAGAAATGACGTGATCATGCTTCCACCGCCCTTCCCTTGAGCGCGAAGAGGCCGCGCGGTTTCTTCTGGATGAAGAGGATGATCAGCACCAGCACGAGGATTTTGCCGAGCACCGCGCCGGCATAGGGTTCCAGGAACTTGTTGAGGATGCCGAGCGAGAAGGCGCCGACGAGCGTGCCCCAGAGATTGCCGACGCCGCCGAAGACGACGACCATGAAGCTGTCGATGATGTAGCCCTGGCCGAGATTGGGCGAGACGTTGTCGATCTGCGAGAGCGCCACGCCCGCCATGCCGGCGATGCCGGAGCCGAGCGCGAAGGTGAGCGCGTCCACCCAGGGGGTGCGGATGCCCATCGACGACGCCATGCGCCGGTTCTGGGTTACGGCCCGCATCTTAAGGCCCATCGACGTCCTCTTGAGCAGGAACAGCAGCGCCGCAAATACCGCCAGCGCGAAAACGATGATCCACAGGCGGTTCCAGGTGATGGTCAGCCCGCCAAACTCGAAGGCGCCGGACATCCACGAGGGATTGCCGACCTCTCGATTGGTCGGCCCGAAGATCGAGCGCACCGCCTGCTGCAGGATCAGCGAGATGCCCCAGGTGGCAAGCAGCGTTTCGAGCGGTCGCCCGTAGAGAAAGCGGATGACGCCGCGCTCGATTGCAAGGCCAACCGCGCCGGTCACGAGAAAGGCGAGCGGCAGCGCGATCGCCAGCGACCAGTCGAAGAGGTCAGGATAGGAATTGCGCACCACCTCCTGCACCAGGAAGGTCGTGTAGGCGCCGAGCATGACCATCTCGCCATGGGCCATGTTGATGATGCCCATGACGCCGAAGGTGATGGCAAGGCCGATCGCCGCCAGCAAGAGGACCGAGCCGAGCGACAGGCCGTACCAAATGTTCTGGCCGGCGCTCCAGAAGGCCTGGGTCTGCTCGATCCGGGCGATCGCGGCCTCGATATCGGGTTTAAGGGAAGCATCGGCTGTGGCCAGAGCGGAGGTCAGAACGGCAAGGCCGTTTCGCCCGTTACCTTCGGCAAGCAGCGCGATCGCCTGACGCTTCTGATCGTCCGGGCGATCCGAGACGAGCAGCGTCACCGCGCGGGCCTCATCGAGAACCTTGCGCACGGTCCCGTCTTTCTCGGCCGCGATCGCCGTTTCGATCGCCTCGAGCGCATCGGCATTCGGCGTCTGCAGCATGGATTGCGCCGCCTTTATGCGCGCACTGGTATCGTCGCTGAAGAGCGTGAGACCTCCGAGCGCGCTGCGAACCGCGCGACGCACCGCATTGTTGACCTTGACCTTCTGCATCGCCGCCTTCGGTGCCGCTCCGGCGTCAGCCCCGGTCACGGGATCGACGAGCAGCAGGTCTGCGCCCTGCGCCTTGACCAGAAAGACCTTGCCGTCGGACTTGCGCTGATAAAGTTCCCCCTCGCCCAGCGCCTCAAGCACCGGAATGACCTTCGCGTCGCCGGTCTTGGCCAGCGCCGTTATGTGGTCGTCCATTTCGGAAAGCTTAGCGCTGCCCAGCTGATCGATCAGCGGGCCGAGGTCTTCGGCTGCGCGAGAACCGACCACATGGGCCGATATCACCAGACACAGCGCAACGAACAGGATCTGCAGAATTCGGTACATGGCCCCCTCATCCGGGTCGGTCATGCGGCGCATGCACAAACCCGTCATAGCCCAAGCAAGCTCCCTTCGCTCGTGCGCGCCGCCGAACGAAGGGCATGCTTGCCTCAAGTTTTCGTCATGCAATCACTGTCCGGGCGGCAAGCCGCCCGGTCTATGACTAGGTGATGAAATCAGGAACCCTTGCCGCCGCACTTGCCGGTGGCGACGTTGAAGTTGCCGCAGGACATCGGCGCGCGCCAATCGGAGATCAGGTCCTTGGAGTCCGGCAGATAATCGGACCATTCGTCGCCGACGACGAGGCCGGGTGTTTCCCAGACGGTCTCGAACTGGCCGTCGCCCTGGATCTCGCCGATCAGCACCGGCTTGGTAATGTGGTGGTTCGGCATCATCGTCGAGTAGCCGCCCGAAAGATTGGGGACGGAGACGCCGATCATCGCGTCGAGAACGGCGTCCGTATCGGTCGTGCCGGCCTTTTCGACCGCCTTCAGCCACATGTTGAAGCCGATGTAATGCGCTTCCATCGGATCGTTGGTCACGCGCTTGTCGTTCTTGGTATAGGCCTTCCAGGTCTTGATGAACTCGGCATTGGCGGGTGTGTCGACCGACTGGAAATAGTTCCAGGCCGCCAGATGCCCCACGAGCGGCGTGGTATCGAGCCCGGCGAGTTCCTCTTCGCCGACCGAGAAGGCGACGACCGGAATATCCTCCGCCTTGACGCCCTGGTTCGCCAGTTCCTTGTAGAACGGCACGTTGGCGTCGCCATTGATGGTCGAGACCACGGCGGTCTTCTTGCCGGCCGAGCCGAACTTCTTGATGTCAGAAACGATGGTCTGCCAATCGGAATGACCGAAGGGCGTGTAGTTGATCATGATGTCCTCGGGCTTCACGCCCTTGGAGATCAGATAAGCTTCGAGGATCTTGTTGGTCGTGCGTGGATAGACATAGTCGGTGCCCGCGAGCACCCAACGCTCGACGCTCTCGTTTTCCATCAGATAGTCGACGGCCGGGATCGCCTGCTGGTTCGGCGCCGCCCCGGTGTAGAAGACGTTGCGCTGGCTTTCCTCGCCCTCATACTGGACGGGATAGAAAAGGATCGAGTTCAACTCCTCGAACACCGGCAGAACCGACTTGCGCGATACCGAGGTCCAGCAGCCGAAGACCGCCGAGACTTTGTCGACCGAAACCAGTTCGCGCGCCTTTTCAGCAAAGAGCGGCCAGTCGGACGCGGGATCGACGACGACGGCCTCGAGCTTCTTGCCGAGCAGGCCGCCCTTCTTGTTCTGCTCGTCGATCAGCATCAGCATGGCGTCCTTCAGCGTCGTCTCGGAGATCGCCATGGTGCCGGAAAGCGAATGCAGGATGCCGACCTTGATCGTGTCGTCAGCGGCGAAAGCGCCGCTGAAAGCCGTCGTCGACAGGATGGCGGCTAGGAATGCGCCGGTCACGCTTGTCTTGATAGTCATCTGATGGAACCCCTCTCGTTCTGGAGCAACTGGCCTTTCGGTGCTTCTGGCCGCTGCTTAAGGGGATCATCGGACGGCCACGCTGCACTGCACATACGTCATTCTACGTAGGCGCCGGGGGCAAAGAGGAACGCGATTGATAACCTGGTCGCGGGCGGCTGCAGCGCAGCGATGGTATCTTTCTTGACCTTCCCATCGTTGGAAGCCCTAGAACCTAATCTGGCCGCAGGTCAGCGGGCTTGCGGCCACGCCACATATTCGACGCGAATCGACTGGTAGCAGAGCGGCTATCGCCGGCCGTCGACGCAGGGGGAATGCCGAAAGACATGACGTCCTCACTTCATCCGCATTGGGATACGGCCCGGGAGAAGCGTTCGCTCACCCTGCGCTTCGTTGCTTTCGCAATCCTGCTGGCAAGTCTGCTGCTCGGCGGCAACGCGGGCGCGGAACGCATGCACGCGGTCGTCGTCGTCAGCTATCTCGCCATCAGCGTGGCGTCGGTGGCAACGGCGCGCTATCTGCCCGGCCGCTCCTGGCTGACGACCCTCTTCGTCGTTCTCGATGCGCTCTTGGTCGCGCTGCTGCTCTACGCCCATATTCTGGCCGGCCCGGTGACAGCGAACCACAATCTGACGACGACCAGCCTCGTCGTCGCCTTCATCCTGCTCGTCCATGTCGGACTCAAGCTGGAGCGACGCCTGGTCCTCCTCTTTTCCGCCATCGTGCTCATAGCCTGGGTGACGATGCTGGCGATGACGGCTGCAAGGCACGATGCCTCCGGACCGCTTTCGCTGCTCGGGGCATTCTTCAACCAGGATCTCGGCCTGACCGTGAGCTTCGGCTTCACCGCCTTTGCCATCTATCTTCTTGCGCGCGACCACGACCGGACGCGCAAGGAAGCCTTGAAGGCCGACCAGCGGCGACAAAATCTCTCGCGCTTCTTCTCGCCGCTAGTCGTTTCCGCCCTGCAGGAGAAAGGCGATGTGCTCGGGCTGGAGCGACGCAGCGCCGCGATCATGTTCGTGGACCTGCGTGATTTCACCCGTTTTGCCGAGGCGGCACCGGCGCCTGAGCTCGCCTTCGTGCTCGCCGAATATCGCCAACTCGTCTCGCAGACGATCTTCGAACACGGCGGCACCGTCGACAAGTTCATCGGCGATGGGGTGATGGCGGTCTTCGGCCAGCCGAGACCGAAGGAAGACGACGCCGACAGGGCACTTGCCTGCGCGCTCGATCTCGTCGACATCCTCACGGATTGGAAGAACCACAACGCGCGCAACAACCACCCGGCCCTCGATGCCGGCATCGGCCTGCACTATGGCACGGTCGTCGGCGGCGTTCTCGACAGCGGCTGCCACAGCGAGTTCACCGTCATCGGCGACGCCGTCAACGTGGCCCAGCGCCTGGAATCCATGACCAAGACGCTGCAGGTGCCGCTTGTCGTCTCCGCCTCGTTGATGTGCCGGCTTCAAGCTCCAGCACCTGAAGCCGCATGGATATCGCACGAGGCGGTCGTGCTGCCAGGTCGTCGCCTTCCGGTCGACATCTGGTGTCTTCACCGGGAGACCGGCTCAGCCCACCCGAACGAGGACGAGCCTTCCGTCGCTCCGCAGCCGCTGACGATCACCGACCGCTGAAGCTAAGCTTGAAGCGCGTGGTGAAATCACCGCCCCACCACATGGGGAAGTTGGTGCCCCATTTGTTGTTGTGGATGTTGAAGCGGACACCGGCGGAATAGTCAGGCAGGTCCTTGCAGAAGGCCATGAACGGCCAGGACTGCGGCGCCACCAGCGCCGTGTCGAGGTTTTCGACCATCAGCTCGACGCCCGGTTCCGAGCGCCCCCTCACCGCCGTGACCGCCTGCAGCTGTGCACCGCCCGCGCGGGCGAAATTGTCGGTGGCGTGCCAGTGCCCCATCTTGCACACATCCCAGGCGGAACGTCCCTCGGGCGTGAACGACAGAAAACTCGCTTCCGGCATACGGTTGGCGTTCTTGCCATAGAGGGACAGCCGGACATCGGGCCCGTCCTTGCCGGCGGAAAATTCGATGGCGATTTCGGCAGGCGCGCCCAATTGCTCCACCGCTTCTGCCGGCATGACTGCAAGGACGGATGTTGCGGTCGTGCCGTAGAGCTTGGGCGCGTAGGCCTGCGAGCGCGCTTCCGCAACCTTCGCAAGCCCAGGCTTGTCGTGGTCGAGCACCGCCCAATCCATCCAATGTGTAAGGTACGTATCCATGTGGCGGCGAACGTCGCCGGCGTCATAGCTTTCGTAGCGATAGGCGATCAGCGAACCGTTGGCGCCACGGACCGTCCGACCGTCGGGCGCAGTCAGCGCGGAAACGTCGCCGGTTACCGGATCAAGCTCGATGATCCAGCCGCCGACATCGAGCCGCGTAGCAGCCTCGGTCGCCTCGGGCCGTGATGGAACGGCAATCTCGGCAAGGGCCGCCTCGGCGCGGACCGCATCCTCGCCGTCCAGCTCTGCAACCGCCTGGTCGAGATAGGCCCGCTGCTCCGCCCAGGACGCTTCGGTATAGTGGAAGCGAGGATCAGTCTTTCGCGCCGCCTCGAAGGCGGGGCGTGCCCAGGCCTTCTCGTCGCGCAGGAAGGATTTGATGTCGACGCCGCAGGTGTGTTCGGCGACCAGCGCCAGCTTGCGGCCGAAGGCCTGGCGGCTTGTGGTCATCCGCTCGCCGGCAAATTGGTCGTAAAGCCGCTGCAGCGCCAGATAGCGGGCGATCTTTTCCGGATCGGTGCCGCTGCCGTGGATCCAGCTGTCGCCGAGTTCCTTTTCCACCACCGGGAAACGCTCGCGCGCCTCCCAAATAAGCTTGCCGTAGTCCTCCAGTGTCGCCGCGCGCACGGCGGCACCTGGCTCGTGTTTCAGGATCTCGCGATAGGCTTCGGCCGTCTGCGACACGCTCTGCGGGCCGATGTTGTCGCTGGTATGGGCGAAGCTCAAGCCGTCGGAGAGACCCTCGGGGAAATAGGTCTCGCCATAGGAGCGCTGGTACATGACGACGATTTCCTCGCCGCCCGCCGCTCGCCAGCGAAAAATATCCGGGATTTCCGGCGGCGGCGAAGCGGAGTTCACGCCGATATGCAGGAAGCGCACGCCGGCTTCGGCCAGCAGCGGCACCATGCCGAGCGTATGGCCGGGCACATCGGTCATCTTGGCGGCGATCGTCTTCAGACCGAAGCGATGGTCCAGCTCCTGAGCATAGGAAAGCCCCGCCTTGAAAAGATCCGGCGACATCAGCTCCGTATGGGTGGTGAAGGGCAGCGCGTGCCAGCGGATCAGGCCGCGCTCGATCGCCTGCTCAAGGCGGGCGACCTCTTCCTTCGAGCGAGAATTCAGGTGATCCCAGATCAGCCAGGCGCCCGTCGTCCAGACGAACAGCGGCTCGTGCGGGTTCTCGTTGTAGAAGTGCGCGCCGGTCTCGATCGCCTGCGGGATGAAGCGCTCGTGATACTGCTTTCGGATCTTCTCGGCGTGATCGGTAAAGCCGATGTCGAGATGGGTCTTGAAGACGACGTGGATGCGTTTTTCGGTCATGTTCGCTACCTTCAGCCGACGGTGCCCCGCACGATCAGGCGGGTGTTGAGTGTCTCGGTAAACGGCTCGGCATCGGGCGCACGAAGCCGCATCAGGATGAGGCGGACGAGCGCACGCACGCGCTCTTCGAGGTCGATGCGCACGGTGGTGAGGTTGTAGCTCTTCCAGTGCGCCTGCGGGATGTCGTCGAAACCGACGACCTTGACGTCCTCAGGCACGGAAAGCCCGAGCTCGTGGCGCAGCGCGTCGATCGCGCCGAAGGCGCCGACGTCATTGGCCGCAAAGATCGCATCGGCACCTTCGCCGATGCGGAACAGATCGAGCGTCGCCTGGTAGGCGGTGTCGTAGGTGTAATCGCCGGCAAGCACGATCGGCGCATCCATGCCGCGCTCCGCGAGCGTCTCCTTCAGTGTGCGCTCGCGCTCGGCATTGGCGAGCGACTGCGCCTTGCCGCCGAGATAGGCGATGCGGCGCGCGCCATAGCCCTGAAGCAGGGCCACCGCCTGCTCGATGCCGTTTTTCTGCCGGACGAGCAGGCGGTCATAGAGCGTACCGGATGCGGCGCCTGCAAACTGCTTCACGTCGTCGTAGATCACGTAGATCGGCACCGCGCGGTCGAGAAAGCCGCAGAGCACATCGGGCAGGATGTTCTCGGTAAAGGCGATCACGGAATCCGGATTGAAGCCGCGCATGTAGGTGAGCAGGCGCGGATCCATGCTGAAATCAGCCTTGGCCTTGAAGAGCAGCGTCGCGAAGCCCTCCGCCTGCAGCGCCGTCGTCAACGCGTCGATCTCCTGGCTCTCCCAGGGGCTGCAGACGTCGGGCACGATCATGCCGACGAGATGCGAGCGACCGGTCACCAGCGAGCGTGCCGCCATGTCGGGCGTGTAGTTCAGCTCCCGCGCCACCTGCAGGATGCGGTCGCGCTTTTCCGGCTTCAGCGACGCATTCGGATTGAAGGCCCGCGAGACCGCCACACGGGAAACATTGGCCTCGCGCGCCACCTGGTCTGCGGTGGCTCGGGCAGCTTTCTTGTCGGCGCGCTCGTTCATCTATCCGTCACAAAATGAAAACGTGTTCATTCACAAAAGAGAGCAACGCGACGATTTCGTCAAGCGGAATAGGTATTCCGCCGATTTTTACCAACGGAACACATGATCCATGTTGACAAAGATGAAAGCGTGTTCATTCTTGACCGTCGTCGAGACGCCGGACCTGGAGGAGGGACGGACTGTCGCAGCCAGACACATAGGTCCTTGAGTGGATCGACCGGGAGGAGAAAACATGCGTACCAGGTTTCATTCCCTATTGCTCGGCGCAGCCGCGGCCATCGCCTTTGCAGCACCAGTGAGCGCCACCGAACTCAACATCACCTGCCGCTGCATCATCGGCGGCGTAAACAGCGGCATGGCCGAGTGGATCGAAAAGAAGGTCATTCCGGCCTTTACCGAGAAGATGAAGGCCGAAGGCAAGGACGTCACCGTCAAGCTCACCCAGTTCGGCGGCGAGGACGAGCAGCTGACGCAGCAGCTCGCGCTCGATTTCTCCACCGGCGCCGGCCCTGATGTCTCCGGCTTCGACGGCTTCCTGATCCCGAGCTTCGTCCAGGGCAATCTCCTGAAGTCGCTCGAGGAAGTGGCCGGCCCAGACGTTCCGAAGTGGGAGGGCTGGCAGCATATCTCCGACGGCACCAAGGCGCTGATGAGCTACCAGGGCAAGCCCTATGGCATCGCGCTCGGCACCGACGCCCGCATGATCTTCGTGCGCAAGGACCTCTTCAAATCGGCTGGGCTCGATGCCGACAGCTGGCAGCCGAAGTCCTGGGATGAGTTGCTCGACGCCGCCCGCAAGATCAAGGCGGCCGCCCCCGACAGCTTCCCGTTGCAGCTCAACGCCGGCGTCTCCATGGGCGAGGCGACCACGATGCAGGGCTACTGGATGGCGCTGCTCGGCACCGGCGAACAGGTCACCGACGACAGCGGCAAATATATCGTTTCGAGCCAGGGCATCCTCGACACGCTGAAGCTCTACAAGACCATCTATGTCGACGACAAGCTCGGCGACCAGCGCGCGCAGCTGCTTGCCGACGGCCGCAACCGCACCTTCGCCAATTTCCGCGATGGCAAGACGGCGATGCTCGTCGAGGGCGACTGGTTCTATCGCTCGGTCACAGCGCCCGGCGCCGAATTCGCCGTCGCCGATCGCGACAACACCATGACCTGGAAGAAGATGCCCGCCGCAGCACCCGGAAAGGGCTTACGCGGCCAGGATTTCGTCACGATGTCCGGCGGCACCGGCTTCGTCATCAATCCGCATACGGACGCGCCTGCCGAATCCTGGGCGCTGCTCTCGTTCATGAACAGCAAGGAGCAGCTCGACGCGTTCCAGGAAATCCAGCCCGCCATCCGCATCCGCGACGACGTGGCGATCCCGAACTCGCCGTTCCTGACGGAAACGGCAACGACGCTGCTGCCGATCACCACGGCCCGTCCGAACGACGCCAATTACAACAAGGTCTCGACCGAGATCCAGCGCATGACCGAAAGCGTCGTTTCCGGCGAGCTCTCGCCTGAGGACGCGATGGCCCAGTACAAGGCGGCCGTCATCGCCATCGTCGGTGAAGAAAACACCGTCAGCACGCTCTAAAGCCAATGCGGGATGCGGCCGCAACGAGGCCCCCTCCCGCTTCGATCCAACGACAGAGCGCCCGGCTGCCATCCGTGGCCGGGCTCCCGATCCAGGATATGGGCATGAAACGCGCATGAAGAAATTCTCCCTGCTTTCGACGCGCGCCGGCGCGATTTTTCTGGCACCGGCCACGGCCCTCGTCGGGGTCTTCGTCATCGTTCCCTTCTTCTGGGTGATTTTCGTTTCCTTCACCAACCGCACACTGCTCGGCCGCACGGCCGTCGACCCCGATTTCGTCGGCCTGCAGAACTATTTCGCGCTCTTCAATCCGGCGACCTTCTTTACCCGCGGCCAGTTCGGCTTTTCGCTGATCCTGACGATCCAGTTCGTGCTGCTCTCGGCGCTGATCGGCCAGGCGCTGCTCGGGCTGCTGCTCGCCTGGCTCAGCCAGACGGTCACGCCGACGCTCAAATCCTTCCTGCAGACCGCGGTCATCGCCGCCTGGATCCTGCCGGAGGTGGTGATCGGCTTTGCCTGGTTCGCCTTCCTCGACTATGACAACGGCACGCTCAACATGATCCTGCGCGGCCTCGGTCTGCCGCCGGGCGACTGGCTGCTGCAACAACCGTTCTGGGTGATCGTGTTTTTCAACACCTGGCGGGGCGCCGCCTTCTCGATGATGCTGTTCAACTCGGCCTTCCAGTCGATCCCGCCGAGTTACTTCCAGGCAGCCGATGTCGCCGGCGCCACCTCGTGGCAGAAGCTGCGCGACATCGCGCTGCCGCTGATCCGCGGCCATGTCGTCACCGACCTCATCCTCATCACCATGTGGACCTTCAACGTCTTCACGCCGTTCCTGCTCACCCATGGCGGGCCGTCCTATCGCACCGAGATCCTGTCGATTTACACCTACCGCATCGCGTTCAAGGATTTCGAGTTCGGCAAGGGCGCTGCCGTCGGCGTGGTCATCATGCTGATCAATCTCGCCTTCGCGCTCATCTATCTTCGCCTTGCCCACAAGAAGCCGGTGGAGGCGGAATGATGCAGAAGACTCAGAACATCTTCGTGCGGCGCGCGATCTTTGCCGCCGCCGCCACCTTCCTCGGAACGATCTTCGCACTGCCGCTCGTCTGGTTCATCTTTGCACCCTTCAATGCCCGTGCCGAACTCGGCCTTGCCATCCCCTCGCCCTTCACGCTTTCGAATTTTGCCACCGTCTTCCAGAACACCTTCGCGATGCAGGCGCTGCTGAACAGTCTCATCCAGGCGGCGGGCGGCGTGGTGCTGGTCGGCGCGGCGGCGACGCTTGCGGCCTATGCCCTCTCGCGCTCACCGATCCCGGGCAAGGGCGCCGTCACCTATATCCTGCTGCTCTTCTCGTCGGTCGTTTCAGGCTCGGCGGCGATGGTGCCGATTTTCCTCATCATCTCCGCGGCAGGCCTGATCGACACCCATCTTGCCGTCATTCTCGTCTTTGCCGGCGGGCTGTTGCCGACAGCGATGTTCATTCTTCGCGATTTCATCGACGCCATCCCGCGCTCCTATGAGGAGAGCGCGATGGTCGCCGGCGCCTCTCCGCTCCAGGCGTTCTTCGATGTGGCGCTGCCGGTCATCCGGCCGGGCATCGTCGTGGTTGTCGTCTGGGCCTTCGTCAACATCTGGGGCAGCTTCCTCATCCCCTTCATCCTGTTGCGCAGCGACAAGCTGATGCCGGCATCCGTCGCCATCTACTCCTTCTACTCGGAAGCCGGCACGCCGATCGTCACGCTGCTGGCCGCCTATTCGCTGATCTATTCGCTGCCGGTCATCGCCCTCTATCTCTTCGTGAATTGGAAATTCGGTTTCCGGTTCTTTGGTGGCATCAAGTCGTAATCGGAAACCCGTCATGGCCTCTGTCGAATTCCAGAACATCTCCAAGACCTTCGGCGCCTTCGTCGCCGTGCCCGACATCAGCTTCCAGATCGCCGACGGCGAGTTCATCTGCCTGCTCGGTCCGTCGGGCTGCGGCAAGACGACGAGCCTGCGCATGATCGCAGGTCTCGAAACGCCAACCTCTGGCCGGGTGATGATCGGCGGCCGCGACGTCACCTACCTGCATCCGAAGGACCGCGGCATCTCCATGGTCTTTCAGGACTATGCGCTCTACCCGCACATGAACATCGCCGACAACATCGCCTATCCCTTGAAGGTGCGCGGCGAGCAGGAGACCAAGCGCCACGCCCGCGCCAAGGAAGTGGCCGACGTCCTCAAGATCGGCGACCTGATGAAGCGGCTGCCGAGCCAGATCTCCGGCGGCCAGCAGCAGCGCACGTCGCTGGCACGTGCGCTCGTCTATCCGAGCGAGGTCTATCTTTTCGACGAACCGCTTTCGAACCTCGATGCCAAGCTGCGGCTCGAAGCGCGCGGCTTCCTCAACCACCTGCAGCGCGACATGGGCATGACCGCCGTCTATGTCACGCACGACCAGGCCGAAGCCATGGCGCTCGCAACCCGCATCGCCGTCATGGACAAGGGCCGGATCGTGCAGTTCGCGCCGCCGATCGAGATTTACCGCCGGCCCGCAACGACCTTCGTCGCCAACTTCGTCGGCAATCCGCCGATGAACCTCGTCCCCGTCGAAGCATCCATCGGCGATGGCGCCCTGCACCTGCGCGCCGATGGCCTGAAGCTCGCACCGATCGCGCTCACCGACGCCATCGCCAAGGCGGCGAAATCAGCCAGGATGACACTCGGTGTCCGCCCCGAACATTTGCGTATCGCGGCCGCAGGCGACCTGAACGTGGTTTCCGGCGAACTCTTCGCCAACGAGAACATGGGGCCGGAGAGCCTCGTCACGTTGGAGCGCGGCGACAACGGTCGCGTCACCGCGCGCATCTTCACCGACGACGAGATCAAGGTCGGAACCTCAGTCCATCTCGCCTTCGACGCCAGGCACATCACCCTCTTCGATGACAGCAGCGCCCGCATTCCCGCGGCAGACGAGCGCTGAGGCCGCCATGCAGGAATTTGCCGTGCGCATCACCCGTAAGCATCAGGCGGCCGATCCCTATTTCTATCTGCCCTTCGAGGTGCCCGAAGGTGTAACGCGCATCGACGCGACGCTCAGCTATCCGAAGTCAGAGGCATGCATCATCGATCTCGGCGCGCTTGATCCGCGGGCGACCGAGTATCCGACCGGCCAGGGTTTTCGCGGCTGGAGCGGTGGCGCGCGTGACCGTTTCTTCATCGCTACCGACGACGCCACGCCCGGCTACATTCACGGCGAGATGCCGCCCGGCCAGTGGAAGGTGATGCTCGGCCTCTACAAGATCCCCGAAGAAGGCGCCGAGATTCGCGTGACGGTCGATTTCGACAGAAGCCCGCGCTCCATCGTGCCGCAGCCGGAAAGAACGTTCCCCGTGCGCAAACAGTCCGGATGGTATCGCGGCGATCTGCACTGCCACACCTTCCACTCGGATGCGGCTGGCTCGCCCGAACTGCTGCACGCCGCCGCCAAACAGGCGGGTCTCGATTTTCTTGCGGTCGCCGACCACAACACCATCACCCAGCGGCGCTACTTCCATCCGCATTCCTCCGCCGACCTCATCTTCATCCGCGCCATGGAAATCACCACCGCCGTCGGCCACGCCAATGTCTTCGGCGTCGACGATTGGGTCGATTTTCGCATGACGAAGCCGGAGCATGCCCGCACGCTCGCGAGCATGGTGCATGAGCGCGGCGGCCTGCTCTCGGTCAACCACGACAAGCCGACCATCCCCTGGGACTACGAACTGCCTGAGATCGACTGCATGGAGGTCTGGCAATCCCATTGGCTCGCCTGGAACTGGGTGTCGCTCGAGCGCTACCAGCAGCGCCTCGCCTCGGGCCTGAAGATCTCCGCCATCGGCGGCAGCGACTTCCACCAACCGGCGCGGCTATTGCCGGAGGGACCGCTGGTGCTCGCCCGCCCGACGACGGTGCTCTGGCTCAATGAACTCTCCGAAGACGCCGTGCTCGCCACGATGAGATCGGGCCACGGCTACGTGACGGAAAGCCCCACCGGCCCGCATCTCGAACTGATCGCCAACGGCCAACCGATGGGATCGACCGTGGTTGGCCCAGTGACCGCAGAGGCCTTGGCTCGCGGCGCCAAGGGCGACCGGCTGCTGTGGCTAGACGCTTCCGGCATCGTCGGTGAAGAGACCATCGAAGCTGACGACTGGACCGCCCACTATGCCGGTTCGCCCGATCGGTTCCTGCGGACCGAAATCGCCGCGGCCGCCAACCGGAGCGCGATCGTCGAGACATTCCGGGAGGCCCTCCACGGCAAAAATTTGCCCTGGGCGCTCTCGGAGGACGATCTCTCGAAACAGACGATCCGCCGGGCCATCAGCAATCCGATCTATTGCCGGCCCAACTGACGGCCGCTGCACTCCGCAACTGATCTCATTCTCAAAGTATGGGGCATCCGATTTCGGCACGCTCATATTTTCCGCTTTACCGACACATTTTACGATTGCAGCAATTTTAAGCAGAAAATTTCCGTGCTAAGAAAAAAGGCAGAGACTACCGCGACAGCACGTTAGGACCCCCATGGCGGCACGCCAGCGCATCATTCCCGTCCGGCGGGAATACAATCGTTGGGTCGCCAACCAGACGCTTGAAGACTATGCGCTGCGCTTCACCGCCAAGAGCGCCCGGCGCTTCTCTTCCGAACGCATTTCCCAGACCGCCATAGGCGCGATCTCCTTTCTGGCGCTGGAAGCGATCGGTGGCGCCATCACCATGTCCTATGGCACCACCAATGCGATCGTTGCGATCGTCGTCGCCAGCCTGATGATCCTGACCGTGGGCCTGCCGATCAGCCGCTATGCGATCCGCCACGGTGTCGACATCGATCTGCTCACCCGCGGCGCCAGCTTCGGCTATATCGGCTCGACGGTGACCTCGCTGATTTATGCCAGCTTCACCTTCATCCTCTTTGCGATCGAGGCCTCGATCATGTCGGGCGCACTCGAACTGGCGCTCGGCATACCGCTCTGGATCGGCTACATCCTGAGCGCCGTCGTCGTGATCCCGCTCGTCACCCATGGCGTGCGGCTGATCAGCAAGTTCCAGTTGATCACGCAGCCGTTCTGGATCGTGCTCAACGTCCTGCCCTTCGTCTTCATCGCCTTTGCCGATTGGGAGAAGGTCGGCGCCTGGCTCGCCTATGCGGGCATGCATCACGCCTCGGGTCCTCCGGGTACCTTCGCGCCTTTTGACCTCGTCGAATTCGGTGCGGCCTCTGCCGTCATCTTCGCGCTGATGGCGCAGATCGGCGAACAGGTCGACTTCCTGCGCTTCCTGCCGCCGGACGGACAGCGCAAGCTGCACCACCGCATCGCCGTCTTTCTCGCCGGTTCCGGCTGGGTGATCGTCGGCGCGCCCAAACTGCTCGCCGGCTCGTTCCTGGTGGTGCTGGCGCTTTCTGCCGGTGTGCCTTCGACCAAAGCCGCCGATCCGGCGCAGATGTACTACACCGCCTTCGGCTACATGATCCCCTCCGATACGGCAGCACTTCTCCTGATGGTCGCCTTCGTCGTCGTGTCGCAGTTGAAGATCAACGTCATGAACGCCTATGCCGGGTCGCTCGCCTGGTCGAACTTCTTCTCGCGGCTCACCCACAGCCATCCGGGCCGGGTCGTCTGGCTGGTCTTCAACGTCGCCATCGCGCTCCTTTTGATGGAGCTCGGCATCTACCGGCTGCTTGAGGAAACACTCGGCGTCTTCTCCATTATCGCCATGGCCTGGCTTTGCACGATTTCGGCCGATCTTTTCGTCAACAAGCCGCTCGGCCTGTCGCCTCCCGGCATCGAGTTCAAGCGCGCCCATCTCTACGACATCAACCCTGTGGGTCTCGGCGCGATGGCGATCTCGGCGACCGTGGCGCTGACAGCGCATTTCGGTGCCTTCGGCGAGATTGCCGCCTCGCTCGCGCCATACATCGCGCTGGTCGTCGCCTTCATCGCCTCGCCGCTGATTGCCTGGGGCACCGACGGCAAGTTCTATCTCGCGCGCAAGCCGCGCAGGAGCTGGGCCAACCGGATGGACATCACCTGCTCGATCTGCGAGCATCCGTTCGAGCCGGAGGACATGGCCTGGTGCCCCGCCTATGCAGCGCCGATCTGCTCGCTCTGCTGCTCGCTCGACAGCCGCTGCCACGACATGTGCAAGCCGAAGGCCCGCTTCAACGCCCAGGTCGCGACCGTCGCGACCACGTTGCTTCCACGCACCGTCACGGAAAAGCTCGCGACGCGGCTCGGCCGCTACGCGATCTCTGCGGTGCTGTCGATCGCCGGCATCGGCCTCATCCTCGCGATGATCGCCCACCAGACCGCCGGCACATCTCCCGAGATCGCTGCGGTCGTCGAGCGCACGGTCGCCGTCGTCTTCTTCGTCTTTGCCGTGCTCGCTGGTATCGTCTCCTGGTTCTACGTGCTCGCCCATGACAGCCGCGTCGTCGCCGAAGAAGAATCCTCGCGCCAGAACACCCTGCTTCTGAAGGAAATCGCCGCCCACAAGAAGACCGACGCCGCACTCCAGCAGGCAAAGGAAACAGCGGAAGCAGCCAACCGCGCCAAGAGCCGCTATGTCGTCGGCCTCAGCCATGAGCTTCGCACGCCTCTCAACGCCGTGCTCGGCTACGCCCAGGTTCTGGAGCGCGACGAGACGATCCCCCCGGCGCGTCAGGGCGCGATCAAGGTGATCAAGCGCAGCGCCGACCATCTTTCCGGCCTGATTGACGGCCTCTTGGATATCTCGAAGATCGAGGCCGGCAAGCTGCAGGTCTACTCCAATGAGATCAACATTCACGATTTCCTCGACCAGATCGTCGAAATGTTTCGGCCGCAGGCATTGGCCAAGGGCATCAGCTTCGAGCACGAGCGCGCTAGCGGCCTGCCACGCCATGTGAAGACCGACGAAAAGCGCCTGCGGCAGATCCTCGTCAATCTCCTATCCAACGCATTGAAGTTCACCGAGCGTGGCGGCATCCGCCTGGATGTCGCCTATCGCAGCCAGGTGGCGACCTTCACGATTGCCGACAGCGGCCGCGGCATTGCCGACAAGGATTTGCCGCGCATCTTCGATCCGTTCCAGCGCGGCGAGGCCGAACATCTCGGTAGTATGCCGGGCCTCGGCCTCGGCCTGACGATCACGCGGCTCCTGACGCAGACGCTCGGCGGCGAAATCGCAGTCACCAGCACGCCTGGGCAAGGCACCACCTTCCGCGTCCGGCTGATGCTGTCGGCGGTAGATCGTCCGCTACCTCCCGCAGCCCCGCGCCGTATCACCTCCTATCTCGGCCCGCGCCGCACCATCGTCATCGTCGACGACAATGCCGACCATCGCGACCTCATGCGCGAGATCCTCGTGCCGATGGACTTCACGGTGCTGACGGCCGCGTCCGGAGCCGATTGTCTGGCGCTGCTTCAAGACCTCGGCGCCGACCTCTTCCTGATCGATATCTCGATGCCGGGCATGAGCGGCTGGGAGCTTGTCGAGCGGCTGCGCCAGGGCGGGCAGATCGCGCCGATCATCATGCTTTCGGCCAATATCGGCGATGGCTCGGCGACCGGAGCATTCCGCGGCCACAACGACACGCTCGCCAAGCCCTTCCCCGTCGGGCAACTCGCCGACAAGCTCGCCGTGCACCTTGGCCTCACTTGGGTTCACGAGGGAGAGGAGAAGCAAGCACACCCGTCGCCGGCGGCCGAACCGTTGACGCGCCCCGACGCCTATCACGTGGAAGAGCTGATCCGCCTTGGAGAGATCGGCTATGTCAGGGGCATCGAAGCCAAACTGACGGAGATTGCCCTGCAGCCCGAGCACCAGCCCTTCGCTGAGGCCGCCCGCGCCTATGTGCAGGCCTTCGACCTCTCGGGCTACGACGCTTTCCTCAAGAACAACGCAGCCAACGGAGACGACGCCCATGGCTGAGGCCAACGACCGCCGCGACATCGTGCTTCTCGTCGACGATTCCCCGGAGGCGCTTGGTTTCTTGACGGAAGCGCTGGAGCAATCCGGCTTTTCCGTGCTGATCGCGACCTCCGGCAGCGCCGCCCTTTCGATCGCCGAGCGCATCACGCCCGACGTCATTCTGCTCGATGCCGTCATGCCCGGGATCGATGGCTTCGAGACCTGCCGACGCCTCAAGGGCAACGCCGCCGTCGGCCAGACGCCGGTGCTGTTCATGACCGGGCTGACCGAGACCGAACATGTGGTGCGTGCGCTCGAGGCCGGCGGCGTCGACTATCTGACCAAGCCGATCAACATCGATGAGCTGAGGGCGCGCATTCGCGTCCATCTCTCGAACGCGCGTTCGGCCCAGAGCGCACGGGTCGCACTTGACGCGGCCGGCCGCCATCTGCTCGCGGTGCGCAGCGACGGAAGCGTCTGCTGGTCGACGCCGCAGGCGACGCGTCTCGTCAACGCCGCAACCGGCCGCGACGATGGCATGGCGATCGTCACCCGGCGCATCGCGGGCTGGATGGCAAACCGCCTGCGCACCGGAGCGCCCGACGACGGCACCTTCACGCTCGACCAGCCCAAGCAGTCGTCCCTGCAGATATCCTTCCTCGGCTCGATCGGCCCGAATGAACATCTCTTCCGCCTCACCGCCGAAAACCGCCGCTCCGACGATGCGGTGTTGCGCCAGCACTTCGCATTGACCCCAAGGGAATCGGAGGTGCTGCTGTGGATCGCCAAGGGCAAGGCGAACCGCGACATCGGCGAGATCCTCGGCTTGAGCGCGCGCACGGTCACCAAGCATCTGGAGCAGATCTATGTGAAGCTCGGCGTCGAGAACCGGGCGTCTGCCGCGGTGAAGGCGACGCAGGTTCTGCACAGTCTGTAGGCAGGCTGCGGTCCGATTTCCGTCCCGCTTCTTGCTGCCGCACGTCCAGCGTCATGGGCGGGTCAGCACCTGCTGAAAGCGACAGCCGACCGGCACGCATCGCAAGCAGCAATCTGCACGCGCTCAGGCCGCGCCCGCCGTTCACCTTGCCTGCAACGCTGCCCAGGCGAAGGCTTCATCGAGTGCGGCAAACTTGACCGCTTGCCAATGGCGGTAATCGTCGACCAGGTCACGCGAAATCCAGAGCGGACCGCGGCTGCCGGAACTCTCCCAGCCGAGAACGCCGAGATCACCGGCACGCGCGAAAACCCTTTGCGCATGGGTGCGCGAGATGATGTAGCGGCTGGAGATCTCACCTGGCTTCAGGGGCCCGATCCAAATCCGCTGATCGGGCAGGACGCCCGTCGGCAGCCGCGCCACCAGGTCGTGCAGGATGTTGCTGCCCGACTCCGTCGAGACGAAAGCGGCGATGCTTTCGGGTGGGTCGCACCAGGTGCGATCCGCGATGAGCCGCCGCATCGCACGCGGGAGCGCATGATGCATCAAGGTCGGCTCGGTTTGCGACTGCGCCAGCCTTGTTCCCTCGTCGAGCCTGTCGAGCGACGAAAGGTGCCCCTCGAACCACTGCCGGATCAGGCCCTCGGCGACATCGGAAAGGATCAGGGGCCTGATCCGCTTGTCGCCGCCCTGTTCCGCATCGAGAAGCAGTCGATAGTTGCGCATCTCGGCCAGGTGCGCCGCTGCCGTGTTCTTGCTGGCTACGTTGTTGCCGGCGATAAAGTCGATCAGCCTTGCCGCCGTCAGTTCGGGGCGGGATGGGTCGGTCAGACGCTCGAAATGCAGCGTCAGGATGGCCTGGGTGAGCAGCCATTTTCTCAGGCTGGCGGTGTAGCGCACGATGCGCGGAGCGGCGTCATGGATCGCAACCATATGAAGGGCCGCCTGACGCAACGCCTCCCCAAAGAGCGGATCGCCGACGAACCGCTCAGGCGTGAACGGCGTTTCGCCGTCCGGGGATCGGACACATTCGGATCGCGCCGTCACGGGCAGTCTCCAGACAGCGTAACCGCTGTTCGTTGCTTGCGACCGCGTGAAATGAACCGGTGGCTGGCGGGTGCCTTTAGGCGGACCCGGGCACCCGGATCGGTTGAAAAAGGCAAAAAGCGCGTAACACCGAACATAAACCAGTCCCCCTCCCGCCCCGGTGGCCAATAGCTAAATCGGACAGACAGCGCAGATCGAGGTCTATACTTACAAGGTAACGAAGTCTTTACCCGTTTTTACGGATGGGGACGACGAGACGCTGTTTCAGAGATCAACGTTAATACGGGGAATTGAAAACAGCAGCGCACGTGCAGGCAAATCTGATAAAACAGCGCCAGGGATCACATTTTGATGGCTGCCCGGATGCGTGCCCGATTGTTGATCGATCGTAAGATCCGGCCAGATAAAGAAGCCAATGAGGAACTTCGCCGCCACATGTTGCGTTGACGCTCATGTGCGGCAACGGGGTGTTGCAGCATCCACGCAAATGGGAGGTGCAAGGCATGTGGCGATGGCTCCTGATGGCCGCACTCATCTTGCCGTCCACGAGTGCCTCACGGGCAGACGAGGGCGCGTTCTTGAAGACCCTTGGCGGCAACTGGGCAGGCACCGGAACGGTGCGCATCCGTGCTCACATGTCGCCGATGAACATTTCCTGCAACTTCAGTTCCAAGGCGAGCGACGCGGCTCTATCGATGGAGGGCGTCTGCCGCGGCATGCTGCTGATCTCGCGATCCATCGACGCGAAGCTGCGCTTTACCGGGTCCACCTATAGCGGCTCCTATCTCGGCCCCCGCGGCGGCCGCGCCGGGCTCAACGGCACACGACGCGGCGATGCGATCAACCTCACCATTCGATGGGCGAAGGAAGTCAATGGCGACCGCAGTGCCGACCTGACCTTACGCAAGGTCGGCACCAACGGGATGCAGTTGAAGACGATCGACGTCGATCCCGCTTCCGGCAAGCGGATCGTCACGAGCGAGATCAATCTCAAGCGAAAATAGCCTTGGGCCACTATGCCCCCTTCGGACCGGAACCGGGGCGGAGTTGGCGCGTTGCCGGCGCCGTCAGGCTACCGCTGCCACCCGGGCATCGAAATCCGCGGTCCATTGTAGCGACGGCCGCGCGCCACAGCGCTCGACCCAGTCCTTGATGACGGCGCTATCCGGTGTTGCCGCGGGATACCAGGCGAAGGGCGAATGCAAGAGCAGGTCGGCCGCCGAGTAGTGCTCGCCCATCAGATAGGGACTGTCCTTCAACGCGTTTTCCAGGCGTGCCGCCATCTCTGTCGGGCCGCGGAAGGTGGCGTCGAAATAGGGGTGCGAAACCCCCGCGGCTTGCGCGATCAGCACCGGCTCGACCACACCGGCATACCAGGCAAGCCAGCTGAGATAACGGCCACGCTGCGGATCGCCAACATGCGGCGCCATCCTCTTTTCCGGGAAGAGGTCGGTCAGGTATTGGATGATCGCAATGGTTTCCCAGAGCACCACACCGTCATGAACGAGCAGCGGCACCTTACCCTCCGGGTGCGGGTTCGCCGGATCCTTTCGACCGCTGCCGTCACCGCGAGTGATGTCGACGATCTCGACTTCCACCTTGTCGAGAGCATCGAGTTCGCGAAGCAGGGTGATGATGCGCGACGAGCGCGAGCGCGGGGCGTGAAAGAGTGTCAGCATAGTCTGGATCCTCGGTTGCGTTTGACGATGCGGATCTTATACAGTCGGCCAACTGCCAGTTTTCGTCAGTAGGGTTCGTCTATCTTTCAGCCATGGCCCGTAGTGATCGTCTGTTCCGCCTGCTCCAGGCGCTGCGCACACTCCCCTCCCCGGCAACGGCGGCCCGCCTTGCCGAGGAAACCGGCGTGTCGTTGCGCTCGCTCTATCGGGACATCGACAGCCTGCGCGCCGCCGGCGCCGTCATCGATGGCGAGCGCGGCTTCGGCTACCGGCTGACGGAGGATATCGCCTTGCCGCCGCAAACCTTTACCCGCCTGGAGATCGAGGCGCTGGTGCTCGGCCTTGCCGAGGTGCATCACATGGGCGAGCCGGATCTTGCCGCGGCGGCACGCGCCGTCCTTTCCAAGATAACGGCGACACTGCCCGATCGGTTGCAACGCCAGGCGCTTCATGCGGTCTCGCAGGTCTATCGCTTCGGCAGGAGAGGGCCGCCACCCGTCGATGTCTCCCTGCTGCGCGAAGCCTCCTGGCAGGAACGCGCCGTCATCATCGGCTATGTGGATGCCTTGGGGCAGCGGACCGACCGGCAGGTTTTGCCGCTTGCCATCGTCTATCTGGAACGGGTTCTGGTGCTTCTCGCCTGGTGCTGCCTTCGAGAAGGTTACCGCAAGTTCCGCGTCGACCGCATCGTCGATGTCAGCACGACGGAGGAGAGCTTCCGTCCGCGTCGGGTGCCGATGCTCCGGGAGTTCATCGGCTTCTTGAACGCTGGCGCGCCGGACACATCGAAGATGACGCTGAGCGGCCAATAGCCGCAAACGACGACGCGGCCCGTGTTGCCACGGACCGCGTTCGGACTGCTTTTTTGCAGTCATGCCTTGGGAGGCAAACTTATTCCGCCGGCTGCAAGGCCGGCTGCGGCAGCGCCTCCGGCGCACGGCCGCCAAGGACCGCGGCCATCTGCGCTTCATCCAGTTCGCCTTCCCACTTCGCAACGACGATCGTGGCGACCGCATTGCCGACGAAGTTGGTGAGCGCGCGGCATTCCGACATGAAGCGGTCGATGCCGAGGATCAGCGCCATGCCGGCGACCGGCACCGCCGGGACGACCGAAAGCGTCGCAGCCAGCGTGATGAAACCGGCGCCGGTGATGCCGGCAGCACCCTTGGAGCTCAACATCGCGACGAGAAGCAGCAGCACCTGATCGCCGAGCGACAGCGGGATATCCATCGCCTGGGCGATGAAGAGCGCGGCCAGCGTCATGTAGATGTTGGTGCCGTCGAGGTTGAAGGAATAGCCGGTCGGGATGACCAGACCAACGACCGAGCGCTTGCAGCCGGCCTTTTCCATCTTGCTCATCAGACCCGGAAGAGCGGCTTCCGACGAGGACGTGCCGAGCACCAGGAGCAGTTCTTCCTTGATGTAACGGATCAGCGCAACGATCGAGAAGCCATTGTAGCGGGCGACCGCGCCAAGAACGACGAACACGAAGAGGAAGGACGTGATGTAGAAGGTGCCGATCAGCATCGCCAGGTTGGCGATCGAGCCGACGCCGTATTTGCCGATGGTAAACGCCATCGCGCCAAAGGCGCCGATCGGGGCGGCCTTCATCAGGATGCCGACGAGCTTGAAGACCGGCAGCGTCAGCGCGTGCAGGAAGTCGACGACGGGCTCAGCCTTCTTGCCGACCATGGCAAGCGACAGACCGAAGAGCACGGAGATGAACAACACCTGCAGGATGTCGCCATCGGCAAAGGCGCCGACGAGCGTCGTCGGGATGATGCCCATCAGGAAGCCGGTGATCGTCTGCTCATGCGCCTTTTCGGCATAGGTGGTCACCGCCTTGACGTCGAGCGAGGCCGGATCGATGTGCATGCCGGCGCCCGGCTGGACGACATTGGCGACGATCAGGCCGATGATCAGCGCGAGCGTCGAAAACGTGAGGAAATAGATCATCGCCTTGCCGGCGACGCGGCCGACCTTGGCAAGATCGGTCATGCCGGCGATGCCGGTCGCGACTGTCAGGAAGATGACCGGCGCGATGATCATCTTGACGAGACGGATGAAGGCGTCGCCGAGCGGCTTCAGCTCGGTGCCGAGCGACGGATAGAAATGGCCGAGCAGGATGCCGGCGGCGATCGCAACCAGAACCTGGACATAGAGATGGCGATAGAAAGGTGTCTTGCCGCGCGGTTCCGCGGATTGTTCGATAATCATGAGATCCTCCACTGGACCCAGTCCGGCGTCATGCCGGGCCTCCCGGGTCAATTTCCGATGCGCGACAGCGCGGGCTGTCATGAGGATGTCATTTGCAACGGTCGTGCCAGTTGGCCGCGGCAGGAACCAAGCCTTTGAATTGATGAGGATGTTTTGTGCAGGCGGCTCGGTGCGCACAAAGAGTTGAGCGGATTTCCGCACAAGCCGTCTGGAAGACTGAGCGAAAAAATGCACAATTGGGCCATGTTCAACGCCCTGTCCGCCCCCCTCAATCCGGCAGATCTCGACCAGTCGATGCGCCGCACCTGGCTGGTCTTTGCCGGCCTTGCCGTCGCGCTGCTTGTCGCCGCGCTCCTGCTTGCCGGCGAGTACGGCCGAAGCCAGGCGCTCGAAACTGTCGATGCCCAAAGCCGGATCGATGCCAATCTGAAGGCCTCGCTGCTGCGCGCCGTACTCGAACGCCAACGCTCGACGCCGCTGGTGCTGGCCGACGATGTCGAGGTGATGGCAGCCCTTTCGACCCGCGGCACAGAGGCGCTGCAACGGCTGAACGAGAAGCTGCAGGCGCTGGCGACCAACACGGACGCCGCTGTCATCTACGTGATCGGCCCTGATGGCGTCGCCGTCGCTGCCAGCAACTGGCGCGAGCCGACGAGTTTCGTCGGCAACGACTATGCCTTCCGCGAATATTTCCGCATGGCGATGCGCGACGGCAAGGCCGAGCATTTCGCCATGGGCAACGTCAGCAAGCGGCCGGGCCTCTACATTTCGCGTCGGGTCCAGGGTCCTGACGGCCCGATCGGCGTCGTCGTCGCCAAGCTCGAATTCGACGATGTGGAAGCCGAATGGCTCGCCTCCGGCAAGCCGGTCTACGTCACCGACCGGCGCGGCATCGTGCTGATCACCAGCTTCCCCTCCTGGCGCTTCATGACGACCAGAACAATTCCACGCGACCGCGTCGCCGCCATCCGCGACAGCCTGCAATTTGGCGATGCCTCGCTGCTGCCGCTGCCCTTCCGCGACATCGAGCCGACCAGCGATGGCTCCAGCGAGTTGCGCGCACTGTTGCCGGGCGACAGCGAACGTCGGTTCCTCCGGGTCGAAACCATGGTTCCGACCACCAGCTGGCGGCTGGAGCAGCTAGCACCGCTCGATGGCGCGATCTCGGCGGCAACCCGCGAGGCCCGGCTGATTGCCCTGGCCCTCCTCGCACCGCTGCTCGCTTTTACCGCGGTCCTCCTGCGCCGCCGCCAGACGCTGGCACTGGTGTCTGCGCGCGATCGCGCCGCGCGCGACGAGCTGGAGACCCGCGTGGCGGAGCGCACACATGACCTCAGCCTTGCCCGCGATCATCTCGAAACGGAGATCGCCGACCACCGGCGTACCGGCGAGAAGCTGCAGGCGGTGCAGCAGGAACTGGTTCAGGCGAACCGGCTGGCGATCCTTGGCCAGGTGGCGGCCGGCGTCGCCCACGAGATCAACCAGCCGGTCGCGACCATCCGCGCCTATGCCGACAACGCCCGCACCTTCCTCGAACGCGGCCAGCAGCAGACCGCGGTCGAGAACCTTGTCAGCATCGCCGAACTGACCGATCGGGTCGGCACCATCACCGACGAACTCAGAAGCTTCGCTCGCAAGGGCCGCTTCGTCGCCGAGCCGACGCCCATGCGCGACGTGATCGAGGGGGCGATGATGCTGCTGCGCAGCCGCTTTGCCGGCCGCATGGATTCGATCGTCATCGACCTCCCGGAAAATGGCCTCAGCGTCCTCGGCAGCCGCATCCGGCTCGAGCAGGTGCTGATCAACCTTTTGCAAAATGCCCTGGAAGCGCTCGGCACGCGCAGCGACGCCGAGATCCGCGTGCGCTGCGAGGACAGCCCGTCCGGGACGGTTTTGCTCGTCGTTGCCGATAACGGCCCAGGCATTCCCCTGCACATCCACGAGGATCTGTTCACGCCGTTCAACACCTCGAAGGATGAAGGGCTCGGCCTCGGCCTTGCCATCTCCAAGGAGATCGTCGCCGACTATGGCGGCGATATCACCGTCGAAACCAGCGACAGGGGCACCGTCTTCACGGTTCGCCTGAAGAGGGCCTGAGCGATGCAGCCGACCGTCTATCTCGTCGACGACGACAACCATCTGCGCAAGGCGATGACGCAGACGCTGGAACTCGCCGGCCTCGCCGTTACCCCTTTTGCCAGCGCTGCCGAAGCGTTGAAGACGCTGGATGCGAATTTCGACGGAGTCGTCGTCAGCGATATCCGCATGCCGGGCATCGACGGCCTCGCCTTCTTCCGCCGCATCGAAGCTTTCGACGCGGATCTGCCGGTGATCCTGGTGACCGGCCATGGCGACATCCCGATGGCAGTGCAGGCGCTGCAGGATGGCGTCTACGACTTCATCCCCAAACCCTTTGCCGCCGACCGGCTGGTGCAGAGCGTGCATCGCGCGCTGGAAAAACGCCGGCTCGTGATGGAAAACCGCGCGCTGAAACGGGCCGCCGAGACGGCCGGCGACAGCCTGCCGCTGATCGGCCAGACGCCGGTCATGGAACGTTTGCGCCAGACGATCCGGCACATTGCCGATACCGATGTCGACGTGCTCGTCGCCGGCGAGACGGGCAGCGGCAAGGAGGTGGTGGCGACGCTGCTCCACAATTGGAGCCGACGCCGCAACGGCAACTTCGTGGCGCTGAATTGCGGGGCGCTGCCCGAAACGGTGATCGAAAGCGAACTCTTCGGCCACGAACAGGGCGCCTTCACCGGCGCCTTGAAGAAGCGCATCGGCCGGATCGAGCATGCGAGCGGCGGCACGCTGTTCCTCGACGAGATCGAGGCGATGCCACCGGCGACTCAAGTGAAGATGCTGCGCGTTCTGGAAGCGCGCGAAATCACGCCGCTTGGCACCAACCAGGTTCGTCCGGTCGATATCCGCGTCATCGCGGCTGCCAAAATCGATCTTGGCGACCCGGCGCAGCGCGGCGATTTCCGGGAAGACCTCTACTTTAGATTGAATGTCGTAACGCTGTCGATCCCACCGCTGCGCGAACGCCGAGACGATATCCCGCTGCTCTTCTCGCACTTCCTGACCCGGGCGGCCGAGCGCTTCAAGCGCGACGCGCCTGTGGTCACATCGGCCGTGCAGAGACATCTGATGACGCATGCCTGGCCGGGCAATGTGCGCGAGCTCTCGCACTTTGCAGAACGCGTGGCGCTTGGTGTCGAAGGTCCGCTGGGACAGCCGATTGCGCCCGCCGAACAGCCTGGATTTGCGCTCCCGGAACGGCTCGAACGCTACGAGGCGGAGATCCTGAAAGAGGTGTTGCGGGCTCAGCGCGGCGACGTCAAGGCGACGATCGAGGCGCTCGGCATTCCGCGCAAGACATTCTACGACAAGCTCCAGCGCCACGGCATCAACCGTGCCGATTACGCCGAGCGGGCCGCACCGGAAAAGGCCGGCCGCTAGCGTCAAACCCGAATCCGTCACCACACGCAATAGGTGCATCTTTGTCGGCAGGCGAATTCACGCTTGACGACCCGGGCCGATCGATGGCTATGATCTAGGCATTCACCAGGGGGGTCCCGCAAGGGGCTGAGATTCTGCTGGATGGCCGGCTTGCCGGCTGTGGCGCAGTGACCCGTTGAACCTGATCCAGTTCATACTGGCGTAGGGACGGTGCAGATATCGAAGCCAGGATTCCGTGCGTCCAGCATCTGGCGGAGCGTCTTTCATCTTTCCGGCATCAGAACTGGGTCTCCAATTGCAAACTTGGAGCCTCGTCATGAATATTGCCACCAAACCCGCAGCCCTCACGGTCACGCAAGGACCGCTTCCGGCCTCCCGCAAGATCCACAAGCCGGGCGTGCTTCATCCGGATATCCGCGTGCCGATGCGCGAGATTGCGCTCCACCCGACGTCGGGCGAGCAACCGGTTACGGTCTATGATTCCTCCGGCGCCTACACCGCCGACGACGCCGAGATCCGCATCGAGGACGGCCTGCCGCGGCTGCGCCGCAACTGGATCGTCGACCGCGGCGATGTGGAAACCTATGAGGGACGCGTGGTCCGCCCCGAGGACAACGGCTTTGTGAGCGGCGACAGGCTGACACCGACCTTCCCGTTCCAGCATGCGCCGCTGAAGGCCACGGGCGGCCGCGCAGTGACCCAGCTTGCCTATGCCCGCGCCGGCATCATCACGCCGGAAATGGAGTTCGTGGCGATCCGCGAAAATCTCGGCCGCGACGCGGCGCGTGCGAAAGTCCGCGACGGCGAGAGCTTCGGCGCCCACATCCCCGATCACGTGACACCCGAATTCGTGCGCCAGGAAATCGCCAGCGGCCGGGCGATCCTGCCTGCCAACATCAATCACCCGGAATCCGAGCCGATGATTATCGGCCGGAATTTTCTGGTGAAGATCAACGCCAATATCGGCAACTCCGCCGTCACCTCGTCGATGGCGGAAGAGGTCGAAAAGATGGTCTGGGCGACGCGCTGGGGCGCCGACACCGTCATGGACCTTTCGACCGGCCGCAACATTCACAACATCCGCGAATGGATCATCCGCAACTCGCCGGTTCCGATCGGCACCGTGCCGCTTTACCAGGCGCTGGAAAAGGTCAACGGCATTGCCGAGGACCTCACCTGGGAAGTCTATCGCGACACGCTGATCGAGCAGGCCGAACAGGGCGTCGACTATTTCACCATCCATGCCGGCGTCCGGCTGCACTACATCCCGCTCACCGTCGATCGCGTCACCGGCATCGTTTCGCGCGGCGGCTCGATCATGGCCAAGTGGTGTCTGCATCACCATCGCGAGAGCTTCCTTTACGAGCATTTCGAGGAAATCTGCGACATCTGCCGCGCCTATGACGTCTCCTTCTCGCTCGGCGACGGCCTGCGCCCCGGCTCGATCGCCGATGCCAACGACGCGGCACAATTCGCCGAACTCGAAACGCTCGGCGAGCTCACCAAGATCGCCTGGGCCAAGGATTGTCAGGTGATGATCGAAGGCCCCGGCCACGTGCCGATGCACAAGATCAAGGAGAACATGGACAAGCAACTCGCCGTCTGCGGCGAGGCGCCGTTCTACACGCTCGGACCGCTGACGACGGACATTGCGCCCGGCTACGACCACATCACGTCGGGCATCGGCGCGGCGATGATCGGCTGGTTCGGCACCGCCATGCTCTGCTACGTCACGCCGAAGGAGCATCTCGGTCTTCCCGATCGCAACGACGTCAAGGTCGGCGTCATCACCTACAAGATCGCCGCCCATGCCGCCGATCTCGCCAAGGGCCATCCGGCCGCCCAGGTGCGCGACGACGCGCTGTCGCGCGCGCGCTTCGAATTCCGCTGGGAGGACCAGTTCAACCTCTCGCTCGACCCGGAGACGGCCCGTAACTTCCACGACGAGACACTGCCGAAGGAAGCGCACAAGGTCGCGCATTTCTGCTCCATGTGCGGCCCGAAATTCTGCTCGATGCGGATCTCGCACGACATCCGCGCAGAAGCGCAGAAGGAAGGCCTGGAGGCAATGGCCGCGAAATACCGCGAGGGCGGCGACCTCTATATGCCGGTGGAAGGGGCGGCTGGCGCGGCCGAGTAGACGACAGAGATTCGTTGAAGGGGCCAGTCACGGCCCCTTCAGTTCACTCAGGGCTGCGCCTCCCGCCTCGGAAGCGGAAGCGGCGATCGCCAAGGCTCTCCTCCTCCGTCATGCTTGGGCTTGAGCCGAGCATGACGGAGGGTGGGAGGCGCGCCAACGACCCCGTTCAATCAACAAACATGCAACGTCCTCTGTCCCTCTCGCGACGCCTCAGCGATGAGGGCGATCATCTGTATGTCGTGGCCGCCGCCAGAGGCCCGCACCTTGCGCTCCGTGTCGCCCGTCCCCCCAATAGCTTGTCCCCACATCGATTGAACGATATGCAAGGCGCACGCAAAAGTCGCTGTCGGCGAAATTCATTCGCGGCGGGCAGCCGAACTGTACCCGCGCAAAAGTCCTGCAGGACGACGCAAGAACGCCGTTTGCACAAGGAGAATGACTTGAGGACATGCCTGTTGAGACTGACGGCCTTGTCCATAGGAGCCCTTGCAGCATTCGGCGGAGATCTGCCGCGCCTCAACGGTGACCGGGGCTTTGCCGCGGGCCTTTCCTGGATTTCCGCTGCCCATGCGGACGACGCCGATGCCGGCGGCACGAATGGTGAAGGTGCCGCGGGCGGCAGCGACCAAGGTAGCGAAAACGTCGGGAGCGGCGGAAGCAACGGCACAGAGGGTGGCGGCGATTGGGGCTCCGGCGATGGTAGCGGCGTGGGCGGCGAGCCCGGCGGGACCGGGGCTGGCGGTGGAGGCGGCGTCATCGACGGAAGCGGCCTGAGCGGCGGAGACAGCGAGCGCCACTCATCCTCATCGCGCGACGGGCGGGATTACGGACCAACCGGCAGCGTATGGCACGGCGGCAGCAGTTTCCTCAATCTTTTTCGCCGGACACCGGAAGAGCCTCCCGAGGGGAGCGGGCCAGAGTCTTCCACCCGGCAGAAGAGCGATGCGGGATCCCGCAAAAGCGCGGGTCACACCAGAACAGAGCCCTGAAGAGATGTCTGCTTCGTCGCGCCGAAGGATGCCGTGTGCTGTTTATCGCAGACATAGAAGCGTCTGCGCCTGGATGCTTGGGCCAAGCCCTGGCATGACGGAGCAGCGGGAGGCGCGCTATCGATCCCGTTCGATCAACGAACGCGCAACGTCCCTATAGCCCTATAGCCCTCTAGCGACCACTCACCATCCGCTCGACCACATCGAGCAGCACGTTGGCGCCGGCGACCAGATCATCCGGCTCCGTGTGTTCGCGCGGATTATGGCTGATGCCGTCGCGGCTCGGAACGAAGATCATCGCCGTCGGCGCGATGCGGGCGATCATCTGGGCATCATGACCGGCGCCCGAGGTCATGCGCCGGCTCTTGAGGCCTCGCGCCTTCGCCGAAGCCTCGACCGCTGCGACGATGCCCTGATCGAAGGCGACCGGCTGGAAGCGTGCCAGCCGCTCGACCGAGATCGTTACCCCCTCTTCCGCGCCGATGCGCACCAGAAAGTCCGCAAGCGCCGCTTCGAGCGCCTGCAGCCGATCCTCGTCCGGATCGCGCAGATCGACGGTGAAGGCGGCACGCGATGGGATGACGTTGATCGCGTCGGGCTCGAAACGCATGGTGCCAATGGTCGCGACACTCGGCGCGTTCGACCGGGCAATATGCTCGCGCAGGAAGAGGCCGACACGGGCGGCCGCGAGACCGGCGTCGGAACGCATTGCCATCGGCGTGGTGCCGGCATGGTTGGCGACGCCATCGATCGTCACGCGCTGCCAGGAAATGCCCTGCAGGTTCTCGACGGCACCGATCGAAAAGCCCTCGCGCTGCAGCACCGGCCCCTGCTCGATATGGAGCTCGACATAGGCGTGGGGCTTGAGGAACCCCGGCTCGATGTTGCCGGCATAGCCAATCCGCTCGAGTTCCTCGCCCAGCGACGAGCCATCCGTGCCGATGGTCGCGAGCGCTGCGTCCAGCGGCAGGCCGCCGGCATAGACGAGCGAGCCGAGCATGTCGGGCGCAAAACGCACGCCCTCCTCATTGGTAAAGGCGGCAACGACGATCGGTCGGGCCGGCGTCACGCCACGGTCCTTCAGCGTCTCGATTACTTCGAGCGCGGCGAGTACGCCGTAACATCCGTCATAGATGCCGGCATTGATGACCGTATCGATGTGCGAGCCGAGCATGATCGGCGCTTCGCCGCTGTTCTCCTCGCTGCGCCAGATGCCGAAGATGTTACCAATCTGATCCACGGCCACATCGAGGCCCGCCGCCTCGATCCAGGCGACGAGGCGGTTGCGGCCGGCCTTGTCGTTGTCGGAGCCGGCCAGCCGGGTCAGTCGCCCTTCTGCATCGCGACCGATTTCGCCAAGCTCGCGGATGCGCCCGAAGAGGCGCGCGGCGTCGATGGAAGGAAATGACATGTTATTCCTGCTTTCATGCGGATTTTGGTTCATGGCCGGCTATCAGCCAACGCCAGTCTCTGCCGGATAATCTCGGCGTGATAACGCGCGCCGAAGATCAGGGCGTCGTCGTTGAAGTCGTAACGCGGATTGTGCAGCGGCGCCGATGTCTCGCCATTGCCGATGAAGACGAAGCAGCCCGGAACGTGCTCAAGGAAGCGTGCGAAATCCTCCGAGCCGGTCATCGGCTCGGCGGCCGTTGCGACATTCCCGGTCCCGAACACCGTTTCTGCTGCGGCAAAGGCGTGGCCGGTCAGGGCCGGGTCATTGATCAGTGGCACGAACTCGCGCGTGTAGTTGACCTCGACCTCGCAGCCATAGGCATCCGCCGTACCCTTGGCGATCACCCGCATCTCCGCTTCGATCTTGGCGCTGACCTCCGGGCGGAAGCTGCGGGCATCGCCGAGGATGCGGGCGAGACCGGGCAGCGCGTTGCGCGTGCCGTCGGTCAAAAGCTCGGTGACCGAAACGACACCGATATCCGTCGGCGAGAGGCGGCGCGACACGATCGTCTGCAGATTGACGACGGTGGCGCAGGCGGCGACCAGCGTCTCGTTGCCCCAGTGCGGCCGCGCCGCGTGCCCGCCGACGCCTTTGAGCACGATCTCGAAATTGTCCTCCGCCGACATGATGGCGCCGACGCGGGTTTCGAAACGGCCGACCGGCAGCCCCGGCATGTTGTGCAGGCCGTAGATTTCGTCGAAGGGAAAACGTTCCATCAGTCCGTCGTCGAGCATCGCCAGCGCGCCCTTGCCCCACTCCTCGGCCGGCTGGAAGATAAAGCATGCGGTACCATCGAAGCCGCCGTCTTCGGCGAGCATCTTGGCGGCGCCAAGCAGCATGGCCGTGTGACCGTCATGGCCGCAGGCATGCATGGTGCCGGGCTTCGTCGAGCGATAGGGAAGCTCTCCCTGTTCCGGTATCCGCAGCGCATCCATGTCGGCCCGAAGCGCTATGGCGCGGTTGCCGCTGCCGCGTTTCAGCCGACCGACGACGCCGGTACCACCGACACCTTCCACCACCTCGTCGAGCCCGAATTCCCTGAGCTTTGCCGCAACGAAGGATGAGGTGCGTTGTTCCTCGAAACCGAATTCCGGGTGCGCGTGCAGGTCGCGGCGCCAGGCGGTCATGTCCTTCACAAGCCGGTCAAAATCCATTCCCGCCATGGTCATCCTCTTTCGTTCGATGTGTTGGCGACGGTCTCGGGCGACAGGCCGACCAGGGCAGCATAACGCTCTGGGTCCGTCGCACCCTCGGTATTGATGACGAAGACGCGCGACTGCGCGGTCAGTCCGAGCGTTTCCCGCAGCGCTGGATCGCGGGCAACCGAAAGCAGCCCGGCCAGGCCGACGCCGCCGCTTTCGCCGGACACGATCGCCGGGTCAGAGCCTGTCGGCCGCGCAAGCCGGTTCATCACCGAAACGGCATCCTCCTCGTCGACGGTCATGAAGGCATCGGCGACGCGCGACAGGATACGCCAGGCGACAAGCGACGGCTCGTAGCATTCGAGCATCGCCATGATCGTCGGCTCGCCATGCGCCACCTTGACCGGATGTCCGGCTCTGGCGCTTTCGTAGAGGCAGGCGGCGCGCGCCGGATCGACGACGACGAAACGTGGACGCTCCGCGCCATAACGTAGCGCCAGATGCCCCGCGGTCGCCGCCGCAATGCCGCCAACGCCCGCCTGCACGAACACATGCGTCGGAGGCTCTTCCATCTGCCGCAGCGCCTCGCTCAGCAGCGCCGTGTAGCCCTGCATCACCAGGCCGGGAATGTATTCGTAGCCCGGCCAGGTGGTGTCCGAGACGACGGTCCAGCCATTTTCGTCACAGACCCGCGCGGCCTCCCGGACGGAATCGTCGTAGGTCCCGGCAACGCGGACGATCTCCGCGCCATAGGCCGCGATCGCCTCGATGCGCGTTTCGCTGACGCCTCCGTGCACGAAGATCACCGCTTTCGCGCCGACAAGCCGGGCGCCCATGGCAACCGAGCGGCCGTGATTGCCATCGGTGGCGCAGCCGAAGGTCTGGGCGGCGGCAATTGCCCGAACCTCTGGCCGGTCGAGATCGTCGAGATCGATGCTGCGACCGAGACGCCGTTCTGCCTCCTCGACCACCAGCCGGATCACCGCATAGGAACCGCCAAGCGCCTTGAAACTGCCGAGACCCAGGCGATGGCCTTCGTCCTTGACGAAGATGCCGGCAATACCGAGTTCGTCCGCCAAAGCGGGCAAGGCATGAAGCGGCGTCGGCCGATGGTCGGGGCGGCGCGCAAGCTGCTGCTCGACACGGGCGGTGGCGGCAAGCGACAGCATGTCGGCATCCGCGGGCAGTAGCGAGTGGCCGAAATCGGCATGGGTATTGGCGAGAAACATGGTGCAATCTCCGTAGACCACGAAAATCTATTTCATCGCTGCCGAGAAATGCGCTCTAAATAGCCGGCGCGGATGCAAGTTTGTAAAGCGAATGGGGTGCCGTGACGTGGGGTTCCACCTTCAGCGCCCGGAGAGCAGGAACCGAAAGGCACTGGATGGCCCCGTCGAAAAAGCCACAGGTCGAACTGGATCGCTTCGATCTTGCGATTCTCGCCATCCTGCAGAAGGACAATACGACGCCGCAGCGCCAGATCGGCGAGGCGGTCAATCTGTCGGCGCCCGCCGTCCAGCGGCGGATCAAGCGCATGGAAGAAACCGGCGTCATCCGCGCCAAAGTCGCGCTGATCGACCCGGTCAGCGTCAATCAGGCGCTGACGATCCTGGTGGAGGTGGAGGTCGAAAGCGAGCAGATCGCCCTGCTCGATGCGGCCAAGGCGGCATTCACGGCGGCACCCGAGGTGCAGCAATGCTACTATGTCACCGGCGACGTCGACTTCATGCTCGTCGTCATCGTGCCGACCATGGCCGACTACGAGGCCTTCACCCGGCGCATGTTCTTCGGCAATGCGAACATCAAGCGCTTCCGCACCTTCGTGACGATGGATCCGGTGAAGGTCGGGCTTTCGGTTCCGCTCTAGGATAAAGCCGGAAGCGCGCAGCGATTGCCCGACGGCGGAATTCTCCGCCTACTTCGAGCCCCCGAGCGCCTTCTTCTCGGCGTCCGCGTCGAGCGGCTGCCCGGCGCCGATCGACGTCAGAAAAGCATCGACGGTCTCAAGCGAAGAGGCGGGCGCATAGCCGTCTCCGCCTTCCGGCCTAGTGACGGCGAGCCGCGTCTGCCAGGTCGACGCCTTGCGGCAGGCGACCGACACCAGACCGGGCTCACCGGGCTGGGCGAGTTCGTATTCGCGGCAGAGCTGCCCCGAGCCGAGCTCGAAGGCCGATACCAGCCGGACCGTCCCCTGCCCTTCACCAAGGGCGACTTCGTCTCCCGAAGCCGCCTTGTCGAGGATGGCGGAGAGCGCCGGGCCGACGGTGCCGGCCACCTGCATCGCGCCCGGCACCCCGCCTGGATCCGCCAGCCCACCGCCGCGAAGCAGGTAGCCGCCAGCGCCGCCGACGACCACCAGCAGCGACGCTGCCATCGCCATCAGAAACCGCGAGGGGCTGCCGTTCGGCGACGCCGGCTGATCCGCAGGGCGCCGGAAGGCCACGACGTTATCGCCGGCTGCAGCCGGTGCGTCCGCCGCGCGCGCTGCGTCGCCTGCGGCCGCCGCCATGGCCCGCACCTTAGCGACCAGTTCATCCGGCACCGGCTCGTCGAGCACTGGCTTCAGCGCCTCGCTTGCGGCGGCGCGTGTTTCCATGAACATCGCTACGCGCGCCATCAATTCGTCGTCCGTTTCCAGCGCCGCCTCGACACGGCGCATCGTCTCCTCGTCGAGTTCGCCGTCGGCGAACGCCATCAAGATTTCATCGCTGAATTCCGTGTCGCTCATCTTGTCCCGCCTCTCATGTCCTGTGAACGCGCGACCGGCGGTTCTATTCCCGTTGCCTCCGCAAGATTTTTACGCGCCCGGGCGAGCCTGCTCATGACGGTTCCGATCGGAATGCCGAGAACCTCGGCTGCCTCCTTGTAGGAAAGCTCCTCGACGCAGGTGAGGATCAGTACCTCGCGCTGTTCGAGCACCAGGCCGTCGATCGCAGCCGCCACGCTCTTCAGCGCCATGCGCGCCTCGCTCCCGGCCTCGCCCGAAGGAACGGCGAGTTCGGCCTGCGCCTCGATCTCCTCCGTCGGGCCGGCGGTCTTCTGCCGGCGCAGCTGGTCGATCCAGAGGTTGCGCAGGATGCGGAACATCCAGGCGTCAAAGCGCGTGCCTTCCTCGAAGCGGTCCGAACCGGCAAGCGCCTTTTCGCAGGCCGCCTGCACCAGATCGTCGGCCACGTCGCGCGACCGGCAAAGCGAAATGGCAAAGCGGCGCAGGTTCGGCAGAAACGCGACCAGGCGCTCGCCGAAGACGATGGTCGGATCCGTCATCGGGCGTTCCTTTTGGCGCTACCCTTCGTCACCGGTGGAATAATTTGTCCATTCATCCGTTGAGCGTTATGGGAACTACACCCGAAAGTCACCACTTATGGTCCGTCCGTTCACGGTAAGCTTTCGTTTTCGGATGCCGCTACACAAGGAGAAAACCTTGAAAAAACGGCTGTTTCGACTGACCGTCCTGTCGTTGTGCGGCCTGGCAACCGGTGCTGGGGATCTCTCCTTTGGCGGTAGTAACGATGGCAATTCAACCGTTCGCTTTGCCTCAATCAGTCAGGCCCAGGCGGACGACGACGATGACGATGGTGGCGGTGGCGGTTCGTCCCGCGGCTCAGGCGATCGCGACTCAAGCAACACCTGGCGGGGAGGCGGCAATCTGCTCGATCTCTTCCGCGGAACGCCGGAGCGCCGCGTCGTGCGCCAGCGTCCGGCAGCGCGCCGGGCAACCCATGTTCCCGGTGAAATCATCGCGCTCGGTCTCAACGATGCCGCCATCCAGCGCCTTGCGGAAAGCGGCTTCACAGTGCGTGCACGAGAGCCGTTCGGGCTTTCGACGACAGAGATCGTCAAGCTCGGCGCCCCCCGCGGCATGACGCTCGAGGATGCCCTCCGGCAGGTCGCGGATGCGACGCCCGGAGCAATCGCCGATCTCAACCATTATTTCGAGCCGAACGAAGGCACCGCCTCACCGGCTCCCTGCGCCGACGGCGGTTGCGCGCTCGTCCGCACCGCCATCGGCTGGCCCGACGCCAGCGCCGCGTGCACGGCTGCCGGCCCGATCGGGCTGATCGACACGGCGATCAACCCCGCCCATCCCTCACTAAAGGATGTCAGGCTCGACATCGTCAGGCTGGCGGAGGAAGAGGCGCCGGAATCCGGCCGCCAGCACGGGACTGCGGTCGCAGCTCTCATTGCCGGACGGAAGGACAGTCGCGCGCCGGGGCTGCTCGGCAATGCCCACCTGATCGCCGTCGACGCCTTCCAGCGAAAGGGCGGCGAGAGCGATATCGCCGAGACCTACGATCTCGTGCGCGCCATCGATCTCCTGGCCTCGCGCAAGGTCACGGTCATCAATATGAGCCTCTCCGGGCCACACAATCTGCTGCTCGAAAAGACCGTCGCGCTCGTAGCCGAGCGAAACATCATCCAGGTGGCGGCGGCCGGCAATGACGGCCCGCGGGCTAAACCCGTCTATCCGGCCGCCTATCCGGCGACGATCGCGGTCACCGCGGTCGACCGCAACTTCAAGCCCTATCGCCGCGCCGGGCGCGGCGACCATATCGATGTCGCAGCACTCGGCACGAGTGTCTGGACGGCTGCGTCGATCGAGGGGGCAGCGCCCAAGACCGGCACATCCTTTGCCGCCCCCTTCGTCACGGCTGCCTCCGCCATTCTCAGGGCCTCGCATCCGTCGCTGTCGGCCCAGGAAGTTGCAAAACTCGTCACGGAGACGGCGCAGGACCTCGGCGCGCCGGGCAAGGATCCCGTGTTCGGCTGGGGCGTTCTCAATGCCCGCGAGCTCTGCCGCTCGTAGCAGCGTCGAGCGGGCGGCACTGAACTACGGCTTTTGCCAATCCATGACCAGGAACGGGGGGACCCTTCTAAAGAGGTCCCTTTGTTCCGGTTCGCCGCCACGCGGCAGTGGTTCGTCGAAATAGCGCAACTGCAGGCCCGCTCCCAGCAACAGCGACATGTAGGTGCTGAGCGGCCGGTGCCAGTTCATGACCCGAAGATCGCCCCAGCCGATCCAATCGGACCGTTCATCCATGTAGTGGTCGATCATGAAACTGCGCTTGCCATCGCCGCCATCGCGCCAGCCGGTCGGGTTGCTGGCGCTGTAAAAGCTGGTCAGGTTCGCGATCAGCAGATGACCGCCCGGGCGGAGAACCCGGTTCATCTCGCCAACCGCCGCATCCAGATCGGCGATGTCGATGAGGCTGAGATAGGCAACGACCAGATCGAAAGTCTTCTCCGCGAAAGGCAGTCCTTCGGCCTGTGCGATGCGATAGTCACCATCCGGATGCAGACGCCTCGCCTGACTAACGAGCGACCCGGCGGGATCGATGCCGACGGTGCTCAGCCCCTCCGCCGAAAGCAGCCGGCAGAACCGCCCCTCGCCGCACCCGACATCGAGGACAGCCCTTGCCCCGCTTTGCCGCGCCCTTTCGAGCATGGGCGCATCGAGGACGAAGCGCCGCGCAAAATCCCCCTCGGCGCCCAGCCCGGAAATCCAGGCAGCCGCCGACTCCTCCCATCCATTTGACATTTTACGTTTGGCCCTCGTGATCCGTCCTGCGTTTACGAAGACTGAGAGGACAACCTTGGCGATTGCATGACGGTAGCCGCCGCGCGGCTCCGGCGGGAGGCGGCAGCGCCGCCGTCCCGCCAGAGTGTGGCCGTTTTGTCAGGCAGCCAGTCCGCGTTCGTTGAGCAGCATTCCGACGCGCACCATGCGCACGGCATCTTCAGCCGCACGAACGAGCAGTTTCGGCGCGGCGTTGATGGCATCGTCGAGGGTGCAGGGCGCCTTCAGGATCGAGGCGAAAGCGTCGATGCCGTGCTCGAAATTGAGGGTCACGCCCTTGCCGATCGTACCGGCGAGAGCGATCACGGGGCGGCCCGCCTCCTTGGCCCTGTGCCCGACCTCGGCCGGCACCTTGCCGAACGGCGTCTGGCCGTCGAGGCTGCCTTCGGCGGTGATCACAAGATCGGCCCTGGCGATCATGTCGTCGAGTTCGAGGTAGCGCATGACGATGTCGTAGCGCGGATGCAGCGCGCCGCCGAGCAGCCCCATGACCGCCGCCCCGAGCCCGCCGGATGCGCCCGCTCCCGGGGCGTCGCCAACAGCGATGCCGGTCGTCGCCTGAATGGCGGCGGCATAGGTCTCCATCGCCGCCGCGAGCAGTTCCACCTGCTCCGGCGTTGCGCCCTTCTGCGGCCCGAACACACGGGCAACGCCGCGTGCGCCGAGCAGCACATTGTGCCAGTTGACGGCCGCGTCGATGCGAACCTCGGCAAGGCGCGGATCGCGGCCCGAAATGTCGATGCGCGCGAGCGACGCAAGCGACGCGCCGCCGGGCACAAGCGGATTGCCCTCCCGGTCGAGCAGCTTCACGCCCAAGGCTGCGGCCATGCCGGCGCCGCCATCGTTGATGCCGCTATCGCCGCAGCCAAGCAGGATACGGCGGGCGCCGGCGTCGAGGGCTGCCCGGATCAACTCACCGACGCCGTAGCTGGTGGTGAGGCAGGGGTTGCGGCGATCGCGCGGGACCAGTCGCAAACCGGCGGCCGCGGCCATTTCGATGACGGCCGTGCGTTCGGACTGCCCGCCGAGGAAACCGAAATGCGAGGCGACGGGTTCGCCGAGCGGGCCGGTCACGGTCAGTTCGTGCAGGCTGCCGCCGGTGATAGCGACGAGCGCCTTGGTGAAACCTTCACCGCCGTCGACCATGGGCACCTTGAGGACTTCGGCGCTCGGGCAGGCGCGCAGCACGCCCTTCTCGATGCAGTCGGCAGCTTCTTCCGCCGACAGGCTTTCCTTGAAACCGGACGGTGCAACCAGAATGGTAAGTGACATGTGACAATCTCCTTGCACTTTTGTGACAATGCGGATGCAAGGGAGAAACGGCAGCTCGCCACGTTTATTCCGGCCGAAATGCAGAATTCTTTCTTTTACGAAAAGAAAAAGAAAAGAGCCGAAGCGACAGACGCTTCGGCTCTTAAAATGACATTATATCAGATGCTTATCGTCATGTTTCCAACCCGACTGCAGGCCAGATCACAAGCGCGAACAGGGCAAGCAACGCGATGAACGGGAGCGCCAGCATCAAGGCCAAGCGCAGGAGATCGGAAGGGCTGAAAGCTGGTGGTTCCATACCTCCGAACAGCGCTACGGGCTTCGCCGAAACCATCAGCGTCTGGCAGAAGCCACTACCTATGGCTGTGACCATGATGAGGCTGGCGGGGCTGACCCCGAAGCCCGCCAGTGGCAGCGCAACGGCCGGAATGAGCACTGTCGCGCGAGCCGTTCGCGAGGCAAGGACGATATGGGCAAAGGTCGCGACCGCAATGGCGAGAAGCACGACCAGCCACGCCGGCGGCTTGCCGATCTGGCCGAAGGCACCGATCAGGCGATCGGCAAGTTCCGTCGCCGTGCCGGTCGACAGCAGCGCTTCGCCGATGACGAGCGTGCCGGCAAGAAACAGAAGCAGGTTCCACTCGACACCCTTCAGCGCCTTGCGAAACGGCATGCCGGAGATCCTTTCAGACGCAAGGACAAGAGCCCCGACGAGTGCCACCACCGGCAGCGCGATGCCGTGCAGGTCCGAGGTCGCGAGTGCTGCGACGATCGCAGCGGTCACGGCAAGGATTGCCTTGTCGCGCGCCGAAAACGGACGTTTCTCCGTAGGCGCGGCCGGCAGGTCGAGGCGCCAGTTCCAGTCGGCATCGTCGAGGAAGAAGCGCAGGATCAGGCCGCAGGCAAGGAGGCTCGTCAGCAGCGCGAAGGGCGCTGCAAGCAAGGCCCAGCCGACGAAGCCCGGCGCTTCGCCGCCGCTGCGGCGAATGAAATCGACGGCGACGAGATGGGCGCCAGCGCCGGTCAGCGAGGCGGCCGCCGAAAGCAGGATCACCGACGGGAACAGGAGCGCCAGCGCACGGGTGACGCCAGGGCGGCCGATGGTCGAGGCGAGCCCCAGAAAGACGGGCATGAAGATCGCCGCCCGTGCCGAGGTCGAGGGGATGACGAAGGCAGTCACGAAGATCGTCAGCGTCACCACCCAGAACAGCCGGCTGACGTCGCGGAAACGGGCAAGCAGCCGGAAGGCGAGCCGCTCAACGAGACCGGATGCCTGCAGCACCGCCGCAATCACCGATGCCGCCATCATCAGCCAGACAATGTCGTTGCCAAGCGCGGCATAAACCGCCTTTTCGCCGACGGCGCCGGTCACGGCCAAAGCCGCCGCCCCGGCAAGCGCCACCGGCGTTTCCGGCAGGTCGAAGATCGTCCAGCAGATCAGCGTCGTCGCAAACACCATCAGCGAAAGGCGCATCGGCAGCGCCAGGCCGTCAGCCGCGAGAAAGATCAGGACGGCGGCAAAGGCGACGAGCATTGCGCCGACGAGCAGGCGCACCTGGCTCACCGGCATATGGCCGTCAATGCGTTCGGCTACCGCCGCTTTCAGGGTGACGAGGTCTTTTTCCGAAGCGATCACCGGGCTGATGGTCATAGCTACGCTCCCTTTTTGCTGGCCCAGGCTCGCGCGGCAACCGCGCCGCACGAAAGCCACCGGGCTGATTTCGTGGGAGGGCAAACGGGGTGTCGGGCGGTTTATTCCGCTCGTGCCCGACAATTTTCGGCGCTGGAGGCCCGAAAGCCCGAATTGAGCGAGATCAATGCCTGTTCTCCTGACAGGCAGAGACTGGTGCCAGATGACCTCTTTCAAAAGGAGAGTTTCATGTTGATCAGGGAAATGTCGCGGCAGGAATGCATCGACCTCGTCGCCGAGAACCACATCGCCCGCCTCGGGTGCGTCCGGGATGGCCAGCCCTATGTCGTGCCCATCCAATATGCTTTTGCCGCCAACAGGCTCTACGGCTTTTCGATGCCCGGGCAGAAGATCGACTGGATGCGGGCCACTCCCCGCGTCTGCATTCAAATGGACACGGCAACGGACCGGAAGGACTGGCGAAGCGTCGTCATCTACGGCCGCTATCAGGAACTGCCGGATACGAAACAATGGCATCGCGAGCGCATGAACGCCTGGTCGCTTCTCGAACAGCGCGTGAACTGGTGGGAACCGGGCGGTCTGAAGCCCGGCGATCAGGCAATTACCGGCGCCTCGCCGCATCTCTTCTTCGAAATCGAGATCGATGAGGTGACCGGGCGGGCAGCCACTGTGGGTTGATGACCGTCGGCGCGCAGTCAGATGGCTGCGCGCTCGGCCGTGCCTGTCAATGGGCCATCAGCACGGGTACCACTGCGTTTTCGAGCATCGAGCGGGTGACGCCGCCGAAGACGCGTTCACGCATTCTGGAGTGGCCATAGGCGCCCATGACGATCAGATCGGCGGCCACGTCGGAAGCGAAGCGATTGATCACGTCATCGACCCGATGCCCGCCGCTCGGCAGCCGCTCGACGGAAACCGAAACGCCATGCCGGGCAAGGTAGCCGGCGATATCGGCACCGGGTTCCTCGCCGTTCTTGCCGTAGGCGGAACGCGGGTCGACCATCGTCACGTGGACGATCTTGGCGCCCTTCAGCAGGTCGAGCGCTTCGCGTACCGCACGGGCCGCTTCCAGCCGGGAGTTCCAGGCAAGCACCACCGTCCTCGGATCAAGCCGCGCGGGCTTGCCCTTGGGCAGGACGAGGACCGGTCGCGCGGAGTTGAACAGCGTCCCGTCGATGGTGCGCGACCGTAGCTCCGGGTCCAGCATCAGGCCGTCGCCCACGAGCGTCAGGTCGGCATAGCGTGCGCGCTCGCCGATCTCGTCATCGGCCCAGGCAGCCTCGGTGTATTTCGTTTCGACGCTGAACGAGATGCCTTCCCGGGTGAGAACGTCGGTTGCGCTTGCCACGCAGGATTCGAGCTTGTCGACCTCGCGCTGACGTTCGTTCAGCCAGTCAATCGAGATGGCGGCGGCAAAATCGCCGATCGGCGGAGAAGCGGCGAGCTTGACGATCAACAGGGAGAGGTGAGCGTTTGCCGAAGCGCAGACCTGTGCCGCGGCACGCAGATCGTCTGCGGAATGATCGACGCCGACCACGGCGAGAATTGTCTTGTATGTCATCGCGTTTCCTCCTCGCGACCGGACTTAAGAACTGAGTCAGCCTAGGCAAATGCGCACCCGGCGACATTGATCCCCGTCAACCGGGATCATGGAGGAAAGCGTATAATTATGGGGGGCTCTACGCGCAGGCGTCTACGCCGACCGCCCTCGTTGCGGGCGGGCCGGCGAAGACGGTCATTGCCTCCGCCGCCCAATTGCTCCGCAAACTCGGCCTCACGGCCTCGACCGCGCGGGCCTGAACTTCAGTCGTCAGGCACCCCGGCGCGCGACGACCGGCACGTAATGTTCGAGCTCCGGCGCCGGGAAGTTGAGCGTCGCGTTGATTTCTGCCGACCGGTAAAGCCCCATCAGCATCTCGACGACAGCAAGGCCGTCCTCGAAGGTTTCGAGCGGCTTTTCGCCCTTGCGGAAGCACTCGACCATGTGGCGGTTTTCGTCGGTATAGCCGTAGACGCCGGCCTCGTCCTCGAGCACCGGCATCAGGCCCTGCTCGGCATTCTGCTTTTCGACGAGATCCTCGCCCTCCGAGCCCTTGACCTCGCGCGACATGAAGATCTTCAGGCCGGTAGAGAGCGAATTGTATTCGAGCGCATATTCCGGTCCGAGCAATTCGAGCTGGATGCGCAAGCCGGCGCCGACATAGGCCCAGGAGGTGGTCGCCTCGATCATCAGCTCGTTGCCGTCCTGGTCTTCGAGCGTCACCGTGGCGCGGGCAAAATCCTCGGACGGCCGGTTGCGATAATCGACCTCGTTGCCGAAGCGATTGCGCAGTTGTTCGGCATAGTGGGGACGCGTCCATTTGAGGTTGGCGACGGTGCCGTTTACCGCCTTGATCTTCAGCGAATTGCGCGGCGCACCGGGCGCCGTCAGCAGGTAGCGCGCGACCTCGACGCTGTGGCACATCATGTCCGAAAGCACGCCGCCGCCCTGCTTGTCGCCCTGCCAGAACCAGGGTTCGTGCGGGCCGGAATGTTCCTCGGCCGCGCGCGCCAGATAGGGGCGCCCGGTGGTCGTCGCCGCGCGCCGCCAGATGATTTCCTTGCCACGCAGCACCGGCGTGCAGAAAACCTGGTTTTCCAGATAACCGTGGTTGAGGCCGGCATCCTCGGCCAGCGACAGCATCTCGCGGGCTTCGGCAACCGTGCGGGCAAGCGGCTTTTCGCAGGCAACGGCGAAGACCTTGCTGCGGCCGTCCTTGACGGCCTTGTGCAGCGAACGCATGACGTCGATGCGGGTGTAGTTGGGCGAAAGGATCCAGACCGCGTCGACGTCATCGGCGGTCAGCAGCGCTTCCAGGCTTTCATGCGTGCGGCAGCTGCCGAGACCAAGCGCCTCGACCTCATTTGCAAATTTCTCGCGGTTCTCGGCCTTGCGGCTGAAGACGCCGGTGACCTCGACATTACGCACGCCGATCATCGATTTCAGATGGAAATGGGCGATGAAGCCCGATCCGACGAAACCCACGCGCAGCGTCTGCTTCGGTAGCTGTGTCATTCTCTTCTCCCATTTATCGATTTTGGTAACGGCGGGGTGCGGGCGGAAAACCGCACGCGGCTTTCCTCGTCCCACCTCCGGCTATTTACGTGGCGGCGCGGTGCTGCCACGGATGTTGAGCGTGGTCGGCAGGACGATGGCCGGCTCTGCGGCGACGTCACCATCCGAGAGGACGTTGAGAAGCTGCGACATCGCCGTGCGACCGATGTCGGCGCGCGGCTGGCTGACGGTCGTCAGCGGCGGATAGAAGGCCTTGCTGAGATAGAGATCGTCGAAGCCGACGACCGAGACGTCGCCGGGCACGTCGCGGCCAAGCCGCCGTAGCGCATGGATTGCGCCGTAGGCCATCTCGTCGTTGGCGGCGAAAATCGCGGTCGGCGGCTCCGGCAGGGCGAAAAGGTCCGAGGCACAGGCCTCGCCGCTTTCGAGCAGGTAGTCGCCGCGCACCTCGTACCCCTCGGGGATCGCAAGGCCGGCCGCTTTCATGGCGGCCCTATAGCCGTCGCGGCGGTGGAGCGCCATGACCTCCGGCAGGGGACCAGCGATATGGGCGATGCGGCGATGGCCGAGCGCGATCAGATGGTCGACCGCAGCCTCAGCGGCGGCGACGTTGTCGATCTGCACATGCGGGAAGCCGGACCCCTCGATCATTTCGAGCGCGATAACGACAGGCAGATGCGAGAGATCGGCGCTTTCGCCCGGCTCAGGCGGCGGCAGCTTGCCGGTCATCAGGATCATGCCGTCGGCATGGCCGTCGCGCAGCATGTTGAAATACTCGACCTCGCGGTCCGGGTCGTTCTCGGTGTTGCCCATGAGGACGGCGTAACCGGCCTCGCGCGCCGTCGCCTCCACGCCCTTCAGGATCTCGAGGTAGAAGGGGTTGCCGACGTCGCGCACGACAAGCAGTACCGACATCGACCGGCGCGTTCGCAAGTTGCGGGCGCTGACATTCGGGCGGTAGTTGAGCTCGCGCGCCAGCGCGTTGATGCGCTGGCGTGTCTCGTCCGTCACCAGCGACGAGCCGCTCAGTGCCCGCGAAACGGTCGCAACCGAGACACCGGCGCGTTCTGCGATATCTTTGATCTTCGGCCGGTCGCTCATGCGCGCATCGCCCTCCCGCGGCCGTAGAACAGCATGAGCAGCAGCAGCGTCGCGCCGAACACCATCTGACGGCCGGACTCGTCGATGTTCACCGTCGTCAGGATGCCCTGGAGGATGACAAGCAGCAGCGCGCCGGCCATGGTCCCGGTGTAACCGCCCTTGCCGCCGGCAAGCGACGTGCCGCCAAAGACGACCGCGATGATCGACGACAGCATGTATTGCTCGCCGACATTGGCGAAGGACGATCCGGAATAACCGAGCAGGCAGAGCCCGGCGATCGCGGCGAACATGCCCGAGATCATGAAGAGACCGATGCGCATGAGCCGAACCGGCACGCCGGCCATATAGGCCGCGTGCTCGTTGGAGCCGATCGCGTAGATCCGATGACCGAAGACGGTGCGGTTCAGCATGAAGGCCATGAACAGGCCGATCACGATCCAGAGCCAGATGATGCCGGGAATGCCGAGCGCCAGCGGCTGGGTCACGAAGGCGGAGAGGCCGGGCGCGGCGCGACCCGAGGGAATGCCCTGGCGGATGACCACCAGCAGGCCCTGCAGCACGCCCAGCATGCCGAGTGTCATCACCAGCGGCGGGATGCGCAGAAGCGTGACGCCGAGGCCGTTCAAAAGGCCGAAGAAGGCGCCAGCCGCCAGGCAGGCGAGCACCGCCGGCAGGATGCCGCCATCGGCACCGTTCATGACATTGCCGGCGATGATCGCCGAGAGCGACACGACGCCACCCACGGAGAGGTCAATGCCCTCGCGGCCGCCGAGAATGACGACGTTCTGGCCGGCGGCGACGATGCCGAGCAGCGAGGCGACGATCAAGAGCCGCAGGATCTGATCGGCCGAGGCAAACCCCGGCGACAGGCTTTGGCCAAGATAGAGCAGCGCGACGATGAGGATGAGCGCCACGACCAGCGGCTGTTTGAAGAACGACGTAACCGAGCTCATGCGCGTGCCCTCCGACCGGCGAGCACGCCGGCCATCAAGACGATCAGAATGGCGAGGCCCTGGACGAAGTTCTGCCATTCCGACGGCGTGCCCATGAAGAAGACCAGGGAATTGACGAGGCCGATCGTCAGGGCGCCGAGCAGAGAGCCGACCACCGTCGTCCAGCCGCCGGCAAGCGCACTGCCGCCAAGCACGACGGCGGCGACGCTGTAGAGCGTCATCTTGCCGCCGACCAGCGGATCGCCGCTCGCTGTATCACCCGTGAGGCAGAAAGCGGCAAGCGCCGAGAACAGCCCGCACAGAAGGTAGCCCTTGATGCGGACGGCGACGACCGGAAGCCCGGTCTGATAGGCGGCCTGCTGGTCGTCACCGACGGCCAGCAGTTCGGTGACGATGCGCGTGCGCGACAGGAAGTAAAGCAGGACAGCCAGCGCCGCGAGCACGTAGAAGACGAAGGGCAGGCCCAAGAGGCGGCCGCCATAGGTGCGCCAGAACAGTGCCGGCGCCGGCGTACCGGCAACGGGCATGACATAGAGCGCCAGCCCGGTGAAGAAGATGCTGGTCGCAAAGGTGGCGACGATCGCCTGCAGCCGAAGTGCTGCGACGACCAGTCCGTTGACCAGCCCGCAGGCAAGTCCGATGAGGACGCCGAGCGCAAGTGCGAGCAGCACGGCACCGGCGCCGCCGCCCCAGCGCTCCATCAGGACGACGATCGCGACATTGACCAGCGACAGCGTCGCGCCGGCGGAAAGATCGATATCGCCGGCGGAGACGACATATGTCTGCGCGATCGCCAGCATGATCAGCGCCATATAGGTGCTGAGCAGACCCGTCAGCGAGCGGTAGCTCAGGCTGTTGGGTGAAAAGAGGCCGTTCAGCGCCAGCAGCACGATGAGGATGACCAGTGCCGGCAGGAAGGGGTAGCGCTCGAGCCAGGAGCGCAGCCCACCGCTCCTTGGAGAGGAAATGTCTGTCGCGGTCGATGTCATCATGCGGCCTCGTATGCAGCCTGGTAGAGATTGTAGCGGGTGCGATCGTCACCGATCAGCTCGCGTGTCACCGAGCCGCCGTTGAAGACGAGGATACGGTTGGCGTTGCCGAGCAGCTCGGCGTCCTCGGACGAATAGAGCAGGATGCCGAGGCCTTCGGCCGCAAGCTGGCGAATGAGCGCAAAGAGATCGGCCTTGGCCTGGAGGTCGATGCCCTTGGTCGGGTCGTCGAGCAGCAGCACGTCGGGCCGATCGATCAGCCATCGGGCGATGATCACTTTCTGCTGGTTGCCGCCGGAAAGCGAATTGATCGGATGGAAGAGGCTCGCAAACTTGGTGTGCATCGCTTCGAGCGCCGGCATCGCCTTGTTTTTGAGGCTCGAGGGCCGCGCGAGCATCAGCCGGTCGCGAAGATAATGGATCGGCGTGACGTTCTCTATGATCGGACGGCCGCTGATGACGCCGTCGCGACCGCGGTCGCCGGAGACATAGGCGCAGCCACGGCGAATGGCGTCGCGCGGGCTTTTGGCATCATAGCGTTCGCCGCCGATCGTCACCTCGCCGGATGAAACGGTGCTTGCGCCGAAGATGGCCCGCAGCAGCGCCGATTGCCCCTGCCCGTGCAGCCCGCCGAGCCCGAGGATCTCGCCCTTTGCCACCTCGAAGCTGACATCGCGAAAGCCCTTGCCCGAGAGGCTACGTACGGAGATCGCCGTCTGCGCGCCAGTTTCCACCACCGCTGGTGCCGATGACCTTGCAGCCGGCATGTCGCTGGCGCCGCCGACCATCAGCCGGATGACCGTTGCCGGGTCGGTCTCGGAGAGTTTCAACGTCTCGATGGTCTCGCCGTCGCGGATGATCGTCACGCGATCGCCGATCGCGGTGATTTCGTCCATACGGTGCGAGATGAAGATGATACCGCGACCCTGGCCTTTGAGATCGCGCAGGATCTCGAAGAAGCGATCGACCTGGGCGCGGTCAAGTGCGGAGGTCGGCTCGTCGAAGATCAGGATCGGCGCTTCGCTGGCGAGCGCCTTCATGATCTCCACCAGTTGCCGCTGGTCCGCCCGGAGGTTGCCGACCAGGGCCTCCGCGTGGAAACCTTCGCCGGAGACCTCCGAGAACAAGGCGATGTAGCGCGCCGCGCGCGCCTTCATTGCCGCCCGGTCGATGAAGAGGCCGGCCTTCACCGGCAGGGCGGAAAGGCAGATGTTTTCCTCGACCGACCGGTGGCTGGCGAGGCTGAGTTCCTGGTAGAAAATGCCGATGCCGGCGGCGCGTGCGGCTTGCGGCCCGGAGATCGTCACGCGCTTGTCGTTGATCAGGATCTGGCCGCCATCCGGCCGCACGCTGCCGGCGATGATCTTGCACAGCGTGCTCTTGCCGGAGCCGTTGGAGCCCATCAGCACATGCACTTCGCCGGCAGCGATCTCAAGGTCGCCGCGGCGTAGCGCCAGCGTTGCGCCGTAAGCCTTGCTCACGCCGTTCAGTCTCAGTTTCGACATCGGCTGTCGTCCATTTGGTTGCTTGCCGCATCTTCAGGGATGCTCGCGCTCGGCACCGGCTCCACTGCAGCAATCTTTCACGCCCGATCGGCCTTGGTCGGTGGCCATCGGCGGCATCGGTCGCCGGGCGGCTCAAGACAAGAGTCGCCCGGCGAAACCCGAACTTACTTGAACAACGCCGTGGCGTCGTCGATCGAAAGCGCGTTGGTGTAGGAGTAATAGCCCGGCTTGCCGTCGAGTTGCTTGGCGGCGTCGCCAAGGTTCTTGCTGTCGATGAACGGGATCGGCAGATACATGGCGTTCTTGTACTGGCCAGCCGTTGCCGGCTCCTTCAGTTCCTTGCCCTGCAGCATCAGCACCGCAACGTTGAGCGCGCTTGCCATGACGCCCGGCGGGTTGACGGTCGCGCCGGAATTCAGCTTGTCCTTGACCCAGAGGTCGATGAAGTCCTTGCGGATTTCGCCGGTTGCGGCGATCTGGCTGGTCTTGCCCGCATCCATGATCGACTTCCAGGCGCCGGCCGCCATGCCGTCCTGAACAACGACGCCGTTGATATCAGGATAGGTTGCAAGGATGTTCTGCATCGCCTGCTGGCCCTGGGCCTGATCCCAATTGGCGTTGACCTCGTTGACCACCTGCAGGTCCGGATAATCCTTGAAGACACTCTTGTAGCCGGCGACGCGCATTTCATTGGCCGGATGGCCGGCGACGCCGTTGATGGCGACCACCTTGCCCTTGCCGCCGAGCGTGTCAGCCAGCCACTTGGCGCCGGCAGCGCCCCAGGCCGTCTGGTCGATGCCGACATAGGTCGCATCCGGCGAGGAAACCTCGGCGTCCGTCGCGATCACCAGGATGCCGGCTTCCTTCGCCTGGGCGAAGATCGGATCGAAGGCCGTCGGGCTGTTGGGGTTGATGATGATGGCATTCACGCCCTCGGCGATGAAGTTGCGCACATGCGCGATCTGCCCGGGCACGTCGACATTGGCGCTCTGGACGGAGACTTCGACGTCGACGCCCTTCTCTTTCCACTTCGCCGCGGCCTCCTTGGCCTCGTCGATCATCTGCGTGCGCCATTCGCTGCCGACCCAGCCGTTGGACAGGCCGATCTTGAAGGTCTCGGCATTGGCGAAAGAAGCGGAAATGGCAATGGTTGCGACAGCGCCAAGCGCTGCGGCGATAAATTTCTTCATCAGATCCTCCCAAATCTTGCGAAAACCATGAAGCCAGAAAATGTAATCGATTTCAATGGGCATTTTCAGGGAATTTTGTGCGGTTTCGTTTTCCGCCGCCGGGAGGATCAAGGAGATAACGGAAAGCGTCGGGCGCGGGCAGAATAGACTTCGGAAAGTGTCTCACCGAGAGAAGCCAATAGTGCTTGGTTCCCCCTCCCCGCTGTGCGACAGCAAGGGCAGAGGCGGTGACGATTCGTCGTTGCGCCAACTGGAATGAACTGCAGGAATGACGCCATGACATGAAGGCGCTGCGGGATTGATCCCAATGGCCGCCCGAACAGCGGCCCGCCCGTTGCTCAAATCGCAACACTTCGTTGCTTGCCGGCCGGCTAGCCGCAATTTGCCCTCACCGCCTACTCTGAACGCTGGGCAAAGAACAACAACTGGCTCCCAACCAGAGGAGAACATCATGACCGGGAAAACCGGAGCCGCCTCGGGCGCGCTCTATCTGCATATCTTTGTGCTGGCGATCGTCATCGCCTCCGAGCTGATCGGCATTCAGCGTCTGCCGATCGGTATCGGCACCGTCATCTTCCTGCCGATCCTTTACGCCTTCGCGCTTGGCATCGCCTTCAATCCGGCCATTTTCAAGGCGACCGGCAAGTTCCTGTCGCGCGATGCGGTCAAGCTTTCCGGCGCGATGATCACCGTTGCCATCATGCCGTTCATCGCCAAGTTCGGAACGACGGTCGGCCCGCAGATTTCGCAGATCATCGAGGCCGGCCCGGCGCTGGTTCTGCAGGAGCTCGGCAATCTCGGCACGATCATCGTCGCCTTCCCGGTCGCAGTGTTCCTTCTAAAGATGGGTCGTGAAGCCGTCGGCGCCACCTATTCGATCGACCGCGAGCCGAACATCGCGCTGATCGCCGACAAATATGGCCTCAACTCGCCGGAAGGTGCCGGCGCCATGGGCGTTTATGCGACCGGCACGCTGATCGGCACCTTCGTCTTCGCCATCATGCCGCCGATCGTTCACGGCCTCGGCATCTTCGACGTGCGTGCGCTCGCCATGTCCTGCGGCGTCGGCTCCGGCTCGATGCTGGCGGCCTGCACCGGCGGTCTTGTCGCGGCGGTGCCGGACCAGAAGGACATCATTCTCGCGCTCGCCGCCGCCAGCAACATCCTGACCTATGCCACCGGCCTCTATGTCGGCATGTTCGTGGCGCTGCCGTTGACGGAGTGGCTCTACAACAAGGCGCGCCCATCCGAGCGTCGCACCGCAGCCTGACCGGGAAAGAGAACCATGACCAACCAGAACACCTCCGCCAACTACGCCGACGATCTCCCGCTGAACCCCGAGGACGAACGCAAGCTCGACGTGATCGGCCATGCCGGCCTGCTGATCATCGCCTGTGCGATCGGCCTTGTCGCCAACTGGGTCGGCACCGGAACGTCGCCGCTCACCGCATTGCCGGGCATGGCGACGCTATATGCCGCCTGTATCGTCGGCCTGGCGCTCGCCCGCTTCGTGCCCTTCTACCTGCCAAGCGTCGCCTGGGTTTCGCTGATCGCGATCCTCATCACCATCCCGGGCGTTCCGGGTGCAGCCTGGGTCAGCGAACAGGTCGAGCACCTCAACTTCCTCGCATTGGCGACCCCGGCGCTTGCCTATGGCGGCCTTGCCTTGACGGCGAACGAGTTCGCGATCGCCCGCCGCTCGGGCTGGAAGATCGTCATCGTCGCGATCTGCGTGATGGTCGGCACCTATATGGGCTCGGTCGTCGTCGCCGATCTCTTCCTGCGTCTCGGCCAGTAACGCGGCACGCAATTCCAGGAAGCGGTTTTCCGTCCGGAATTGTGTAAGAGAAACAGGTCGGCCGCTCTGCGGCCGGCCATCCCCTCAAACGACAGGACGCACGCCATGACACGCCACGACATCAGCCCCGAGCGCATCGAGGAAACGATCCGCTGGCGTCATCACCTGCATGCCCATCCCGAGCTTGCCTTCGAGGAACGCCAGACCGCGGCCTTCATCGCCGGCCGGCTTGCCGAATGGGGCATTGCCGTGAAGGACGGTTATGGCGGCACCGGGCTTGTCGGCACGCTCAGGCGTGGCACATCGAACCGATCGATCGCCATTCGCGCCGACATGGACGCGCTGCCGATCATCGAGACGAGCGGCGCTGCCTACGCCTCGAAGACGACGGGCAAGATGCACGCCTGCGGCCACGACGGCCACGTCGCCATGCTGCTGGCCGCCGCCCGGCAGGCGAGCGAGATGGACTTCGACGGCACCGTGCATTTCATCTTCCAGCCGGCCGAAGAGGCCGAGGGCGGTGCCCGCGTCATGGTCGCCGATGGCCTCTTCCGTGATTTCCCGGCCGATGCCGTCTATGCGCTGCACAACTGGCCGGCGCTCGACGTCGGCTCGGTGGTGGCCCGCGACGACGCGATGATGGCCGCCTTCGGGGTCTTCGAAATCACCATCACCGGTCGCGGCGCCCATGGGGCGATGCCGCATGAGGGTGCTGACCCGCTCGTCGCTAGCGCCCAGATCGTCACGGCCTTGCAGACGATTGCCAGCCGTAACGTCTCGCCACTCGAAGCGGCCGTCGTCTCCGTCACACAGATCCACGGCGGCGACGCCTGGAACGTGATCCCGGAAAAAGCCGTGATCCGCGGCACCACGCGCTGGTTCGACAAGGCGGTCGGTGACACGCTCGAAAACCGGATGCGCTCGCTCGTTTCGGCCCTTGCCGAAGGGCTCGGCTGCACGGCCGAGCTCGATTATCAGCGCCGCTATCCGGCGACGATCAACGATCCCGCAGCCGCCGCGCTCGCACGCTCGGTCGCCGCGGCAGACCCGGCCTTGACGGTCATCGACGCGCCACCAAGCATGGCGGCCGAGGACTTCGCCTTCATGCTCGACGAACGTCCCGGCTGCTATCTCTGGCTCGGCGCAAGACGCGAGGGCGTTAACCCCGGCCTGCACTCGCCGCACTACGATTTCAACGATGCGATCATCGGCCAGGGCGTAAACCTCTGGACACGCCTGATCGCGACCTCGCTTGGTCGTTGACCCCAAGGGGATTCCGTCGCATCCATGACCACCATGGACGTACTCGACGCGAAAGCGCTCAGGATCTTTATGGCGGTTGCGCGCATCGGTTCGATCCGGGGCGCTGCGGAGCATATGGGGCTGGCGCCATCGGTCGTCAGCCGCCAGATCGCCGATACTGAACGCGACATCGGCCTGTCCCTCTTCGAGCGCACCGCCCGCGGCACGGTCCTGACCGACGCCGGTGAACTGGTGCTCGAACACGGCAAACGCGTGCTCGAGGACAACGGGCTGCTTGCCGAGCAGCTCGACCAGATCCGCGGCGTGCAGCAGACCCGCATCCGCATCCGCTGCGGCGAAGGTTTCATGGCCGACCTGGTGGAGCACGGGCTCTCGTCGTTCTCAAAGGCATATTCCTATGTGCGCTACATCGTCGAACTCGGCAGCACCGAAGACGTCGTCGACGCCATCGCCAACAGCGACGCCGACATCGGCATCGCCTACAATCCCCTGACCGAACCGCGCATCCGGGCGCTGGCGATTGCGCGCCAGCCGCTCTGCGTCATCGTGCCGGCGGGCCATCCCCTGTCCGAGCGCAGCGACCTGAAACTTGCCGATTGCCTCGCCTTCCCGTGCGCGCTGCTCGGCAAGGGCAATGGCGTGACACAACTGGTGGCGCGGGTGGCGGCGGATGCGGGGCTGGCGCTGGCGCCGTTGCTCGAAACCCATTCGATCGAGGTGCTCCGCCGCTTCGTTGCAGCAAGCCTTGGCGTCACCTTCCTGCCGCGCACGTCCGTAACCGTGGAAATCGCGCGCGGGTCCATGCAGGCGATCGACCTCGCCGATCCGCTGCTGAGCGAGGCGAGTGCGCATCTGATGGTGCGGGCGCACCGCCGCCTGCCGCTGTCGGTCGAAAAACTCGGCCAGCACCTCGCGCGCGAAATGCAGTCCTTCCAGACTTAGAAGACCGTCCTCGGCTCCATGAAAACCGCGCGCCGCTAACGCTCGTCTGTCCCATCACCGACGGTCGAGCAGACGTTGCCACGCCAGCAACGCATTGTACCAGGCGCGCCGTCTACCCGCTCGCCAGCCCGCATGCCACCTTCGCCGGATCATTCTGATCATACGAGGGTAAGCGGATCATGACGGCGGAACGAACGACAGTGGGCGTGGCGGGTTTGGGCGCCATGGGTCTCGGCATGGCGACGACGCTCGCCGGCAAAGGGTTTGTCGTCAAGGGCTTCGACCTCTCCGGGGCCCGGCGCACGCTTGCCGCCGAAGGCGGGGTGACCCCGGTCGAGGCTCTGACTGACGTCTTCTTCGACACCAACTTCATCGTCTTCTCGCTGCCAACCGCCAAGGACGTGGCAGCCGTCGTCGAGGCCAATCTAGAAGCGCTGAAGGCGGCCGGCCGCCGCGTCGTCATCATCGACACCTCGACCTCCGAGCCGGATGTCTCGCGCGATCTCGCAGCAGCCCTTGCCGGCCTCGGCCACGGCTTCATCGACGCGCCGGTCTCCGGCGGTCCGGCAGGTGCCGCAAGCGGCAAGCTGACGATGATGATCGGTGGCAGTGACGCGGACGTCGCCCTTGCCGGCCCGGTGATCGACGCGATGTCGGCCAAGGCCCTGCATGTCGGCCCGAGCGGCGCCGGCAACGTCGCCAAGCTCGTCAACAACCTGCTCGCCGCCGCCCATATGGTGACGACGGGCGAAGGGCTGAAGCTGGCGCTTGCCGCCGGGCTCGATGCGGACGAGGCGCTGAAGGTGCTCAACGCCGCCTCCGGCAAATCGATGATCAGCGAGGTGCATTTCCCGACCTGGGTGATGAACGGCCGCTTCGACAGCGGCTTCACCATGGGCCTGATGCGCAAGGACGTGCGGCTTGCCAGCGAGCTTGCGGCCCGCACCGGCGCCGATCTGCCGCTCTCGGGCGCGGTCGCCAAGCTCTGGGCCGAGAGCCCGCTCGAAAACGCCGAGGACTTCACCCGCATGGGCGCCTTCCGCCCGGTGGCCAACGACAACTGAGACTTGAAGGGAACGACGATGAACGACATGACCATGCCCGCCAAGGCCGAGCGCATCCGGGCGCTGTTCCACGGCATCATTCCCGGCACCGAGATCGGCAGCTATGTCGACGGCACGCTGGTGCCCGGTTCCGGCGACGAGCAGGCGCTCACCGATCCGGCGACCGGCGAAGTCTTCGCCACCTTCAAGGACGCCGGCGCTGATATCGTCGACGCCGCCATGCAGGCGGCAGCGCGCGCCCAGCGCGAATGGATCTCGATGACCGCTTCGGCGCGCGGCCGGGTGATGAACGAGATCGCCCGCAAGATCCGCGAGCGCGCCGGCGAGATTGCCGAGCTCGAAAGCCGCTCGGCCGGCCGGCCGATCCGCGACATCCGTGGCGAGGCTGTCCGGGTCGCCGAGATGTTCGAATATTATGCCGGCTGGTGCGACAAGCTGCACGGCGAGGTCATCCCGGTCCCGACCTCGCATCTGAACTATACCCGCAACGAGCCGGTTGGCGTCGTCGCCCAGATCACCCCTTGGAACGCGCCGCTCTTTACCGGCGGATGGCAGATTGCGCCTGCGATCTGCGCCGGCAACGGCGTCGTCATCAAGCCGTCGGAACTGACGCCGCTCAGCACGCTCGTGCTCGGTGCGCTCTGCGAGGCGGGCGGCGCGCCCCGTGGCCTCGTCAACGTCATCGCCGGCCAGGGCGTAACGGCGGGCCAGGCGATGGTCGCCCATCCGAAAACGGCACTCGTCGTCTTCGTCGGCTCGGCGCTTGCCGGTTCGGCCATTGCGGCAGCGGCTGCGAAGAACGTCGTGCCCTGTATCCTCGAACTCGGCGGCAAGTCCGGCAACATCGTCTTTGCCGATGCCGATATCGACCGCGCCATCGTCGGCGCCCAATCGGCGATCTTCTCTGGCGCCGGCCAGAGCTGCGTTGCCGGCTCACGCCTGCTCGTGCATCGCTCGGTGCACCAGCAGTTCGTCGAGCGTTATGCCGAGGCTGCCGCGCGCATCCCCGTCGGCGATCCCTATCTCGACAGCACGCAGATCGGCCCGATCAACAATGCACGACAATGGGCGAAGATCGAGGAAATGGTGCGCCAGGGCGTTGCCGAAGGTGCAACGCTTGCAACCGGCGGCGCCAAGCCGGCTTCTCTTCAAGCCTCCGGCGGCTTCTATTTCGCGCCGACCATTCTCGACAACGTCAAGCCGGACATGACGATCGCCCGCGAAGAGGTCTTCGGCCCGGTCGTCGGCGTCACCGTCTTCGACGACGAGGACGAGGCGGTCACCCTCGCCAACGACAACCCGTACGGCCTGGCAGGCGCCGTTTGGACCCGTGATGTCGGCCGCGCACACCGGGTCGCTTCAAGGGTGCGGGCCGGGACCTTCTGGATCAACGGCTACAAGACGATCAGTGTCATGTCGCCCTTCGGCGGCTTCGGCCGCTCCGGCTATGGCCGCTCCTCCGGCCGTGATGCACTGATGGCCTATACACAGACGAAGAGCGTCTGGGTCGAGACCGCGGAAAACCCGGCCGTCGTCTTCGGTTATTCGCCGGAAGCCTGATCGGCACGCCCCCCGAAACGAGAAACGGCCGGCAGAATGCCGGCCGTTTCTTTTTGTGACTGAAGCTCCTCTGGCTCAGAATTCAAACGCAGTCGACACCATGAAGGTGCGCGGCGCGCCGGCGGCAAGGAAGCCACGGGCGGACGAGGCCCAGTAGTTCTCGTCGAACACGTTCTGGACGGTCGCCCGGATTTCCACCGGCTTAGCATTTTCACGCTCGAAGGAGTAACGCGCACCGAGATCGACCCGCGTCCAGTCCGAGACCTTCTGCGTGTTCCTCTGGTCGTAGTAGGTGCTGCCGGTATAAACGAGGCGACCGGTGAGCGTCAGGTCCTCGACCCAGGGTGTGTCGTATTCACCATAGAGGCTGATCGCGGTCGTCGGGACGCCGGGCACACGGTTGCCATCGAACCGCTCTCCTGTTCTCGAGTTCTCTGCCTTATCGAGCTTGGCGTCCATGAAGGTGATGCCACCAAGCAAGCGAACGCCGTCAACCGGTTCGCCATAGGCTGAAAGCTCGATGCCACGGTTCACCTGCAGGCCGTCGACGGCGAAGACGCCGCCGGTTGTCAAACCGTTTGGCTGCCTGATCTCGAACAGCGCTGCGCCGAGCATTACTTCGCCGAGGTCGTATTTGAAGCCGATTTCCTTCTGCTTGCTGACAACAGGAGGGAAAATCTGGTCGCTGTTCAGAGCGTTGGACGGCGCTGACGGCCCTTCGGTCAGAGCTTCCACGTAGTTGCCGTAGACAGAGAAGCTGTCGGTGACGTTTACGAGTGCCGCGACGGCAGGGCTGAACCGGCCTTCCTCGTAATAGTAGGTCTGTTGACCGAGCGGCACGGCGCCGGGACGCGTATTGTACCCTCGTACACGCATTTCCTGATAGCGCCCGCCGACCGTCAGCTGGAAACGGTCTTCGGCAAAGGAAAGCGTATCGGAGATCGCGACGCTGGTCGCGAGCAGGTCCGAAAACGCATGCAGGTCGTTCGAGCGCGGAAGCCCGCCCGTATTGACCCAATCGCTCGGCACATAGATCGGATTGTAGATGTTGGTCATGTAGCTTCTGAAGCCGAGCCTGCCCGGATGGAAGTAGCCGCGGTTGTTCTCGTTGAGCGCTCGGCTCACAGAAACGCTGAGCTGGTGACCGACGGGTCCGGTATCGAACTCCGAGCGGAGACCAACCTCACCCGAGACCCCCTGGATCTCCTGCGGATTGTAGCCGAACTCGGCCAGCGCATCGCCATTGGGATTTTGAATGGTGTAGGACGTGCTCAGGAAGTCCTCGCGGTAGCGGCTGATGCCGCCGGCGGCGTAAACAGTGGTGTTCTCCAGCACGTCGAACTCGACGCGGCCAGCGACCATATTGTGTTCACTGTCATGGTATTCGAACGGGTTGGACGTGTTGATCCGGCCGTCCGGCGCTTCCGGGATCTTGATGCCCGGCGCTGCCGCGTTGAACAGCGAGGCCGGCGCATTGATGTTCTGCTTGGAATGATTGAGGTCGAGCGAGGCACGCACCCGATCGCCGCGATAGTCGAGCCCGAGCGACAGCACGCCGATCTCGTTTTCGTTGTGGTCAAGCGCCGTGTCGCCGCCACGATAGGAACCGTTGAAACGGACGCCCCATTCGCCCTCGGGCCCGAAACGGCGACCGACATCGAGGTGCGACCACAATTGCGAGTCCGACATATAGGTGGTCGTCAGTCGCGTCAGCGGCTCGTCGGTGGCGCGCTTGGGCACCAGATTGATAGTCCCACCGACGCGGCCGACGCCGCCGTTGACCAGCGCGCTCGGGCCTTTCAGGACCTCGACGCGCTCGATACCCTCAAGGGGGCTGCGGCGCGGGTTGGTGATGTAGAAGAGGCCGTCATAGGCCGTATCCAGATTGGTGACCGAGAAGCCGCGAATGAAGAACGAATCACGCTCGCTGAACGCCGGCGCATCCATGCGTACCGAGGGATCGTTGAGGGTGACATCGGCGACCGTTCGCGCCTGCTGATCGCGGATCAGCTTATCCGTGTAGCTGGTGACGCTGAACGGGGTTTCCTTGACAGGACGGTTGCCGAGCGCGCCAAGCCGCGCACCGGTCGCCATCTGACCGCCCGCATAGGGAGCTGACGGCTGGCCGATGGTGCCGGTCTCAGGCGGCTGACCGCCCGCTTGCCCGACGGCCACGATGGGGGCCAGCTGCGTCGCGCCGCCCGAACTGCGTTCAGCCTGGGCCGGGCTTTCGACCCGGTTGGTCTTGCGTGCCTCCTGGGACGACGCCGCCACGGCGGACATTGCCAGCAGCGACACGCCCGCCAGCACGACTTTGGCTCGCCGACGCGAAACCGAATTGAACCTGCCCCTTGCCATTCTCTTACCCCGGTAACTTCGATTAAGGTGAATTCCGTATCCGCCACTGTCGCCGGCCGAACCCAGCCGCCGCTCAGAACGCGACGCACGCGCCTTGCCCGTTGAACAACGGTGCAGGGCGAGCCCCGGACATTGCGTTCAGTTGCGGCTATTTCGACCGACAGACGGGTCTCGTGCGCAGCAGTTCGCTTCGGCAAAGCGGGTGCGTAACCGGCCCTTCGGTCACGGCGCGTTCGGTTGCGCCCATGCAGACTGGCTGCCAGACAAAGTGTCGGCGAGCGCGGGTCATCCCACGCTTGGGAGCACTCTCAAAACTGGACGAGATTGCGAACATCGACATTGAAACATCAACTATAACAACAGCATAAAACTTGAATTTCAAAGTCAAGTCTGCGCACGTATAGTCGGATTCGGTCGGGCGTCCACGCTTTTTGTGCGTGAATTCAGCGGTTAACGGTAAACCGGGCGTTGTTTGCCAGATGTGGAAAGACAGGCAAATCGGGGCGTAGCGGGCCGTCAGCCCGCGTCCGGCGCAGGACAGCCTCAGCCTGGCGCCTGCGCTATGATCGGTGGGCCGCGTCATGCAAAGATCGGAGGGAAAAGGATGTTTTAATCGAGCGACGCCCGCGTCACCCAAGGGCTTGCCCTGTCGGCCGCAGCGGCTCGTTCGCGTGTCAGGCCCGGAAGCGATCGAAAGCGGTCAAGCGCTTGATCGGCGGATCGGCTTCCTTCCAGCGATAGATCTCCGAGCGGAGGTAGCCGAGTTCGTCTTCAAGTGCGGTTTCGGCGACTTCGACCCACCAGGATTTCGGACGGCCGTCGCTTCCGTCAGACCAGCGGTAGCCGCGAGCTTTCAGATGATCCTTCATGTCGAAGGGGCTGTTTTCCGCAAAAATGCGGACGCGTGATCGCTGGCTAGCCTCGCAGAGTTCGGCAAAGGGCGTGCTGCCGGAGCCGCCATCCTTGGCAAGGACTTCGAGCAAAGCGAAACAGTCGTCGACCGCCCGGTGGCCGTCGTGGAAGTAACCGGCCTGCCCGATCAGGTAACCGAGCTTGGTGCCTTCGAAGCCGCGGGAAGACCAATCGATCTCGGAGACGGAACAGGCCCATGCCTTTCCTGCGAAAACGGGCGAGAAGGCCTCGCAGAAGGGACGGTCGAAGCCGGCATTGTGGGCGATGACAAGGTCGGCCTTTTCCATCAGCGCCCGCACTTCGTCGAGGTCGATCGTCTTTCCCGCGACCATCTCGTTGGTGATGCCGGTAAGACGAGTGATTTCCGCAGGGATCGGATTGGACGGCTGGCGCAAGCCGCCGAAAACGCCAGTCACGTCTCCCAGGTTTCCCTTCTCATCGAAGGTAAAGGCGATCAGGCCGATCTCGATGATCTCATCCTTGCGATGGTTGAGCCCTGTGGTTTCGGTATCGAGAATGACGCCATGCAGGGGGAAGCCGGGACGCGCAACAGGCACCACAGCGCGCGGCACAAGCCGCTGCAACAGGCGATAGCGACCCGTGGCCTGAAGGTGGCGGACCATATCGTCCTCGGTCAGCGATGCCCGCTTGACCGCCGGTCCACCGCCCGCCTTTTTGGAAGTTGCCTCGTCCGAAACAAAGAGGTCGAACTGCTGCGTCATTCGGTTGTCCCGCAAATTAACGACTCACACGTCTGCGTTCCAGAATAGCGGCTAACAGGCATGCTTCCCAGCAAATCGGGAAGAAGGCGCAGGAGCGCCTGGATTTTCAGGCGCAAAAGATGGGGAAACGGTCTCGCGCTTCAATATGCTCGGCGGCACTGTTGTCCCCGTCCCCGTCAACACGGGGTGCAGAAACGACAGTGCCGCCGCAGCAAGAACTTCACTTGAAGTCGTGGCGATTACGCCGCTCGATCAGGCGGCGCGGCTCCAGCCTTCGCGGGCTGCAGCACCTTCCAGCTTGAACTTCGCCAGCATCGTGCGCAACTGACGGCTCTCTTCGGCGAGCGTGCCGCTGGCGGCTGTCGTCTCTTCCACCATCGCCGCGTTCTGCTGGGTCATCTGGTCCATGTGGTTGACGGAGGTGTTGATCTCCTGCAGTGCGGTCGCCTGCTCGCGCGCCGCCGTCGCGATCGTGTTGACGTGGCCGCTGACATTGTTGACCAGTGTCTCGATCTCCAGCAGCGCCTCGCCGGTCGAGCGCACCAGCGCCACGCCGTTTTCGACTTCCGACGCCGAGCTGTGGATCAGCGTCTTGATTTCCTTGGCGGCGTTGGCCGAGCGTTGCGCCAGCTCGCGCACTTCCTGGGCGACGACGGCAAAACCGCGGCCGGCTTCGCCCGCGCGTGCCGCTTCGACGCCGGCATTGAGCGCCAGCAGGTTCGTCTGGAAGGCGATTTCGTCGATGACCGAGATGATCTGGTTGATGCGGTTGGACGAACCCTCGATGCGGCCCATGGCATCGACGGCGCTGCGCACGATCGCGCCGGAACGGCCGGCGCTTTCCTTGGTGGCGCGCACCATCTCATGCGCCTCATTCGCCCGCTCCGAGGCGGTGCGCACGGTCGAGGTGATTTCGTCGAGCGCCGCTGCGGTTTCCTCAAGCGCTGCCGCCTGCTGTTCCGTGCGCTTCGACAGATCATTGGCAGCCGAGCTCAGTTCGGCGGAGTTGTCGTTGATGGTGCTGGCCGCGGTGCGCACGTTCTGCATGGTCGACCGCAGCGTCACCATCGTCTGGTTGACGTTCGTCTGTAGCTCGGCGAAGGCACCGTGGAATTCGCCGCGCATGTTCTGCGTCAGGTCGGCGTCGGCAAGCGCCGCAATCACGCGGCGGACTTCGGTGACGGTCTGGTCGACGCTGGAGACGAGCTCGTTGACGCTCGATGCGAAGCGGTTGAGGTCGTCGTTTTCATAGTCCTTGGTGATGCGGCCGGTGAAATCGCCGGCAACGGCAGAGGCGACGACGACGCTGATGTTGGACTGCAGGTCGCTGCTGCGCGCATGGAGGGCCGCTTCCTGCGCCTTCATCGCGCGCATGGCGATGCCGTTCTTGCGGAAGACTTCGACGGCACGGGCCATCTCGCCGATCTCGTCCTGGCGGGAAACGTCCGTCGCATCTCCATCCAGTTTTCCGTCGGCAAGTTCGCTCATGGTCGAGGTCAGGTCACGGACCGGCATGACGATGCCGCGGCGGGCAACGACGAGGCTGACGCCGACGCCGAAGAGCACGCAGGCCGCAGCGGCCGCGGCGAGGATTGTCATGGCGACGGACGAGGAATTCAGCGCCTCTTCACGAGCGGCGGAAAGCGCTTCGCCGGAATAGGTGCTGTAGGTCTTGACTGTTGCCGTCACGGTCTTTTGCGCTTCGAGCGCCTTGTCGAGTGCGGCCTTGACGGCACCGGCATCTCCGCCCTTCTCGGCGGCGACGGCGACCATGGCGCGGATCTCGTCGAAGTAGCTGTTGAGCGTCAGGCGGATGTCATTCAGCAGCTTGTCTTCGGCATCGTCGGCGACCGCCTCGATCTTGGTCAGGCGGCCGAGCATTTCGGTCGCACGCTTTTCGGTTTCCGCGCCGAAGTCGGCGGCGTTCTCCGGGGCGGCGGCGAGCTGATAGGTCATGCGGCTGATGGCGATGATGTCGACGCGCAGGTCCATTGCCTCGCGCGCTGCTTCCTCACGCGCGCCGACATCGACGATCGTCGCACCGAGCGAGGAAAGACCACGCGCACCGGCAAGCGCGATCAGAATGGAGGATATGCCCATGACCACGACCACAAGGCCGACCTTGGTCAAAATCGAAAGGTTCTTGAACGTCACTGCCGTGACTCCTGTGATGTCGCAATCGCGCTGATGGGAGGGGACATGGTCAGCCAAACCGGCGGGAGGAGGACCGGATGTTTGCGGCCCCGCAAGGGGAGGAACTGGGGCGCGCACTGACCAATAAGTACTTAGTAATTTCGAATTTAAATTCGGGTTAAAAAAGCGATCGCGTCTTTTCGCATATGCAGCAATAGTTGTTGTGCATATGCCGGAACGAAAAACGGGCGGACGATCGCTCGCCCGCCCGCAGACCACCGCAGCAGTCTTGGGAGATTCCAGTCTTTCCGGCCTATGACCGGCCGTATCCACCGCCGGTCGGCGTCACGACGGTAAAGGCTTCGCCAGCTTCGAGAACCGTATGGGCGCAGCCCGACAGTTCCTCCGTCCGGCCGTCATTGCGGCGCACGAGGTTGCGGCCGAGTTCACCCGGGCTTCCGCCCTTGATGCCGAAGGGTGCGACGCGGCGATGGCCGGAGAGGATCGCGAAGTCGAGCGTTTCCCGCGCCCGGATCGTGCGCTTCGTGCCGTTTCCGGCGTGCCACTGGCCGCGGCCACCGGAACCGACGCGAATGTGGAAGTCTTCGAGCACCACCGGGAAGCGGGTTTCGAGGATTTCCGGATCGGTGAGCCGCGAGTTGGTCATGTGCGTATGAACCGCATCGGCACCGTTGTAGCCGGGACCCGCCGGCGCGCCGGAGCAGATCGTCTCGTAATACTGATAATTGTCGTTGCCGAAGGTCAGGTTGTTCATCGTCCCTTGCGCGCCGGCCTGGCTCTGGACCGCGCCGAACAGGCAGTTCGTCACGGCCTGGCTGACCTCGACGTTGCCGGCAACGACGGCCGCCGGATAGCGCGGCGTCAGCATCGTACCCTCGGGGATGACGATGTGGATCGGCCGCAGGCAGCCGGCATTCATCGGAATGTCGGCCTCGACCAGCACGCGGAAGACATAGAGTACGGCGGCGCGGGTGACAGGCGCCGGCGCATTGAAGTTGTCGCCGCGCTGCTCCGACGTGCCGGTGAAATCGACGGTCGCCTCGCGCTTGTCGCGGTCGACCGTGATCTTGACGACGATGCTGCAGCCCTGGTCCATCTCGTAGGAGAATTCGCCGTCTGGCAACTGGTCAAGCACACGGCGCACGCTCTCAGCAGCATTGTCCTGGACGTGGCCCATATAGGCCTCGACCACGTCTTCGCCGAACTGGGCGATCATCTTCTTGAGTTCGGCGACGCCCTTTTCGTTGGCCGCCACTTGAGCCTTCAGGTCGTTGACGTTCTGAAGGATGTTGCGCACCGGATAGCGCGCGCCATTCAGAAGCGCTTCAAGCTCGGCCTCGCAGAAGCGACCTGCATCGATGAGCTTGAAGTTGTCGATGTAGACGCCCTCCTCCTCGATGTTGGTGGCAAGCGGTGACATCGAGCCCGGCGAAATGCCGCCGATATCCGCATGGTGGCCGCGGCTGGCGACCCAGAAGCGGATCTCGCGTCCGGCGTCGTCGAAGACGGGCGTGCAGACGGTGAGGTCAGGCAGGTGCGTGCCGCCGTTATAGGGCGCGTTGATCAGGAACACGTCGCCGGGCTTGATCACCGGGTTCTCGCGGATCGCGGTCGCGACCGAAGCGTCCATGGAACCCAGATGCACCGGCATGTGCGGCGCATTGGCGACGAGGTTGCCGCGGTTGTCGAAGACGGCGCAGGAGAAATCGAGCCGTTCCTTGATGTTGACCGAATAGGCGGTGTTCTGCAGCGTCACGCCCATCTGCTCGGCGATCGACATGAAGAGATTATTGAAGATCTCCAGCATGACCGGATCGGCATGGGTGCCGATCGCGCTCTGCTGCTGCAGCGCCTTCACGCGGCGCAGCACGATGTGGTCTTTCGCCGTCAGTTCCGCCTGCCAGCCGTCCTCGACGACGACGGTCTGGTTCGGCTCGATGATGACCGCCGGACCGTCGAGCCGCTGGCCGGGGCTCAGTTCAGCGCGCAGCAGGACCGGCGCATCGTGGAACTGGCCTTGCGAATAGAACTGAGTGCGGCGCGAGATGTCTGGTGTGCCTGAGGTGACGGACGCGCCTTCGCGTTCCATCTGGGCAGCACCACCGCCGACCGTCTCGACTTCGACGGCGTCGATCACCAACGCCTTGTTGTCGGCGACGAAGCCGAAGCGGCGCTTGTGCAGCTCTTCGAACTCGGCGCGCAGGCGGGCGATGTCGTCATGCGCGGGGAAGGTCGCGTCGACCGCAAGCACCGTGTCGGTGCCGGCATAGCGGATATGGGCGCGCAGATGGGTGCGAATTTCGTCGCGGGCAATTCCTTGTGCTTCCAGTTCGCCGAGGCAATCGACTTCCAGCTCGGCGCCCAGCGTGCTGAGGGCTGCCGGCGCCTTGTCGTCGAGCGCGACGCCGAGCGCCTTCTGGCGAGTCGAGCGGATATCGGCAAGTCCCATGCCATAGGCCGAAAGCAGGCCGGACATCGGATGCACGAGAATGCTCTTCATGCCGAGCTGGTCGGCAACGAGGCACGCGTGCTGGCCGCCGGCGCCGCCGAAGCAGCTCAACGCATAGCGCGTCACGTCATAACCGCGCTGCACGGAAATCTTCTTGATCGCCTCGACCATGTTGGCAACGGCAATGCGGATGAAGCCGTCGGCCACATCCTCGGGGCTGCGGCCATCGCCGATCTCGGTCGCCATGGCAACAAAACGGCCACGCACGGTCTCGACGTCGAGACGTTCGTCCTGGTTCGGGCCGAACAGCGCCGGGAAGAAATCCGGCATCAGCTTGCCGAGCATGACATTCGCATCGGTGACAGCAAGCGGACCGCCATTGCGGTAGCAGGCGGGGCCCGGGTTGGCGCCGGCCGAATCCGGGCCGACGCGGAAACGTTCGCCGTCGAAGTGCAGGATCGATCCGCCGCCGGCGGCAACCGTGTGGATCAGCATCATCGGTGCACGCACGCGCACGCCTGCAACTTCGGTCTCGAACGCCCGCTCATATTCACCATCGAAATGGGCGACGTCGGTCGAGGTACCACCCATGTCAAAGCCGATGACGCGATCGAAGCCCGCGGCTTCGCCGGTCTTGGCGAGGCCGACGACACCGCCGGCCGGGCCGGAGAGGATCGCATCCTTGCCCTGGAACATTTCAGCCGCCGTCAGGCCGCCGGAGGACATCATGAACATGACGCGTGCGCCGGTACGGGCAATATCGAGTTCGCCGGAGACCTGGGCGACGTAGCGGCGCAGAACCGGGGAGAGATAGGCGTCGATGACGGTGGTATCACCGCGGCCGACATATTTGATCAGCGGCGAGACTTCGTGGCTGACGGAGACCTGCTCGAAGCCGAGTTCGCGGGCGATGCGGGCAACGGCCGCCTCGTGCTCCGGATACTTGTAGGCATGCATGAAGACGATGGCGACGGCCTTGTAGCCCTTGCCCTTCAGGTCTTCGAGGGCCGCGCGCGCCTTCGCCTCGTCGAGCGGCTGCTCGACAATACAGTCGGCCAGCACGCGCTCGTCGAGTTCGACGATATCCTGGTAGAGCGCTTCCGGCTTGATGATTTCGGTCGCGAAGATCTTCTTGCGTTCCTGGTAGCCGATCTTCAGCGCATCGCGAAAGCCCTTGGTCGTCACGAGAGCCAGGGGCTCGCCCTTGCGCTCGAGCAGCGCGTTGGTGGCGACCGTCGTGCCCATGCGCACTTCGCCGATGAGGCCGGTCGGGATCGGTGCACCGGTCGCAAGGCCGAGATGCAGGCGGATGCCTTGCACAGCGGCGTCGCGATAGGCTTCCGGATTTTCGGACAGCACCTTGCGGGCATGCAGGTTCCCGTGCGGGTCGCGACCGATGACATCGGTGAAGGTGCCGCCACGGTCGATCCAGAAGTCCCAGCTGCCGGTTTCGCGTGCGCTCATTGTCCATCCCTCTCATTCGCGAGCCGCTTCATTGTGCAAGCCCGGAAATTCATCAAAGCAGTTCGTTGACAAAATGTCGATAAAATGATGACATAAAATCGTCAAGATGAGGAAGAGCTGAATGACGAAGAAGTCGGAGGATAGCTTCGAAGGACGGGAATGGGCCGAAAATGCCCTGCCCGAACATCTAAAGCCGGTCGCGGCCATCGGCCCGATCGTTTCCTCCGCGCACCTTGCTGAAGGCGGCTCTCCCGGCCTCTCCGAGGTCGAATACGGGTTGATCCTCGCGTCGCATGCCTTTCATCGCTGGATGATGCGCTGCATGGCGGCCGCCGGCGTATCCGGTCTTTCCCCGATCGAGATCCTGATCCTGCACACGATCCGCCACCGCGATCGCGGCAAGAAGCTCGCCGACATCTGTCTCGTGCTCGACATCGAGGACACCCATGTCGCGACCTATGCCATCCGCAAGCTCGAAGCCGCAGGCCTCGTGACGACGGGCAAGGAAGGCAAGGAAAAGACCATCCTCATCACCGACAAGGGGTCGGACGCCTGCACGCGCTACGCAAAAATTCGCGAGCGGCTGCTGGTCTCCTCCACCGCCAAAGCGCGTCCTTCCGAGGAGACGCTTTCCGAGATCGCCGCCGTCCTGCGTTTCATGTCGGGCGCCTATGAACAGTCCGCGCGCGCCGCGACCACATTGTAACAAGGAAGACCGCGTGACCGTCGATACGCCTGCGCCCCTGCTCGCCGTTGAGAAGCTTTCCGTCGCCTTCAACGGCAATCCTGTCGTCGAAGACCTGAGCTTCACGGTGACGCCCGGCCGGACGCTCGCAATCGTGGGAGAATCCGGCTCCGGCAAATCGGTGACGTCGCTGTCGATCATGCGGCTCTCGGACATGATGGGCGGCCAGTTTCCGACCGGCCGCATCCTGTTTCGCGGCAAGGACGGCGAAATCGATCTGACGAGCGCCCCGCAGAAGACCATGCGCGCGATCCGCGGCAAGGAGATCGCCATGATCTTCCAGGAGCCGATGACGTCCTTGAACCCGGTCTTTACCATCGGCGACCAGGTCGCCGAAGTGTTGATGCTGCACGAGAAGATGACCAAGGCCGAAGCGCTCGTCGAGACGCGCCGCCTGCTCGACATGGTGCGCCTTCCTGATTCTGCAGAACTGATCGGCCGCTATCCGCACCAGCTTTCCGGCGGCATGCGCCAGCGCGTCATGATCGCCATGGCGCTTGCCTGCCGGCCGAAACTGCTGATCGCCGACGAGCCGACGACGGCGCTCGACGTCACCATCCAGGCGCAGATCCTGACGATCATCCGCGACCTCCAGAAAGAACTCGGCATGGCGGTGATCTTCATCACCCATGACATGGGTGTCGTCGCCGAAATGGCCGACGACGTCGTCGTCATGTGGAAGGGCCGCAAGGTCGAGGAAGGTCCGGTCGGCGAGATCTTCGCAAGCCCCAAGCACCCCTATACCCAGACGCTGCTTTCCGCCGTGCCGAAACTCGGCAGCATGACCGGCGAGGAATTCCCGAAGCGCCTGCCTCTGACCATGATGATCGACGGCGAACCGAAGCGCGTCGGCGAAACCCATATCCAGCGCACCGCCCGCTACGACGCGGCACCGATCCTTTCGGTGCGTGATCTCGTCACCCGCTTCGACGTGCGCAAGAACCTTTTCGGCAAGGCGACGCACCGCGTGCACGCCATCGAAAACGTCAGCTTCGACATTTTCCCGGGTGAAACGCTGGCGCTGGTCGGCGAGAGCGGCTCGGGCAAGTCGACGATCGGTCGCACGATCCAGCAACTGCAGAACGCAACCTCGGGCGAGATCCTCTTTGGCGGTCGCCCGGTCTCGGCCATGAGCTATGCCGAGCGGCAGCGGCTGAAGCAGGAAATCCAGTACATCTTCCAGGATCCCTTCGCCTCGCTCGACCCGCGCAAGACCGTGGGCTTCTCGATCGCCGAACCTATCCGCACCCACGGCCTGATCCTCGGTGAAAAGGACATCGAAAAGCGCGTGCATGAATTGCTGGAGCGCGTCGGACTGACGCCAGCTCACGCCAAGCGCTATCCGCACGAATTCTCCGGCGGCCAGCGCCAGCGCGTCTGCATTGCGCGCGCGCTTGCCTCCCGTCCCAAGCTGATCATCGCCGACGAGGCGCTGTCGGCTCTCGACGTCTCGATCCAGGCGCAGATCATCAACCTGTTCATGGAGCTGCAGGAACAGGAGGGCCTCGCCTATCTCTTCATCAGCCATGACATGGCGGTGGTCGAACGCATGAGCCACCGCGTCGCCGTGCTCTATCTCGGCCAGGTCATGGAGTTCGGCAGCCGCCAGCAGGTCTTCGAGACGCCGTCCCATCCCTATACTCGCCGGCTGCTTTCCGCGGTGCCCGTCGCCGAGCCCGGCAAGGGTCGCGAGCGCGCCATGCTGGAGGGCGAGATCCCGAGCCCGATCCGCCGCGTCGGCGACGAACCCGCGGTGCTGCCGCGCAAAGAAATCGCCCCTGGCCATTACGTGGCCAAGGGTGCGTGAGCCGCTTTCTCTTCTCAGGAAGGCTGTCGAAACAGGAGTGAGTAAATGATCAACAAAAAGGGGATCCACGCCGCTTTCATCGCCCTTGCGATGGCGGGCAGTTTCATGACCGCAGCCCCGGCCTTTGCCGCCGGCACGCTGACGGTATCTTCGCCGCAGGATCCGGGAAGCTGGGACCCGGTCGACACCTTCCTCGTCAACTGGGCGTCGGTTGCCACCAATATCTATGACGGCCTGACCTATCGCGGTCCGGATCTGAAGCTCGTGCCCGGCCTTGCTACTGCTTGGGAAGAGCTCGACGGCGGCAAACGCCTGCGCTTCACGCTGCGCGAGGGCGTCAAGTTCCACAACGGTGAGCCCTTCAACGCGGAAGCGGTGAAGTTCACCTTCGACCGCCTGCTCGGCGAAGAAGGCTCCAAGGGTCCGCAGAAGTCCAACTATGCCGTGATCGAAAAGGTCGAGATCGTCGACGAAAAGACGGTCGACCTCGTCCTGAAGACGCCGGATCCGGTGCTTCTCACGAAGCTCGCCGGCTATGGCGCGATGATCGTGCCGCCGAAGTACATCCAGGAAAAAGGTGAGGACTACTTCAACGCCCATCCTGTTGGCACCGGCCCGTTCAAGTTCGTCTCCTACGAGCCGAAGGTCGGCATCAAGCTCGAAGCCTTCGCAGATCATTGGGGCGGCGCGCCGAAGCTTTCCAACCTCAACTACCGCTTCATTTCGGAGCCGGCGACCGCCGTTGCCGAGCTGCAGGCCGGCCGCGTCGATCTCGTCATCCCGCCGACCATTCCGATCGGCATGATCCCGACGATCCAGGGCGACAGCAATCTGGAGATCGTCTCCAGCGCCGGCCCGACGGTCTACGCGCTGCGATTCAACACGCGCGACGGCATCACCAAGGATCCGAAGGTCCGCAAGGCGCTGATCCTCGGCGTCGACCGCGACACCATCATCCAGTCGATCCTCGCCGGCCAGGCGGATCCGATCGCCAGTTTCCAGGGCAAGCTCTCCTTCGGCTTCGACCCGGCGATGAAGCCGCTGCCGTACGATCCGGAACAGGCAAAGGCGCTTCTGAAGGAAGCCGGCGTTGCGCCGGGCGCTTCCGTGCAGATCGACGTTCGCGGTAACGACGCGACCTTCAACGAGGTCGTGCAGGCTATCGCAAGCTACCTGCAGCTGATCGGCATCAACGCGACGATCAAGCCCTATGAAACCAACGTTCTCTTGAACGACATCATCCCGGCCGGCAAGACCGGCGCGCTGTTCCAGCAGTCCTGGGGCGGCTGGACGCTCGACTACGACAACACCGCCTACTCGATGTACCACTCGGGCGAAAAGTGGAACCCGTACGACAAGGACGCGGAACTCGACAAGCTGCTCGAGTCGCAGCGTTCGATCACCGACCAGGCAAAGCGCGAGGAGATCCTCAAGCAGATCGCCAACTACGCCGCAGACCGTTCGCTCGAAATGCCGCTCTATAACCTCAACGCCATCTTCGGCGTGAGCAAGCGCGTCAAGAACTTCACGCCGGTGCCGGATAGCCGCCTGCGGCTGACGGACGTGACGGTCGAGTAATACAGGCCGGTCCGCCGCCTCACGCTTGAGGCGGCGGACCATTTTTCCAAAAGGGCGGGTCACTTGGCCGGATTTCTGATCAAACGTTTTCTGCAGGCGGTCTTCGTCGTGTTCGTCGTGACACTGACCGTCTCCTATGCCATCCGGTTCACCGGTGACCCCGCGCTAATGCTGGCGCAGGGCGCTGGCAGCGTCACCGAGGCCGACCTCGTGCGCATCCGCGAGGGGCTCGGCCTTAACCAGCCGTTCCTGGCGCAATATGCCGATTTCATCACGGGCATGTTCAGGCTCGATTTCGGCCGCTCCTTCATGGGCGGTACGCCTGTTTCGCAGCTGATCGCCTCTGCGCTGCCGGCGACCATGCTGCTCGCCTTCGCCTCGCTGATCGTCTCGATCGCGATTTCCATTCCGCTCGGCATCCGCGCCGCCGTCGCCCGCGGCAAGTGGGCCGACCAGACAATCCGCATTCTGTCGCTCGTCGGGCTTTCCTTCCCGAACTTCTGGCTTGCGATCATGCTGGTCCTGTTGTTCTCGATCGTCCTCAAATGGCTGCCGCCAAGCGGCATGGACGGTTTTGCAAGCTTCATCATGCCGGCGCTGACCATGGGCATCATCCTGACGGCGACCAATGTGCGCCTGGTGCGCACCGCGATGCTGGAAACCTTGCAGTCGCAATACATCATGGTCGCGCGCGCCAAGGGCCTCAGCGAAAGCAAGGTGCTCTACAAGCACGCACTTCGTAACTGCGCGATCCCGCTGATCACCTATTTCGGCCTGCAGTTCGGCGGCCTGCTCGGCGGCATCGTCGTCGTCGAGCTGGTGTTCAACTGGCCGGGCATGGGCACGCTCGCCTTCGACGCGGTCGCCTCGCGCGATTACCCCGTGCTTCAGGCGGTCATAACCGTGCTTTCGCTGATGATCGTGTTCGTCAATCTTCTGGTCGACATCGCCTATGGCCTCGTCGATCCGCGCATCCGGACGGAGTGAGCCGATGTCGTCAAAGGCTTCCAGCACCCGCTTCGCCCGCTTCCGCAACCTCGAATTCATCCTCGGAGCGCTGCTCACCGGCGGCATCTGCCTCGCCGTTCTCTTCTCTGGCGTGCTCTTTCCCGGCGGCGTCGACAAGATCGACCTGATGGCGCGGCTGACGCCGCCCTTCGTCAATTGGGCCCATCCGCTCGGCACCGACCCGCTTGGCCGCGACGTGCTGGCTCGCGTGGTTGCCGGCGGCAAGATCTCGCTGCTCGTCGGCCTGACGTCGGTTGCCGGCGCCGTCGTCGTCGGCGTGGTCATGGGGCTTGTCTCCGGCTACTATCGCGGCTTCTGGGACATGATCGTCATGCGCTTTGCCGATGTGCAGCTGGCGCTCCCCTTCATCCTGCTCGCGATCACCTTCATCGCCATCGTCGGCGGCGGGCTTGGCAACACCATCATCCTGCTGATCGTCTCGCAGTGGGTGCAATATGCGCGCCTCGTGCGCGGCTCGGTCCTGTCGCTGCGCGAGCGCGAGTTCATCCAGTCGGCCCGAGCCATCGGCGTGCGCGATTACAGGATCCTGTTCCAGCACCTGTTGCCGAACCTGATCGGCCCGGTGATCGTGCTGATGACGCTCAACGTCGCCAACAACATCCTGCTCGAAAGCAGCCTCACCTTCCTCGGCCTCGGCGTCGATCCGCTGATCCCGAGCTGGGGCGGCATGCTGGCCGACGGCCGCACCTACCTGCAGAACGCCTGGTGGGTCAGCGTCTTCCCGGGCCTTGCGATCCTGCTCACCGTTCTCGGCCTCAATCTTCTCGGCGACTGGCTGCGTGACAGCCTCGACCCAACCGGTAGAACTTCACGATGACGACGATTTTCGAAGGCGCCTTCGAGCGCACCCTCGACACGCTTCTGACCACCTACGGCAAGGAGGCCGCCCGCGGAACCAAGCTCGAAGCCTGGTTGTTCGACGATGCTGCCAGCCGCAAGGCTGCCGAACAGAAGCTTGCAAGCTTCGGCGTCAAGGCGGCGCTCAGGAGCGCCTACAAGCCGCTGTTGCATTTCTTCCTGGAAGAAGTGGATCGCGCAGCCCTCGCAAGCGTCGTCGTCCGCTATCCCCAGCATGAGGGCGCGCCTCAGAACCGTTTCCTGCTCGAAGCCTATCCGCTCGCAGCCCTCGTCGGCGATGCCGAGATCCGCTTCGAGGCAGGCAGCGCCAAGGCATTCATCTATGACGTCACGCTTACCTTCCGTGACGGGCGCCAGGAAAACCACGCCGTATTCGCACCGAACCGCATCCACACCGATTTCATCGGCGAGACGCTTTTGTCGCCGACCGGCTGGATCCGCCTCGACGAGGGCTGCGACAAGCATCGCGAATGCCACCTCGATACCGACTATGAGCGGCTTTTTGCCGGCACGATGCAGGCGATCTCCGATCATGCCTGGGGTGACAGCGAGCCCTATTTCGAAGAGCTCAACATCCGCGTGACCCTGCCGATCACCGACTTCCGCCTGCCCGTCGGCGAGGAAGTCATCAGCCTTCGCGAAGCGCTGCACGAGGACTTCTATTTCTCGCTGCTCGAAGTCTTCCAGAAGAAGTCCGGTCGCCCGCTCGGCGACCGCGGCCTGAAGCCCGGCCAGATCGTGCCGGAGATCGTCTTCGGCGTCGGGAAGCCCACCGTCGTCGTCAAGGCGCGGCCGCTGCAGGCGACGGATGTCGAAGGCGAAACCCTGCCGCTCGACACCGCCGAGGCACCGCTGGCGGTGGCGCAGATCCATGCCGAACTCGCCGCGATCGACGGCCAGCCCTTCGAGGCCAGGTCGCGTGCCGGCCGGCCGGTGAAGGCCCGCTATCACAAGGGAAGCGATGCGCCGGTCATGATCAGCGGCGGACAGCATCCGAACGAGACGACCGGCATCGTCGGCGTGCTTCGCGCCGCCCAGGCGCTCGCCGCCCGCACCGGTAGCCACTTCACCATCTCGCCGCTCGAAAACCCCGACGGCTATGCCGTGCACCAGCGGCTGCGCATCGACAACCCGCTGCACATGCACCATGCCGCCCGCTACACCGCCCTTGGCGACGATCTCGAATACCGCACCGGTGCAGCACTCAACGAGCGCGAGATCCGTAAGGAGGCGGAGCGGCTGACCGGCGCGCAGCTGCACGTCAACCTGCACGGCTATCCTTCGCATGAGTGGACGCGGCCGCTTTCGGGCTACGTGCCGCGCGGTTTTGCCATGTGGACCCTGCCTAAGGGCTTCTTCCTGATCATGCGCCACCACGCCGAATGGGAAGCGCGCGCCGAACAGCTGATCGCGGAAGTCACCGAGCGACTTGCGGCCGTTCCGGGCCTGCTCGCCTACAACGACGCCCAGATCGCGCTTTACGAGACGCATGCCGGCGAGACCGGTTTCCGCATCATCAACGGCTTCCCCTGCATGATCTCCGTCGACGACCGCCACACGGCACCGCTGACGCTGATCACCGAGTACCCGGATGAGACAATCTACGGCGATGCCTTCATTGCCGGCCATGAGGCTCAGAAGGAAACGGTGCTTGCGGCCTATGATGCGTTCCAGCGGATCATGGCCGTCGCCTGACCTCCGTCATTTGGCCGGCCCATGGCCGGTCCCGTGCCGCTGCGTACCCTTGCGCAGCGACACATCGTTTGACGATCTGCGCCTTGCGCGGCAGCGCCCGCCCCGCGCTGCCGCGCAAGGCAATTTTTGAGGGCTCTTGTCCGATCGCTCGCCCCGCAAATGCGCGGCTATTCTCTCCGTCCCATCCGAATACGGTAAGCCTCGGCCGCTCTGCATTGCCGGGCTCCCGTTCTCGCCGCTAGAAAGGCAGCGAAAGGCCGCAACGTTGTTGCAATCCTCGTCCACCAGACGTGAACGAGACACGCCTATCGGATTCGGAGATATTCAATGCGCCTGCTCCTTGTCGAGGATGAGCTGGAAATGGCGGCAGCACTCAGTGCCGCACTCAGCCGCTATGACATGATCCTCGACCATGCACCGTCGATCGACCATGCGATGGCGGCGCTGGCCAGCCAGGTTCACGACGGCATCATCCTCGACCGGCAACTGCCCGACGGCGATGGCCTGTCTCTGATCCCGCGGGTGCGTGCGCTACGATCGGGAATCCCGGTAATCGTGCTGACGGCGCGCAGCGCCATCGACGAACGGGTCAGGGGCCTCGACATGGGCGCCGACGACTATCTCGCCAAGCCGTTCGCCGTGGAGGAGTTGCTGGCGCGCATCCGTGCCCTGATGCGACGTTCACCTGATATTGCGCCGATCACCGCCCGCATCGGCCAACTGATCTTCGATTTCGAAGGCAGACAGGCTCGTGTCGACGGCCGGGTGCTGGACCTGCCGCGGCGGGAACTGCTGGTGCTGGAGGCTTTGGCGCGCCGGCAGGGGCGCACGGTGCAGCGTTCGACTCTGGAGGAATCCGTCTATGGCTATGACGACGAAATCCAGTCCAATTCTCTCGACGCGCATGTTTCGCGGTTGCGCCGCAAGCTCTCGGAAACCGGTGCCGGCGTTGAAATTCACAGCATCCGCGGCGTTGGCTACCTTCTGAGACCCTCTCCATGACGAACGCTTCCACCAACTCGCTGAAGAAGCGCCTGATCTGGCAGATCCTGACCTTTCAGGTGCTGCTGTTGATGGCGGTCATCGCCGGCTTCATGGCCTTGCTGACGCGCGCCGATCTCGGCGGCAAGTTCCTCGACGCCGACGCCGCGTCGATCGCGGCCGGGGCAATCCGGCCGGATCCCGTCGGTGGGCTGACGCTGGTGGAGACACCGCAACTGCTTGCCATGCGGGCCGAGTCCGCCGATTTCTGGTTCGTCGCACGGAACGAACGCGGCGACATGATCCGCAGCGGACCGGTGCCGGACGCCTATCGCAGCATCGGCGAGCACCTCGACCGCATCGCCTTTGGCGATATGCGTGACAGCATCGAGCCCTATACCCTCTCGTCGATCGTGCGCTCGGTGACCACGGACAACGGCACCTATACGGTGCTTGCCGGTGGAGGGCGGCTCTGGAGCGCGTCCTTCGCGGTGTTCATCCTGGCAAACCTTCTGCTTTTGCCGATCGTCTTGATCGTGGTGCTGATCCCGGCCTTCGCGATCCCGATCATCGTAAGGCGCGCCTTTGCCGGTCTTGCCGAAGTGGTCGACCAGGCAAAGACGATCGATGTCGAGCGCCGCGGTGCCCGGCTGCCCGATCATCGCATCCCCGGCGAAGTGCGACCGCTCGTTGAGGCGTTCAACGGCGCACTGCAGCGGCTCGATGAGGGGTACGAGCGCCGCCAGCGCTTTATCCTCGACGCGGCACACGAGCTTCGAACCCCGGTTGCGATCCTGCACACGCGCCTGGAAAGCATGGAGGCCGGCCCGCTCCGGAACCGCCTGCTGATCGATTCCAACCGCATTGCCGGCCTTGCCGAACAGTTGCTCGATCTCGAACGCATCGATCGCGACGGCACGGATTTCGGGCAGCTCGACCTGGTTTCGCTCTGCCGCGACGTGACGGCCGACCTCGCCCCGCTTGCGCTTTCGGCCGGCTGCGACCTTTCCTTCGCTCCGGGCACGGAGCGCGTCGTCGTGCGCGGCGATACCGGCGCGATCGAGCGGGCGGTCACCAACCTCGTGCGCAACGCCATCGAACACGCCGGCGGCCTGATCACGATCCGGGTGGAGCGCGGCGGCGTGATCGAGGTCACCGACGAAGGTCCCGGCATTCCGGAACGGGAACGGGCCCGGATCTTCGAGCCCTTCCACCGCCTGCAGCCGCGGGACCATGGCGCCGGCCTCGGCTTGCATCTGGTCAGCGAGATCATCGGCCGCCACAAGGGTCACATCTCGGTGGTCGATGATCCCAAGGGTGGCGCCTGCTTCCGCATCACCTTGCCTGCCGGCTAGGATTTTCCTCAGTCGGCGTATGGTTAACAGATAACTAACAACAAAATCAGTAACTTAGACAAGTTGCGCAATGTTGGTGCAATCCGTGGGGCCGACAAAGGCCGTGTACCGTCCAAACATCGCCATCCCACCCCAAGGGTGAAGCGCACATGGGAGGACGCAAGCGCCATCAAGGCGCGTTTCCTATGCACGGAGCAAGAAAATGCGGCAGTCCAGCAAGTTTTCCATCTGGTCGGGTCTTACCCTTCTCGCCCTCTGCGGCGCACAGCCGTCCCAGGCGGCTGATTTCTCCGCCCCCACCTATCAGGACCCGCCGGCCTTCAGCTGGAGCGGCGCCTATGTCGGTGCCCATGGCGGCCTTGGCTTTACCGGCAGCCCCAACCCGTTCGCCGACCGCAATGGCGTCGCGCTCGGCGTTCAGGCCGGCTACAACATGCAGGCCGGCCCCGGCATCGTCGGGGCGGAAATCGAAGGCTCCTATCTCGGCGACACCGAGCACAAGGTCAACGGCGGCAAGCTCAAGGAGAAATGGCGCGGCGCCATCAAGGCGAAGGCGGGTCTCACCTTCGACCAGACGCTCGTCTACGGCACGGCCGGTTACGCCATGACCAGCTACAAGAAGGGCGGCGACGTGCGTAACGACGTCGGCTTCAAGGGCGGCTACCTGCTCGGCGCCGGCGTGGAACAGGCCTTTGCCGGCGGCCTCTCCGCCAAGCTCGAATACAACTACATCACGACGCCAGATGTCCGCACCCACACGAGCTCAGGCTCCAGCGAGAAAGACATCAACAGCCACGTCATCAAGGCCGGCATCAACATGCGTTTCTGACGGGTCAGACGGTTTGCGGCGGCGCTGCAACGTTCCTCCCAGCAGCGCCCCGACAGACCGATGCCCCTGCCCTGATCACTCCGCCGCTTCCCGCGCCGATCGCTCGGGCGTTGCAAGCCGGCGCCAGATCGGCGCCATGGCAGCGGCGATCTCGCCGTAAAGCGCAAAGCGCCTGTCATAATGCGCGGCAAGTGCAGGGTTTGGACGGTAGTGGCGTTCGGTCTTGACCATCGCCGCAGCACCGGCGGAGATATCGGCGAAAAGGCCGATGCCGGCGCCAGCCGTAATCGCGGCGCCGAGCGCGCCGGTCTCGCGTGAACGGGCGACCGTCACCGGCACGTCAAGCACGTCGGCGAAGATCTGCTGCCAGATCAGGCTGCGCGATCCGCCACCCGAAAGCACCGCCTCCTCGAAGCGAGCCCCAGCCGCGCGCAACGCCGCGATATGCTGGCGATGGCCGAAGGCGACGCCTTCAAGCACCGCGCGGACCAGATGACCCTTGCCGTGCCAGCCGGCGACGCCGTAGAAGCCAGCGCGCGCGTTGCCGTCCTGCTGAGCGCCATAGAGAAACGGATGGTAGAGCGGGTCATCAGAGGCCGGCGTGACCTCGGCTGCCAGCTGGCAGCAGAGATCGAAGGGCGACCGGCCATCCTTGCCGTCGTGCGGGAAGAGCTCGCGCACCAGCCATTCCAGATTGGCCGCCGACGTGGCACTCGCCTCGATCGCCATGTAGCGCTTGCGATCGAAGGTCGAGGACATGAAGAGCGGACGTGAGAGATCAGGCTGGTCGATGATCACCTGGTTGATGCTCCAGGTGCCGGCGATGATCGAGGCAGCACCGGTGCGGGTGACGCCCGAGCCGATTGCCGAAGCGACCACGTCGAAGAGCCCACCGACAACGGGTGTGCCGGCAGCCAGACCCGTCTGCGCCGCCGCTTCCTCGGTAACGCGTCCGACGATATCGGCGCTTTCGGCGAGATCGGGCAGCAGGTCCATGTCTTCGCCGAGGCCATAGGCCTTCATTAATGCCGCATCGTAACGCCTTCCGGCGACATCGAGCAGGCCCGCGCCGCTCATGTCCGAGACGTCGCTGACGCGCGCGCCGGTCAGGCGATTGATGACGAAGTCCTTGCAGAGAAACACCGTGCCGATTTTTTCAAACTGGTCAGGCCGATGGCGCTTCAGCCAGGCAAGCAGGGTCGGCGTTTGTGATGGCCAGGGCTTCTGCCCGGCGATCGGATAGGTTCGCTCGCCGACGCCTGCGGCCTGCCACTCCTCGGCGAGGCCGGCGGCGCGAGTGTCGAGCGACTGGATGCCGACAAGCGGTTCTCCGTCTCGATCGAGCGCGTAGAGACCGTTGCCGTGCCCGGCGCAACCGATCGCCGCGATCTCGCTGGCATCGATGCCGGCGCGCTCGATGCAGGCGCGGATCACCACCTTGGCATGGCTCCACAGTTCGCCAAGCCCGCGCTCGACATGGCCGGGCATCGGCACATGGCTGTGCCCTTCTTCCGCGGCCATCGCGATCTCGTTGCCGTCACGATCGAAAAGTACCGTCTTGATCACAGTGTTCCCGGCGTCGATCCCGAGCAGATACTTACCCATTGCCGAACCCCTCCCCAAGGTCCTTAATCCATTTGCCGGAACGCCACCGGTGTCCTCATAGCGGCAGCGTTCCTCTTGCGCCGGAGCATCGCTGGTGAAGCGGTTCCGGCTGAGCGATTTCAACCGCGCTGGTAGAGCGCGTAGGCTTCTTCGCCGCTTACATCCTCATGGATGATCGCCATCAGGCCGCGCACAACGGCGCTCGGATTGGCGTGCTGGTAGATGTTGCGCCCATAGACCATGCCCATTGCGCCCTGACGCATCAAGGCCGCCGACTTGTCGAAGACGTTGCGCAAGTCCTCCTTGCCGCCGCCACGCACGAGAACGGGGCAGCGCGCCGCCTCGACGACCCGGTGGAAATCCTCGGCATTGGTGGTCGGGTCCGCCTTGACGATGTCAGCGCCCATCTCGCGCGCAAGCCGGGTCAGCGTCACGATCTTCTCGGCGTCGCCATCGACCATGTAGCCGCCGTGCTCGGTCACCGGCTGCATCACCAAGGGCTCGATCATCAACGGCATGCCGTACTTGTCGCAATCGGCCCGCACGCGCGAGATGTTGGCGACGCATTGGCGGAAGAGATCGGGCTCGTCCGGCAGCATGAAGAGGTTGACGACGACGCAGGCCGCGTCCATCGCCAGCGCGCCGATCAACGGTTCGGCCTCGTTCTGCAACACGGCCCACATGTGCCGGTGGCGGATGCGGTTATAGGGGTTGCCCATGTCGAGACGCATGACCAACGCCGGCTTGTCCTTGCCCGGCACCTCCTGCAACAGATCCGCCTGGCCAAAATTCATCTGGATCGCATCCGGTGCGGCCGCGACCAGCGCCTTGACCACGGCTGACATGTCTTCAAGACCATTGAGGAAGGAGGGTTCGTTGCAGACGCCATGATCGATCGCGACGTCGAGGCAACGTCCACCGCCGAACAGACGGTTCATCCGGACCTTGCTGTTGTTTCGCATAATGCACTCCTTTGTTCGTTCCGTACGGATAGGGTTTCCTCGTCGACGCCATGGCGCTCGACGAGAAGGGCAAGAAATCGCTTACGCTCGACCGCGACACGCGGCGGCAACCATTGCTTTTCGATGGCAAGCACGGCGAGCACCGCATCCACCATGTCGAGCGAGAGCTCGCCGGTGATTGCAAGCGTCGTGCGGCGCAGCAGCAGGTCCTCGAGATGTTCGACGGCTTCGCTGCGGATCAGGTATTGCAGCTCGCGCGCGGAGTAATCCCGATGCGGCAAGGCATGGTCAGCGCCGGCGGCGATGAGATCGGCAACGTCTCGCGCGCCCGTTCCATAGCGGACGAAAAGCACTTGCATGCGCTCCCGCGAAAGCCCGGTGGCTGCCGCAACATCATCGACCCATCGGTCGCGATCGGAGGGATAGTCTTGCCCGCCACCGATGGCACGTTCTCCGGTGCTGACATGGCGCTGTTTTCCGAGCCGTTCCAGGGTGAGGTCGGCCGCCATTTCGCCGAAGGAGCGGAACGTCGTCCATTTGCCGCCGATCATGCAGAGCACCGGCGGACCGCCCTCAACACCCTCCACGAAGGTGCAGAAATGGTCGCGCGGGATGCGACCGGTGAAGCTGTCCTGGCTCGCCGGCAGCGGCCGTACGCCCGAGAACTGGAACACCACCTCTTCCGGCCTGATCCGGATGTCTGGCAGGACGAAGGCGAGCGACTGCAGGATGTAGTCGCGCTCGTCGGCTTCGCAGCGCACGGTTTCGGGATCATCGACACGAATGTCCGTCGAGCCCACCAGCACCTTGCCGAGATAGGGAAAGAGGATGCAGATGCGGCCATCCTCGTTCTCGTAATAGATCATGTGGCCGTTAAGCGCTTCCATGAGTTGGGCATTGTCGATGATCAGATGCGAGCCCTTGGTGCCGCCCATCAACGGGGCCGGCTTCGACGTTGCGGGAAACAGTGCGCCGTTGGCGATATCGATCCAGCCGCCGGTGGCGTTGATGATGAGGCCGGGCTCGATCGCAGCGACCGCGCCGGTGACATCGTCCTTCAGTTCGTAGCGTCCGGGTGCGGCCAGCGTCAGTTCGGCGTAGTTCAGCGCCTGCGCGTGAGAACCGGCGGCAAGCCCGTCCTTCAACAGCTCGATGCCGAGACGTTCCGGCTGGCTGACCCAGGCGTCGTAATAGGTCGCGGAACTCTTGATGTCGGGATTGAGCGCCGGCCAGCGTGCAAGCGTCGTGCGCCGCCCTCGGAAGGCATGCTTCGGCATCAGCGCCCGCTTGCGCGTCAGGAAATCATAGATGCCAAGGCCCATCTTGACGGCGACGGCGCCACGGCGGCTTGGCCGCCGCGTCAATCCCAGGAAGCGAACCGCGCCATTGGCAAGGCCCGAGAAGATGTCGAAGATCGGCACGGTCGTGGGCAGCGGCGCCACGTAATGCGGCGCGTTCTTCAGCAGCCGATCGCGTTCGACCAGCGATTCCCTGACCAGGCTGAACTCGCCATTTTCCAGATAGCGAAGACCGCCATGCACCATGCGTGACAGCGCCGCACTCGCGCCCGAACAGTAGTCGTGCTTCTCGACGAGCAGCACGTTCACCCCCTGCAGCGCCAGTTCACGAAAGACGCTGAGGCCGTTGATGCCGCCGCCGAGGACGCACACGTCCACCTTCGGGCTCTTGGGGAGCCCGTTGAAAATCTCTTCCCGGTTCATGATGGCAGTCCGTTAGCTGTCCATGTTGACGAGCGTCGCCGCGATGGCCGCGTCGATCCCCGCGAGATCATCGTGATCGAGCCGGATCGTCCCGGCCCTTGCATTGTCGAGCGCTTGCGCCGGATTGCGTGCGCCGCAGAGCGCGAAAGTCACGCCCTCCTGGCAGAGCGTCCAGGCAATGACGATCTGGGCGATTGTCGCGCCATGCTTTTCTGCGACCGGCTGGATGGCCTTGGCAAAGGCCGCGACCTTTTCGCGGTTGCCGACCGAGAAGCGCGGATTGTCGCGCCGCTGGTCGTCGCCTGAAAACACCCGCTCCGGTCCGATGCCGCCGGAGAGAAGGCCGAGCGCCAACGACGAGTAGCTGAGCGTGGCGACGCCGTTGCGCCGCGTCAGCGGCAAAAGCTCCGCCTCGATCTCGCGATCGATCATGCTGAAGCGTTCCTGGATCGCGTCGAGCCCGCCGATCGCGATGTACTGTTCAAGGTCGCTACGGCCGACATTGCTGGCGCCGATCGCCCGGATCTTGCCCGCCTGGCGCAGCTCTTCGAGCGCGGCCATGGTCTCCTCGATCGGCGTCGTCGGGTCCTGCCAATGGGTGATGTAGAGGTCGATGTAATCGGTGTCGAGCCGCTTCAGGCTCTGCTCGACCTCGTGATGGATCGCATCTCGGCCGAGGTAGCGGTGCACCGGCTTGCCGTCCTGGTCGAAGAAGTGCTTGCCCTTGTCCGTATGCCAGACGAGCCCGCACTTGGTGGCGATGATTGCCTTGTCGCGGCGGCCGGCCAAAGCCTTGCCGACGATCTCTTCCGAGCGGCCGAGGCCATAGGCCGGCGCCGTATCGATCAGCGTCACACCGGCGTCCAGCGAGGCCTGGATCGCCGCGATCGATTCCCGCTCGTCCGTGCCGCCCCACATCCAGCCGCCGATCGCCCAGGTGCCGAGCCCGACGGCCGAAGCCTTCACGCCCGATCGGCCGATCTCCCGCATCAATTGATCCCCGCTCATGCCAGAAGTCCCTTTTCGCTTGCCATGGCGAGCACGCGCTCGCCGGTCGCCTCGTCCGTCACCAGCGTGTCGAGGTGGTGTCCCCGCATGACGCTGAGGATCGGTCCGGCCTTGTTCGGTCCACTTGCCACGCCGATCTTCGTCGGGATCGAGGCGAATTCTTCGAGCGTCAGCGAGACCAGCGACCGGTTGAGGCTGTAGTCACAGACACGTCCCTCATCATCGAGCAGATGGGCGAGAAGTTCGCAGCTTGCGCCAGAGCGCTCGATTGCCGCTCGGTCCGTGCTCGAAGACGGATGCAGGTCGTAGTAGCTCGAATCGTCCGAAAGGATCGAACCGATGCCGACCACCGCCACCTTCGCTTCGCGCGCCCTCCCGAAGACATCCGCCACCGAGCGCATGTTGATCAGCATCGCCCGCTCGGCGGCACTGTCGGCAAAGAGCGGCGCGTGGATCTGGAAAGACCGCCCGCCGAGCCTGTCGGCCATCATCGTCGAGACGTGGTTCACATCCGTATAGTGCTTGCCCTGGACGCAGCCGGTACCGGGGATTACCTCGACATCGAAGCGGCGCGGCGCCTGCAGCCCCGCGACGACGGCACTGACACCCTTGCCGCCGGTGATGCAGATCGTGTCGCCATCGCCGATCTCTTCGAGCAGCAGCCGGGCTGCCGCCTCGCCGACCGCCTGGAGGGCGGTCTGCTGATTGTCGGAAACGGTCGGCACGACGATCGCCCGGCGGATGCCGCCGATCGCAAGCAACTGCTCTTCCATGTCGACCAAGGGCTCGATCGGCGACTTGATCTTGATCTCGACCAGGCCAAGCTGACGGCCGCGCTTGATCAGCCGGTTAACGGTCGGCTGCGAGATGCCGAGCCGATCGGCGATCTGCGACTGGGTCAGTCCTTCGAGGAAATGCAGGACGAGCGCCTGATGCATCTGCCGCGCGACGACGAGTTCTTCTCGCGCACTTGAGGCCTGGGACAAAATGGGTTTGGCAATCGGCATGGTCAGGCTGCCTTCCGCTTGTGCAGCAGGTGGTCGATGGAAACGGCAGCCAAGAGAATGCACCCCTTGATCATGTCCTGCCAATAGACGGAGACGTCGAGCAGGATCAACGAGCTGGTGACAACCGAGAGAAGAGCGATACCGAGGATGGCGCCGAGGATCGTGCCCGAGCCGCCGTTGAGCGAGGCGCCGCCGATGACCGCCGCAGCGATGATGTTGAGCTCCATACCGACCCCGAAGGTGGGCGTCGCGGCGCCGAAGCGCGACATGTAGATGACGCCGGCGACACCTGCGAGCGTCGAGCAAAGCACCGTCACCCAGAACTTCACCTGCTTGGTCTTGATGCCCGAATAGAGCGCTGCCTTCTCGTTGCTGCCGGTATAGAAGACCTTGCGGAAGGCGGTCGCCCGGCGCAGCAGGAAGTCGAAGAGCACGACGACGGCGACGAAGATCAGGATGACATAGGGCACGCCGTGGAAGGTGCCCTGCCCGACCGCCTTGAACGACACCGGCAGCGTGAAGAGCGACAGCGGCGTGCCCTTGGTGATGACGAGGCAGAGGCCGCGCACGATCACCATCGCCGCCAGCGACGTGATGAAATGATTGAGCCCGACGACGGTGACGAAGAAGCCCATGATCATGCCGATCATGCTGCTGGCGAGGATGCCGACCAGCGAGGCCGTCCAGGGATCGACACCGGCGAGAAACAGCGAACCGGCCAGCACCATGGCGAAGCAGACGACCGAGCCGACGGCGAGGTCGATGCCGCCGACGATCAACAGGATCGTCATGCCGACGACGACGATTCCTTCGACCGAGAAGCTCATCAGCATGGCGCGCATGTTGCCGAAGGTGAGAAAATGCGGCGAGGCAAAGCTCATGATGATACCGAGCGCCAGGATGATCGCGATCAGCCCCGCCTCACGCATCGTGCCGATGCGTTTCCAGGCGGGCGCCTGCGCATGCGTTGCAACCATCGTATCAACAGCCATTTCCGCCTCCCCGGCTCTATCAGTTCTTTCAGGCGACATGATCCACCATCCGGCCAGCCTCGGCCGTTTGCGTCACCCCTGAGGCCAGGCGGATCACCGCCTCCTCGCTCATTTCTCTGTCATCAAGCTCGCCGGCGATCGCGCCTTCGCGCACGACCAGAACCCGGTCGCAAAGCCCGAGCAGCTCCGGCAGTTCCGACGAGATCACGACAATGCCGATGCCGGTTTCTGCAAGCTCGCGCAGCAGCCGGTGGATTTCGGATTTGGCGCCTACATCGATGCCGCGCGTCGGCTCGTCCATCAGGATCACTTGCGGGCGAACGGCGAGCTGCTTGGCAATCGCCACCTTCTGCTGGTTGCCGCCCGAGAGCGACGAGACCGGCATATCGATGCCGCCCATGCGCACGCCGAGCCGGCGGACGAAATCGCGGGCGAGATCGGCCTCGGCCCTGGAATTCAGCAATCCGAGCGGCCCGGTCAGCGTCTTCAGATCAAGCACCGAAATATTCTGCGCGATCGACAGGTCGACGAAGACGCCGGAGCCCTTGCGATCCTCCGAGAGATAGACGATGCCGGCATCGACCGCGTCGCGGTAGTTGCCGATGCGCTGCGGCTTTCCGCGCAGCGTAATGTCGCCCTTCGACTTGGCCCTCAGACCGCAGATCGCTTCGGCGATCTCGGTACGACCGGAGCCGATCAAACCGCCGATTCCAAGAATTTCGCCCCGCTTCAGATCGAAGGAGACGGTGTCGATGCGGTCGCCATCGCTCAAGCCACGCACAGAGAGAATGGTCTCGTCCGTCCGCGCCTCCGGCGCCTGCTTTTGCGGATAGAGCTGGCTGATCTCGCGGCCGACCATGCGGCGTACGACATCATCAGCAGTCACGTCGGCGATCTTCTCGGTGACCACATGGCGGCCATCACGAAACACGGTGACGCGGTCGCAGAGCGAAAAAATCTCGGCCATGCGGTGGCTGATATAGATGATCGATATGCCCGCGGCCTTCAGGTCGCGGATGATGGCGAACAGCGCCTGCGCTTCGGCTTCCGTCAGCGCCGCGGTCGGCTCATCGAGGATCAGTACGCGGCAGTCGAGCGTCAGCGCCTTGGCAATCTCGACCAGCTGCTGGCTGGAAATGGCGAGGTCGGCGACCTTGCGCCGGACGTCGATCGGCGCCAGCCGGTTCATCACTACCTGGGCTTCGCGTTCGAGCGCGCCGTAATTCATCAGCGGCGAGCGCCGGCGGTTGGTGGCCGCCATGAACATGTTTTCCGCCACCGTCGCATCCGGGCAGAGCGCGATTTCCTGGTGGACGAGGCCGATGCCGAGCGTCTGGGCGGTCGCCGGCGAGGCGATTTTCACGGACGCTCCATCCACCAGCACCTCGCCGTCATTCGGCTGCAGCACACCGGCAATGATGTTCATCAGCGTGGATTTGCCTGCGCCGTTTTCGCCGCAGAGTGCGTGGATCTCTCCCCGCTCGAGGCGAAAATCCACCTCCGTCAGCGCCTTCACCGCACCGAAATGCTTGGTGACGCGCCGGACCTCCAGAACCGGTTGTGCTGTCATGCTGTCCTCCACCCGCAGTCCTGGCTGCCCGGAAACGACCGGGCAGCCAATTCACAATCTTACTCGTCGATGCCCTTGGTGCCACGACGCTTCAGGTACTTGTCCCAGTAGAAGTCATCGGCATTTTCGGCGGTAACGATCGAAAGGCCGTTGTCGACGAAGGGGATGCTCATCGGGTTGAAGCCGGAACGCTTGGCGTCGTTCATCGGATCGATCAGTTCCGGGTGCTTCGCCATCCACAGGAGCATGAAGCCCATATAGCCCTGCATGCCCTGGTTCGGGTTGATCGAACCGAAGACTTCGCCGGCCTTGATCATATCGAGGATGTTGGCGTTGACGTCGGCGCACATGACGAGGACCTTGCCGCCGCTTTCCTTGCTGGCCTGGGCCGCACCGATCGCGGAGTTGGCTTCCGGCATGAACACGGCGCCGAGGTTCGGATTGGCCTGGATGAGGCTCATCAGACCCTGATAGGCCTTGTTCGGATCCTGGTTCGAGGCGGCGCGACCGACGAGTTTCATGTCGGGCCACTTCTCGGCCATGCGATTGACGAAGGCGGTAATGCGCTTGTCGTGGTTGTCCTGGCCGGGGTTTTCAAGAACGGCATATTCGCCCTTGCCGCCCATCTTCTCGGCAATCGCGTCGGCGGCATAGATGCCTTCGCGGGTGTTGTCCGAGGTGATGAAGGAGACGCGCTTCGACAGCGGCGAGTCCGCAGCGAAGGTGACGACTGCCGTGCCCTGATCGATCGCCCGGTTGATCGGCTCGATGAACGGATCGGAGTTCATCGGGTGCACCAGAATGCCGGCCGGGTTCTGGGCAAGCGCCTGGTCGAAAGTGGCGATCTGCTTGTTGACGTCATATTCCGGCGTGCCGGTATATTCGGTCTCGCAGCCGAACTGCTGGCCGGCCTGCTTGAACATTTCATAGACCGGGAACCAGTATTCGACGCCGGATACCATGACGTTCATGACGTATTTTTCGCCGGGCTGGCAGCGAAACGGGTTCGCCGTTTCGGCGCTTGCCGAACCTGCCCAAAACGAAGCTGCAATGACCGCCAGAGCGGTCGTGCTGAGAAATTTGCGCACGCGTCCTCCTCGAGGCCGAAGCCCCTCCCAAAAACCGATAGGGCCGTTTGTTTGCGGCCGCTGAATGTATGAGTTCGCCGGAACTCCTCCTCGACTTCCGACGATTGCGATTTAAGCCGCGGACTCAGCTTCTGTCAATATAATTCACAGCATGAATAATAATTCACGCGCGACGTGGAAAACCTCGGGTCCGGGCCTTCAATCAGCTGTCACGCAGACCCGTTAGAGCGCGATCATGGTTACCCTGCAACAGATCGCCTTTCATGCCGGCTGCTCGCTGGCAACCGTATCGCGGGCGCTCAAGGGCGAAGGTCCCGTCAGCGACGAGATGGTGCGTCGCGTGCGCCGGGCGGCGGCCGAACTCGGCTACCGGCCGTCGCCGGCCACGGGACGCGCCACCAACCGCAGCCAGCCCGTCGTCGGCGTGCTGGTGCCAAGCGTCACCAACCCGGTGTTTGCCGCCTCGCTCGGCGGCATCCAGCACCGTTTGCAGGCGGCGAACCATGGCGTGCTGATCGCCCAATCCAATTATGATCCCGCACTCGAGGCGCGCGCCGTGCGCTCGCTGCTCGAACAGCGGCCGACCGGTCTGATCCTGACGCTCTGCGACGCCAAGACCAGCGAGGCGCTTTCGGCGGCGCTGCCGCCGACGGTGCTTCTCAACAACCGGCCGGTCGCACGTTTCGCTGCCGCCGTCACCGTCGACAATTACCGGGCCGGTTTCGATCTCACCCGCCACATCCTCGACCACGGTCACCGCCGCATCCTCGTCGTCTCCGGCCACTTCCGTTCATCCGACCGGGCGCGCCTGCGCTATGACGGCTATTTGGCCGCTATGCAGGAAGCCGGCGCCCGGCCGATGGAGGCGGTCGAGATCCCCTTCGTCGACGGCTATGAAAACCTCGACCTCGCGACGGTTCTTGCGCAGCACCGCCCGACCGCAATCATCGCTTCCAACGATCTGCTGGCGCTCGGCGTGATAGCAGCGCTACGGCGTGAAGGCCTTTCCGTGCCTGACGATGTCTCCGTCGCCGGCTTCGACGGCATCGCGCTTGGCCGGCTGATGACGCCAACACTCACCACCATCTCGATGCCCGACGGCGACATGGGGCTCGCAGCGGCGGCTCTGTTGCTCGATATGGCCGAGAATGCGTCGGGCTGCCGCCATCTCAATCTCGACTGCCGACTCTACGCAGGCGGGACTGTTCGCCACCTCGCGTGAGCAAACACGAAAACACCGCCTCGAAGTTTCCTTCGGGGCGGCGTCGATCGATTTGGTTACAGGATCAGCTGCGCGGCAGCAGGCTTTCGACTTCGGCCGCGGCCTCGTCCAGCGCTTCCTTCGGCGAGGCCTGCTGCTCGACGATGCGCGACAGGTTCTCGACGATCGTCTGCGTCACCTTCACCCCGTTGCTACCGGGGAAGGCATACCAGGGGCGCATCAGCGCCATCTGCTCGAGACCCGCGCGGAACAGCGGGTTTTCCTTGTAGAAGTTGGCGAGATACTCAGGCGACTTGGCGGCCAGCTCGTTGTTCGGCACATAGCCGGTGCCGGGAACGACAACCGAGGCGCCATAGGGGCCGGCTGCGAACTTCGCGAACTTCCAGGCGGCTTCCTGCTTTTCGGCGTCGCGCGTCAGGATAACGACGGCGTTGCCGCCGGTCGGCAGCTTGCCCTTTGCCGGGTCGATGAGCGGGATATGGGCAGTGCGCAGGTCGAACTTGTCGCCGACATTCTTGATGGTGTTGCGCAGCGCACCCGTCGTCTGGAAGGCGAAACCGACCTTGCCGGCAACGAAGGCCTGCTCGCCGGCCTGCTTGGTCAAAACCGGCAGACCGCCTTCCTTGACCATGCGGTCGAGCACTTCGACGGCCTTCTCACCTTCGGGACCGTTGAAGGCAACCTTGCTTTCGTCTTCGCTCAGCATCTCGCCGCCGGCGCCGAAGAGCAGCGCGGAGAACATCCAGTCATCGCCCTGCCAGCGGAAATCGATGCCCTCGTTGCCGTCGCCAAGCGCCTTGATCTTGCCCCCAAGCGCAATGACCTCGTCCCAGGTCTTCGGCGGGTTTTCCGGGTCGCCGCCGGCTTTGCGCACGAGATCGGCGTTGTAATACATGATCGGGTTGGAGGTGGCGAAGGCAAGGCCCACCTGCTTGCCGCCCACCTGGGCGAGCTTCAGGATGTTTTCGGAAAAGCCCTGCTCGGCCATGTTGCCGTCCTTGGCGATGAACGGGCCGAGATCAACGGGGACGTCGCGCTCGTTGACCATGCGCAGGCGGTTGAGGCCGATGAAGGTGAGATCGGGCATCTCGGCCGTTCCGGCCTGACGCATGATCGTCTGGATGCCTTCCTCATAGGTCGCCGACGGATTGGCGAAGGTGATCTTGATATCCGGGTTTTCTTCCATGAACTTCTTCGAGATCGTATCCATCACGTCCTTGAAGAAGCCGGGCATCGGATAATGCACCGTCAGCTGGGTCTCGGCGTTGGCGGGGGCTGCGAGGATTAGCGATGCGGCAGCCGCGGTGAAAAGCTGTCTCAGATGTGTCATGGGTTGCGCTCCAGGTTGGACCGTTCAGCCTTTGAGACCGGTCATGGTAATGCCCTCGACAAAACGCTTCTGCGCCAGCAGAAACGCGGTCACGAGGGGAAGGGTGATGATGAGGGTCGCGGCCATCAGCGCGCCGTAGTCGTCGCCGGCTTCTGCGGCGCGGAAGTAGAGAAGGCCGAGTGGCGGGGTCGCATAGTCCTGGTTGGTGACGACGATCAGCGGCCAGAAGAGATCGTTCCAGTGGGCGACGACCGAGAAGATTGCAAAGGCGGTGATCGCCGGCCAGGCGTTTGGCACGATGACGCGCGCGACGATGCCGGCTTCAGACATACCGTCGAGGCGTGCCGCATCGATCAGATCGTCGGGCATGGCGCGGAAAAACTGCAGGAAGAGGAAGATCGCGAACACCGAGATCGAGAACGGCGCCACTAGCGCTGCGTAGCTGTTCAGCACCGACAACCTGTCGAAGGCCACGTAAATGGGCAGCGCGGTTGCGTGGATCGGCACCAGGAGGCCGAGCATGACCAGCACCATCATGGTGCGGGCCGCCCGAAACTTCAGCTTCGCCATGGCATAGGCGCAAGGGATGGCGACGACGATCTGGATGACGAAGATCAGCGCGCAGACGACAACGCCGTTGAAGAGCAGGGTCGTCATCGAGACGCGCGACAGCGCCTTGGAAAAGTTCTCGATATAGGACCACTGCTCAGGGATCAGCGACAGCGACGAGGAGAAGATCTCGCTCTGAGCCTTGCCGGCGGTCGAGACCATGAAGATGTAGGGCGCGAGGAAGATGAGCGCGCCAAACGAGAGAACGGCGAGGCGAATGAGGCGGGTGACGGAGATGGTGTTGGTCATGCGTAGTGAACCTTCCGGTCGAGCACGCGGTACTGCAGGAACATCAGGACGACGAGGATGGCGAGGAAGACGACGGTCATGGCCGAGGCATAGCCGACGCGCAGATAGACGAAGCCCTCCTGGTAGATGGTGAAGAGCAGCACCTCCGACGCCTTGTTCGGACCGCCCTCGGTCAGCGTCTTCACCGTCTCGAACACCTTCACTGAGTTGATGATGCTGATGGTGGTGACGAACAGCGTCGTCGGCCCGAGCATCGGCCAGGTCACCAGCCGGAAACGATCGAACCAGGTCTTGGCGCCGTCGACTTCCGCTGCGGCATAGAGCTCGCGCGGGATGGCGGTGAGACCGGCGAGGAACAGCACCATGTTGAAGCCGACCGACTGCCAGATGCCGATGATCGACAGACCATAGAGCACCGTGCCGGAGGCCCCGAGCCAGTTGGGGCCGGCAATGCCGAAAACGGCCAAGAAGGTGTTGATCGGGCCGATGGTCGGGTGAAACAGGAACTGCCAGACCGTCGCCATGGCGACGAGCAGCGAGGCCACCGGCAGGAAATAGACCGTGCGGAAGAACGCCCGCCCCTTGGTTTCCGCCTCGATCAGCATGGCGATCGCCAGCGCCAGCACGATCGAAACCGGTGTGACGATCGCGGTGTAGATGGTGGTATTCCAGAGCGAGCGCCGGAAGGTGCGGTCGCTGAAGAGTTCGGCATAGTTCTCGAAGCCGACAAAGCGGAAGCTGCCGTAGCCGAGCTCGAAATCGGTGAAACCGAGAACGATCACCGCCGCGGTTGGTAAAAGGATGAAGAGGACGAGCAGCGTGATGGCCGGCAGCGCTAACAGCCAGGCAATGCGGGCCTCGCGGCGATCGGGATCGGTGGTCGCGGCATCGATCGCCGTTTGGGTCCGCAGCCGCTGCGTCGGCTGGACACCGTCTCGCAGAGATGAATGCTGAGGCATTGTCTCCAGCCGATCTCCCCCCTTGTGGGGGAGATGCCCGGCAGGGCAGAGGGCGGTATCCACGAAATCCGCCGCCCCTGCCGCCGTATCCCGATTGGAACCCGCCTTAGCCATGGATCTTCTCCAGCGTCGCGGCGATAGCGACCCGCTCGGCTGGCAGCCGGGTGCCCTCGCCGTCGAACAGCATCGCCCGTTCCGGCATGAACTCGACGTCAACGGGCTGACCGATCGCGAGCGCCGCGGCCTCGGCAGGTGCTGACTTGGCAGTGACCAGCTCGCCGATCGCATCGAGGCGGGCGTGAACGATTACCTCAGAGCCGAGGAACTCCATACGCTCGACCCGCGCGCTCAACCGGCCGGCGCTTGCCGCATGGAAGCGCACGAATTCCGGGCGGATTGCGAGCTTCACTGAAGCATCCGGCGCCTGTCCGCGGCTTGCCAGAAGCACCAGATCGCCGAAGCGCACGATGCTCGCCGTATCCGTGCGGGTCTCCAGCACGTTGATCTTCGGCTGGCCGAGGAAGCGTGCGACCTCGATATGGGAGGGGTTGTCGTAGATCTCCTTCGGGGTCGCCAGTTGCAAGAGATTGCCGCCGATCATCACTGCCACTCGATCCGCCATCGACAGGGCTTCCGACTGGTCGTGGGTGACATAGAGCGTCGGCACGCCGGCGCGGCGGTGGAGATCGACGATCTCGCCGCGGGCGTGGACGCGCAGGTTGGCATCGAGATTGGAGAGCGGCTCGTCCATCAGGAAGACGGCCGGGCGGCGCACCATGGCGCGGGCGAGCGCCACGCGCTGGCGCTGGCCGCCGGACATCTGGCCGGGCTTGCGGTCGAGCAGGTGATCAATCTTCAGCGCCAGCGCCATTTCCTTGACCTGGCGCTGGATATCGCTGCGGATCTGCTTCTGCCCCGGCATCAGATTGCCGATCACAGGCAGGCGCTGCGCCGCTGTCAGCCGCCGCATCGCAAGCGGCACGGCGATGTTCTCGCCCGCCGTCAGGTGCGGATAGAGGGCATAGGACTGGAAGACCATCGCGACATTGCGATCGGCCGCCGCCATGCGCGCGACACTGCGGCCGCCGATGACGATCTCGCCGCCGTCGCCATGATCGAGACCGGCGACGATGCGCAACAGCGTGCTCTTGCCGCAGCCGGAAGGACCAACGAGCGCGATGAACTCACCCGCCTCCGCCTGCAGGCTAACCCCCTTCAGGATCGCGTTGCCGCCATAGGACTTGGTGATACCCTCTAGCGAAAGCACGCTCATTGCGCGGCCTCCACACGGACCGTCTTCTTGGCCGCCAGCGGGTAGACCTCTTCGACGATCGGATCGAGCAGGTGGCTGGTCAGTCCCGGCACCGCGATGATCTCGCTTTTGACGTTGACTTCGCTAAACTCGTGTACGACGGCGCCGACCAGCCGCTCGCCCGGCATCGGCCGTTCCAGCGTATCAATGATGAAGGAGGTCGGCGGCGCCCAGACGAGCGACGTCCCGGCGTGCTTGCCCGTCCAGGCCCAGTGCAGGTGGCCGCTTGCATGCAGCGCCACCTCGGCTTCGGCGAAAAGATCAAACAGGCGTTGGCGCTGGCGCGGACGGATGCCCCAGTAGCCGGTGTCGCCTTCGCCCGGATCGTCGACGAAGAGCGGCTTGTGGGCAAAGACGGCCACCCGGCGGCCGTCGCGGCTGAGCAACTGTTCCTCCAGCCAGGTAAACTGCCTGTCTTCTTCTTCGTCCTCGAAGCCGATCAGCAGGCTGTTGAGGCCGAGCAGCCGCCAGTCGCCATGGTCGCGGCCCCAGTAGTCCGGACCGGCGAGCCGGCGCCAGCGGGCAAGCCGAACTGGATCCACCGGCTGGTGCGAACCCGGCAGATGGCCGACATCGTGATTGCCGGGAACGATCAGCACCGGCATCGAGAGCTGGCCGATCAGATCGAGCGAGAAGGTGATGTCGTCCTCGTGGTCGGCGCCATCGATGGTGACGTCGCCGGTGTGGATGACGAGATCGGGTGCCACCGCCTCGATCCAGGCGCGAACCGGTTCCCAATTGCCGTTGAAGTGGCTTTTGGCGGGGCTGAGATGGGTGTCGCTGATCTGGACGATTTTCATGGAAACGGGCCTCCGACGATGGCTTGCGGTATCCGCGTCGAAGGGCTGATACTTCCCTTCTCTGCGGTTGGCCGCAGTCTTTAGGGAGCCGCCATGTCAGTTTGGTAACAGCCGTTCTCAGCTGATTTTCAGTTTCTCCATGAAAGCGTCATCTTCGGGAATGCCAATAGGTCGCGAAATTCGCCCTTGCCCACCCCGGTGGAGCCGCCGCGATCGTTGTGCTCAAAATTTTACGTTATCGTATACAATAATTTGCGCATATTGACGACAAAAAGCCCAAATCATGGGCAGTCGCCCTACGCCGTGAACGACACAATCCGGCACAAAAAACGGCCATTCTCGCTATAAAACATAGCCTTAGGCACGACGATCGAATTTGGCACGATTGATGCTTCTTCTTGTTGCAAGGAGAAAGCCTCATGTCGAAAGCCGCAGAGATCGATATCGTTTCCGTTTCCAAGATGTATGGCGCGACCACGGCCGTGCATTCCATCAGCCTGAAGATCCCTGCCGGCAGCTACTGTTGCTTCCTTGGCCCGTCCGGCTGCGGCAAAACTTCGACGCTGCGTATGATCGCCGGCCATGAGAGCATTTCCTCAGGCGATCTCAGGCTCGGCAATATCGTCGTCACGGATTTTCCGCCGGCCAGGCGCAGCACGGCGATGATGTTTCAGTCCTATGCGCTCTTCCCTCATCTCGACCTCATCGACAACGTCGCCTTCAGCCTGAAGATGAAGGGCGTCACCCGTGACATCAGACGCGCCAAGGCGCTCGACATACTGAAGCTGATGCAGATGGAGGCCTACGGCACCAGGCGCCCGGCCCAGCTTTCCGGAGGCCAGCAGCAGCGCGTGGCGCTTGCCCGCGCGCTGATCACCGAGCCGGAGGCGCTGTTGCTCGACGAGCCACTCTCGGCGCTCGACCCGTTCCTGAAGATCCGCATGCGCGCCGAACTGAAGAAGCTGCAGAAGACACTCGGCATCACCTTCGTACACGTCACCCACAGCCAGGAAGAGGCAATGGCGCTCGCCGATCTGATCGTCGTCATGAACAACGGCCGGATTGAGCAGGCGGCAGCACCCCGCACGGTGTTCGAGCGGCCGGCCACCGCCTTCGTCGCCCGCTTCATGGGCGACCACAACGTTCTCTCCGGAAAAGTCCGGGCGATCAGCGACAACGTCGTCGAAATGGAGACGGCCGGGGGCCAGGTCTTTACGGTGCGCGATATCGCCCAGCAGGTGGGTCGGCCGATAGACATCGGCATCCGCACCGATCGCGTGCGGCTCGCCCCGCCCAGTGAGAAGGGCCTCGGCTTCCAGGCGGTGGTCTCCAACATCGAATATCGCGGCGCCTCGGTGAAGCTCACCGCCACCGGCGCCGGCAGCGACGACTTCACGGTTATCGTCAGCGACGCCGACCATTTCAGGAAGCCGGTCGCGGTCGGCGACGCGGTGTCGCTGAGTTGGACCCTGGAGGACGTCGTCCCCCTCGGCCAACTTTCCGCATGAGCTAATCAACCATCACAAGAAGGGGAACTGCACATGACGACTGAAACCAAGACCGAGAAACCTGCGAGCGGCCTAACACGGCGTTCGCTGCTCAAGACCGGCGTTGCTGCCGTCGGCGCGATCGCCGGATCCGGTGTGATCACCGGCTTCCCAACGATCTGGGCGCAAAATCCAATCACGCTGCGGCAGTTCGGCACCGGCGTTTCAAACATCAACGCGATCGCCGAGAAGTGTAAGCAAGACCTCGGCATCACGCTGGAGATGACGGCGACCGATTCCGACGCCGCCGCGCAGCGGGCGGTAACGCAGCCCGATTCCTACGACATCGCCGACATCGAATACTGGATCGCCAAGAAGGTCTTCCCAGCCGGCGTGATACAGCCGATGGACGTCAAGAAGATCAAGTACTTCGACAAGATTGTGCCGCTGTTCATAGACGGCAAGCTGAAGCCCGAAAGCGTCGTCGCGCAAGGCACCGCGCCGCACACCGTTGGATTTGTTGACGCCCAGGATTCCAAGACCTTCGCCAAGTCGCCGACCGACTGGATGACCCTGATCCCGACGATCTACAACGCCGACACGCTCGGCATTCGCCCCGATCTCGTCGGCCGCGAAATCTCGACCTGGGCCGACATCATGGACCCGGCCTTCAAGGGAAAGACCGCGATCCTCAACATCCCCTCGATCGGCATCATGGATGCGGCAATGATCATGGAGGCGATGGGTAACATCAAATATGCCGATAAAGGCAACATGACCATGGACGAGATCGACAAGACGATCGAGTTCCTGATCAAGGCCAAGCAGGACGGCCAGTTCCGTGCCTTCTGGAAATCCTTCGACGAGAGCGTCAACCTGATGGCCTCTGGCGAAGTCGTCATCCAGTCCATGTGGTCGCCGGCCGTCGCCGCCGTGCGCTCCAAGGGCATTGCCTGCAAGTACCAGCCGCTGAAGGAAGGCTATCGCGCCTGGGGCGGCGGACTCGGCCTTGCCGCCCATCTTCAGGGCGCGCAGCTCGATGCGGCCTACGAATACATCAATTGGTATCTGTCGGGCTGGGTCGGCGCCTATCTCAACCGCCAAGGCTACTATTCCGCCGCGATGGAAACCGCCAAGGGTTTCATGTCCGAGGACGAGTGGGGCTATTGGGTGGAGGGCAAGCCCGCCAAGGGCGACATCCTCTCGCCGGAGGGCAAGGTGATGGAAAAGGCCGGCGCCGTCCGCGACGGCGGATCGTTCGAACAGCGCATGGGTAAAGTTGCCTGCTGGAACTCGGTCATGGACGAGGACCGTTACATGATCAAGCGCTGGAACGAATTCATCGCGGCGTAGTCGCAGGCACGGGTACGACTGCGCCCGCAGCGGTCTTGCCCCTCACCCTAACCCTCTCCCCGCTCGCGCGGAGAGGGGACGTGCCACACCTGCGGTCCAGATGTTTGTGAGGCGGTGCGGCATATCCCTTCTCCCGCCTGCGGGGAGAAGGTGCCGGCAGGCGGACTAGGGGCAATGCCTCACCGCGCGGATAAGGGGCACCCCCTCGTCCAAAAATCGAAGAGAGGACCAACAATGGCGACAATAGCCACTTCGCAGTCAGGGGAGATCGGAACAGAGACGGCGCCCCGTCGCCCCGCCATTCCCCGCGCGCTTGCCTCCTACATCCAGGCGCTGCCGCTGACGCTGATCCTCGGCTTCTTCTTCGTGTTGCCCATCCTGACGATCGTCGTCGTCAGCTTCTGGGATTATGATTTTGCCGGTCTCTACCCGGACTTCCTGACGATGAACTACGCCGACACGCTTGGCTCCTGGGTGACGTGGAAGACCTATCTCAACACGCTGAAATTCACCGTTCTCGTCTGGGCACTGACCCTCGCGATCGGCTTCTGGGTAGCGTATTTCCTCGCATTCCATGTTCGTACCACCACCATGCAGATGGTGCTCTTCCTCGTCTGCACCGTGCCGTTCCTGACGTCGAACATCATCCGCATGATTTCCTGGATCCCGGTGCTCGGCCGCAACGGTCTTGTGAACTCTGCCCTGATCGAGCTCGGCCTCATCCCACAGCCGATCGAGTGGCTGCTCTATTCCGATTTTGCCGTGGTGCTCGCCATGGTCCATCTCAACACGCTGTTCATGGTGACGCCGATCTTCAACACGCTGATGCGCATCGACCGATCGTTGATCGAAGCGGCCCGAGACTGCGGCGCCTCCGGCTTCCAGATCCTCTGGAACGTCATTCTGCCGCTCGCCAAGCCCGGCATCGCCATCGGCTCGATCTTTGTCGTCACCCTCGTCATGGCGGATTTCTCGACCGTGCAGGTCATGTCCGGCGGCCAGAGCGCCTCGGTGGCGCTGATGATGAAGAACCAGATGTCGCTCTTGCAGTATCCGGCCGCCGCCGCCAACGCGGTGGTTCTTCTGATCGTCGTTCTCCTGATGGTCGCCGCCATCCTACGCGTCGTAGACATTCGCAAGGAGCTTTGACATGCCTCACGAGAAACGCGGCAAGGAATTCTACCTGCTTGCAGCCTTCTTCACCCTGTTCGTGCTGTTCCTCTACGGCCCGCTCTCGGCGGTGCTGATCCTCGCCTTCCAGGGGCCGGACGGCGGTCTCACTTTTCCGCTGAACGGCGTCTCCGTGCACTGGTTCTACAATCTGTTCGAAAGGCAGGCGGTCGGTGATTTCGGCGCTTCGTTCCGCCGGTCCTTCACGCTGGGGCTGATGGTCATGGTGGTCAATGTCGTCGTCGCCCTGCTTGCGGGCCTCGCCTTCCGCCGGCGCTTCCGCGGCGCGACCGCGCTGTTCTATCTGACTGTCGCCAGTCTCGTGGTGCCGTCGATAATCATCTCGCTCGGCATCGGCGTCGTCTTCCAGCAGTTCGGCCTGAAACCCGGCTGGTATTCCTCCGGCTTCGGCGCGCATCTGACCTGGACGCTGCCCTTCGGCGTGCTCATCATGTTTGCGGTCTTCAACCGGTTTTCGCCGGCCTATGAAGAGGCCGCTCGCGATCTCGGCGCGACGGCGTGGCAGACCTTTCGCCATGTGCTTTTGCCGATGATCGCCCCGAGCCTGATCGGCGTCGGTCTCTTCGGCTTCACGCTCTCCTATGACGAGTTCGCCCGCACGCTGATGACATCAGGCAGCTACAACACCCTGCCGCTCGAGATCTACGGCATGACGACGAACGTGACGACGCCGGTACTTTATGCGCTCGGCACGGTCACAACCCTCTTCTCCTTCACCATCATCCTAGTCGCGCTGGCTGTCATACTGATGCTGCGGCGCCGCCAGGCAAAGCTGAGCTAGGACCAATGCGCATTCTGATCGTCAATCCCAACACCACCGCCTCGATGACCTCAAAGGCAGCGACTGCTGCGCGGGCGGTCGCCGAACCCCACACGGAAATCCTCGCCCGCACATCGAAATCCGGTCCGGTCTCGATCGAAGGGCATTATGACGGTGCGATTGCGCTTCCGGGCCTGCTCGCGGAGATCCGTGACGGCGAAGCCGCGGGCGCGGACGCCGCCGTCATCGCCTGCTTCGACGATACGGGGCTTGAGGCGGCGCGCGCGCTAGCCCGCATGCCGGTGGTGGGCTTATGCGAATCCGCTGTCGCAACCGCAGCCATGGTGGCGCAGCGCTTCACCGTCGTGACGACGCTGGAACGTTCGCGGGTGCTGATCGAAAACCTGACCCGGCACTACGGCATGGCGGGCCGGGCGAAGGTGCGCGCCGCCGATATTCCCGTGCTTGAACTGGAGGACAAGTCCTCGAACGCCCTTGCCAAGCTGCGGAGCGAGATCGAACTGGCGCTTCATCAGGACGGCGCCGAGGCAATCGTGCTCGGTTGCGCCGGCATGGCGGATCTCGCCCGCATGCTCCAGGCCGACTACGGCGTGCCGGTCATCGACGGCGTGTCGGCCGCGGTCAAGCAGGCGGAAGCACTGGTGTCTCAGGGGCTTTCGACGAGCAAGCGCGGCTCCTACGCAGCCCCGCTCAGCAAATCCTATTCCGGCTTGGTGAGCGCGCTTGCGCTGCCCCCTGGATGAAGCGACCTTGACACCTCCATCACGGTGGCAAGCATCGCATTCGACGCATCGGCTTCGGCAACGACCCAGTCGCGAAAAGCCTGGATCTTCTTCTGCCGCCTGGTGCTTTGCGGATAGACGAGCCAATAGGCGCGGCCGTCGCGCACCACGTGCTCGAACGGCCGGATGAGCCTGCCGCTCTTCAGTTCATCCATCAGGAAGGTTGAGACGGCAATCGCAATGCCGTGATCCGCCAGGATTGTGGCGACATCCATCGCCTGGACGTCGAAGATCAATTCGGTGCCGTTGCTTGCCGGCGGTTCGACGCCGGTTTCGATCATCCATCGCCGCCACCAGCTGGCGTTGCCGAAACGCCGGACCCTCAGAACGTCGGCGGGCTCCTTGAGCTGGTGCTTCTCCAGGAAGGAGGGCCTGCAGACAGGCACGTAATCGAGCGGAAACAAAGGAAAGACATCGTTGCCCGGCCAGTCGCCGGCGCCGCTGCGCACCGCGAGATCGACGGCGTCGCGCTTGAAGTCGACCAGCTCGGTCGACATGTGCACCCTGATGCTGATATTGGGATGCGCGGTCTGAAACGAGGCGAGGCGCTGGCCGAGCCAGCTCGAAACGACGGTCGGGAGCACGGAGATGTGCAGGTGATGCTCGGTCTTGTCGGCGATCTCCGAGAAGGCTGCCCCTAAGAGATCGATCGCTTCGGTCACCTTCGGCGCCAACTGCCGCCCGGCGCCAGTCAATCGCACCTCGCGCGGAAGCCGGACGAACAGCGGCGCGCCGATGCGATCTTCCAACAGCCGGATCTGATAGCTGACGGCCGCCTGCGTCATGCTGAGCTCTTCGGCGGCGCGGGTGAAACTCAGGTGCCTGGCGGCGGCCTCAAAAGCGCGCACCGCACTCATGGGAGGAATCTTGCTCATGGAACTGAGATAAGCATTCTTTATGCCAGCATGCGAGAAATCGCTTTGCGCGAAACGGCAAAAACCCTCACTTTTTTCGCGAACACACGACCTTTTAGAGAAGTGAGGATAGCAATGCTTAGCGCAATGCGATCAACGATTTACTATGTTCTGAACTGGGCCGATAAGACCCTCAGCCCCTCCGTTGCCATCGATACCTTCAACGAGTTCCAGCTCCGGGATATCGGCTTGACGCGGGACCAGGAGCACATTCGCCCGCGCATCGGCGATACAGCCGATCCGTGGCACTGGCCCAAGGAAGAGGCCTCATCCGTGCCGCAAACCTCGGCAGGCTGCAAGGGCGCGAGCAAGCCACGGGCCATGGCAGTCTCGCCGCGTGCGCAACCCGGCAAAAACAAGGACGTCAGCATCCTGCTCTGCGATTGAGCGAGTGCCGAGACGCGACGGGCCTGGATCGCCTAGTGCAGCATCCGGCCCGCGTGATGGCTCCATCGAAATTTCTCCCCAAAACCCTGCGAGCGCTGCGGCGCTTGTTGCCGTTTCGGCGGCGAGACGAAGCCCCCGACGGAGAGCCGGTTCAAAGCGCCGTTTACTCTCCGTTATCCACACTGCAAAAGAAAAGACCCTCCGCACGGGCCGTCCGGCACCTCACACCTATTGACGTAGATTTGCGATGAACTACTATATCTAGTGTTCGAGGTTCTTCCGATTCGCAAGGATTGGGAGCTAAGACGGGAATACGGTGCGCCGGCGGGTTTCCGCTGAGGCTATGCCGTAGCTGCCCCCGCAACTGTAGACGGCGAGCGACTGTCCGGATTTGGACCACTGAGGCATGAGGCCTCGGGAAGGTCGGGATGGAAGCTTTGACCCGTAAGCCAGGAGACCTGCCTCGATCACCAAACGTCCACGGGCGGGGTGTCCGGAGGGGTTGAGTGCGTGGCAGGATGAGCCTGCCCGATCGTCTCGACGTCTCCCCGGCAGCCCGTCGAAATCTTCGGGGTGAAGTCATGCCAGTTTCTTCCAGTTCAGATCCACCTTCTGCGGACGGGTGCGCGTTGTTGCGCGCCTGATTGAAAGGCCGCGCCTTGAAAACCCGCATCCGCGGAATTCCTGAGCGCCCCACCAAAACGAGCCGGCCCGGTTGCGTAACCGACCTTGGGCCAGCTTGACGACGTCAACTCCGGTCGAGTCGACCGGGGAGCGATGTTTCGTGTCCAATCGCCAACACCACGGTTCGCGTTCGCGCGATCCGACGACTTTTTGCGCCCATTTGCCAGACCCTACGAGGAACCCATGTCGATCACCGTCTACAGCAAACCAGCCTGCGTCCAATGCACCGCCACAACCCGTGCGCTCGACCGCCAAGGCATCGATTATCGCATCGTCGATATCTCCGAGGATTCCGATGCATTCGCGCTGGTGCAGGGTCTTGGCTATCGGCAGGTCCCGGTCGTCGTCGCCGGCGAGCGGCATTGGGCGGGTTTCCGCCCGGACATGATCAGCGCGCTTTCCTGAAGGACGCGGGCGATGGGCCTGATCGTCTATTTTTCCAGTCGCTCGGAAAACACCCATCGCTTCGTCGAAAAGCTCGGCCATCGCGCCGCACGCATACCGCTCAGGGAAGGTAAGGACACACTTACGGTCGCAGAGCCCTATGTGCTGATCGTGCCGACCTATTGCGGCGACGATGGCCGCGGGGCGGTGCCGAAGCAGGTCATCCACTTCTTGAACGACGCGGGCAACCGCTCTCACATCCGCGGCGTGATCGCAGCGGGCAACAGCAATTTCGGCGCGACCTACGGGATCGCCGGCGACGTGATTTCGGCCAAGTGCCGGGTACCCTATCTCTACCGGTTCGAGCTGCTCGGGACCGACGAGGACGTCGCCAATGTCAAAAACGGGATGGAACGATTTTGGACGTCACGACACTCGAACGCCCCTTGAAGGCGACGGAAGCAGCGCTCGACTATCATGCGCTGAACGCAATGCTGAACCTCTATGACGAAGAGGGACGGATCCAGCTCGACAAGGACCGGCAGGCGGCGAAACAGTACTTCCTCCAGCACGTCAACCAGAACACGGTGTTCTTCCATAACCTCCGGGAAAAACTCGATTATCTGGTGACCGAGGGCTATTACGAGCAGGAAGTGCTGGACCAGTATTCCTTCAACTTCGTGCGCGATCTCTACGATCATGCCTATTCAAAGAAGTTCCGCTTTCCGACCTTCCTCGGGGCGTTCAAATACTACACGTCCTATACGCTGAAGACCTTCGACGGAAAGCGCTACCTGGAGCGCTACGAAGACCGTGTCTGCATGGTGGCGATGGCCTTGGCGCGCGGCAACGAAGGGCTTGCCCGCGATCTCGTCGACGAGATCATCTCCGGCCGCTTCCAGCCGGCAACGCCGACTTTCCTCAACGCCGGCAAGAAGAGCCGCGGCGAGCTCGTCTCCTGCTTTTTGCTCCGGATCGAGGACAACATGGAGAGTATCGGCCGCGCCATCAATTCGGCGCTGCAGCTTTCCAAGCGCGGTGGCGGCGTGGCGCTGTCGCTCACCAACATCCGCGAGATGGGCGCGCCGATCAAGCAGATCGAGAACCAGTCATCCGGCGTCATCCCGGTCATGAAGCTGCTCGAAGACAGTTTCTCTTACGCCAACCAACTGGGCGCGCGCCAGGGAGCCGGTGCTGTCTACCTGCACGCCCACCACCCCGACATCATGCGCTTCCTCGATACCAAGCGCGAAAACGCCGACGAGAAGATCCGCATCAAGACGCTGTCGCTCGGCGTCGTCATCCCCGACATCACCTTCGAGCTCGCCCGCAACAACGAGGACATGTATCTGTTCTCACCCTATGACGTGGAGCAGGTCTATGGCGTGCCCCTCACCGAGATTTCGGTGACCGAGAAGTACCGCGAGATGGTCGAGGATGCCCGCATCCGCAAGCGCAAGATCAAGGCGCGCGACTTCTTCCAGATCATCGCCGAGATCCAGTTCGAGAGCGGTTATCCCTACATCATGTTCGAGGACACGGTGAACCGGGCAAACCCGATCGCCGGGCGCATCACCATGAGCAATCTCTGCTCGGAAATCCTGCAGGTGAGCGAAGCGAGCGAGTTCAACGACGACCTCTCCTACAAGCACATGGGCAAGGACATCTCCTGCAATCTCGGTTCGCTGAACATTGCCGCTGCCATGGCCAGCCCGGATTTTGGCCAGACGATCGAAACCTCGATCCGCGCCCTCACCGCCGTCTCCGAAATGAGCCACATCTCGTCCGTGCCCTCGATCGAAAAGGGCAACGACGACAGCCACGCGATCGGCCTCGGGCAGATGAACCTGCACGGCTATCTCGCCCGCGAGCGCATTTATTATGGCTCCGAGGAAGGCATCGATTTCACCAACATCTATTTCTACACGGTGACCTATCACGCCATCCGCGCGTCGAACCGGCTGGCGGTCGAGAAGGGCAAGAGCTTCGCCGGCTTCGAAAACTCGAAATACGCGTCGGGTGACTATTTCGACAAATACACCGAGACCGAATGGCTGCCGGCGACCGAAAAGGTGAAGGGCCTGTTCGAGGAAGCCGGCATCTCCATCCCGACGCAGGAAGACTGGCTGGAGTTGAAACGGGCGGTGATAGCTGGCGGCCTCTACAACCAGAACCTCCAGGCCGTGCCGCCGACGGGCTCGATCTCCTACATCAACCACTCCACTTCCTCGATCCACCCGATCGTCTCGAAGATCGAGATCCGCAAGGAAGGCAAGATCGGCCGCGTCTACTATCCGGCCGCCTTCATGACCAACGACAATCTCGAATATTACCAGGACGCCTACGAGATCGGGCCGGAGAAGATCATCGACACCTATGCGGCCGCCACCCAGCACGTCGACCAGGGCCTGTCGCTGACCCTGTTCTTCCGCGACACGGCAACGACCCGCGACATCAACCGTGCTCAGATCCATGCCTGGAAGAAGGGCATCAAGACCATCTACTACATCCGCCTTCGGCAGATGGCGCTCGAGGGTACGCAGGTCCAGGGCTGCGTTTCCTGCGCGCTGTAACCTCGCATTCCAGTAACGGCCCCTCACCGCGCGATGAGGCATACACGATCACAAAGGTTCAACGACATGAACATGCACACCAAACCCGCAAGCCGCATCCGCGCCATCAACTGGAACCGCATCGAAGACGACAAGGACCTGGAGGTCTGGAACCGTCTGACCGGCAATTTCTGGCTGCCGGAGAAGGTGCCGCTTTCCAACGACATTCCCTCCTGGGCAACGCTGAAGCCGGAGGAGCAGACACTCACCATCCGCGTCTTCACCGGCCTCACCTTGCTCGACACGATCCAGAACGGCGTCGGCGCCGTCCGACTGATGGAAGATGCGACCACCCCACATGAGGAGGCGGTGCTTTCCAACATCTCCTTCATGGAGGCGGTGCATGCCCGCTCCTATTCCTCGATCTTCTCGACGCTCTGCCTGACACCCGATGTCGATGACGCCTATCGCTGGTCGGAAGAGAACGAGTTCCTGCAGAAGAAGTCCGCGCTGATCATGGCGGAGTATGCCTCCGGCGATCCCCTGAAGAAGAAGGTCGCGAGCGTCTTTCTCGAAAGCTTCCTGTTCTATTCCGGCTTCTATCTGCCGATGTACTGGTCGAGCCGCGCCAAGCTCACCAACACCGCCGACATGATCCGGCTGATCATTCGCGACGAGGCGGTGCACGGCTATTACATCGGCTACAAGTTCCAGCGCGCGCTGGAGCGCTTGAGCGAGGAACGCCGCCAGGAGATCAAGGTTTTCGCCTTCGACTTGCTGCTCGAACTCTACGACAACGAAGCGAAATACACCGAGGCGCTCTATGACGGCGTCGGCCTGACCGAAGACGTGAAGAAGTTCCTGCACTACAACGCCAACAAGGCGCTGATGAACCTCGGCTACGAGGCGCTGTTTCCGGCGGAAGCCTGCAAGGTCAACCCGGCCATTCTCTCGGCGCTTTCGCCGAATGCCGACGAGAACCACGACTTCTTCTCCGGTTCCGGTTCGTCCTACGTTATCGGCAAGGCTGTGGCGACCGAGGACGAGGACTGGAATTTTTAAGGACGGTCCATTCGGTCATACCTGACAACAAAAGGCCGGCGAGGACATCCTCGCCGGCCTTTTGGTTCAGCAATAGCAGCGCCTACTCTGCCGCGACCACCCGGCTGCGGCCGATCGTTGCTTGCGTCAGCAGGAAGGCGGCAAGGGCGCAAGCGGCGATCGCGCCGGCCATCGGCAGGGCCGTTCCGTCGAAGAAGATAGTCGCAACCACCATGGCGACGGCGGCGGTGACGAAGTGCAGCGTACCCATCAGTGCCGAGGCCGTGCCGGCGATCTCGCCGTGGTCTTCAAGCGCCAGCACCGCCGAGGTCGGGATAACCAGGCCGAGCACGCCATAGCCGACGAAGAGGAACGCGGCCATGACAGGCAACTGGTTGAAACCGAGGCTCATGACGATGAACATCGTGACCGTGGTCAGCGCGAACGCGCCGACGGCAAGATGCATGACCCGCACCAGGCCGAAGCGCTCGCCGAGCCAGCCGGTCGCCTGCGACACAGCGAAGAACGACACGGCATTGATCGAAAAGGCAATGCTGTACTCAGTCGGCGTCAGCCCATAATGGTCGATCAGCACGAAGGGCGAATTGGCGAGATAGACCAGGAACCCGGAAATGCCGAGGCCGCCGATGAAGGTGAGCGTCAGGAAATTGCGGTCGGAGAGAAGCAGGCGATAGGCGGCAAGCGCACTTGCGATACTGCTGTCGGCACGATCCTTCTTCGGCCGGGTTTCCTGCAATTGCGTCGAGAGCAGGATCAGGCCGATGAAGGCGGCGATGGTCACCGCATAGAACACGCCGCGCCAACCGTAGAAGCCGATGACGGCGCTGCCGGCAAGCGGCGCCAGGATCGGCGAAATGCTGAAGACCAGCATCAGCATCGACATCAGCCGCGCAGCCTGGACGCCCGTGTGCATGTCGCGCACCACGGCGCGCGGAATGACCATGCCGGCGGCACCGCCGATCCCTTGCAGGAAGCGGAAGGCGATCAGGGTTTCGATGTCGGTCGAAAGCGCGCAGCCGATGCTGGCGACGGTGAAGAGGCCGATGCCGAGATAGAGCGGCGCCTTGCGGCCCCAGATATCGGAGAGGGGCCCATAGACAAGCTGCGAGATGGCAAAGGAGATGAAGAACGCCAGCAGGCTGAACTGCACCACGCCGTTTTCGGCCGTCAGGTCCTTGCCGATCGACGGCAGGGCCGGCAGGTACATGTCGATTGCAAAGGGGCCGATCGCCGAGATCAGGCCGAGCACGATCGCCGTGCGGAGGAAGGACGTTGTCATGGCAATGAACTTTCAGAAATCGCGGCGCCGAAATCGCTGCCGCCCGGATTGAAACTCAAAGACATCGTCGTGCCAGGATCGAACGTTGGGGATACGCATCCTGCGCTGACTATTCCGTCCATTAATTTGGACACACATGTCAAATTAGACAGCATTGTCTAAATCGTCAATGGCGCCTATCTTCGGTCCATGAAGAAATTTGATTTGGCCTCGGCTGACGCTCGCCCCCAGAAAGGGCAATTCGCGAAACGCCTCTCGATCCTGGAGGCCGCGGCCGATGTTTTCTGTCGGGAAGGCTTTTCCGGCGCCAGCATCGACGAAATCGCCGTCGCGGCGGGTGTCTCGCGTCAGACCATCTACAATCACTACCGCGAGAAAGAGACGCTGTTCATGGCGGTGATCCAGGACATCATGGATCGCGTGAACGGCGTGCTTTTCTCCATCCTCGCGACCTTTCCCGAGAACGCCGATAACCTCGAGGAAGACCTGGCCGAATTTGCCGTGCGCCTCAACAAGAACTGCAATTGCAACCAGGACGCCAAGTTCATCCAGAAGCTGATCTCGACCGAGGGCAACCGCTATCCGCATCTCTTCCAGTTCTGGCGGGAGCAAGGACCCGGCAAGACCGATCGGGCGCTGGCGGCGCTGTTTGCGCGCCTTACCCACATCGCCCCGCTCGACATCGACGATTTCGACCTCGCGGCGCGCCAGTTCATCGCACTGATCAAGGCCGACCTGCAGATGGGTGGGCTCTTCGGTGAAACGCCGAGCGAAGCAGAGCTGGAGATCAGCGCCCGCAGGGCGGTGAAGACGTTCCTGCGCGCCTATGGCCGGCCGTCAACGGTTTCGGCAGCCTAACGCCAACCGGCGCTAAAAACCAATCCCGGCCTATTTGGTGATGCGAAAGTCACCGATGTGCCCGGGCGGCTCGACAAATTCGGCAACGACCTTCGAAACCCATGCCGCCGGCGGCCCGTCATGCAGGCGCTCGAGCATGAGGGTGACCGCGTCCTCCGGGCCGCTGATCAAGGCGGCCACCGACCCGTCCGCCTCGTTTCGAACCCATCCCACCAGACCGAGCTTGCGCGCCTCGTCACGCGTCCAGACCCTGAAGCTGACGCCTTGCACCCGCCCAAGAATGCGGACCAACGCCGTCTTGCCGGTCTCAGCCATGGCTCGTCTCCTTTGCCGTTTGTCATGAAATCTGGCGCAAGGCTCCGGAAAGACAAGCCACCCGCAAAAGGACTGAAAGGACGACCGCTGCAACGTAGAAATTTCCACACTGCGCTCCAAATATTTTGTTCGTGTATTTTTAAAAGTTGACGCGCGAAAACTTTTATGATTTTTACGGCCTCACCAAGACGGCGGCGGGAGGGCCTCGCCAGCTTGGCTGAGACACAAGAAGGCCCGCGCCGTTTCCAGGGAGGAAACCATGAACATGTCCCGCATTCTGAAATCTCTCGTCGCCGGCACGGCGCTGTCGCTCCTTGCCTCCTCGGCTTTTGCCGACGGCATCGGCGCGTCGCTTCTGACCCAGCAGCACCCGTTCTACATCGAGCTCGCCGACGCGATGAAAGCCGAGGCTGAAGCCAAGAACGTCAAGCTCGAGGTCTCGATCGCCAACCAGGATCTGAACAAGCAGCTCGCCGATGTCGAAGACTTCATCGTCAAGGGCGTCGACGTCATCGTCATCTCGCCGGTCGACAGCCAGGGCGTGCGCGCTGCGATCGAAAAAGCCGAGAAGGCCGGCATCAAGGTGATCACCGTCGACGTTCCGGCAAATGGCGCGACCGTCACCTCGCATATCGGCACCGACAACTTCACCGGCGGCGTCAAGGCCGGCGAGCTGATGGCCAAGGTTCTCGACAACAAGGGCAAGGTCGCCGTCATCGACTATCCGACGGTCCAGTCGGTGGTAAACCGTGTCAACGGCTTCAAGGAAGCGATCGCCAAGCATCCGGACATGGAAATCGTCGCGATCCAGACCGGCATCACCCGCGCCGAAGCATTGGCCGCCGCCCAGAACATGCTGCAGGCCAATCCTGATATCACCGGCATCTTCGGCTTCGGCGACGATGCCGCCCTTGCCGCTGCCGTTGCGGTCAAGGCTGCGGGTCTCGAATCCCAGGTCAAGGTCATCGGCTTCGACGGCATGAAGGAAGCGCGCGACGCCGTCGACACGAACCCTGTCATGGTCGGCGTCATCCAACAGTTCCCGGACCAGATGGGCAAGCAGGCGGTCGACACCGCCGTCAAGGTTGCCGCCGGCGAGACCGTGCCGGCCGAACAGCCGATCGTCCCCGGCGTCTACACCGCGAAGTAAGTCCTCCCAGGACAGCCGCCGCCTCACCTCAGGGGCGGCGGCAACCCATCAGGGTCCGTTTCCGTCCTCTGGCCGGAGGCGCTGCTCTCGGCTGACCTGAAGGAGGCCGCCATGTTTGGTTCGACCAGCGATACCATTCTCGAAATCGACAACGTCACCAAATCCTTCGGCCAGGTCGCGGCGCTGAAGGGCATGCGCCTCAAGGTTCGCCGCGGCCGGGTGCACACGCTGCTCGGCGAAAACGGCGCCGGCAAATCGACGCTGATGAAGATCCTCGCAGGGGTTCACGAGGCGACCTCGGGGGAAATCGCCCTCGATGGGCGCCCCTACCAGCCGCGCAATCCGCAGGATGCCGCCGCACTCGGTCTTGCCATCGTCTTCCAGGAACTCAGCCTCTGCAGCAATCTGACGGTAGCCGAAAACATTCTCGCCACCCGCGAGCCACGCCGCTTCGGCTTCATCAACGACAAGGAACTGGTCGTCAGGGCCCGCGCGATCGTCGCCGATCTCGGCCTGCCGATCGATGTCAGCGAGAAGGTCGGCAATCTCTCGATCGCCCAGCGCCAGCTGGTCGAGATCGCCAAGGGCTTAAGCCACGAGGCCAAAGTCGTCATTCTCGACGAGCCGACGTCGTCGCTCAGCGACAGCGAAGCCGAGATCCTCTTCGACATCATCGCGCGGCTGAAGAGCCGTGGCGTCGCGGTCATCTACATCTCGCACCGCATGGAAGAGATCATGCGGCTCAGCGACGACATCACGGTCATCCGCGACGGTGAATATGTCTCCACCCATGATCGCGACGACGTCACCATCGAGACGCTGATCGCGCTGATGGTCGGCCGCCGCATGGACGAAATTTATCCGCCAGCGGCACACGAGCAGAAGCCGGATGCCACGCCGGTTCTCTCCGTCGACGACCTCACCCGCGACGGCGAGTTCGAGAACATCTCCTTCGACATCCGGCCCGGTGAAATCCTCGGCTTCTTCGGCCTCGTCGGCTCCGGCCGCTCCGAGGTGATGAACGCGCTCTTCGGCATGAGGGCCGCGACCGGAACTGTGCGCTTCGAGGGGCAACCGGTCCGCTTCCGCTCGCCGGCAGAGGCAATCGCCCGCGGCATCGGCTTCGTCACCGAAAACCGCAAGGAAGAGGGCCTGGTCCTCAGCCACAGCGTCGGCTGGAACATCTCGATGGCGGCGCTCTCCGATTTCACCGGCCCGCTCGGCTTCACCCGCAGCCGCGCCGAACGCACGGCGGCAGCCCAGGAAGTCGGCCGGCTGGCGATCAAGACCCATTCGCTCGACACGCCCTCGGGTTCGCTCAGCGGCGGCAACCAGCAGAAGATCGTGCTCGCCAAGTGGCTGCTGACCCGGCCCAAGGTGCTGATCCTCGACGAGCCCACTCGCGGCGTCGATGTCGGCGCCAAGTTCGAAATCTACAAGATCATCCGCCAGCTGGCGGCCGAGGGGACGGCGATCCTGCTGATCTCCTCCGAGCTGCCGGAAGTGCTGGGAATGAGCGACCGCGTCGTCGTCATGCACGAGGGCGTCATCGGCGCAACGCTTTCCGGCGCCGAACTCAACCCGGAAACGATCATGGCGCACGCAACGGGATTTAAATCATGACGCAGCAATCCGAACTCCAGGCCGCCTTCCTGCGCGCCCTGAAACAGTATGGCGGCATCCTTTTGTCGTTGGTGATGCTCTGCGTCATCTTCTCCTTCCTCAACCCGCGCTTCATGTCGGTCGTCAACTTCATGAACATCCTGCAGCAGGTGGCCGTGGTGGCGATCGCCGCCTTCGGCATGACCTGGGTGATCCTGCTTGGTGAGATCGACCTTTCGGTCGGCTCGATCATTGCGGTTGCGGGCATGGTCGGCGCGCAATGTTTCGCCTTCGGCCTCGGCTTCGCGCCGGCGCTCGCCATCACGCTTCTTGCCGGCGCCCTGATGGGCATGCTGAACGGCGTACTGACGGCAAAGCTGCTGCTGCCATCCTTCATCGTCACCGTCGCGACCATGGGCATCTACCGCGGCATGGTCAGCCTGCCGACCAACGGCGCGCCGGCGATGATCGAGAACTCGACCTGGACCGCCATCGGTACCGAAAGCTTCCTCGGCCTGCCGATCATCATCTGGGTCGTCGCCGTGCTCTTCCTCGTCAACCACATCCTTTTGAGCAAGACGAGCTTCGGCCGCCGCGCCTATCTGACGGGCGGCAATCGCGAGGCAGCGGTCTATTCCGGCATCAAGGTCGACCGGCTGAAGATCACCATCTTCATGATCTCGGGCGTGATGGCGGCGATCAGCGGCGTGCTTCTCTCCTCCCGCCTGTTCTCCGCCCAGACCAATGCCGGCATGAGCTACGAGCTCGACGCGATCGCGGCGGCAGTCCTCGGCGGCACCTCGCTTGCCGGCGGCGTCGGCACCATGGTCGGCACGCTGATCGGCGCGCTCATCATCGGCGTCATGAACAACGGCATGAACATGCTGTCGGTCCCTTACTTCTACCAGCTCATCGTCAAGGGCCTGGTGATCCTGATCGCCGTCTGGCTCGACGTCCGCGCCAAGCAGGCAAAGCGCTGATCTTTCCGAAGAGAACATACCCATGCACAAGATACTGACGATCGGCGAAATTCTCGTGGAGATCATCGCCACCGAAAAGGGCGACGGCTTTCGCCAGGCGACCCCTTTGATCGGCCCCTACCCCTCGGGTGCGCCGGCGATCTTCATTGACCAGGTCGGCAAGCTCGGCCAGGCAGCGGCAATGATCTCGCGCGTCGGCAACGACGATTTCGGCCACGTCAACCTTGATCGGCTCAAGGCCGATGGCGTCGACATCTCGGGTATCGCGGTCGATCCGCTCGGCACCACCGGCAGCGCCTTCGTGCGCTACCGCGCCGACGGCAGCCGCGCCTTCGTCTTCAACATCCGCCACAGTGCCTGCGGCACGATCCGGCTCGACGAGGCGACCCGGGCGCTGGTCGGAACCTGCAGCCACCTGCACGTGATGGGCTCGTCGCTCTACGCTCCAAGCGTGGTCGAGAGCATCATCGCCGCGATCGAGATCATCAAATCAGCCGGCGGCACCGTCTCCTTCGACCCGAACCTGCGGCCGGAAATCCTCGACAGCCCGGGCATGCGCGAGGCGCTGCAGGCGGTGCTCGCCAAGACCGACGTCTTCCTGCCGAGCGGACAGGAACTCTTCCTGTTCACGCAGGCAAAGACCGAAGCGGAAGCCATTGCCGAGCTGCTCGCCGCCGGCATCAAGGTGGTCGTCGTCAAGCGCGGCGCCGATGGCGCCAGCTATTTCGATCGTAAAACGACGCTCTCGCATCCGGGTTTTGCGGTCGAGGAAATCGACCCGACCGGCGCCGGCGACTGCTTCGGCGCGACCTTCGTCACCTTCTGGCTGAACGGAGCCAAGCCCGCTGAAGCATTGGAATTCGCCAATGCCTCGGGCGCGCGCGCCGTCATGATTTCCGGCCCGATGGAAGGCGCATCGACGCGCGCCGATCTCGAAACCTTCATCACCGCGAAAAAGGGCTGACCGCCATGCAACAGAACCTTCTGATCGACATCGCCCGCTGGTCCGAACGCCCCGGCCCGCGCGGCATACCCTCTGTCTGCTCGGCCCACCCGCTGGTGATCGAAGCCGCCATGCTTCGGGCGCTGAAGGAAGATGCCGCGCTTTTGATCGAGGCGACCTGCAACCAGGTCAACCAGGACGGCGGCTATACCGGCATGACGCCCGCCGATTTCACCCGCTTCGTCGCCGGGATCGCCGATCGTGTCGCCTTCCCGAAGGACAAGATCATTCTTGGCGGCGACCATCTCGGCCCCAACCCGTGGAAACACCTTGCGGCCGAAGAGGCCATGGCCAAGGCCGAGACGATGATCGAAGCCTATGCCAAGGCCGGCTTCACCAAGCTGCATCTCGATACCAGCATGGGCTGCGCCGGCGAGCCGGTGGCTCTGCCCGATGCGGTGACGGCGGAGCGCGCCGCGCGGCTGGCGGCTGCCGCCGAAGCCGCTATTCGCGGCGAAAACCACACCGCTCCCGTCTACATCATCGGCACCGAAGTGCCGGTTCCGGGCGGCGCACTGGAAGAACTCGACACGCTGGAAGTCACCGCACCCGAGGCGGCGGTCGAAACTGTCTCCATTCATCGCCAGGCGTTTGAAAAGGCCGGCGCTGCCGACGCCTTCGGACGTGTCGTCGGCGCGGTGGTCCAGCCGGGCGTCGAGTTCGGCAACGAGAACGTGATCGCCTATGACCGGGCGAAAGCGGCGAAGCTCAGCGCCAGCCTGAAACAGCTCGACGGCGTCGTCTTCGAAGCGCATTCGACCGACTACCAGACACCAGAGGCGCTGCGCGATCTCGTTTCCGACGGCTTTGCCATTCTCAAGGTCGGCCCGGGCCTGACCTTCGCTTTGCGCGAGGCACTCTACGGCCTCGACCAGATCGCCGCCTTCCTTTTCCCCGAGGCGCGCAAGCAGACGCTGGCGGCCGTCACCGAGGAAGTGATGCGCGAGGAGCCGGCCAACTGGGGCAAGTATTACCACGGCTCGGCGGAGGCCCAGCGGCTGCAGCGGCACTTCTCCTATAGCGACCGCATCCGCTATTACTGGCCGCATCCGAAGGTCGCGGCAGCCGTCGAAGAACTTCTGGCACTGCTTGACGGCGTCGTCATCGCGGAAACGCTGATCAGCCAGTATCTCCCCGGCAATTACGAGCGCGTGCGCGACGGTGAAGTCGCGGCTCAAGCAAAACCGCTGGCACTTGCTGCCGTCGATCGGGTTCTCGAGGATTACTTCAAGGCCTGCCGCGCTTAGCGCCCGGCCCTCTGTTCGGTGAATATTTGCGAGCCGGTACTGCCTATCCCCTCGAAATGAACCTATAAACGAAATCAAAACAATATGGGGCACAGCGACCGTGGACAGACAGATCAAGACCATGGAGGATTTTTCGGAGTTCGTCGGCCTGTCGCGCCCGACGGTCTCGAAATACTTCAATGATCCAGGCTCGGTCCGCAAGAAGACCCGCGATGCCATAGAGGCTGCGATCAAGCAGTCGGGTTTTCGCCCGAACATCTTCGCCGTCAACCTGAACCGCCGCCGCACCAACATCCTCGGCGTCATCGTCCCGAACTCGACCGACCCTTTCTACATGGCGCTGACGCGCCGGATCGAACACATCGCCAACCAGGCAGGGTTCCTTGCCTTCGTGCTCTCCTCCGACGGGCGGCCGGAAATGGAAGAGCGGGCGATCGAGACCTTCAAGTCGATGAACGTCGCCGGCGCCATCATCGCGCCGCTCGGCGTGCAGTCGCATCACCGGACGCTGACGGCGCTCGGCGCCAGCATTCCGCTGATCTATGTGGACTCGCCACTCGACGACAGCTCGTCCTTCGTCGGCACCGACAACCGCCAGAGCTTCCGTCTGATGGTCGACTATCTTTGCCGCTCCGGCAGCCCGCCCTGCTACTTCGGCATGCCGCCGGTCAACAACAACGCGATGGCCCGGCGCGACGCCTATCTGGAAGCGATGCAGCAGCTGAAGATGGAGCCGGCACTGGTCGAAACCACGCCGAATGCCGCCTGGGATTTCGAAAAATTCGGCTTCGACGAGACGCTGCGCATCCTCGGCTCCGGCGGCTTTCCAACCAGGACGGTGCTTTGCGCCAACGACCGCGTCGCCTTCGGCGTGATTGCCGCCGCCTTCCAGTCGGGCCTCAAGGTCGGGCGCGACGCCGATGCGGATTTGCGTGTTGCCGGCCACGACGACCATCCGCTGTCGCGCTACACCTGCCCGCCGCTGACGACGGTGGCGCAGAACTACAACGAGATCGGTCGTCTGGCGATCGAACTGCTTTTGTTCAAGCTCGGGGAAACCACCGACGACGGCGGCGCCTTCCCCGAGGACGAGCGCATTCTCTTGAGCGCCGAGATCATGCTGCGCGGTTCCGCCTAGCAAGGTCGGGCGACCCGTTCTGTCCGAATGCGACCTCTCAGAAGAGCGCGCTCCAGACAGGCCCGGTTGCGCTGATCAATCAGGACCGGCGCGCCAGCGCCAGCACCTGATCGGTCGTCAGGATATCGCCGAAGGTGTCATCGATCGTCGCCAACGATGCGCGATGCAGCAGCGCATGCGGAACGACGTCACCTTCCCCCGTATCGAGATCGCGTGTGGCGCAGGCATCCGAAGCGACGATGACGTTGAAGCCGAGCGGCACGGCATCACGCGCTGCACCGGCAACGCAGGCATGGGTCATCAGCCCTGACATGACGAGCGTATCGACGCCAGCCTGCCTCAACTGGGTGCCGAGATCGACGGCCTCTGCCTCGGCACCTTCGTGCTCGCCGAAGCCGGCCTGCTCGACGGCCGGGCGGCCTCGACGCACTGGGCCTGGGCGGACGAATTCGAGCGTGCCTACCCGCAGGTCGCGCTGAACCGGAACGCGCTCTATCTCGACGAGGGCGATATCCTGACGTCCGCCGGAACGGCCGCGGCGATCGACTGCTGCCTGCACATCGTGCGCAACGACCACGGCGCCGAGATCGCCAACCGCATCGCCCGCCGGCTGGTCGTCGCACCTCATCGTCACGGCGACCAGGCGCAATATATCGAAGCGCCGCTCCCTGCCCCCGGCAGCGGCGACCCGCTCTCAGCGACGACTACCTGGGCGATCGAACATCTCGACGAGCAACTGTCGCTCGAACGGCTGGCCGATCACGCCGGCACGAGTCTCCGCAGCTTCACCCGGCACTTCCGCAAGAAGACGGGAACGACGTTCACGCAATGGGTTCTGGCGCAGCGGTTGGCGGTGGCGCAGCGCCTGCTGGAGACCGGCTCCTGTTCGGTCGATCACGTAGCGGAGATGGCGGGTTTTGGCTCCACCGTCTCCTTCCGCCAGCATTTCACCCGCGCCCTCTCCATCTCGCCAGCCAGCTATCGCCGACAGTTCCGCAACCGGCCAGCACGTGCATCCGCGCCTTAACCGGTCCCTTGCCCGTGTACAACAGGTAGCGCCGGCGTCAGCGCAAGGCGCGCTGCGCGTCGGCCCGCATCGGCGGCCGCACGAGGAACGCCAGCAACGGCACCGCAACCGTTGAAACCCCTGCCGCGCAAATAAAGAAGGCGGAATAGCCGAACCGTTCGGCGATCCAGCCGGCGCCCAAGCCCCCGGCCATGCTGACAAGGCTGTCCATGCATTGGAACAGAGTGAAATCTACGCCCGCCTGGCGCGGATCGGCCCAGCCCATGAACTGTGCATAGAGCGCGACGAAGCCGATCGCCATGACGCCGGAGGAACTGGCGACCGCAAGCGTCATCACCAGCGGTCGCGAGACATCACCGGAGGCGCCGACATAGGCGAACGCGACCAGCATCGTCACCTGCAGGAGCAGCGCGCCGATCAGCACGGCACCGGTACCGCACAGGCGCACGAGCAGACCGCCGAACAAGGCCCCACCGAAGCCGACGAGCATGCTGCCGACACCATTGAGCATACCGACAGAGGCGAGATCGAACCCGTAGTCGATCAGGAAAGGGCCGAGCATGGCAAGGCCCCATTTCTGCGCGGACACATAGATCGCTGCGAGCAGAAGGCCTTTGCGCACCTCCGGCCGGGCGAGCGCGGCCTTGAGCGACGGAGTGTGGCTGCGCGCCTCGTTCGTCGGGCGCGAACCGGGCCCGAGCAGGAAAGGCAGACCGAGCCCCAGCACGACGGCGGCCATGATCCACACCGCCGGGGCCCAGCCGAGCCGATCGACGAGCACGAGGAACAGGCCGGCACCGATCGCCGAGCCGACATAGGAGCCGCCGACTTGGGCGGCATTGCCCCAACCGTGATGCTCTTCGGCGAGCGTCTCGACCGCAAAACCGTCGCAGGCGATGTCGACGGTCGAGGTGAAGAGCGCGATGAACACGAGGCAGGCGAGAACGGGGAAGAGCCGCTCCGGGCCGATGAACCCGAGAACCGCCAGCATCAGCGCCGACAGCGTGCCGCCGACGACAATGATGACCGCCGAGCGGTTGCGACCGACCACCGGCAGGCGGAAACGCTCCACCTGCGGCGACCAGAGGAACTTCAGCGCCCAGGGCAGCACCGTCAGATAGACGAGGCCGATCTGGTCGAGCGGGAGGCCTTGCGTCCGCAAGACCGCCGGCAGGCCGAGCATCGTCAGCCCGCCGATCACGCTCTGCGCGACATAGAGCCCACCGACCGCGAAGAAGATCGCGGCCGGCGACGGCCTTGGCTGGACTGCCTTTTCCGACGCCATCAGAAGCGGTAGCGCAGGCTGGCGACGACCTTGCGGCCTTCGTCGAAGTAGCAGAAGCCCGTTGTGCAAAGCTGCTCGACTTCGTCGAAGAGGTTGGTCGCATTGAGCTGAAGCCGCACGCCCTCGAAGTTCGGATTGGCAGCGCCAAGATCGTAGCGCACCGAAGCATCGACAAATGTGCGCGCCTGGTTGTTGAGGACCGGCGTGTGGACGTTGTCGCCGAAGCTCGAGCCGACATAGCGCACGCCTGCGCCGACGCCGAGCCCTTCGAGCGGTCCGGACTGCACCTCGTAGTCCGCCCACAGCGAGAACATGTGGTAGGGCGAGGAGTTCAGCTGGTTGCCGAGCGTTTCCGACGTCAGCTTGGTGATTTCGACGTCGTTGTAGGAATAGGACGCGATGAAGTTCCAGCCGTTGTCGAGCGAGGCCGTGCCCTCGAGCTCGAATCCGCGTGACTTCAGATCGAGCTGGCGCAGGAGGTTGAGACCCGATGACGTCTCGTAGACGGTGGCGTTTTCCTGGTCGATGTTGAAGACCGCGGCCGTAATCGTCGCGTTCTGGCCGGGGATCTCGTACTTGACGCCCGCCTCCCATTGCTTGCCGAGCGTCGGCATCGCCGGCGTATCGGTGCCGCCTAGATTGAGGATCACGCCCGGGTTGGAAACGAAGGCCGTCCCGTAGCTGACATAGGGCATCATGCCATTCGGCAGCACGTAGCCAAGGGCGGCGCGCGCTGTCGTCTCGCTGTCGTCGCGGTTGAAGCGCCTTCCGTCGACGGAATATTTGTTGTCCACCCAGTCGTGGCGCAGGCCCGCCGTCAGGCGCCAGGCCTCATACTCGATCTGGTCCTGGATGTAGATGCCGATGCCGCTTTGCGACTGCTTCTGGGTCGAAGTCAGCTTCGGCACATAGGTGAAGTCGTCGGTGAAGAGATCCGGCCCGCTGCCCTGCTGCGAGGTGTACTTCATGTAGCTGTAGTCGATGCCGGCGATCAGCTGGTGCGCAGCGGCACCCGTGTCGAAGTCGAACTTCAGATAGGTGTCGCTGGCAAGGCCGCTGTTGTCCTCGACGGTCAGGCCCGGATACTTGGCGAACACCCATTCCTGCCGCGTCGAAATGTCGGAGTAGCGCAGCTTGTGGAAGAGCGTGACGCTGTCTGTGAGCTCATGCTCCAGCTCGTAGCCGATGCGCCCCTGCTTCTGGGTGAAATCGTTGAAGCGGGCGTCGCCGCCATAGGTCGGGATCGCGCCGATCGACTTGCCGTCCGGCCCGTAGCGGTTGAGGTAGCCCCAGGTGCCGCCGGTGGTCGAATCCATGTACTCGCCAAGCAGCGTGAACTTGGTGCCCTCGTCCGGCTGCCAGGTGAAAGCGGGCGCGATGAACAGGCGGTCGTCCTTCACCGCCTCGATCTCGGTGCGGCCGTCGCGCGCAAGACCGGTCATGCGGTAGAGCATGGTGCCTTCGTCGTCGAGCGGTCCGGAAACGTCAAAGGCGCCCTGCACGCGACCGAAGGAACCGTATTGCACCTCAACCTCGCGCAGCGGGTCGCTGGTCGGGCGTTTCGAGACGATATCGACGATACCGCCAGACGAGCTGGCGCCGTAGATGGAGGCGGCCGGGCCGCGCAACGTGGCGATTGCCTCGACGCCATAGGGCTCCAGCCGGAACAGGCCGTTGGGGCTTGCGATCTGGCGCATGCCGTCTCGGAAGATTCCGGTCAGCGTCAGGTCGATGCCGCGTACCTTGAAGGCGTCGAAGCGCGGCTCGGCGCCGTACTGGCCGACGCGGGCGCCGGGCGTATAATTCAGCGCCTCCATCAGGTTCTGGGGCTTCAGGTCCTGCAACTGTTTCTGGCTGATCACCGACATCGACTGCGGCGTCTGCATGACCGGCGTATCGGTCTTGGTGGCGATCCTAGCGGATTTCGCCACGTAGCCGTCGGTCTCGACGATGCCTTCGGCGCCGGTCCGCTCGCCGGTCGCGGTGATCTTTTCCAGTTGCGTTGCGCCATCCCTGACGACGGCGCCGGTGGTGATCGTCGCGTCCGCCGGATCGAAGATCTGCACGGTCGTTGCGCTGACGATGCGGAAGCGAAGCCCGGTCCCGTCGAGCAGCTGCGCAACCGCCGCCTCGGTCGCGAGCCTGCCTTCAACGCCCTTGGTCACCTTGCCGCTGGTGAGCGCGCTCGGATAGAGCAGGCGCAGGTCGGCCTGCCGGCCGAGCTTGAGAATGCCCGTTTCAAGGGAGCCCGCGGGAACGGAGATCGCTTTGGACGCCGTGATCGCGGACGGTGCCGCCGTCGCCTGCGCCTGCACTGCGCTCGCGCAGGCGATGAAAGAAACACTGGCGAGCGCCAAGCATGCAAAAGACCGGCGTCGCGATCCACGACCCTGCAAAATTCTCATCCGAGATCCCCTACTCCAACTCCGGGCGGGCCACCTCGAACCAGGTGCAGCGCCGCCACTGCTGACTAAGAGTGTGGGGAGCGCGTTCTCCTGACGTCACCGGACGATTTTTGTCAGAAATGATTCTTGTAAGGCGTGAAACCGCCTTGCCGTCGGCGTCAACCTAACGCGACTGGACGAGGACCATGAAGCCCGAGAGCCGCAAGACACGGAGCGGCAGACTGGCTTCGAGAACGCTCAGTGCGTCGTCGGTATCGTGCAGATCGAAGATGCCCGACACTTCGAGCGCGCCGGCCTTTTCGTCGATGAGCAGGATCCGGCCGCGGCGGTAGCGCTCGAGCGTCGAAAGGACCTCACGGAGCGGCCGACGGGAGAAGACAAGCTTTCCGTCGCGCCAGGCCGTCCCGGCGGCAACATCCGTCTTCGTCAGGAACAGGCGACCCTGCCGGTCGATCGTTGCCGCTTCGCCGGCGCCCAGGATGGCTTTCTGCCCGGCCGCCTCGACTTCGACACGGCCCTCCTCCACCTTAACGTCGGCCGCTCGGTCCGCCCCCGTCGCGCCAACCGAGTAGCGGGTTCCGAGCGCCGTCGCGCTGATCGAGCCGTCTTCGACCACGAAGGGCCTCTGCGGATTTTTTGCGACGGCAAAGAACGCCTCGCCGCGCAGCAGCCGCACCTTTCTTTGCCCCTGATCATATCGCACGACGAGCGCCGTGTCGGTGTTGAGGTCCACCTGCGTCCCGTCCTCCAGCGCGATGCGCCTGACCTCGCCGACACCGGTGTAGTAGTCGGCGCGCCAACGGTCGCCATAGGGCGTCGCCAGCGACAGGATCGCGACGCCTGCGGCAAGACAGAGCCCGACAAAGCCACCGACGCGGCGGCGGCGCTGTGCGCGCAACTGCCCGAGCCGCCCTTCGGGGATCGGTACCTCGCCGAGATCGCTCCACAATGCCCGCAGTTCTTCGTAGGCCGCCCGATGATCCGGATGCTCGTCGAGCCAGCGCTCGAATGCCTGGCGGTCGATAATGGTCGCATCCTCGGACTGCATTCGCGCAACCCAGCCGGCAGCCGCTTGCAGAACGCTGTCATCGATTGTCTGGCGATCGCCACTCATTCCTGTCTTCCGGTCGAACTGAAAATGCCTTCGGGCGGTCCCAAAGAATCGCTCCCATCATCTTAGAGTTGTATGGATGGTTTTGCCTGATGTCGGCTCAGAAAATAATCTCGGCGCGCATTTTCCGGCATTCGAGCAGCGCCCGGATGATGTGCTTTTCGACCATGTTTCTCGATATGCCGAGCTGATCGGCAATCGCGCCGTTGCTGAGGCCGTGCAGGCGGCTGAGGATGAAGACCTGCTGGCAACGGTTCGGAAGCCCCTCGATGGTGCGCGCCATGATCAAAAGGCACTGGCGGGCGTTGACGATGCGATCCTGGATCGGCCTGTCTTCGGCATGCTCCATGCCGTCCTCGTCGGCAACGAACAGCGCCTGCTCGCGCGCGGTGCGCTCGGCAGCGACCCGCGCGACGGAGCGCGCGACCTGGAACAGATAGGCTTGCGGGTTCTCGATCAGCGTCGAGCGCGATGCCTCCAGCATGCGCATGAACGTTTCCTGCGTGGCGTCGACGGCATCCTCGCGACTTCTGAGGCGGCGGCTGAAGAAACGGCGTATCCTGCCCTCTTCCCGTTCGTGGAGCCCCTGCACCATCGCATCGGTCATCAATCTGCCTCTCCATCGCGGGAGCCGCGCGGCCGCCGCCGGAACCAGCGGTGGCGCCGTGCGCCACCGCTTATGTTGAATGTGTTACTCATGTTTTATAAGTGAAGCCGCGCGCGACCGCAATGCGCTGGCATGCCGCATTGGAAAACGGGGGGCGGTACTGTTGCACGACGGCCACGTCGGCAGCGGCCACGGGCGGACGTGTCGCCGGCCCTATGCGTCTCCAATGCGCGTCAGGACAGTCTCGATCGAACCGAGTTCCGAAGCGATCCGCTCGATCAACAGCCGCACCCGGCGTGGCTGGACGTTCGCCGGCGGATAGACGATCTGCAACCCGGTTTCGCCGACCGCAAAATCCTTGAGAAGCTCGACCAGCGCGCCGGAGGCCAGGTCCTCGGCGATGTCCCACACCGACTTCAGGGCGATGCCGCGCCCCGCCCTGCACCACGCCCCCACCAGTCCGCCGTCATTGGCGACGCGACGCCCGCGCACCATGACCTTGTGCGGCTTGCCATCCACCTGAAAGGCCCATTCGCGGTCGAGATTGGCGCCGAAGCGCATGACGATGCAGTCGTGGCGGGAGAGATCGCCGGGATGCTCCGGCCGACCCATAGCTTCGAGATAGGACGGCGCCGCACAGACGACGCGCCGGTTCTCCCCGAGCGACCGAGACCTCAGCGTGCTGTCGGCCAGCACGCCGTGCCGGATCGCGAAATCCATGCCCTGGCCGACCAGGTCGAGGTAACCGTCGGTGAGATTGAGATCGACCGTCACATCGGGGTGCTCCGCGAGAAAGCGATCGAGGATCGGTACGATGTAGCGCCGCCCCATATCCTCAGGCGCGCTCAGCCGGACCGGCCCCGAGATCGTGCGCGTGCCCGACCGGATGCCGCTCTCCAGTTCGTCGGCCTCCGCCAGCAGCCGGCGGGCGCCGTCCACCAGCAGGCGGCCCTCCTCCGTCAGGCTGATCGCCCGCGTCGTGCGTTTCAGAAGTGCGGCGCCATAGTGGGCCTCGAGTGCTGCCAGCCGCTCGGAGACGGAGGCTGGCGACAACCCCTTCTCGCGGCCGGCGGCGGAAAGCCCGCCCTTTTCGACGATCAGAAGGAACAGAGCCAGATTGTCCAGCAGCATCTTTCGCTTTCCCCGAAATATAATTTTGGAAATAAGCCAATTATCCGGATGCGCCGCAAGCGCTAAATTTGCTGGCGAAAGGAGACGCGCCATGCACATCGACCACGTCACCATCCGCACCACCGATATCGACGCCACACGCGCGTTCTTCGAGACGGTCTTCGACCTGACCGTCGGCGAGCGTCCGGCAGCTATCCGCCGAATCCCCGGCTGCTGGCTCTATGCCGGAGGCAAGCCGATCGTCCACCTCATCGGCAGCCGTGGCGTGGGCTTCGAGCGTGCGGCCGAAGCGATCGATCATGTCGGCTTCCGGTTCGAAGGCTACGCCGCCTTCCGCGCCAAGCTCGACCGGCTCGCCATTCCCTATTCGACCATGGACCTTGCCGACATCGGCGAGCGGCGGCTGTTCCTGCGCGCGCCCGGCGGACCGCTGCTCGAAGCCGTCTTTTCCGAACCCCTTCCCACTCTTCCTCCGGAGAATGACCATGACTTTCACTGACACCACCGTCTCCGTCGTCATCGGCGGCACCAGCGGTATCGGCGCCGCCGTCGCCAAGGCGCTTGCCGAGCGCCGGGGTCGGGTAGAGATCGCCAGCCGCGCCACCGGTCTCGATCTTGCCGATGCCGCGGCAGTGGCCGCCTATTTCCAACAGCTCGGTCCGTTCGATCACCTGATCGTCACGGCTGGCTCCTCGGCGCCGGGCGGCACCGTCGTCGATATCGACCTCGAAGCAGCCAAGGCCGCCTTCGACGTCAAGTACTGGGGCTCGATCCTGCTTGCCCGCGAGGCGGCCAAGAGCATTCGGCCCGGCGGTACGATCACCTTCACCTCGGGCTTTCTCGCCCGCCGATCGGTGCCGGGCACCTTCGTCAAGACGGCGATGAACGCGGCACTCGAAGCAACCGCCAAGGTGCTGGCCAAGGAATTGGCACCGCTGCGGGTGAATGTCGTCAGCCCCGGCCTGACGCGAACGGAAGCCTATGCCGGCATGGCCGGCGAGGCGCGCGACGCGATGTTCGATCGCGCCGCTGCAACACTGCCTGCCGGCCGCGCCGGGCAACCGGAAGATATCGCCAGCGGCTATCTCTTCGCCATCGACAATCCCTTCGTCACCGGCTCGGTCATCGACATCGAAGGCGGCGCACTGATCAACTGACGTGCTTCCCCGCGCTTGGCCCTGCCGCTATGCGACTGCCCCTCCCAAAGGATCTCACCATGCCATCGCTCTTTTCTCCGATCCCGCTCGGGTCCTTGACCCTACCCAACCGCATCGCGCTTGCGCCGATGACGCGGGCGCGAAGCAGCCAGCCGGGCAATGTGCCCAACGCCCTGATGGCCGAGTACTATGCCCAGCGCGCCTCGGCCGGCCTCATCGTCACCGAGGCCACCCAGATCTCGGCGCAGGGCCAGGGCTACTCGTTTACACCCGGCATCCACTCTCCCGCGCAGATCGCCGGCTGGCGGCTCGTCACCGACGCCGTACACCGGGCCGGAGGCCGCATCATGCTGCAACTCTGGCATGTCGGCCGCATGAGCCATGAGAGTTTCCACGACGGCGGACGCCCGGTCGCACCGTCTGCGATTTCGCCGGACGCAAAGGTCTGGGTGGCCGATCCAGAAACCGGCATCGGCGCGATGGTCGACAGCCCCTTGCCGCGCGCCTTGGAGCTGAGCGAGATCGCCGGCATCGTCGAAGATTTCCGCCAGGCGGCGGCCAACGCCATCGAAGCCGGCTTTGACGGCGTCGAGATCCATGGCGCCAACGGCTACCTGATCGACCAGTTCCTGCGCCGCTCGTCCAACCGGCGCGACGACCGCTATGGCGGCCCGGCCGAAAACCGCATCCGCTTCCTGGTCGAGGTCGCCGAGGCGGTCGCCGGCGAGATCGGCGCCTCCCGGGTCGGCATCCGGCTGTCGCCCTATATCACCCAGCGCAACATGAAGGACGACGAGATCATCCCGACGATCCTGAAGGCCGCGGGCGAAATCGACCGCATCGGCCTTGCCTATATCCATCTGGTGGAAGCCGACTGGGACGATGCGCCCGTCATCCCCGACGACTTCCGCCGCGAGCTGCGCGCCACCTATTCCGGCCGCATCATCGTCGCCGGCCGCTATGATCGTAAGAAGGCCGAGACGATCCTTGCCGCCGGTCTTGCCGACATCGTCGCCTTCGGCCGCCCGTTCATCGCCAATCCGGACCTGCCGCGCCGACTGAAAGACGGGCTGCCGCTCGCAAGCTTCGACGGGGCCACGCTTTTCGGCGGCAGCGCCGAAGGCTACTCTAGCTATCCGGCACTCGAGCGCGTGGCATGACCGCGGCAATCACACCTCTTCACCCCACAAAGGAGCAACTCATGAAAGCTGTCGCCCTCACCCGCTATCTCCCGGTTTCCGACCCGGAGAGTTTCCTCGATGTCGAGCTCCCGAAGCCGGAGCCCAAAGGGCATGATATCCTGGTCGCGGTCCGCGCCGTCGCGGTCAATCCCGTCGACGTGAAAATGCGCGCGCCGAAGGACAAGGTCGAGGAAACGCCGCGCGTGCTCGGCTGGGACGCAAGCGGCGTGGTCGAGGCCGTCGGTGCTGATGTGACGCTGTTCCAGCCGGGCGACGCCGTCTACTACGCCGGCGACCTGACTCGATCGGGATCCAACCAGCAGTATCAACTGGTCGATGAGCGCATCGTCGGGCGCAAGCCGAAGAGCCTGTCCTTTGCGGAAGCGGCCGCCCTGCCGCTGACGACGATCACCGCCTATGAGGCCTTCTTCGACCGGCTCGGCATCGACCGGGACGGCGCCGACGACGGCCAGTCGATCCTCATCGTCGGTGGCGCCGGCGGCGTCGGCTCGATCGGTATCCAGCTGGCAAAGCGCGCCGGCCTCACCGTCATCGCCACCGCCTCGCGGCCGGAAACCATCGCCTGGGTCAAGGAACTTGGCGCCGACCACGTGGTCAGCCACCGTGAACCGCTGGTCGCGCAGGTCCGCGCGCTCGGCTTTCCCCATGTCGACCACATCGCCATCTTCAACGACATGCGCCACTGGGACGACGCTGTCGAGCTGATCCGGCCGCAAGGCGGCATCGTTTCGATCGACAACACCGACGTGCCGATGCCGATGGCCGGCATGAAGACCAAGGCGGCGAGCCTGCATTGGGAGTTCATGTTCGCCCGCCCGATGCACCAGACGGCCGACATGATCGAACAGCATCGTCTGCTGAGCTTCGTCGCCGACGAGATCGATGCCGGACGGCTGAAGACGACGCTTGCCGAGGTGCTGTCGCCGATCAACGCGGCGAACCTGCGCGAAGCGCATCGCCGCATCGAAACCGGCGCTGCCAAGGGCAAGATCGTCATTGAAGGCTTTGCCGCCTAAGTGCACCAGCTGCCGATTTAAACGAAATCGCTTGCCGCGACATAGATTGCGGCAAGCACCTGTCACCTCTGGAATTTCCGCGGCACCCGCGCCGCGCCAAACGGCCGAGCGACATTGGCGGTCGCCGCGACCCGCGTCGCCCTGTGCACGGCAATCGCATCAACGCTCGCCCCGATGAAATTGCGATCGCGGCGCGATATCGATATATCCACGTAGATATATCGAATCTTCGAGGCTTCCCTTCAAACCAATCCCACAGATCCCCTCGAAAACGCTGAAACAGGCGGGCTTTGCAGGTGCGCCCAATACCGGCGTTAACGCCCACCGAAAATGCAAGGAGAATGCCCGTGCCTTATAAACTCGTCGTCTCCCAGGGACGCATCGCCGACAGAACGTCCGGCGCTATCCCCGGGGCGGCCCTGACGGCCGAAGCGCTGAGCAAGCGCACCGGGCTGCAGCCGACCGTTATCGGCAGCCCGTCACCGGCAAAGGAAGACGACTGGTCGGCAAGCCTGCCTGAGGCCGGGGAGACCCTGGCCGCTTTGCAGGCGGCGATTGCCGCAACACTTGCGCGGGGCAACAAACCACTTTTCATCGCCAATACCTGCTCCGCCAGCCTTGCGACACTGCCGGTCGTCGCGCGGGAACGCGCCGATGCGGTCTTGCTCTGGTTCGATGCCCATGGCGATTTCAACACGCCGCAGACCACCGAAAGCGGCTATCTCGGCGGCATGGTGCTGGCTGCCGCCTGCGGGCTCTGGGAGAGCGGCCACGGCAGCGGGCTGAACCCGGCAAAGGTCGTCATCGTCGGCGCGCGCGACATCGACCCCGCGGAGATGGATTTGCTGCGGCAGGCAGGCGTGTGCATCCTTTCGCCGACAGAAGCGACGCCGGAGGTCATCCTTTCGTTGATCGGCGATGCGCCGGTCTGGATCCATGTCGATTGGGACGTGCTCGAGCCGAAGCATGTGCCGGCCGCCTATGCGATCGGCGATGGCCTCTATCCGCAGACCTTGCGCGCCATCTTCGCGGCGATCCCGAAAGAGCAGATCGCCGGCATCGAACTCGCGGAATTCGAAGCGTCTGAGGCGGCGCTGAAGAATGAAGCTGCGATCGAATGCCTGCTCGGCGTCGTGGAGCCGTTGCTGGCTTGGCGCGGAGCGGCGTCGAGCCAGCGCCGCCGAAGCCGCGTCACCCGTCCGTTTCCGGATCGGCCTTTACGTTCGTGATGATCTCGCCGAGCACCAGATGCAGCGCGTCGCGGTAGCCGTTGCGGGCCGACGGCCCACTTTCGGCCGATGTCATCACCACCGTCAGATCCAGGTTCGGCACGATGTAGAGCATCTGGCCGCCATAACCCCAGGCGAAATGCACTTCTTCACCGGCGATCTGGCGCTCGAACCAGCCGTAACCGTACTCGTCGCCGGAGAAGCGCGAATTGGTTCGATGCTGCCAGGAGGCCGCGACCCACCCTTCCGACACCAGTTGCTGGCCTGACGCCGTGCGGCCGCCATTGCGATAGAGTTCGCCGAAGGCAAGCAGGGAGCGCGGGCTCATCGCCATCTGGTTGCCGCCAAGGTAGATGCCTTGCGGATCGCGATCCCAGGCCCCGATGCGGAAGCCCTCGAGCGGCCCCAGCCACGCGCGCGCGAGCGCCAGGGTCGACTTGCCGCTGACCTTCGTCAGGATCGCCGAAAGCAGATGGGTCGAGGCGGTGGAATAGAGCATCTCACCACCCGGATCGTCGTCGAAGGGCTGGGCAAGCGCCGTGCGCACCCAGTTCCGGCTGGCGACCCATCGCCCATAGTTCGGCCCCGAGAGACGGCCGAGTCCGGCCTGCATCGAAAGCAAATGACCGATGGTGATGTCGTTGATGCGCGGATCAGGCGAGGCCGGCAGGTCCTCCTTCAGGATCGGCGCGATCTTCTGCTCCGGACCTTCGAGCAGCCGCTTGTCGATGGCGATGCCGACCAGCGCCGAGATGATCGATTTCGACGCCGACTTGATGTTGGTCGAGTCCGTCACGCGGTTGCGGCCGTAACCACGCTCAGCGACGATCTTGCCGTCGCGGGCGACGATCACGGTCTTCAGGGGATCAAGCTCTGACCGTGAGGCCAGTTCGTCCAGCAAGGCCGAAATCGGCGATGGCGTCTGAGCCGCGACCGGCAAGGCGACAAGCGTTGAGACGACGAGTGCCAAAGTGGCGATGCGGGCAACGAGGACTGCGACAAATCTGATCATGGATCAGCATCTAAGACCAGCTTGCGCCGCCGTCATCCACCGCACGGCCATCTCACGGCGATTTGACAGACCGGTGAGCACGCCACTGCCGCAGTTGTCAGCCTGCCGGCCGTCTCGCAAAAGCTTCGACGAAGCGCGTCAGGCTCTGCTCGACAAAGGCCGTGACCGGCACCTGCGGGTCGAAGCTCCACCAGAGCAAGGATCCCTGCCATTGCGACGCCATCAGCAGACCGAGCCCCGGGCTCGCAGCGGGAAGGCCGGCGAGGCATTCGTCGAGCACGCCCGAGAGCACGTCGCGCCACTTTGCGCCGCGGGCACGGAGCAACGGATCGCGCAGGTCCTCCCGCAGAATCCGGAGGTCGTCGGCATAGCTGTCGATACCGCCATAATCGCCCGAGAGGCCGACGAGCAGCGCGATGGCGCCCTCCGGCGTCCGCGGCACGCTCGCAATCAGCTCCGCTGTCTGCCCGTCCAGCCCGTCCCAGGCCTGGCTGAGCGCCCGCTGGATCAGCTTCGCCTTGTTCTCGAAGCGCTGCACCAGCGTGGCGCCCGAAAGGCCCGTACGTGCAGCCAGCGCCGCGAAGGTCAGGCCATCTGGACCATCGGCCCGCATCAATGCGAAGGCGGCGGCCAGCAGCTCTTCGTCAGGCATGGTTTTTGGGCGAGGCATCTTGACTCTCATTTATAACCGAACAATCATTTATATATCACCCGAGCAGGAAAACGCCAGCCGGCAAGCGGCCGCGAAGGAGAAGAATCATGACACTCGAAGCAAAAGTCGCCCTCGTCGCTGGCGCGACGCGCGGCGGCGGACGCGGCATCGCGACCGAACTTGGCGCCGCCGGCGCCACCGTTTACGTAACCGGCCGCACCACGCGGCAACAGCAATCCGATTACGGGCGTCCCGAAACGATCGAGGAAACCGCCGAGATCGTCACCAGCCTCGGCGGCAAGGGCATTCCCGCCCAAGTCGACCATCTGCAGCCGGCGCAGGTACAGGCGCTTGTCGAGCGCATCCGCAGCGAACAGGGACGGCTCGACATCCTCGTCAATGACGTCTGGGGCGGCGAGTTGCTGTTCGAGTGGAACAAGTCGGTCTGGGAGCACAATCTCGAAAACGGGTTGAAGCTCCTGCATCTCGGCGTCGATACGCACCTGATCACCGCCCACTATGCCCTGCCGCTGATGATCGAGAAGCCCGGCGGCCTCTTGGTCGAGGTGACCGACGGCACCGCCGAATACAATGCCGAGAACTACCGGCTGTCGCCGTTCTACGACCTTGCCAAGGTTTCAGCGAACCGCATGGCCTGGGCCCACGCCAAGGACCTTTCGCCGCACGGCGCAACCGCGGTTTCGATCACGCCCGGCTGGATGCGGTCGGAGATGATGCTCGAACATTTCGAGGTCGGTGAAGACAACTGGCAGGACGCCACAAAGAACCAGCCGCACTTCGTCATTTCGGAAACGCCACGTTTCGTCGGCCGCGCCATCGCGGCGCTCGCGGCCGATCCGGACAAGTCCCGCTGGAACGGCCAGTCGCTGTCGAGCGGCGGGCTGGCGCAGGTCTACGGGTTTTCCGATCTCGACGGCTCGCGGCCCGATTGCTGGCGCTACATGCGCGAGGTGATGGAGGCGAACAAGCCGGCCGACGCAACCGGCTATCGTTAGGCGTTGCCGCCAAAACCCGTCACCGGCAAACTTGAAACGACGGGCGGCCTCCTATAGTTCGGTGTTTCGGGCAACCAAGCGCCGCCGCCCGGATGTGGCAGCGCTATCGAGTGTGATTGAACATGGCATCGCGGGATCGGTATTCGAGAAAGCTGGAATGCGCCAAATGCGGAGCCGCCGGCTTCGCCGAAGCGTCGGAAAACGACAAAGGCAAGGGCAGCAATCGCGGCTTTACCATCGACGTGATGCCCAAGGGCTTCTCGACTGAACGCACCTCTCCCGACCCCGCCAAGCACATGGTGCGCTGCCGCTGCGGCAACGTCTTTGCCTTCAAGCAGAAGACCGTCTATGCGCCCGGCAGTGAGCCGCGGGACTGACGCAGCGGGACTTTTCCGGCGCCCGCGTTGAGAAAAAATTCACCATCTTGTCTCAACATCGACCCAATCGGCGGTCAGCTATGGCAGCGCGCGTTCAAGAATTTTTGATCGCGAGCACCAGGGACAAAGGCTTGCAGCCAGGGCTGTCACCGCTTAATCGCTGAACTTGAGGCTGAACCGAACTGCGTCGAACGCAACCGGCCGGCACACACGCCACACGAAGGACGCTTGGTGGCGGAAGCATTTCCAGGAGCCCGCATGCGGCGCGAGACGATCAAGAGCCCTTCTTCCGAGACACCTCAGGCCGGCAGGATATTCGCGCAGGTGCGACGGATGCGGCATGCCTTGGCGATCGGCGCGATGGCCCTGGCGCTGTCCGGCTGCATGGCGCTCGACGCCGACGACGTGCGCGAGCCACCGCCGATCCCGGCCAAGCTGATCGCCGCCATGGCGAAGAACGGCAGCAAGCCGGAAAGCCCGGTGTTGATCCGCATCTTCAAGCAGGAAAGCGAACTCGAAGTCTGGAAACAGAATAAGCAGGGCCAGTACGCGCTGCTGAAGACCTATCCCATGTGCCGCTGGTCGGGAAAGCTCGGCCCGAAGATGAAGTCGGGCGACCGCCAGGCGCCGGAGGGCTTCTACCACGTCTCCGCCGGCATGCTGAACCCGAAATCGCAATATTTCCTGTCGTTTAACCTCGGCTACCCGAACCGGCTGGAATCGGCGCTCGGCTACACCGGTGAAGCGCTGATGGTGCACGGCGCCTGCTCGTCGTCCGGCTGCTACGCCATGACCGACCAGGGTGTCGGCGAAATCTATTCCGTGGTGCAACGCGCGCTCGCCGGCGGCCAGGGCACGTTCCAGGTTCAGGCCTATCCCTTCCGCATGACGGCGGAGAACATGGCCAAGCACCGCGGCGACCCGAATTTCGACTTCTGGAAGAACATCAAGCAGGGTTACGACATCTTCGAGGCGACGAAGCGCCAGCCGAAGGTTTCGGCCTGCGGCCGCCGCTACGTCTTCAACACCGATTTCGCCGATGGCGAACCGTCCGACCCGCTTGCCGCCTGCCCGGCGGCGATCTCCACGCCCGATGCCGGACTGGTGGCACGACTGCAATCGGAGGACGCGAAGCTCGCCGGCATGATGACCAACCAGACGTCGGCGCCGCTGAACGCCTATGTCGATGGCGGCATGCATCCGAGCTTCCGGGCGCTTCTTGAGAAAAACGGTGCTGAAAAGCTGGCCGCGAAGATCTCGGGAACTAAGTACCCTATCAGCCGACCCGAAGCGGCGCTGGCGGACCCCTACGCCGGCCTGTGATCGTTCCGTCGGCTGGCGACGCACAATTGACTTAAAAGGTCGGTTGCATCGCCGGTAGCGAATAGAGGACGATCGAGGATTACATGCCCGAAAGAGAGTTCCGCCGCCGCGCCTTCCTGCAGCTTTCCGCCGGGTTGGCGGCCGTTGGTCTCGCCGGCTGCGCCTCGCCGCGGCCTACTGTGACGCGCTCCTATGCGCCGGAACCGGTTCCCGAGACCAACACGTTCCTGGCCGACATGTACGGCGAGAAGCCGAACGAGCCCTACCCGCTGCCGGCCATTCCCTACGAGAAGATCGATCCGCGCTTCTACCGCCAGATGGTCGCCGATCCGACCGGCGAAAAGCCGGGAACGCTGGTCGTCGACGTCGGCAGCCACTTTCTCTATAGGGTCTATGAAGGCGGCCAGGCGATGCGCTACGGCGTCGGCCTCGGGCGTGCCGGTTTCGCCTGGGCCGGGCGCGGCGTCATCCAGTACAAGCGCGAATGGCCCCGCTGGAAGCCGCCGAACGAGATGGTGGCGCGCCAGCCCGAGCTGCAGCAATTCAGCATCGAGGCGGGCGGCATGGATCCCGGCCTCAAGAACCCGCTCGGCGCCCGCGCCATGTACATCTTCCAGAACGGCGAAGACACGCTCTACCGCATTCACGGCTCGCCGGAATGGTGGACGATCGGCAAGTCGGTGTCGTCGGGCTGCGTGCGCATGATCAACCAGGACGTCGTCGATCTCTACAACCGCGTGCCGAACGGCACGCCGATCGTCGTCACCGATCTCTCGGGCGGCGGCATGGTGCAATCGCAGCCGATGCAGGACGCGCAGCCCCTGCCGGATGGGCAACCATTGCCGGACTCCCAGCCGGTGCAGCGGTCGCCCGACTATATGCTGATGGGGCCGGACGGGCTGCCGCTTCCGCAGCCACTTTGAGGCAATCCGTCCGGCAAGGGCGCAGAAATTACGCCAGATTGTCGCCCATCACAGGACGAGCAGCGGCGTCTTGCCTCTGACGCGATCATAGAGATCGATCGCGTCCTGCTGCAGCATCCGCACGCAGCCCGCCGACGCGTTCTTGCCGATCGAGCGCCACTGCGGCGAGCCGTGGATGCGGTAAAGCGTATCCTGGCCGTCCTGGAAGATATACATGGCGCGGGCGCCGAGCGGATTGTCGAGGCCCGGATCCATGCCGCCGGCATCGATGCCGTATTTCTTGAGGTGCGGCTGGCGTGCGACCATGTCGTCGGGCACCGTCCAGCGCGGCCACTTGCGCTTCCAATGCACGACGGCACGCCCCTTCCAGGCGCGGCCGGCCGCACCAAGACCGACGCCGTAACGGATGGCGCGGCCGCCGGGCAGGACGTAGTAGAGGAACATCGTCTGGGTATCGACGACGATCGAATGGGGCGGCTCGTTGGTGGCATAGGCCACTTCCTGGCGCAGGAACTGCGGCTTGATCTCGGTGTGCTGGATGCCCGGGACGTCGTAGCCTTCGTCCTTCACCGGCGCGTAGATCCTGGCATAGTCGAAGGTCTTCGTCGGCACGCCCGCCGCATCCGCCGCCTTTTCCGGCGAGCCGCCATCACCGCCGATCGGCTCGATCAGCTTCGGTTTCGGTTCGGGTTTCGGGATCTGCGTGCAGGCGCTCAAAACAGAGCTGGCGATCACCGCGAGCAGCGACCGGCGGGACAAATTCATCGACACTGTATTCAATTCCAGGGTTGGAGATTTCGGTTGGGAGGTCCGAGGGGAGGCCCAAGGCTGTTGGGCCGAACCGTGACCGAAATGTGGTGAAAATCTTTCTTTGGCGTGGATCGCTTGCGCGAGGCGGTACTCGTTTTCGAAGTGTTGCAGAATTCCCGCGCTCGCTGCCTGCCCTCACCTAACCGATCGCCATGTCGCCCTTGGTCGGATCCGGAATGACGACGATGGTGCTGCCGTCGCGGACCTGATCATGGAGGTAGACGACATCCTGATTGAGCAGGCGAATGCAGCCGGAAGAGACCGCCTTGCCGATCGAAAATGCCTCGGGACTGCCATGGATGCGGTAGAGCGTGTCCTTGCCGTCCTTATGGATATAGAGCGCGCGGGCGCCGAGCGGGTTCTTGATGCCCGGGGGCATGCCGCCATTGGCGATGCTGTAGGGCTGGAGTTTCGGCTGACGCGCGACCATCTCGTCGGGCGGCGTCCAGCGCGGCCATTTGCGCTTGTAGGCGACGATCGCCCGGCCCGACCAGGCAAAGCCCTCGCGCCCGACGCCGATGCCGTAGCGCATCGCCCGCCCGCCCGGCAGCACGTGATAGAGGTATTTCGCGGGCGTATCGACGATCAGCGTGCCGGGCCGCTCACTGGTCGGATAATCCACCTCCTGCCGCCAGAACTTCGGATCGACCTCGGCGATCTTCACCTCAGGGATCGGAAACTGCTCGTCGGGCATCGCATAGTACATCGGCGGCACCGTCCGGCCGGCTGAGGGGCGGACGGGCGTGACGGCTGCCGGCACCACCGCCGGTGTCGGGCGGGCGGTCGCGCAGCCGGTGACGATCAGCGAGGCCGCGCCGATGACAAGGCTGCGGCGGGTCAGCGTGATGCCGGTCTTGTGATCGGCCGTGGAGGAAGAAGGCTCGTGTGCTTCGGTCATATCGGGCATTCAACGATTCGATTGTTGCAATGCCGCCTCAGAGGGAAGTCCTACCTTAAGGCTGCCTTAAGGGAGCGATTAAAGGATCGCGCTCTCAGAAATGTTAGGAGTAGCGATGCGAGTCCTGATCGTCGAAGACGACGATATCCTTAGAGACGGCCTGAAGGTCGGCCTGGCGCTGGCGGGCTTCACCACCGATGCCGTCGGCACCTGCGATGCGGCCGCGACGGCGCTTGCCGCCAACGGCTTCGACGCGGTCGTGCTCGACCTGATGCTGCCCGACGGCTCCGGTCTCGACATTCTGCGGGACCTGCGCGCCAGGCAGAGCGACATTCCGGTGCTGCTGTTGACCGCACGCGACACCGTGCGCGATCGCGTCGCCGGCCTCGACACTGGCGCCGACGACTATCTCGGCAAACCCTTCGACCTCGACGAGGTCGCCGCCAGGCTTCGGGCGCTGGCGCGACGCTCCAGCGGCCGGGCGAGCGCCGCGCTGGAATGGTCGACGCTCAGGCTCGATCCGGCCAGGCAATCGGTGGAACAGGCGGGCAAGCCGGTGCAACTCTCGCGGCGCGAATATTCCATCCTGCATACGCTGATGTCGCACCCGGGGGTGATCTTCTCCAAGACCAAGCTGGAAGACAAACTCTACGGCTGGCAGGAGGAAATCGAGAGCAACGCCGTGGAGGTGCACATCCACCATCTGCGCAACAAGCTCGGCCCGGGACTGATCGAAACCATCCGGGGCATCGGCTACCGGCTGGGCGGAGCCGGCTGATGCAATCGCTGCGCGCCCGGCTTTTCGCCATCCTCCTGATCACGACGGGGCTCCTGTGGCTATCGGCCACCGTCTGGATCTTCCTCAGCACCCGCGCCGAAGTCGAGCGCGTGCTCGACGCGCGGCTGATGGAGGCGGCGCGCATGGTGAATTCGCTGATCGTCAGCCCAGACATGATGAAGGAAGAAGGCGACACCCATGCCAACCGCCCGGCACAGAGCGCGATCAGGATCCCGCTGCTGGAGCACCCGCATTACGACCGGCAGCTCTCCTGCCAGATCTGGTCGCTGGACGGAACTCTGATCGGCAAGTCGGACAGCGCGCCCGACACAACGCTTGCGCCCCACGCCATGGGCTTTTCCGAAACCGTCATCAACGGCGAGACCTGGCGTGTCTTTGCGGTGGAGAATGCGAGCCTCGGCGTGCGCGTTCTCGTCGGTGACAACCTGCGCATCCGCGACCGGCTGGTCAACGACCTGGTCAAGGGGCTGTTGCTGCCGGCGCTGCTGATCATTCCGCTTCTGGCCGTGCTGATCTGGCTCTGCGTCGGGCGGGGCCTCGCGCCGCTGCGCAAGCTTGCCGGCGACCTTGCCGCGCGTGAAGCCTCCGACCTGCACGCGATCGAGGACACCGGCACGACGCGCGAGATCAGCCCGGTCTTGAAGTCGCTGAACGGCCTTTTTGCCCGTGTCGCCGGCGCCCGCGAGCGCGAGCAGAATTTCATCGCGTTTGCCGCCCACGAGTTGCGTACGCCGCTGGCGGGCCTCAAGACGCAGGCGCAGGTGGCGCTCGCCAGCGACGACGGCGAAATCCGCGAGAAGGCGCTCGGCCAGATCGTCGCCGGTGTCGACCGGACCGGCAAGCTGGTGCGGCAACTGCTCGATATCGCCTCGGTCGAAGCCACCGAGAGCGGCAGGCCGGCGGCCGGTTTTGATGTCGGCGAGATGCTGACAAGTCTTCGCACCGAACTCGCCGGCCAGGCGCGTCGCGTCGATGTTGTCGTCGACGGGGCGATGTCCGGTCTCAGGATCAATATGGATCCGGACCTCTTCCGGCTCGCGGCGCGCAACCTGCTCGAAAACGCCATCAACCATTCGCCACCGGGCGCAATGGTCTCTTGCCACGCCGAGATACGAGGCCAGCATCTCGCAATCGCGATCGACGACGAGGGGCCTGGCATCCCCGAGGAGGAAATGCCGCGCGTGACCGAGCGCTTCTTCCGCGGCCGGTTCAAGGCGGCGGCCGGCAGCGGGCTCGGCCTCAGCATCGTCGAGCGTGCGCTTGACCGAACCGGCGCCGAACTCGAACTGCGCAACCGACCGACCGGCGGCCTCTCGGCTCGCATCGTATTGTCGCAAGGCCTCGCGCCGTGAGCGATCGGGATTGTTTCAAACAGAGGGGATGCGGGCGGAGACCGCACGCGTTTTGTCGTCTCGCTCTAAGCGCTTTTCCGCATCGGCGGGTCCGGCAGCGGCACCGCGGCCATCAGCGCCCGGGTGTAGGCGTCCTGCGGATCCTCGAACACGGCGCGGCGCGTTCCCATCTCGACGATGCGGCCGCCGCGCATGACGGCGACATGGTGCGACATCCGCTCGATCACAGCCATGTCGTGCGAGACGAAGAGATAGGCAAGACCCATCGTCTCCTGCAGTTCGAGCATCAGATCAAGCACGCGTGCCCGCACTGACACATCGAGCGCGGCCACGCTTTCATCCGCGACAATAAGCTTCGGATTGACCGCCAGCGCGCGGGCAATGCAGATGCGCTGCCGCTGTCCCCCGGAGAACTCGTGCGGATAGCGGCTGGCGGCATCGGGCCCAAGCCCGACACGGCGCAACAGATCGGCGACGCGATCCGTGCGTTCGCTGCGATTGCCGATGCCATGGATGAGCAGCGGCTCGGCGATCGCCGCCCCGACCGCCATGCGCGGGTCGAGCGAGGCATAGGGATCCTGAAAGATCATCTGCGCGGAGCGGCGCACGGGCCGCATCTGGCGTTGCGACAGCGCGCCGATCTGCTGGCCGTCGATCGCCACATCGCCATCGAATGGAATGAGGCCGAGTACCGCCTTGCCGGTGGTCGACTTGCCCGATCCGCTTTCGCCGACGAGCCCCAGCGTCTCACCGGGGAAGATGTCGAAGGAAACGTCGCTGACGGCGGCGGCCAGCTTCTTTCCGCCCAACAGTCCGCTGGGCTTTTTTCCGTAGTGGACAGCGAGGTCACGCACGGACAGGACCGGGCTCGCCGCCCGCGGGACGGATGCCGCAGCCGTTGCGGCGATGCGCGGCGGGCCGTCGGTGCCGGCATGCGCCCCCAGCCTCGGTACGGCCGCCAATAGCTCCTGCGTGTAGCGCTCGCGCGGCGAGCGGAAGATCGGCAGCACGTCGCCCTGCTCGACGATGCGGCCCTGCTGCATGATGACCACGCGATCCGCCATCTGCGCGACCACGCCCATGTCATGGGTGATCAGCACGATCGAAGCGCCGAATTCCCGCTTCAGTTCCTTCATCAGCGTCAGGATCTGCGCCTGCACGGTAACGTCGAGTGCCGTCGTCGGCTCGTCGGCGATCAGCACCTTGGGTCGGCACGAGAGTGCCATCGCGATCATCACGCGCTGCCGCATGCCGCCGGAAAGCTCGTGCGGATATTGCGTCATGCGCCGCGCCGGCTCGGTGATGTGCACCGCATCCAGCATGCGCAGGGCGACGGCACTCGCCGTTCCCCCCTCGGAACCCTGATGTTCGCGAATGGCCTCGGTCAGTTGCTCGCCGATCGACATCACGGGATTGAGCGATGTCATTGGCTCCTGAAAGACCATCGCGACATCGCCGCCGCGCACGCTGCGCATCGCACTGTTGGAGAGCTTCGAGAGTTCGCGCCCTTCGAGCTTGATGCTGCCGGAGGCGATCCGCAGCGAGGCTTTCGGCAGGAGCCCCATGACAGCAAGCGAAGTCACGGATTTGCCCGAGCCGCTCTCGCCGGCAATGCACAGCGTTTCGCCGCTCATGAGGTTGAAGCTGACGGCATCAAGGACCCTTCGCGGCCCTTGCGGCGTCAGCGCATCGACGCAGAGGCCATCGATGCCGAGCACGGGTGCTGCCGTTGTCACGAAAAGACGATCCTCGGGAAGTAGAAGGAAACGACCCAGTTCGGAGCGTCGACGATCTCGCTGATGCGGAGGTCGCCGCAGACCGAGCAGAGCAGATAGGCATCGACCGGACTCAAGCCGTGTTCGGCGCCAAGCAGGTCGATCATGCGCATCAGGCTTTCGCGCGCGCCGGTCATCAGATCCGGGCCGATGCCGGTCGTCACCTCGTAACCGGCAGCATCCAGATGACGGGTCACCGGACCCGGCGTAGTGAACCGCGGGCTGGCGAGACGGGCACCCTTGACGAGCTCGATCGTGGCTTCGACCTCCATCTGGCTCTCGATCGCGGTGCCACAGACCTCGCCGTCGCCCTGGGCTGCGTGGGTGTCGCCGATGGAAAACAGCGCGCCCTCCACCTCGACCGGCAGATAGAGGGTGACGCCCGATGTGAGATCGCGAATGTCGAGATTGCCGCCGACCCGGCGCGGCGGCACCACCGAATGCAGGCCCGGTTCGGCCGGCGCGACGCCGATCGTGCCGGCGAAGGGCTTCAACGGCACGCGGCCGCCCGGTCCATAGAGCGCCGGCGCCATGGTATTCGCATCATAGGACCACATGTGCAGCGCCGGATCGGTGAACTGATCGGCGAGCAGGCCGAAGCCCGGAATGTTGGCCGTCCAGCCAACGCCCGAGGGCACGAAGCGGCGGATCGTCACCTTCAGCGCGTCGCCGGGCGCAGCACCTTCGACATAAACAGGCCCCGTCACCGGATTGATCTTCTCGAAATCGAGCGAGGCCAATGTGTCGAGCGTCGAGCCAGCGCCGAGCTGCCCGCCGGAAGAATCCAGGCATTCGAAATGGATGGTCTCACCGGGCTTGGCGATCAGCGTCGGCTCGAAGTCGCGGTTCCAGCCGAAATGATGCTTGGCGCGATGGATGGTGTGTGTGCAGGCAACGCACATGAAATCTCTCCCAAACTCATGAAGAGGCTCCCCGAAGACGACCTCCGGAGAGCCCGACGCTTATTGCTTCACGAAGATCGCGTCGTAGTTGATGACCCGGGTCGGATCGACGTAGATCTCGCCCTCGCCACCCATTCGCGGCGACTTGGCGACGACGCGGCGCTCGTTGGTGACGGGCACCCACGGCGCATCGGCCATAATGTCGGTGAAGATCTTGCCCCATTCCGCCTGTCGCTCGGCCGCCTTTGCCGGATCGGACATGGAATCGGCGGCAACGGCGCGCTTGTCGAGTGCCTCGTTGCAGTACCACGACCAGTTCCAGCCGCCCTGGACCGCACCGGAGCAGCCGAGGATCGGGCCGTAGAAGTTCGACGGGTCCGGGAAGTCGGCGATCCAGGCCATACCACCCGACCAGATCATCGGCGCTTCGCCTTCGGTGCCGCCGGCGGCAATGACGTTGGCCTGGGCCAGCGCCCGCACCTCCGCCTTGATGCCGATGGCGGCCAGATCCTGCTGGATCGCCTGGGCGATGCGCGGCTGCGGGTCGGTGTTGGTCGAATAGAGCACCGTCTCGAAGCCATCGCCATGTCCGGCCTCGGCGAGCAGGGCCTTCGCCTTCTCGACGTCATAGTCATAACCGGTGAACGCCTTGTCGTAACCCGGCATCAGCGGCGGCAGCGGCTGGTTGGCGGGCGTCGCGCGACCATTGAGGATGCGGGTGATACGCTCCTTGTTGATCGCCATATTGACGGCCTGACGAACCTTTACGTCGTCGAAGGGCTTCACCTTGGTGTTGAGCGTGACATAGCCGGTATGGAGCTGCTGTCCATCGACGATAATCTCGGCGCCTTCAGGCGAATTCTTGATTTCGAGGAATTTTGCCGGCGGAATACCGTCCCCGGCAATATCGACCTCCCCCTTCTGCAGTCGCAGCAGCGCCACCAGCGGCTCCTGGCCGACCTCGACCGTGAACTTGTCGATATTCGGCATGTCCTTGACGAAATAGTCGGGGTTGCGCTCGAAGGTCAGGCTCTGACCGACGGTCCAGTCCCTAAGGACGAAGGTGCCGGAGCCGACCGGCTTCTTGCCGAAGTCGCCGGCGGCAGCCTCGACCGCTTCCTTTGGCACGACCGAGGCGAAGTTGACGGCGAGCACGTGCAGGAAGGTTGCGTCCGGGCGCGACAGGTGGAAGACGACAGTCGCATCATCCGGCGCCTCAATGCCTTCAAGCGTCGCCGCCTTGCCGCCCGAGAGATCGTCGAAGCCCTTGATCGCGCCGAAGAAACCGGCGCCCGGCCCCTGCGTCTTCGGGTCGACCGCCCGTTCGATCGAATACTTCACGTCCGAGGCGACGATCTCGCGGCCGTTGGTGAATTTCACGCCCTTGCGCAGCTTGAACGTATAGGTCAGGCCATCCGGCGCGACGTCGAAGGTTTCGGCGAGCGACGGCACCAGCTCGGTGGTACCCGGCTTGTAGTCCATCAGGCGCGAGAACAGGCTCTTGATCATCGACCAGTTGACCCAGTCGTAGCCGATGGCGGGATCGAGCGTGGCGATATCGTCCTTGTAGGTGATGACGATATCTCCGCCCTGTTTCGGCGCATCCTGTGCAAGGGCCGAGAGCGGTGCTGCGAGCAGTGCCGCAGCGACGGTTGAAGTTCGAAGCCAGCTTTTGAACATTGTTGTTCCCCTTTTTGGTTGGTTTCGGATTAGCGGGCGCGGATGCGCGGATCGATGAGCGGCGCGACGAGGTCGGCAAGGAGGTTGCCAAGCACGATCGCGAGCGCCGAGACGAGCGTCACCCCCATGATGATCGGAATGTCGACCTGCTGGATCGCCTGCCAGGCGAGCTGGCCGATGCCTGGCCAGCCATAGACGGCCTCGACGACAACGACCCCACTCATGAATTGGCCGATATCGATGCCGATCATGGCGATGACGGGTAGAAGCGCGTTCGGCAGCGCATGGCGGAAGATGATGCGGAACGAGGACAGGCCCTTGGCACGTGCGGTGCGCACATAATCCTGGTTCAAGACGTCGATCATCGCCGAGCGCACCATGCGCGCATACCAGCCGGCACCGAGGATGCCGAGCGTCAGCGCCGGCAGGACCACATGGGCGAAGCTGCCGAAGCCGCTCATCGGGAACCAGGCGAGCGTGACCGCGAAGACATAGAGCAGCAAAAGGGCCGCAACGAATTGCGGTGCCGAGACGCCGACGAAGGATGCCATCATCACGAGCCGATCGACGAAACCGCCGCGCCGGATGGCCGCGACGACACCGAGAAACACGCCGAGCAGGACTTCGACGAAAATTCCGGCCGCCATCAGGATCAGCGTTGCCGGCAGGCGCGCCGCGATCAAGGTACCGACATCGGTCTTCTGCGCGTAGGAGCGACCGAGATCGCCCTGCACCAGCCCCTGGAGATAGCTCCAGAACTGAACGAGCAGCGGCTGGTCGAGCCCGAGTTCCCGACGAATGTTGGCGACCGTCTGCGCCGTTGCGCTGCGCCCGGCGATCATGCGCGCCGGGTCGGCGGGAAGCGCATAGAGCAACAGGAAGGTGATGGCGGCAACGCCGAGCAGGATGAGCGCGGTCTGCACGAGACGGCGCAGCAGAAGGAATGCCATCTCAGCCCCTCCCGCGTTGCGTCGGGTCGAGGATATCGCGGAGCGCATCGCCGACCAGATTGAAGGAGAGCGCGGTCAAAAGGATGACGGCGCCGGGGATGAACACCAGCCAGGGCGCGGCCTGGAAATAGCTCTGGCTCTCGAAGATGATGTTACCCCAGGAGGGTGTCGGCGGCTGGACGCCGATGCCGAGGAAGGAGAGCGTCGCTTCGAGCAGCACCGTGGTTGCGATGCCGAGCGTGCCCCAGACGATCGCCGTCGGCACCAGATGCGGCAGGATGTGGTGAAACAGGATGCGCCCGTGGCCGGCACCGAGCGAGCGCTCGGCGAGGATGAAGTCGCGTTCAACCAAGCCACGGGTCTCGGTATAGACGATGCGGGCGACCTGGACCCAGTTGACGAGCGCGATCACCATGGCGACGATCCAGAGGCTTGGGCGCAGCAGTGCGGCAAGCACGATCGCCAGCAGCAGCGCCGGAAAGGCCATCATCAGGTCGGTGAAGCGCATCAGTGCGCTGCCGATAAGGCCCCGCATGTAGCCCGAGAGAATGCCGATCATGAGCCCGATCGAGACGGCAACGCCATTGGCGACGAGGCCGATGACGAGCGAAGTTCGGGCGCCGTAGAGCAGGCGCGAAAAGAGGTCGCGGCCGAGCGTATCGGTACCGAGCAGGAACTGAGCACTCGGCGGCAACGGCGCGCCTTCGAGCGTCAGCCCGTCGAACATCTGTTCGTCCGGGCTATAGGGGGCAACCAGCGGAGCGGCCACAGCGAGCATGACGACCAGTGCCACGACGACGAGACCGAACAGCGCCGCCGGCTGCCTGAACATGGATTTCAAAACCTGCATCAACCGGCCTCCGGCAGGGGCTCGGCACCGCCGAGGATGGAACCGGCGATCTGCTCCATCGACAGGCGCTTTTTCATCGCGCAATTGCGCAGGATTCCATAGGCTTGTTCTTCGTTGACATGGCAGGCCTGACCGATCTTCTGCACGGCGGCATGAACGAGCGGGCGCATGCGCACCCGTTCTTCGAGATGGGCGATCTTGTCGGCGACGGCGCGGCGCTCCTCGTGGATCCCAACCGCCAACACCAGGGCCGGGTAGACCGCCGAGGACGCGACCGGCTTGGCGATGATGGCCGCAACCCCCTGCCCCATCGCCCAGGCGACCCGGCCCGGTGCTTCCGAGCCGAGCAAGGCGATCAGCGGCCGTGGCGCCTGTTCGTCCTTCCAGGGCAAGAGCCCGCTCCAGCCCTGGTCAGCGTCGACGAGGATGATATCGGGCAGGTCGCGCGCATCGAGCGGCTGCCATTGTACGGTGACGTCGAAGCCGAAGAGCTTGAGCTGTCGCACCAGCCGCTCCGTCGTCTGGTCTTCGCGGTGCAGGATTGCCGCACGCCAGCCGGTGAAGTTCGGTGTTTCCCTCATGAGACGATCCGCAATTGGGGCGCCTTGCGCTTGCGCTGGCCGGTCAGATAGGGGTCGGCGGCAATTGACGGCAGCGATGTGACGATGTCGAAGCCTCCGTCGTCGCTGATGCGGCCGAGATGGAACGGCAACGCCGCATGGTGGGTCTGCGGATCGATCCTGAGCGGGCCGAGCACACTCTGATGCGCCGCTGCCGAAACAAGCTGCGTGATCGTCGCAGGATCGTCGACGCCCGCCTCGATGATCGCCTCGGCGCAAAGCTTGACGGAGGCATAGGCGCTGGCAAACAGGCTGGAGATGCGCCGCCCGGGGCCGAAGCGACTGGCAACGCGCAGCTTGAAGGCCGCATTGTCGGGCGAAACCACCGTGTCGAAATAGGAGGCGGCACAGAGCTGGCCGGTCGCGACCCCGAGGCCGATATCCGTCAGCTCGCACTCCTGAAGGTCGCAGCTGACGACCGGGCAGTTTTCCGGCCGGAACCCCGGATCGCGCACGGCGAGCGCCCGGATCGCCGCGTGGAATGCGTAGCTGGAAGGACCGACGAGATTATTGAGGATGAAGCTCGGCCGGCGCTGCTCGATTTCGGCGACGATCCGCTCGACCGCGGTTTCCTCGAGCGGCAGGTAACGCTCGCCGAGGATTGCGCCGCCGGCTTCCTCCACCAGCTCACGCGCCAGGCGGTTCATTTCCCAGCCCCAGACATAGTTTGCGCCGATCAGATAGGGCCGGTTGCCGAAACGCGGCAGCAGATAGTCGAGCAAGGGCAGCAAATGCTGGTTCGGGCAGCCGCCCGTATAGATCACGTTGTCGTTTGCCTCGAAGCCCTCATAGGGGCACATGTACCAGAGCAGGCCGTCGTGCTTTTCGACAAGCGGAATGACCTCCTTGCGAGCGAGCGAGGTGATGGTGCCGATGATGTGGCGGCATCCGTGGTCGCGCAGCAGCGATCTGGCGCCTTCGAGATAACGGTCGATATTGGCTTCCGGATCGATGAAAACCGGCTCGATCCGGCCTGGATGGCTTGCCGCAATCTCCTCGATCGCCAGTTCCGCGCCATCGCGACAGTCGCGGCCCATCGTCCCGTAGGGCCCGGTCGTCGAATAGAGGATGCCGATCTTTACCGCGCCGCTCATGTACCCGCCAAAAACCAAAAACCCCACGACGCCGGGCCCATCGAAGATGGGGGCATCATGGGGCGAAACTGCCCGTCGACCATCGAGGTCATGTGAATGGATTGATCATGCTCAATCTGAGAGCATGATTAAGATACGGGCAATCGACGGCTGTCAAGCAAGGATTGGCAAGCTCGCAACCTATTATACGCAACTTTACAGACAGAGGCGGGTGGAGCACCGCAATCAAGCGCCACTGCTGCGCGGAGGCGCGTAGGAGGACATTCGGCCGGCCCGCATGCCGGCCGGCCGGGTCCATGTTCCGGTCAGAACTTGCGGCTGATCGCGATCTTGAAGTTGCGGCCGGGCATCGCCGAGATCCCGTCGCTGAGATAGGGCTCGTAGTATTTGTCGAAGATATTGTCGACCGCGAGATGCACTTCGCCACCCTCCATGAAGCCCGATGTCGGCGTCCAGTCGAGGAAGAGGCCGTGCACCGCATAGCCGGCACTCGGCGGGCGCGCGTAGGTCTGTCCGCCCTGATTGTAGGGCGTGCGGTTCTGGTCGTCGACGAAGGTGCCTGTCCAGCCGAAGGCGAGGTCCTGATCCGGTACCTTGATCCCGGCCGTCGCGATCACGGTCAGGGGCGCCAGATCGTTGATATAGGTGTCCGGTCCCCAGACGTTGTTGACGGCGCCGGTCCGCTCGCCGGTCATCCAGGACACGCCGAGATCGGCGAACATACGCTCGGTCTCGTAGTGCGCCTGCCACTCGATGCCGCGGATATCGTAGGACGGCGTGTTCCAGTAAAATGGCACGTTGCCGGTAACGTCGGCGAGGTTGGCCGTGCCGAACCGGCGCGTTACCGGATTGGAGACGTGGTTGTTGTAGACCGAAATACGCGTCGACAGCATGTCGTCGGTCGTCAGCACGTCGTTGAAGCTCAAGTCGACACCAATGTTGAAGGTGCTGTTACGCTCGACCTCCAGATCACGGCTGGTGCCGGAAGCCTTGGTAAGCACGCTCTGGGTCGAATAGATTTCGTCAATGTTGGGCACCCGCATCGCATAGGCCCAGTCGGCAAAGAACCGCACCGACGACGTGGCTTCCCATGACAGGCTGATCGCCGGCGTCACACCCTGGTGCGACACGGCGGAATAGTCGTGCCCGGCCAGCGGATTGTTTAACCGCGGCGCCTCGTTCGGCACGCCCTTCGAGCGCACATGGTCGTAGCGCAGGCCCGGCGTCACGGCAAACGTGTCCGTCAGTCCGATCCGATCGCGAACGAAAGCGGCAAAGGTCTTCTGCGAGCCCTCGGGCATGAACCAGGGGGCGTAGGAGCCGTAGTTGTACTGCGCCTGGGTGCGGTTGGCGATGTCATACATCCAGATGTCCCGGTCATGATCCAGGTACTGAATGCCATAGTTCAGGCTGTGCGACAGTCCGCCGAGCGTGAAGTTGGAGGTATTCTCCGCTTCGAACTTGATGTCGGTGTAGGTGGCATCGTTTTCGTAGCCGCCGACGGATGCGCTGGGGTTGAGCCCCGGAATGTCGGGCCGCTTCGCATGCTGGCCGGTCGACGAGAAGCTCCCCATCATGCGGTAATTCACCAGGTCGCTGTCGCCCGTATAGCTATAGGTAAGCGTCGAGGTGAAATCCTCGATTTCACGCCAGGTGAGAAGCCGGCGCATCGCTTCCTTGTAGCCGTAGCGGGTGATGTTGTAGTCCGACGGCGCCGACTGGCCGCGGATGGCGGCCACGGGTCCCCAATTGTCGTTTTGGCCGTAGGCGACCGTCCCCCTGATCTCGTGGCCGTCATATGCGGCACCGACATTGGCAAGCAGGGTGGTCAGCTTCGAGTTGGAATAGTTGTAGACCTCGCCGCCGCCGACGCGCATGTCGTCGCTTTTGCGCCATGTGCCGGCCAGAAGGCCATCATAGGTGATGGGGCCGCCGAAATCCGACTTTCCGTAGAGCGCGCCGGTTTCGAGAAACTGCTTGTTGGCACTCTGGAAACCGGACTTGGCCCAGACGCCCCATTCTTCGCCGGGCCTGAGCATGTCAGCCGCGTCCTTGGTCTCCATCAGCACCGTGCCGCCGAAGCCGCCATTGCCGTAGCGCACCGATGTCGCGCCCTTTTCGATCTCGACGCGCTTGAGCAGTTCGGGCTCGATGAAGACTGTGCCCTGGTCGTACTTCTCGAAATTCTTCGGCGCGCCGTCGAGGATGATCCGCACGTCAGACTGCCGGGCAAAGCCGCGGATGGCGAGCGTTTGTCCTTCGATGCGCACGCCACCGCCCATCGACACGCCGGGCGTCTTCTGCAGCAATTCCGGAAGGCTCGATGCCTGGGCCTTTTCGATGTCCTCAGCATCAAGGACCGCGATGTTCGGCGCGCGGTCACCGTCCTTGGCGTCGCCGCGGGCGACAATGGGCGCGAGCTTCGTGCCTTCGCCGTCTGCCGGCGTCGCGGCTTCCACCGCACCCATCAGTTTCACCGTCGAGCTGCCGACGAAACGATAGCGGACGCCCGTTCCGCTCAGCAACCGCGCCAGCGCCTCTTCGGCCGTCATCTCGCCGGAAAGGCCTGGCGTGGTGACCCCTGAGGCGACCGAGCTGTCGAACACCACCTGCAGCTTGAGCTGTGAGGCCAGGCGATTGACGGCCGTCGTCAGCTTGCCCGCAGGTACGTCGACGTGATGCCGCACCGCATCTTGCGCAAGAGCGATGGTGGTGGTGAGGGCAAACACGGTGCCTGCCATCAGCAGGTTGAGAATTCCGGATTGGCGGCGGCGGCCGGTCGTATTCGAATATGACATGATGGTTCCAGACAGAGAGATGGCCGAAACGGCCGGGGTCTGGTTTCTGGACGAACGAGGTGCCGGTTCAGGGACACCTCGTCCTCGATTTTTTTAGCGCAGGATCGTGACGTAGCGTCCGATCCGGGTGACCTTGACGTCGAAGGCTTCGGCAAGACCTTGCAATGCGCCGACGGGATCGGAGAGATCGAAGCTGCCGGACACCCGCCTGGCGCCGACGCCGGCATCGGCGATCAGGATCTTGCCGGGAACGTAGCGCCCGATTTCCTCGACGACGGACGCGATCGTGCGTTCCTCGAAAACCAGGCGCCCCTGCCGCCATGCTGCTGCCACGAATGGATCGACCGGCGTGACATCGCCGAGCCGGCCGTCATGGTCGTAGCTGACCTGCTCGTTGACCGCGACGCGGCGCGGCGGCATTGCCGCGTCCGTCGCGACCGATACGGCGTGTTCGAGAACGGTGACGCTGGTGCCGTCGTCGGTGAGGTTGACGTCGAATGCCGTCCCGAGTGCCGTCGTCGTGCCGCCTCCGGCCTTAACGACAAAGGGCCGTTGGCTGTCGGCCGCGACCTGGACGAAGGCCTCGCCACGCAGCAGCACGATCCGCCGCTCGGCGGAAGTGAACTGATAGGCGACGGCCGACTGGGCGTTGAGCTGCAGTGTCGAGCCATCCTCAAGGGTAAGAATCGGCCTTTCACCCTTGCCGGCGATGACGTCCGCCTGCATCCACAGGGCGCCGTCGAGCGCAACAAAAATGCCGGCGCCGACGCTGACGATGGCCGCCAGCGCTGTTGCGGTTTTTCGCCGCGTCCCTGTCCGCTTCACCGCCCTTTGGGCGAATTCCGGTTCGCGCCGGATCAAGAGCGATGCGTCACCGATCGCCCTTTGAGCGCGCGCAAAAATCTCGGCATGGGCAGGATCCTCCGCGCGCCAGCGTTCGAAGGCGAGCTGCAACGCTTCACCGTCGGGATCACCCGTCAGGCGGACGAGCCAATCCACCGCCTGCTCGCGCATCCTCCTGTCGCGCGCCGTCACAACACCTCCTCCAACCGGTCGAGGCAATGCAGATAGGCCTTGCGCAGATGCCGGTCGACCATGTTGCGACTGATCCCTGTGCGCATGGCGATTTCGTCCGAGGTGAGGTTGCCGATGCGGCTTGCGAGAAAGACGCGCCGCCGCTGCAGCGACATGTCCATGATCGCCCTCTTCAGGATCGCCAGCCGCCGGGGAAGATCGATGTTGGCATCAGGCGCAGTGATATCGCTGGCGACAGCCAGAGCGTCTTCTTCGCTACCGGAGAAAAGCTTGAACTCGAAGCGGTCGCGCCGCAGCCGGTCGATACCGAGATTGGCACAGGCGCGGCGCAGAAACGCCCTGAGCGACGACTTGCCCTCAAGCGGCGTGCGCCGATCGACCAACCGAACATAAAGCTCGTGAACGACCTCGTTCGCGGTTGCCGCCTGGTGACCACGCCGCCGCGTCATCGCGCAAAGCTCGTCGTAGTAGGCGACGATCGCGTCGTCGAGCATCAAATGCGAAGATGATTTCTCTGGCATGATAGGTTTCAGGGCCGATCCGGAGCCGTCGGCAGAGCGAAGATGAGAGACAGGGCGCGGTGCAGACGAGGCAGCGCCGGCGTTCATTAGCGCGCCCGTGCGGTGCGCACAACAAATATGAGTATTGTACTCATCTTTAATTTCCGAGGCCGTCAGCAGTGCAACTAGCTCGAAAGGAGGCGTTGACCTCAGGGCTCAGAGTGAGACCCTCAGGCAGGGTTCACGCCGGTTATCAGCAAGAGCCAGATCTCCGGGCGACAAGAACCGAAAGGAGGTGGCATGAAAGAGACCGCGTCCGCTGAGAGAACGGATCACTGAGATGCAGGTGATGATTGAGGGACAGCCACGCTTCCGGCCTTTCGGCTTAGGACGTTTCACCAAGATCGTCTCAATATCTTGGCCGCAAGGATGCTTCAACGAAGGAGGTGGCATGAAAGAGACCGCGTCCGCTGAGAGAACGGATCACTGAGATGCAGGTGATGATTGAGGGACAGCCACGCTTCCGGCCTTTCGGCTTATCCTGTTGGGGTTTTGGAGATCTCAACACGGGAGTTGGAAGCATGACTGCGTCCTATGATTACCATATCGGSGTYGAYTACCACAAATCCTAYAGCCATCTGGTGGTGCAGGACAGCAGCGGCAAGACGCTGCGCTCCGGCCGGGTGAAGAACGATCGCCAGTCGCTCGGCGGGTTTCTCGAGCGGTACCGCGAAAACAGCCATGCGGTTGTCGAGGCGACGCGCAACTGGATGGTTATCTACGACTGGCTCGACGACATTTGTGATGATGTCGTTCTCGCCCACCCGTTGAAGGTCAAGGCGATCGCCGACGCCAAGATCAAGACCGACAAGATCGATGCGACCGTGCTGGCGCATTTGCTGCGCGCCGACCTGGTGCCGGAAGCCTGGGCGCCAAGCGAGCGGTCGCGGGACCTGCGTGTCGCCCTGCGGGAGCGGATGTTCTACGTGCGGCTGCGCACGATGACGAAGAACCGCATCGTCACGGTGTTTGATCGCTATCCGGAGCAGACGGCGCAACTGAAGACGCTCGGCGATCTGTTTGGTAAGGCCGGCCGCATTCAGCTTTCGCAGGTCAACGTCTCTGAGATCGACCGCATCCAGATCGACCGTGGCCTCGCTTTCATTGGCGMCATCRATGAGCGGATCAAGCAGTCGGAAGCGACGATCCGGGCGATGACCAAGGCCAATCCCAACGTGAGGCTGTTGAAGACGATCCCCGGCATCGGCGAGTTCTTCGCCCGTCTGATCGACGCGGAGATCGATGACATAGCGCGGTTCCGCAACCCGAAGAAGCTGGCCGCCTATGCSGGGCTGGTGCCCTCGACCTATTCGAGCGGCGGCAAGACCTATCACGGCAAGATCATCAAGCAGGGCAACAAGTGGCTGCGCTGGGCTTTTGTCGARGCGGTCACCCCGGCGATCGCCAGCGATCCACAGCTTCGCGCCCAATATGAGCACCTGAAGATCAGAGGAACCAACAAGGCGCGTGTGGCGATGGCGCGCAAGCTTTTGACGATCGCCTTCCAGATCCTGCGCGACCAGCGCGCTTACGAGCCGCGCGGCGAAAGCATCATCACGGAAGGCGCGTCAATGAAATCCCGACTGTCCTGATGACTTTCTAGCGAGCCTAGCAGTGCCGGGCTGCGCTCCTCAAGGAGAATGGGAAGCCGGGAGCCGAACGCCACTCTGTGACCGAAGCCAAGCCATCAGGTCACGCATTGGAGAATGGTTCAGAACCGAAGGACGGCCCTGTCCAGCGGAACGAAGACCATTGAGCCGATCGGCAAAAAAGGCCGGTCAGAACAAAACCGAACCCAAGGAAAGCCGCCAACTCAAGGCGTTCTGCCCCTTGCGTTCTTTCATTGGAGA